>CAIMFY010000063.1 GCA_903840415.1 uncultured Opitutia bacterium | reverse complement strand
GCCGGATAATTATCCGGCGTCGTCAGCTTTGCTTCCACGGTGATTGCCATAGTGTGCAATTGCACACGTTTAGGCGCAATGGCAAGATTTTCCGCTGTGTTGGACGGCAAAGTTTCGCGTTAAACGCCTACAAAAGCCCATAAAATCGGCAGCTGCTGGCAACCCGCCAACGATCACCGGACACCGGCGCAGATCGTTGACGAGCTGCACGCGCTACTTGAGCGCGTCGGCATTCGCCCGCCCTACCTCTTGGTCGGAGGATCGCTCGGTGGACTCTACAGCCGCGCGTTTGCGATGCGTTATCCGCACGATGTCGCCGGTCTCGTGCTCGTGGATGGCTCGCATGAGCGGCAATGGATCGAATTCAACCGGCTCGACCCCGCAAAAAGTCCCATGCCTTCGCCCTCTGATCCAAATGGGAAGAAACCGGAATTCGTCGGGATGATCGAGACGATGAAATCAGGACGGCTCGATGTCGGCGGCTCGATGTCGGCGGCACGATGCCCGACGTGCCGATGGCCGTCATCACTTCGCTGCACCATGGCACGGACAAGCAACCCGTCCCACCCGAAGCCGAGGCCGTCTGGCGCAAGTTGAACAACGAAATTTTTCAATCGACCACCTACGGGATTCACATCGTGACCGCCAAGAGCGGCCACGGCATCGGTCGCGACGAGCCTGAACTCGTGTTGAACGCCATCCGCTGGGTGCTCGACGCCGCGCGGACGCGAGCGAAAAATCTAACGCCTCCGCCGGCCGAAAAGCCCAAGTGACCCCGGCCTACGACAGCGGCGCGAGCGTCTCCGCGACTGGCGTTCGATAGGCCTTCAAGGCCGGCACTACGCCGCCAAGCGCGCACAGCCCGATCATCCCCAGCGGACAAATCCACAAGATCGGCAACCGCGCGGCCACGTCGATCACGACGCCCGTCTGCACGCGGATCACGTTGGCCACGCCGAGCAGCAGTCCGAAGTAAACCGCATATCCCGCGACGGCGCCGAGCGCGCCGATCACCGCGGCCTCCGCGACGACCGCGCCGAAAATTGTCCGCCGCCGCGCGCCGAGCGCGCGCAGAATCGCCAGGTCGCGCTGCCGCGCGCTCATCGAGTTGTAGATGCTCGCGAGCACGGAGCCCGCGGCGACGAGCGCCACGAGATATGCGACGAGCGCGAGCACCTGATCAAACCACGATATCTTGCTGAACAAGTCTGCGATGATCGCGCCGACCGGATAGGCGAGCGTCAGCCGGTTGCCCTGTTTGTTATACATCATGTCGAGCATGAAGCCGGCGCTCGGCGAGCGCAGCTGGATGAGCACTGCGCTCACGTCGGTCGCGGCGCGCGCATCGTGGCCGCTCATCGTCTGCAAACCCTTCAGCGGAATCCATACAACGCGGTCCGCTGGCGTATTCGTCGGCGCGAGAATGCCGGTGAGCGTATAAACGTCGGGGTGCTGGTTGTTCGCATCGAACGCCAGCCCGTGGAACGGATGGAACGTGTCGCCGACTTTCAGCCCCAGCCGTTCCGCCGCGAAGCTGCCGGCGACCGCCTCTTTCGCGTCCGGTGTGAAAATTTTTCCACCGGGCCCGAGCACGTATTTTTTCCCGGGCGCATATTCCACCGTCTCGAAAAGTTCCGGCACCGTGCCAACGAGCCTGAAGCCGCGCACATTGTCGCCGACCGCGATCGGAATCGCGACCTTCACGGCCGGGTGGCGCTTGATCGCCTCGTAGTCGGCGTAGGCGAGATTGCCGGACGAGGCTTCGAGGTGAAAAATCGCGTTGAGCACGAGTTGGAGTTTCGAGCCGCGCGCGCCGAGCACGGCGTCGAAGCCGGCGTTGGTTTGCGTAAACGCCGTCTGCGACTGCGTCTTCACCATCCAGACCGTCATGAGGAGGCCGCACGCGAGCGCGATGCTGCCCGCGGTGATGAACGTCGAGAGCGCGTGCTGGCGCAGCGAGCGGTAAATGATCAGCGGCAGTGTCATCGCGGCGCTCCCTTCATCGCTTGGTTGATCTCGGCGAAATCTTTGCGCGCCTCGAATTGCCCGAGCACAAGTTCATCGTGGCTCACGAGCAGGAGCGCGGCACCCTCCTCGTGGCATACTTCGCGGATCAATTTCAACGCCTCGCCCGCGTGCTTGCGGTCGAGGTTACCCGTCGGCTCGTCGGCGAGGACGAGCTTCGGCCGGTTGGCGAGCGCCCGCGCGACCGCGACCCGTTGCTGCTGACCCGTCGAGAGCTGCCGCGGAAAATGATCGAGCCGGTGGCCGAGGCCCATGCGCTCCAAGACTTCCTTCGCGTGCGCCTTGTCCGCGCCGCGCGGCCCGAAGCTCATCCCGAGCACGACGTTTTCAAGAACGGTGTAGCCTTGGAGCAAGTTGAACGTTTGGAAAATGTAGCCGAGTTTTTCGGCCCGCAGCCGGTCGCGGCGCGCCTCGCTGAGCGAGGTCATTTCCGCGCAGTCGAGCGCTACGCGCCCGCTGTCCGCCGCGAGAATGCCCGCGATCATGTGGAGAAAGGTCGTCTTACCCGAGCCGCTCTCGCCGCGCAAAGCCACCTGCTCGCCCGGCGCCAGCGCGAACGACGGCACGCTCACGATATCGACGCGCTCCCCGTCGGGGGAGACGAACGATTTCTTGAGATCGGTGACGGCGAGCATGTGAAGACGAGTGTGGGGCGAGACGACGGCGCGTGCCAAACGTTTCGTGGAGAAATCTCGCCGTTGCGAATCCACCGCATCCCGCCAAGTTTAGATTTCTTCGTGTCCGTCTCCGCTCCCACGCTCTCTGCGCCCTCGTTTTGGCGTCGCCGCATTGTCGCGCCGCTGCGCGCGCAACTCACGCAGGGCGTCACACCCGACCGGCTCGCGCTCACGCTCGCGGTTGGCACCGCTTGCTCGCTACTGCCGTTCCTCGGTTTCACCTCGCTGCTCAATCTCGGCGTCGGCCTCTGGCTGCGGCTCAACCAGCCGATTCTGCAAACGCTCAACCAACTGCTCGGCGGCTTGCAGCTCGCGCTCATCCTCGTCTATGTGCGCGCCGGCGAATTCATCTGGCGCTCGTCGCACCTGCCACTCTCGCTCGCGCAGCTCACCGCCGCCTTTCGCGCCGACCCGTGGGGTTTCGCGCGACGCTTCGGCTGGACCGGCGTCCACGCCGGCACCGCCTGGCTGCTCAGCGTGCCGCTGATTGTCGCGGCAATTTACTGGTTGTTCCGCCCGGTAATGCACCGGCTCGCCACGCGGAGCTTCGCACAGGTGTAGAGATTGCGCTGAGCCGGGTCGGT
Source organism: uncultured Opitutia bacterium (assembly GCA_903840415.1). Taxonomy (GTDB): domain Bacteria; phylum Verrucomicrobiota; class Verrucomicrobiia; order Opitutales; family Opitutaceae; genus CAITWF01. The sequence continues at coordinate 102,128 of CAIMFY010000063.1, read as the reverse complement.
GCGATCGGAACCGGGCCACGGTCGGTATCTTGCCCGCCGTCCGCCGCGGGCGCCTTGGCACCAAACGGCGGTGGAGCGACGTCCGTTGTGTGCGGCCCGCCCGCGCCGCCGACGAGGGTCACGAGGGCTGCCACCGCGCGGTCCAAGCTTTCCGTCTGCGCATTGAGTTCGGCGGACGCGCTCGCGGTCTTCAGGCCCGCAATCGACTGGTGCAACGGCCGCACAATCATTCGCCGATTGAAAAAATAGAAGCCCACGCCGATGCCCGCGGTAAGCGGCAGCACCCACGCGAGGCTGCGCAGCATGCCGCCGAGCACCACCCCGTCCACGCGACTCAGGTCCGCCTTGAGCACAAACGCCCCATGCACCTCGCCGGCCTTCCAATTTTCCATCGTGAAGCCGACCGCGTCCTTCCCGTCGTGCGTCGGGCTCGTCGCCGGATCGCCGTGGCACGAAAGGCAGTCCTGCGTGAGCTTGATCGGCCGCGCGAAAATGATCCGGTTGCTGGCCCGATCCACCCGCACATATTCCGCGTGCGCCCCCGGCTCGAGCACCTTCAGAATTTCCAGCTCGTCGGGCGTCGGAGCGTTCTTCGGGTTCCGCGCGTGATTTTTCGGCACGCGGAATTCGAACCCCTCCTGTTGCGCCACCTTCGCGATCGCCTCCCACGCCGCCACCACCGGGATCGTTTCATAGACCGTGGAATTGCGCAGATCACCGGAGGCCTGAAACTCCGCGAACAGTTTTTTCCGATCGAACGCCCCGCGCTGACCGAGGCGCGAGATACTCTCGCGCACGTTCTCGGCCTCCAACACGGCCGCCCGCATCGTGCCCACCGTGAGATCGATGCCCTGCCGCTCGATGACGAATTTTTGGACTACCAGCGTGACGGCGACCGTCACGGCAACGGCCGCCAACGCGGCAAAGATTATCTTGGTTCCAATTTTCATGGCGGGGCGGGGACGGGGTTGCAGTGTAGTAGGATCGCTACGTTCCCCGGCGTTTCGAAACAGCCACGACCGCATTGAGCCGCGATGCGCATTTTCGCAGCCACCGGGGCTATCTATTAGCGACCTTGGCCACTCGGGCCAAAAAATGCGCAGGGAGCCGACTTGCTCGCCTCCTCGACACCGCGCCTGTGCCGCGTCACATTTCCCACCGTGAGCACCTCCGTTTCCCCCGGCTCAAAATTTCGTGCCGCGCTCGCCGCCGAAAAACCGCTTCAAATCGCCGGCACCATTAACGCCTACGCTGCGCTCCTCGCCCAGCGCGCCGGTTTCCGCGCGCTCTATCTGTCCGGCGCCGGTGTCGCCAATCACTCCTACGGCATCCCCGACATCGGCGACACCACGCTCGCCGACGTGCTTATCGACGCCCGCCGCATCGCATGCCGCGTGCCGCTCCCGCTCTTGGTAGACATCGACACCGGCTGGGATGATCCGGCGCTCGCCGTCCGCGAAATGGCCGCCGCCGGCGTCGCCGCCGTGCATCTCGAGGATCAAGTCCCCGCGAAACTCTGCGGCCACCTCCCCGGCAAACAACTCGTCTCCACCGCCAAGATGGCCGATCGCGTGAGCGCCGCCGTCTCCGGCAAACCCAATCGCGACTTCGTCGTCATGGCGCGCACTGATGCCGCTGCGGTCGAAGGCCTCGACGCCGCGATCGCTCGCGCACAGGCCTACGTCGCCGCCGGCGCCGACATGATTTTCGCCGAAGCGCTCCATACGCTCGATGACTACAAAAAATTCACGGCCGCCGTGAACGTCCCCATCCTCGCCAACCTCACCGAGTTTGGCCAGACGCCGTTCTTCACGCTCGACGAACTCCGCTCCGCCGGCCTCGCGATGGTGCTCTACCCGCTCAGTGCGAGCCGCGCCGCGGCCGCAGCCTCGCTCGAAGTTTATTCTGCAATTCGCCAGACCGGCACGCAGCAAAGCGTCGTCGGAAAAATGCAAACCCGCGCCGATCTCTACACCACGCTCGGCTACGTGCCGCCTAAATAATTTTCTTCCATGAGCGCCTCCACCCCAACCCCCGCTCCCGTTTCCAAAGTCAAAAAATCCGTCACCCTCTCCGGTGTCGTCGCCGGCAACACCGCGATCTGCACCGTCGGCCACTCGGGCAACGATCTCCATTACCGCGGCTACGACATCGCCGAGCTCGCCGCGCGCACCACGTTCGAGGAAGTCGCGCATCTGCTCATCCACGAGCGTCTGCCCAACGCCGCCGAGCTCGCCGTCTACCGCACGAAACTCGCCAATCATCGCGGACTCCCGGCGGCGTTGCGCGCCGTGCTCGAGCAAATTCCGTCGAGCGCACATCCGATGGACGTCCTTCGGACCGGCTGCTCGGCGCTCGGCACGCTTGAAGCGGAAAAACTGCCTGAGTCCGGCGCAGGCGTCGCATCCGCGCCCGGCGCGCGCGAAATCGCCGACCGACTCGTCGCCGCGTTTCCCTCCATGCTGCTCTACTGGCACCACTTCGCGACGAACGGCGCGCGCATCCGCACCGAGACCGCCGACGACACCGTCGCAGCACATTTTCTCCACCTGCTGCACCAGCGCCCGGCCGCTGCGTCGCACATCCGCGCGCTCGACCGCTCACTGATTCTCTACGCCGAGCACGAGTTCAACGCCTCCACCTTCACCGCCCGCGTCATCGCCGGCACCGCGACGGATTTTTATTCCGCGATCACCGGCGCCATCGGTGCGCTGCGTGGTCCGAAGCACGGCGGCGCCAACGAAGTCGCGCTCGCCATCCAGCAGCGCTACGCGACGCCCGACGCCGCCGAGACCGACCTCCGCGCCCGTCTTGCCCGCAAGGAAATCGTGATCGGCTTCGGCCATCCCGTTTACACCGTCAGCGACCCGCGCAACACCATCATCAAGGACATCGCCCGCGCCCTCTGTGCCGAGACGGGCCATTCGAATCACTTCGCCGTCGCCGAGCGCATCGAGACTTTGATGTGGGCCGAGAAAAAAATGTTTCCCAACCTCGATTGGTTCAGCGCCGTCGCCTATCACGAGCTGGGCGTGCCGACCGCGATGTTCACGCCGCTCTTTGTGATTGCCCGCACCGCCGGCTGGGCCGCGCACATCATCGAGCAGCGAATCGACGGCAAAATCATCCGCCCCGCCGCCAACTACACCGGCCCCGATGATCGTGCGCTGCCGCCCCTTTCTCAACGATGAGTTCTCACATCTCCAACGTCCGCCCAGCGCCCGATCCACTCCTCGCCGATCTCGCCGACTACGCGCTGAATTTTTCCGCGCCCTCCGACGAAGCTCTCGATACCGCCCGCTGGTGCCTGCTCGACACGCTGGCGTGCGGCATCCTGGCACTGAAATTTCCCGCCTGCACGAAACTCCTCGGCCCCGTCGTCCCCGGCACTTCGATCGTGAACGGCGCGCGCGTCCCCGGCACCGCCTACGAACTCGATCCGGTGCAAGCCGCGTTCAACATCGGCACGATCGTGCGCTGGCTCGATTTCAACGACACCTGGCTCGCCGCTGAGTGGGGCCACCCGTCAGATAATCTCGGCGCGATTCTCGCCACGGCTGATTGGATTAGCCGAATGAAGGTCGCGGGCTCGCAGCTGTCAGCGTTCAGCGCTCAGCTCTCGGCTCTCGCCTCTCGCCCCGCACCCACCTTGCGCGACGTCCTCGTCGCGATGATTAAGGCCCACGAAATCCAAGGCATCCTCGCGCTTGAAAATTCCTTCAACCGCGTCGGCCTCGACCACGTGCTCCTCGTGCGCGTCGCCTCCACCGCCGTCACCACCGCGATGTTCGGCGGCACGCGCGAGCAGATAATAAACGCCCTCTCCCACGCCTGGCTCGACGGCTCCGCGCTCCGCACCTACCGCCACGCGCCGAACACCGGCTCGCGCAAATCCTGGGCCGCCGGCGACGCCACCAGCCGCGCCGTCCGACTCGCTCTCATCGCGATGACCGGCGAGATGGGCTACCCCTCCGTCCTCACCGCGAAGACGTGGGGCTTCCAGGACGTCTCGTTCAAGGGCAACTCCGTGAAACTCGCGCGTTCGCTCAGCAGCTACGTGATGGAAAACGTCCTCTTCAAGATTTCCTTCCCCGCCGAATTCCACGCGCAGACCGCCGTCGAATGCGCCGTCCAGCTCCACCCGCAGATCCGCGACCGCCTCGACGCCATCACGCGCGTCGAACTCACCACGCACGAATCCGCCATCCGTATAATCGACAAATCCGGCCCGCTCCACAACCCCGCCGACCGCGACCACTGCCTCCAATACATGACAGCCATCGGCCTGATCTTTGGCAACCTCACCGCCGTCGACTACGAGGATAAAGTCGCCGCCGACCCGCGCATCGACGCCCTCCGCGCGAAGATGACGGTCGTCGAGGATAAACAATTCTCACGTGACTACCTCGACGCCGACAAACGCTCCATCGCCAATGCGGTTCAGGTCTTTTTCAAAGACGGCACCAAGACCGAAAAGTTCGAAGTTCACTTCCCCATCGGTCACCGCCGGCGGAGAAAAGACGGCATTCCGCTCCTCCAGCAAAAAGCCGCCACCGCCTTCGCCGCCCACTACGGAAAATCAAAATCCGAAAAACTCACGTCGATCTTTACTGAGCAGGCGAAGCTCGAAGCGATGCCGGTAGCAAATTTTTGCGCTGCGCTATCACTCAAATCCTAACCCCGCACTCGTGCTCGATTGGCGGCGCCGCAAGAACCGATCGCGTTCCGTTGTGCCTTCGACGCATTGCCGTTGGAACGTGCCGTTATTTTCACGGCGAGCTTCGCTATGAGTCAGCGCATCAATTTCCGGCCGTGGTTCTTGTTTATAGCGTTTTTGATCTGCGTGACGATCAGACCGATGGCACGGGCACGCGCCACACGCTGCGGCCACCGCCGGCATTCGAGGTGAAATAGACGAAATCGTCGCCCGGCCCGAAAACCGGATGCGGATGACTGTCCTGACAATCCCACGCGGATTGGTGCCGGCACAACGGCGTCCACGCGAGGCGTCGCGCCGGCCAGTCCACTACAAGTCGCGTGATCCACTCGCCGCCCCACCTGCCATCCTCGGCCGCGCCGTCCGGATGCCAATAGCCGTCGGAGACCAGCCAAGTGCTGTGGCACGTCCCCGCGGTAAAATGCCCGTAGCGGTGATAGCGTTCGGGCAGCGCGATCTCGATGTTGTCGCCGCCGCCGGGGCTGACGCGTCCGATGAATGCGGTGCCGTTGGCGAATTTCCCGTGGTAGATGATCGCCCCGCCGTCGGCGGTCCACATTTCGTGACACGCCCAGTCGGCGCGGCTGCGGCCGTCTCCCTCCGCGCGCAGGCGGCGATGGGTGCGACCGTCCCACAGCCACACCCGGCGAATGCCACAGTCCGACGGCCACTCGTGGTTATAGAGAATCCAATCGTGATTCACCGGAGAAAACTGCACGTGCGTGATCCACGCTTCTGGCACGCGTTCGTTCCGGAGCAGCTCGCCGGTCGTCGTGTCGTAGATGCGCAGCCACGAGTTCAAGTGCTCGCGCCGCACGCGTTCGTCGATGTCGTAGGCCGGCTTGTCGGTGATGATTTCGTTGCGACGGCCGCCGACGTGGTTCTCGCCCGTGGTTCCGGCCATCGGCGCATCCTCTTCCAAAGCGCGCGCATCCGTCGTCGGCACGCATAACCGGGAGCCATCCGCGCTCACATGCGTGAACGCCGTCACCTGATCCACCGGCAGTCGCGCAAGCACGCGCTGCCGTCCGACGAGGTCGACGCAGCGGACCTCTTCGCCCTGCACCCAGTAAACGCAGCCACGCACAGGATCGAGGTTGACGCTGGCCTTGCCAAAGCCGCGCCGCGGATTGCCACGGAAATAAACATAGGATTTCAACGTGCCGTCGCGCTGGTCGGTCAACTGCCGGGCCGTGCCCGTCGCCAGATCGTGCGCCCAGAGATTCGGGTTGCTGTCACGCTCGTGCACCGCGACAAGCGTCCGGCCATCACGCGTCACGCTCGGTGTCGTGAAGTAAAGGAGCTGCGCGTGATCGTCGGGACCTCCCGCCAGTCGCGTCGGAACATTCGAAGTCACGCGACCACGTGCCGGCAATCACTGGACTTGCGCAAGATTTTTTCGAGGCGGGCGGGACGCACGTTTCGGCGCCTGCTCTCGCCTCCGTTCACGAGACACCGAGCGGAGCGACTGCGCTACGAGGAGCGAAGCCGCGTTGCGCCCGAGGCTCGCCGGGGCGGCGGATCGTGCTGGCGCCGCGGCAAGCCCCGGATTTTTTTGGGATCGATTTGGCTATATTTCAGTTTGGATTCAGGTTTGACCACCACATTTCCCGGCACACGCCGCCCGTCCACACTCCGTGGCGGGAAAGTGTGCGGACCAACGGCCTTTGAAAAAATCGAACCCATGAAAAAAATCTTCGCTGGTATCGTCATCGGAATCTGCGTGCCGCTCGTGGCGGGTTGGCTGTTCGTAAGCCTCGGCGGCATGCCGGTGGCCACGAAGGGTCCGCCGCTGCCGTTGGAAAAATACCTAGCGCGCAAGGCGCTCCATGCGGCGATGGACCCGGAGGTCTCCAAACCTTCGCCACTGCCGGCCGACGAACCGAATTTTCTCGCCGGGGCGCGCGTCTATCAGGCCCAGTGCGCGGTCTGCCATGGGCGGCTCGGCCAGCCCGAGACGACCATTGCCAAGGGTATGTTTCCGCATCCACCGCAGCTGTTGCCACCGAAGAAAGGCGTGACCGACGACGAGGTGGGCGAGACTTATTGGAAGGTGAAGAACGGCATCCGGCTCACCGGCATGCCCGGCTACGTCGGCAACCTCACGGACTCGGAAATATGGCAGGTCAGCCTGCTCCTGCTCCACGCGGACAAGCTCCCGGAGTCGGCCCAGCAAGTTCTCCGCAACTAAAAGCGTCGCCCGCTCTGGCCGAGGCTGGCCATCCAGAGTCGTAGCGATCCGCGGGCAGGCCGCGCCCGCGAAACCTCGTCGCCCTAAGCCGCCGCCTGTCGGGCCGCGCACCTTCTTGGGCGAAAGTCGCTGACTGCGTCTGCAGCCGGGCGCGCGGTCGCCGCCGCCGCTCAGTTCAGATCCTTGTCCTTCCAATATTTCGTGCCTTGCAGCGTCGCCTGGAGCGCGAGGCCGTTCTTGGTAATTTGGTAAATTTCGACGCCGGGGATCACCGTCTCCGCGCCGGCGAGCGCGGCACCTTTGTCGTCGGATTTCGCAGCGGCGTCGGCCTGGCCGCTGAAGTCCCAGCCTTTCTCGACAAACGTTTCGAGCTTAGCCGTGTCCTTGAAGATGAACACCGCGCGAAAATCCTTCACGCCGAGACCGAAGCCGAGCCCAGCCGACGCCATCTTCATGAACGTCTCGGAATCACCGAACGTGCCGCTCTTGACCACCACCCCGTGCCCGCCGGCGAAACTCGCGAGCACGAGGTTGATGCCGACATTCGAAAACACCGCATAGCCCGCGGCCTTCTTTATTTTTCCCTTCGCGTCCGGATGCACTTTGTAGAGATCCGCTAGCACCGAGTCGCGCATCGCGCGGACTTTGGCGCGAGCGGCGCCAGTTTCGGAGTCGGCCCGCGCCATCGGGCCGTTGCCGATCACTGCAAGAAGGAGAAAGGCGAGGCACGAGAAGCGTGTAATCGTTTTCATAGGTGCAAAGGTCAGACCGACCAATTTGCAAAGAGTTCAAGCGTCACCCAAACGCAACCTCCGAGAGGCAGCCGACGCGCCGCCGGCTTGGGGCGTTGGGTTATTCTCCTTGAGCGGAAGGGTTGCCGTGCCGATTATCCTCCCGTCTCCGCGATCCGGTTGTTTCTGCGACCGGCGACGCACTCGTCAGAATTCATCAACCCGTAAACCGCCTCGCACTCCCCATGAAGCCGTCGGCCGCCCCTGCCAGTCTCCCGCAAAAGCCCACGCCGGAGCAAATCCAAGCAGCCATCGGCCGGATCGAAAGCTTTTCGCCGGCGCCGCGCATTCTCGGTCGCGCCTTGGTGCTCCTGCGCGATGCCCAGTGCGATATCGACTCAGTCGCCACTCTCATCCGCGGCGATCCGGCGCTCACGGGCGATATCATCCGCATCGCCAACAGTGCCTATTTTGCCGGCGAGCAACGTGTCCAAAGCGTCGAACATGCCCTCCAGCGAATCGGTTTCGGTCAGGCGATGCGCCTGCTGACGCTCGCGGTTTCGCGCATCATGACGCTCGAAAATCTCACCAACTACTCGATCCCAGCAGAAGATTTCTGGGCCGAGAGCCTCTTCAACGGCTTGTTCATGGAGGAACTTGCGAAGGCCACCGGCGCGGTCGAACCGAGCGACGCCTATACCGCCGGACTGCTGCGCTACATCGGCCGGCTCGCCATCAACCGGAGCATCGATGCCTGCGGCGGCGGCGTATTCTGGCTCGGTGCCGAAACGCTCACCCAATGGGAAATGGATAATGTGGGCATCACCCATGCCGAGGCCGGCGCGATTCTCCTACGCCGCTGGCAATTTCCCGAAGACATGATCGTCGCCTGCGAAGGCCAAGAACACCCGGCCTTGCTGCCAGCGCCCAATTGGCACGCGTCGGCATTGTTTTTCGTTTCGTCGGTTATCCCGCAGGATTTCGACAAACCGTTCGATCCTGCGCTAGCACCGATCGCTGACAGCGATTTTCTACATCCCAATAGACTGACCGTGCTGTCGGTCGAGAAAGCATTCGCCGACGCCGTCACCGCCTACCAAGGCATCCGCCAATCCCTCGGCTAATTCGACGATCGACCGGTTAACCCACCCCGAGTCTCGGGGCCAGACACCAACTGTGGCATGTGCCGCGCACCCTCGATGGCGCCGCGTTCGTCAGGCGGTCGATGCGTCGCCATGTTTCTTTTTTGGGCCTGGGTTGCGGATTGATCGCGATGATGGTGGCGCCATGCGCCTTCGGCGGAGAATTCGTCGTCGTAAGCGCGACGGCCGCTCCGGCGTATCGGCGCGGCCAGGGACCCGATGGCGTCCTTCCGGAAAGCTACGTGTTTTCGGCGGGGATCCATTTCGGCGGTGCCACCCGCGACCGACGGCAGGAGCAGATGCCGTTTCTCACGGTGGCGCAGACGCTCGCCGCCGGCTTGGCGCGGCAGAGCTATTTTCCCGCCAAAGATCCGGCCCAGGCCAACCTCGTGATCATCGTCCACTGGGGTGCGACGCAGACGTATGATGATTTCAACCGACAGGATACCCTCGAGTCGTTGAACAATGAACTCGCCGACTACACCGCCAAAATTCAGGCAAACGGCATGGCCGACGCGGGCCCGCTGAACCTCCTGCTGTCGGCGCAGGACGCCGCCGCCACGCGCCAGGAACAATATCTCAACGCCAACGCTGAGTTGCTCGGCTTCAAGCGCAGCCTGCTCAACGAAGGCGCCAACATCGTCGCCAGCGAGGAGGAGAAAACTATGCGCATCGAACTCGCCGAGGAGCGCTACTTCGTCGTCCTGATGGCCTACGACTACCAGTTCCTGAAAAAAACGAAGACGCCGCGGCTCCTCTGGGTCACGCGGATGAGCGTCCGCTCTCCCGGCAATAATTTCACCGAGGCCGTTCCGGGCATGACGCGGATCGCCGCCGATTTTTTCGGCCAGCAGCGCGACGGCATCACGCGCGCCGAAACGAAACTGCGCGAAGGCAAAGTCGAAATCGGCGAACTCAAGGTGATCGGCAGCGTGCCCGAAACGACGTCGCCGCCGAAGTCGCCGTAGCCGTCTCGACGCAGCCGGTGATTAGTCCGCTTTCGCGGGCGACTCTTTCGGCGTAGCCTCGGTGATCGTCCGGAACACGTAGTAAGTCGCCTCAGTGCCACCGACGTTTTTCATGCCGTGCTCGTCGTTGGAACCGTAGAAGAAAATCGAGCCGGGGCCGCCGCGCTGCGTCACGCCTTTGATCATCACCTCCATCAGGCCGTCCTTCACGATGATCAGTTCCTCGTCGGGGTGATGATGCGGCGCGTGCGGGGCTTCGCCGGGCTTGAGCGTGGTGATGTGGCCCTCGAGGCCCAGGAGCGTGCTCGTGGGCGAGTTGACGATTTCGCGACGGGCGCCAGTCTTCGTCGGCTTTGCCTCGAGCTTGTCCCAGTGAAACACTGTCGAGACGAGTTTGCCGGGCACGGCGGCCGCGGTGGCGCCGGCCTTGGGCACAGATTGCGTCGCGGCCGTGGCGAGGTTGAACACCAGATAGGTCGCGGGCGTGGTCCCGACGTTGGTCACGTTGTGATAATCGTTCGACGCAAAGAACATGATCGAACCCGCCTCGACGCGCTCCAACTTGCCGTTAATCGAGGCTTCGAGCGTGCCTTCCTTGAGGATGATAAACTCTTCCTGCGGGTGAATGTGCGGCGCGTGCGACATATTGCCCGCGTTCAGCGTGCTGATATGGCTCTCGAATTTCGCAAACGTCGCGGTCGGCAAATCGGCCACGTCGCGGCGTGTGCCGACGGCGGTTGGCTTCACGACATAACTATCCCAGAGAAAAACCTTCGAGCCAAGCTTCGCCGCTGGCGCAGCCGTTGCCGTTGCGGCGGGAGCCGCGACGGCTGGTGCCTGACCGCGCAGCGCGGCCACGGCGAACAGGGAGGCGAGGGACAACGCGAGCAAACGGCGGGAACGGGCGGAGTGCATGGGGCGATGGGTTTGATTTTTCTGGCCCGCGCGGAGTGGCGGCCACGAACGAGCTTTCGCGTGCCGCCCACCCCGTGGCAATGCGCAAACGATCCGCGGCGCCGCTTCGCCCAACCGACGGATTGCTCCCGCGGGAGTTTCGGCCCTTCCTCGGGTTCCACCCCTTCGTGAAATTCCACCCTTACTTCTCCGCCCTCGCATGGCGCGACGCGATTTCCCGCGCGGCGAACTCGCGCGCCGGTTCGGCGGCACGGTGGAGTTGTTGCGCAAGGCTAATCCCTTCATCACGTGCCTGAAGCCACCCGCTACACGTTTCCCGCGATGGGCTCCGAATGCGTGCTCCATCTCTTCGGTCAAGCGCACGCGGCCGCCGCCGAAGCCGAGGCGGAAGTGCTCCGAATCGAGCACCGCTACACGCGCTACCGGCCCGAGAGCTTGCTGAGCGAGATCAATCGCGCCGCCGCCGCCGGCGTGCCGATCGACGTCGACGAGGAGACCGCCGCGCTAGTTGATTACGCATTCGCAGCCCATCGCAAGAGCGGCGGACTATTCGACATCACCACCGGCATCCTGCGCCGGGCGTGGAATTTTTCGTCGGGAAACCTCCCGGATCAGTCGGCCATCGAGCGGCTGTTGCCCTTCGTCGGTTTGGACAAAATCCGCTGGGAGCGACCGCGCCTCTCGTTTCCGCTGCCGGGAGTGGAACTCGACTTCGGCGGCATTGGCAAAGAATACGCCGCCGACCGTGCCGCCGCCATCTGCGCGCTGGCGGGTCTCGCCCACGGACTAATCGATCTGGGAGGCGATCTGCACGCACTCGGGCCCAAGCCCGACGGAAGTCCCTGGCAAATTCACCTGCGCCATCCGCGGCGGCCCGGCGAGGCCTTGGCGATCATCCCTCTCGCCCGCGGCGGTCTGGCCACGAGCGGCGACTACGAACGCTATGTAAAGATCAACGGCGAGCGCCACAGCCACATTCTCGATCCCTGGACGGGCTGGCCCGTGCGGGGACTCGCTGGAGTCACGGTCGTGGCCGGTCGCTGTCTCGTCGCCGGGAGTCTGGCGACCATCGCCATGCTCAAAGGCCGCGCCGGTGCCGCGTGGCTGCAACAACTCGACGCGTCGTGCCTGTGGCTGGACACCACCGGTCAGGCGGGTGGCAGCCTTTGGAAGCCGACGGCTCAGCCGGGCGAACGCGGCTGAGTGCCTCGTTCAGGCGATCAAATCGATGATGGAACCGACCGTGTCGCCGCTGTTGCTGGCCGTGCCGCTCATCGGCTGACCGAGGGCGCTCAGGGCCGCCGCGCTCTGACTGACACTCGCGGCACCGGTGGCACTGGCCTGTTGTTGGTGATGATGACCGCGGAGCTCTTTCATAAGCGTGGTCATCGTGTTCACGAAATCCTGCTTGGAAACCGTGCCCGTGCCATTCGGGTCGAGTTTGCTCCAGATGGCATCGGCGCCAGCCTTCTGAAACGAACCCGGCGGATTGAGCGTCTGGAAAGCCTGCTCGAACTGGCTCTTAGAGATCGAACCCGAGCCGGATGAGTCAATCTGATCGAACAAATCCGACATTTTTTGTGTCGGCGACATAGGCGCGCTGGCGCCCGACCAAACCTGCGCAGAACCGCTCAACGCGGCATTAGATGAAATATTCACGAGTAGGGATGAGACTTAGAGGCTTCAGTGAATCTTATCGGTCGGCGGGCTGGAATATTGAGCGAATTTTCGCCACGCAAAAAAACGCTTATGACCGAACCGCGGCGGCGTCACCCGAAGCCAAACGTGTCGCATTGCGCTGGGCCACGCTCAGTGCTTCAAGCGAAAGCTCAAAGCCATGGATCTTCGTTTTTCTCCCTACACCCTCGAACTGCGCCATGCGTTTGGCATCGCAACGAATTCGCGCACCAGCACTCCTGCGATGCTCGTGGAAATAGAACACGACGGCATCAACGGCTTCGGCGAGGCCTCGATGCCGCCCTACCTCGGCGAAACACAGGAGACGGCCGCCGCTTTCCTCGCGAAGGCGGATGCCTCGATCCGAGGCATCTCCGATCCGTTTCAACTCGAGGAAATTCTACCCGCGATCGACACCCTCGCGCCAGGCAACACCGCGGCGAAGGCGGCCCTCGACATCGCGTTGCACGACTGGGTCGGAAAAAAACTCGGTGCCCCATGGTTTCGACTCTGGGGCCTCGATCCGAAAAAAACTCCCGTGACCTCGTTCACGATCGGCATCGATGTGCCGGACGTCGTCCGCCAGAAAACCCGCGAGGCCGCCATTTACAAAATCATCAAGGTGAAACTCGGCCGCGACCAGCCCACCGACGAGATGATGATCGAAACCATCCGCAGCGTGACGGACACTCCGATCACCGTCGATGCGAACCAAGGCTGGACGAATCGCGACGAGGCGCTGCGGATGATCGAGTGGCTCGCGGTGCGCGGCGTGGTGTTCATTGAGCAGCCGATGCCGAAGGCCCGACTCGACGACACCGCGTGGCTGCGCGAACGCAGCCCGCTCCCGCTCATCGCCGACGAAAGCTGCCAGCGGCTCGGTGACATCGCGGCGCTGCGCGGCGTGTTCGACGGCATCAACATCAAGCTCATGAAATGCACCGGCCTCCGCGAGGCGCACAAAATGATCACGCTCGCCCGCGCGCTCGGCCTCAAAACGATGCTCGGCTGCATGACCGAAACGTCGTGCGCGATCTCCGCAGCCGCGCAGCTCTCGCCGCTCGTCGACTGGGCCGATCTCGACGGCGCTGTGCTGATCAAAAACGATCCATTCGACGGCGCGACGATCGTCGACGGCAAGATCCTGCTGCCGGATCGCGCCGGCATCGGCGTCAGAAAGCGCTGACGCGGGCGCGCCTCAGGCGACGACGGAATGCAGCCGGATGAACGCCCGCTGCGCCCGCTCGCACGCCTGTTGAAACTGCCGCTCGTTCAGGCCGGCCTTGGCAAAATTCTCCGGCGTGAATTTCCAGAAAACCTCTTCGCCCGGCAGCCCGAAACAGCGGTGCTCGGCCGCGCCCGCAGCGAGGTTGAGCAGGTGGATAATCGGGTTGTGGCGCTTCTCAGGATGATAGTGGTGGCGGATCGAAACCACCGCGTCCTGCGGCAGGCGCCAGTGCAACAGCACGTGTTCAGCGACCTGACAATTGTCGATGCCCCAACACTGCTGTTCCCACTCGTCGAGCGCTGTTTTGCCGCTGACGGCGAACGCCGCGGGTGGCGTGCTTTCGTCGGCGAGTTTTTCCAGCGCCATTTTTCCGATCGAGCGGAGCAGGCCCACGGTGTAGCAACTCGGCGGATCTTCGTTGGCGATTTTGGCCAACTCTTCCATGACGACGGCCACGAAGAGCGCGTTGGCGCGCAGTTTCCCACCGGCCACGCCGTAAAGATTCAGCCGCATATCGGCCAGATGCGCCGCGGCCACCACGCCGACCAATCGGTGCACTTCCTGAAAGCCGATGCTCGCGAGCGCCTCCTCCAGCGATCCGGCAGGTTCGGCTCGCGCGTAAACCGGGCTGTTGGCCATCCGAATGAGGCGCGACACCAGCGCGGCGTCCTGCCGCAGCAACGCGACGACATCGTTGGCGTCGGTCCGCGGATTGCGGATGGCCTGACCGAGTTCGACGAGCAGGCGGGGCGACGCGGGAAGTTCCTGCGCCACAAGGATGAGTTCGGTTTCAGAAAAGGAGGAGGACACCATACTCCCATCCTTTCGGCTCGTTTGGGGCGCAAATTGAGTCGAATCAAAGTTACCGCGCGCGCCGGCGAGAACTTCCTCGCGTCGGCGCAGACGCGGCCGCTATTTCTCGTCGCCAAAACTCCACCCCATGTCTAACCCCGACATCCCGGCACCCGGAAAATCCACCGGCGAAGTAAATTACGACCAGCCACTTCGCGTGGACGGTTTCAAAGGCACCGCGGAGGAGATCGAGCGACAGTGGTTCAAGGAGGTTTATCAGGGTCGCGGCGATGTCATGCCCCAACTCACTCTGCGGGCGGTCGTGATGGGCACCGTGCTCGGCGGCGTGCTCTCGCTGACTAATCTCTACATCGGCCTGAAGGCCGGCTGGGCCTTCGGCGTCACGATCACGGCTTGCATTGTGTCCTACGCGGTCTGGTCGGTCTTTCTCCGTCTCGGCTTCGCCAAGACGCCGATGACCATTCTCGAGAACAACTGCATGCAGTCGACGGCGAGCGCCGCCGGCTATTCGACGGGCACGACGCTCGTCTCGGCGTTCGCCGCCTACTTCATGATCAACAACGTGGCGCTTCCGCTTGGGCTCACGCTGGCGTGGGTGTTTTTCCTCGCGATCCTCGGCGTGACGATGGCCATCCCGATGAAGCGCCAGATGATCAACGTGGAGCAGCTGCGTTTCCCGACTGGGATCGCGTCCGCCGAGACTCTGCGGGCGCTCTACTCCAAGGGCCAGCGGGCCGTGCAATCCGCCCGCGCACTCACTTACGCCGGTGTGGCCGCGGCGGTGAGCCAGTTCTGGATGGACGGACTGCGGCTCATCAGCCCGCGACTGGAGCAATTCGGTTTGGGCGCATTCGTGGATCGGATCGACAAGGTCGTCTTCGGTCCGGCCTGGGTTGGCCGCACGGTTACTTTCGTGTGGGATCCGATCTTCATCGCGGCCGGCACGCTCATGGGCATTCGCGCGGCGGCCAGCATCTTCTTCGGCGGCACGCTGTGCTGGGTGGTGTTTGTGCCCATGATGCAGGCGCGGGGCATCATCACGGAAACCGGCTATCGCGGCGTGGTGCAGTGGACGTTGTGGGGCGGCGTCTCGTGCATGGTGGTTTCGGGATTGCTGGCGTTTTTCATGCAGTGGCGCGCGATCGCCAAGGCGTTTAGCGGCCTGCGCAGCCTGTTCGGTGGCGCCAAAGCACCCGCCAGCGAACTCGATGCGATCGAGACGCCGATGTCGTGGTTCTTCATCGGCCAGCTCATCTCGCTTGTAGCGTTGTGCTGGCTAGCCAAGGTCAGTTTCAACATGCCGATCTGGCAGAGCGTCATCGCGGTCGCGATGTCGTTCTTCCTCGCGCTCGTCGCCTGCCGCGTGACGGGCGAGACCGACACCACACCGACCGGTGCGATGGGCAAGGTGACGCAGCTGATCTTCGGGGCGCTCAATCCCGGCAACATGAACGTGAACCTCATGAGCGCGAACATCACCTCGAGCGCCGCCATCTCCTCCGCCGATCTGCTCACCGATCTGAAGAGTGGCTATTTGCTCGGCGCGAACCCGCGCAAGCAGTTCATCGCCCAGTTTTGCGGCATCTTCATCGGCACGGTCGCTACCGTGCTCGCGTTTCGCGTGATGGTGCCGACCGCCAGCGTGCTCGGCTCCGATCAGTTTCCGGCGCCGGCGGCGCAGACGTGGCGGGTCGTCGCGCTGGCGCTGAGCAAGGGCTTTGAGTCGCTCGCCCCGGTGAAGCTCTGGTCCATCGCCATCGGCGGTCTCACGGGCGCACTGCTCACGCTGCTGCCGCTGTGGTTTCCGCGTCAGGCAAAATGGATGCCCTCGGCTGCCGGTATCGGACTGTCGTGGACGTTTCACTGGTATTACGGCTTCCTCTTTTTCCTCGGCGCCATCGCCGGCTGGCTGATGGAGCGCAAAGATCCCGCCCGTGCCGAACTCTACAATTTTCCCGTGGCTTCCGGCGTGATCGCCGGCGGTTCGCTGATGGGCGTGGCGCTGATTTTCTGGGAAAACGGCCCGGTGGTCTTCCGGCAGATTTTCGGCGGCGGCTGACCGAAGGCGCGGTGGGGCTTGGCCGTTTTCCGGGTTTGCGTCGCGGCGCGCCGGCCGCTTCGTTGCGCCCAACAAAAAACTCCATGTCACGCACTCTCGTCAAAGACGCCCTCAACGCCACCGCGCCCAACGACACCATCCTCCTCCAAGGTTGGGTCCGCACGCGCCGCGACGCGAAAACGTTCTCGTTTCTCGAACTCAACGACGGCTCCTGCCTCAAGGGCATCCAAGTCATCGCCGACTCGTCGCTGCCGAACTACGCGACTGAAATCGCGAAAGCGCTCACTGGTGCCTCGGTCGAGGTGCACGGCAAACTCGTCGCCTCGCAAGGCCAGGGCCAGAAGTGGGAGGTCGTCGCGTCGTCGTTCACGATTCTCGGCGAGGCCGACGCCACTTATCCGCTCCAGAAAAAAGGCCACACGCTGGAATTCCTCCGCGAGATCGCGCACCTGCGACCGCGGTCCAATCTTTTCGGCGCCGTCTTCCGCGTGCGCTCCCGGCTAGCGTTCGCCGTGCACCAGTTTTTCCAGGACAAGAGTTTCATTTACGTCCACACGCCCATTGTCACCGCGAGCGACGCCGAGGGCGCAGGCGACATGTTTCGAGTGACGACGCTCGACGTTGGTGCGCCACCGAAAAACGAGCACGGCGACGTGGACAGCACGAAAGATTTCTTCGGCAAGAAGACTTTTCTCACCGTCAGCGGCCAGCTCGAAGCGGAAATCTTCGCGACGGCGCTGAGCAACGTTTACACCTTCGGCCCGACGTTCCGCGCGGAAAACTCCAACACCTCACGCCACGCCGCTGAATTCTGGATGATCGAGCCCGAAATCGCGTTTTGCGATCTGCACGGCGACATGTCGCTCGCGGAGGAATTCGTGAAGTATCTCATCCGCGACGCGAAGGCACATTGCGCCGCCGACCTCGAGTTTTTCAGCAAATTCGTCGACAAGGAATTGATGACGCGCCTCGACTTCGTGCTCGAGAAGCCCTTCGTCCGCTGCAGCTACACCGAGGCCGTCGAGATTCTCACGAAGTCCGGCAAAACGTGGGAGCACCCGGTATCGTGGGGCTCGAACCTGCAGGCCGAGCACGAACGCTTTCTCACCGAAGAACACTTCAAGTGCCCCGTCACGGTCTATAATTATCCCCGCGCGATCAAAGCGTTCTACATGCGCAAGACCGACGGCTGCGCGCCCGATCGCCAGACCGTCGCCGCAATGGATCTGCTCGTGCCCGGCATCGGCGAAATCATCGGTGGCAGTCAGCGCGAGGAGCGGCTCACCGAACTGCGCGAGGGCATGGCGCTCCACCACCTCGACGAAAAAGCTTACTGGTGGTATCTCGATCTGCGGCGCTACGGCACGGTGCCACACGCGGGCTTTGGCCTCGGTTTCGAGCGGATGCTCATGTTCGTCACCGGCGTCGGCAACATCCGTGACGTGATCCCGTTCGCCCGCACTCCGGGCACTGCGGATTTCTGAGCCATGCACGAAGCGGCGAAAAAATTGATCGACCGCTTTCAGATGGCGCGGATTCCGCAGGAAGGCGCGTGGTTTGCGCCGACCTATCGGAGCGACGAACACGTCACGGTCACCGGTGCGGCGCGCTACCCCGGCCCGCGTGTCGCCTGGTCGGCGATCGTCTGCGTTCAGACGCGCACGGATTTTTCCGGGCTGCACCGACTCGCGACCGATGAACTCTGGCACTTCTACGATGGCCATCCGATCGAGTTGCTGCTCCTCCACCCCGATGGCCGCGGCGAACTCGCCGTGCTCGGTCGCAATCTCGCCGCCGGCGAGCACCCGCAGTTTCTCGTGCCGCGCGCCGTGTGGCAGGCGTCGCGTCCCATCGGCGGCGACGAGGCGTGGACGTTTTTCGGCAACACCCTCGCGCCCGGCTTCGACTACGCCGATTTCGAGATCGGCTACCGCGAGGAATTGCAGGCGCGCTATCCCGCCTTCGCCGCAAAAATCGCCGAGCTCACGCGGCCGGAGCACGTCCGGCGATCCTCGTGAGGGCGCCGATTCGCTGGCTGGCCACGGCGACGACGCTCTGGCTTTTCGTCAGCGGCTGTGGGCGACGCGACACCCTGGTGTCACAGGGCGACCGCGATGGCACGCTCCACGTCGGCAACGGTGCCGAAGTGCAGTCGCTCGATCCTCACATCGCCGGCGGCACGGTCGATCAAAATGTTTTGTCAGCGCTTTTCGAGGGCCTCGTCACCCTCGACGAGGAAACGTTTCAGCCGCGTCCCGGCGTGGCCGAGCGTTGGGAGATTTCGGCGGACGGGCTGGTTTACACGTTTCACCTGCGCCACAACGCCCGTTGGTCCAACGGCGATCCGCTCACCGCGCGCGATTTCCTCTTCTCGTTTCGCCGCGTGCTCTCACCCTCACTCGCCTCGGAATACAAGGACGTCCTCTTCCCAATCAAAAACGCCGCGGCGTTCGCGCGCGGTGAGCTCAAGGATTTCGCGGCACTCGGGTGTCGCGCGCCGGACGATTTCACCTTTGAAATCACTCTCGATCATCCTGCCGATTATTTCCTGTCCGTGCTCCGCACCAATGTTGCCTGTCCCGTCCACGAGCCATCGGTCACGCACGACGGCGCCCGTTTCGACGATCGCGCCGCGAAGTGGACGCGCATCGCGCCCTTCGTCAGCAACGGCCCGTTCCGCCTCCGCGAATGGAAGGATCACCAGCACATTGCCGTCGAAAGAAATCCCCACTACTGGGCCGCAGCGCGCGTTCGCCTGAACGCGATTTATTTTTATCTCAGCGAATCGACGCAAAGCCAGGAACTCGCCTTCCGCGCCGGCCAACTCCACACGACGTGGGACGTTCCGCTCAGTAAAATCGACGCCTACCAGCAATCGATTCCGGCCGTCCTCCGCGTCGAGCCGTACTTCGAGAGCTACTTTCTCCGCTTCAATGTCACCCGTCCGCCCTTCACCGATGTCCGCGTCCGCCGCGCCCTGGCGCTCGCGATCGATCGCGAGGCCATCGTGAAAAACGTCCTGCGTGGCGGCCAGACCCCGGCGACCGCTCTCACGCCGCCCGGCCTCGCCGGCTACAACCCGCCCGCGTTCGTCACCCACGATGTGCCAGCCGCGAAAAAATTACTCGCCGACGCCGGTTTCCCCGACGGCCGCGGCTTTCCCGTCTTCGAACTCGTCACGCTTTCCTCCGAACTCAACCAGCGCATCGCCGAAGCCGTGCAGCAAATGTGGCGCCACGATCTCGGACTCGACGTCGCGATCAGCCAGAAGGAATTCAAGGTGCTCCTGCAAGTCGTCGACAATGCCGTCCTCGACTACGCCATCGCCCGCGGCCGCTGGATCGCCGAGTATCCCGACCCGCTCACCTACCTCTCGATTTTCGTCGCGGGCAACGGCGTCAACTGCACCGGCTACGCCGACCCGGCCTACGACGCGCTGCTCGACGAAGCCGCCCGCTCGCCGACGCCCGCCGCGCGCCTCGTGATCCTCCACAGCGCCGAATCACACCTCCTCGAACAAATGCCCTTCGCTCCGATCTACTGGGGCGCCCGCGCCACGCTCGTCGCCCCATCTGTCCGCGGCTGGAAAAACTCACCGCTGGGTTTTCACAATTATAAGGACGTATGGTTGGAGCGGTGAGTGACGCCGAATAGTTCCATGTCGTGAAAGCCGTCATGGCGCCGATGCGATCGACGCAACGTTCCTTCATGCTCCATTCCGAGTTTGATCAAAACGCGGCGCGATGCGGAATTGCCAGGCATGCAGGTGGCTTCGACGCGGTTGAGGGTCAGTTTCTCGAATGCAAATTGAAGAGCCGTGTGCGAAGCCTCGGTCGCCACGCCTCGTCGCCAGTGACTGCGGGCGAGATTGAAAGCGAGTTCCGCTCTCTGGTGCCACTGGTTGAATGAGTGAAAAAAGATCATTCCAACGACGCGTTGATCCGCTCTGAAGACAATCACCCACGCCAACACCGTCGACTCAGTGAGCTTAGCCAGAAAATTTCGGGTGAACGCTTCAGATGGATGAGGCGGCCACAGGGTGTAGCGCGCAACCTCCGGATCCGAAGCGTAGTCGTAGATGGTCGCCGCGTCGTCCACCGACAAAGCACGCAAGGTCAATCGGTCGGTTTCCAAAATTGGCGGACGAAGCGGAAAGGAATCGCTCATGATCGCGTCAGTCTACTCCCACGCGCTTTGTCTTCACACCTGCTCCGGCCACACGCCGTGGCAGCGATACTTCGCCCACAGCTCGGCGGTTTTTTCGTTTTTTCGAAACGCGATCGCGACGATGCCGACGACCACGCCACCCGCGCGCTCGATCAATTCGACCGCCGCCGCCGCAGTCGCCCCCGTCTCGATCCACTCGTCAGCCAGCAGCACTCGCGTGCCAGGTGGCCACGGTTCGGCACGGAGTTCGAAGGTTTTTTCCACGCCCGAGTAATCGCGAAAGGCCGTGCACTCATTTTTCACCGGCAGCTTTCCGCCCTTTCGCACCGGCACGAAACCGACGCCGAGCCGCAGCGCCAGCGCCGTCCCGACGATGAAGCCGAGTGCATCGGTGCCAACCACACGCTCGACCGGCAGCTGCGCATTTGCCCACGGTGCAACTAAGTCCTCGACCAGCGCGCGAAACGCCGCAGGCTCCGCGAAAATCGGCGTCACGTCGCTGCGCTTGTAGTGCAGTTTGCTGCGGTCGATGAGGCGCAAGTAATCCACGCGCCCCGTTGAGCCGGGAATTTCGCCCGCGCGCAATCCTTGTCGTCGGGCCGCCGAACATCTTATGTCCCGCCATGCGTCGATTCATCGCCTCCGCCTTCGCGTTGCTCGTTTTGCTCCCGCTACTCCTCGCCCAGCAAGCCGCCGATCTTGTCATCACGAACGGCACCGTCGTCACGATGAACAATCAGCGCGACGTGATCGAAGGCGGCGTGGTGGTCATCCGTGGCGCCAAGCTCGTCGCCGTCGGCCCGGCTTCGCTCGCGGCGCAATTCACCGCGAAGAAAACGATCGATGCGCGCGCCGGGATCGTGATGCCCGGCATGATCAACACGCACACACACGCCGCGATGACGATCTTCCGCAGCCTCGGCGACGATGTGGCGGATCGGTTGAAGCGCTTCATGTTTCCGCTCGAGGCGAAGTTCGTCGATCGGCAGGTGGTTTACTGGGGCACGCTCCACGGTGCATTGGAAATGGTCGAGGGCGGCGTGACGACGTTCGTCGATATGTATTATTTCGAGGACGAGGTCGCGCGCGCCGCGAAGCAGATCGGGATGCGCGGCGTGCTCGGCGAAACGATCCTCAATTTCCCCGCGCCCGACTCGAAGGAACCCTACGGCGGCTTCGCGCTCGCACAGAAATTCGTCGCCGACTTCCGCGGCGATCCGCTCATCACGCCGGCGTTTGCGCCGCACGCACCCTACACGCTCGACGCCGCGCACCTGAAATTGATCGCGGACGAAACCGCGAAGTTCGACGTGCCCGTGCTGATGCACGTTGCCGAGATGACCGATGAGGTGGACACGCTGCGCAAAGAACGCAACCAGACGCCCATCGAGTTTCTCGACTCTGTCGGATTGCTCAACCGCCGGCTTGTCGCCGCGCACTGCATTTTTGTGAACGACTCCGACATCGCGCTCATGAAAGCCCGTGACATCGGCGTGGCGCACAACATCGTCGCGAATATCAAATCCGCAAAGGGCGTCGCGCCCGCGTTGAAGATGCACGAGCAGGGCATGCGCGTGGGCCTCGGCACCGACGGCCCGATGAGTGGTAACACGCTCGATATCATCGGCCAGCTTGGCTACGTGGCGAAGCTGCACAAACTCGTGAATCACGACCGCACGCTCGCGCCCTCGATCGAAGTGGTCGAGATGGCCACGCGCGGCGGCGCGCGTGCACTGCACATGGAGGACAAGCTCGGCTCGCTCGAGGCCGGCAAACTCGCCGACGTGATCATCATCGACGCCGACGCGACCAATTTGATCCCCAACTACGACGTCTACGCGACGCTCGTCTACGGTGCCTCCGCCAAGGACGTGCGCACGACGATCATCAACGGCAAAGTTATCATGGAAGATCGAAAAGTGCTCACCCTCGACGCCGCCGAGGTCAAGGCCCACATGCGGGCGATGGCGAAGTCGATTGCTGAGCGCGTCGGCCCGGTTCCGAAATAAGCGGGCGCAAAAAACGCCGGTCGTTACGACCGGCGTTGAGATTCTAGGGAGCGTTTTCGGTGCTCAGCGCCAGTGGCCTTCGATGAAGACGTAGCCGCCGCCGCGATTTTCCCAGCGTGGTTCAATCCATTCGTGATTACCGCGCGGCGGCAGTTCCCAGCGACCCGGCATCCAGACGTAGGCGCGGCCGTCATACCGCCAGAAGCCGGTGATCCACACGGCGTCGCGGGAAGGACGATGGCGCTCATCGATCCGTTCGCGGCGCGGCGGCGGCGGACCCTCGCGAACCATTATCATTGGCCCCGGACCACCGATGGAAACACCCACAGAAACGCCCGCTTCGCGCCAAAAACCCTCGACGAAAACGTAGCCGTTACCACGGTGTTCCCACCGCGGCCCCACCCACTCGACGCGCTCACGCGGCGGCAATTCCCAATGCCCGGCGACCCAGGAATGCCGGCCCTCACGCCAGCCCCAGTAGCCTTCGATCCAGACGTAGCGGGGCGAGGGACGCTCGACGATATATTCGCGCACCGGCGGCGGCGGCGCTTGCTCGACCACGACGACAGTGGGCGGCGCGGACGGCGCGCCCACTGATGCCGGTGGTGGAGCATAAACGACGGCTGGCGGCGGTGCCACCACCATCGGAGTTGGCATCGCAGGAGCAGACGCGACCGCGGTCGCACCCGGCGCTCCATCCTGCCAGTAACCGCCGGCCAGCGCGAAACCCGTGCCGCGTTTCTCCCAGCGCGGATCCACCCAAACCAAGCCGGCCCGCGGCGGCAAATCCCACCGGCCCGCGATCCAAGCGTAGCGGCCATCCTGCCAACGCCAATGGCCTCCGATCCAGACATGCTGCGGGGAGGGGCGCTCTTCGATGATTTCCTGGCCCGACGCCGGCGTCAGTGGCTGCGCCACGATGGCCGCATCCGGCAGGGCCGGCGCAATGGGCACCGTCGGCGCGTCCGGCACGGTGCCGACTTGGGCGGCGAGCCGCAGACCGGGGGCCAGCGACGAGATCAGGGCGAACTGCGCCGCGACCAGCGCGGAGCGTCGCCACGAAAGTGAGCGAAAGTGATTTGAAACCATGCCCGCTTAGACGCCTGAAGTCGGGCAATGTTTCGTCGTCCTAAGGTTTGCCGCTAAACCTTCACCAAAGTCCGCTGCCCACTCTGGGCCGCGGCATAAATTGCCTCGATAATCTCCATGTCGCGCAGCCCCATCTCGCCGGCCACCCGCGATTCGCGGCCTTCGCGGACGCAGAGCGCAAAGTCGTCCAGTTGCAACGCCTGCTGGCTCGGCAGCTCCTTTAACGCGGTCGGCCCCTTGCTGCTGGTCAGCCTGATTCCGCGATAGCCGAACGCCGGTTCGAGATTGATCCAGCCAGCCGCTCCTTCCGCCCGGAAGCGGCCGACGTTTTGGTTGTAGCTGGTCATGAGCTCGGCCTTGGCGCCGTTCGCAAATTCCATCGTCCAATCCAGCCCTTCCTCCACGTCGGTAAAAAACTCCGGTCGGGTTTTCGGATGCTCGCGCGCAGTCACGGCGATCGGTGCCGCACCGTCGGCCGCCATGCAGGCCTCCTGCACGCAATAAATCCCCATGTCCATCAGCGGGCCGCCGCCCGCGAGTTTGCGCTCTGCGCGCCAAACCTTCCGGCCCATCTGAAATCCATTGGCACCGGTCATCTTCGCGAGCACGCCAAAATCTTTTTCGTGCGCCAGACGCTTCAGCTCCTGGTGGAACGGATCGAAATGCAGCCGATAACCGATCGAGAGCTTCACTTTTGCGGCCCGGCACGCAGCGATCGCGGCCTCGGCGTCGGCGACGTTCGTCGTGAAGGGTTTTTCGCAGATCACATGTTTGCCGGCCTTCGCCGCAGCGATCACTTCTTCGGCGTGCAGCGCATTCGGCGTGACGACATAGACGATGTCGATGTCGCGATTGTCCGCGAGCTGATGCATCGTGTCGTAGCCGTAAATGCTCGTCTCGGGAAAACCGAAGGTGCGCGCCCACTGCCGGCCTTTCTCGCGCGAACCGGTGACGACGCCCCGGAGTTCGACGAACTCCGTGCGCTTCAATGCCGGTGCCAACTGTCCCGTCGAATAGCTGCCGAGCCCGACCAGCGCGATGCCGAGTTTCTTGGGCGTGGCGGAGGATTGTCCGAATAACCGGGAACCGAAGGCGAGCGCGGCGGCGCCCACCGAGACTTGGCCGACAAAACGACGGCGGCTGAGGTGCGCCGAACCGGAAGAGGCTTTCATGGAGCGCCGCACACTTCCACGCTCACCACAATCGCGCAAGCCGTCCCTCGCATGACTCGCGAGGTTCAATCTTCGTCGCCAGTTGCGATCGTCAAACAACGGGCGCGACCGAGCGCCAGCGTCACCTCAGTCAAACCACTCGTCGTGCGGATCGAAAACCAGCACGGGAATGTTCACGCTTTTCATTCTACCGACGGTGGAATCATTTCCGCATGCTGGTCTTGCGAATCACCGAAAAATCGAGGTCGATCGATCGCGCGGCTCGCACCCAGCCGGCCCTTCATGCACGCTTCGTCTACCGTCCTCTTGCTCAGTTTGGTCGTTTCCCTTGCCCGCGCCGAAACCGATCCCATCGCGTCGACCGCCCGCGAGCCCGCGCCGGATTTTGGACCCCGTGTGTTCATCTTCGATCCCTCGATGACGACAATCCAGTCGCAGCTCGACGCCGTGTTTGCCCGACAGGAGAGCAGCCAGTTCGGCCCCGAGCGCGTCACCTATTTCTTCAAGCCCGGAACCTATCACCTCGATGTGCAGGTCGGCTTCTACACGCAGGTCCTGGGCCTCGGTCGCTCACCCGACGACGTCGCGATCACCGGCGCAGTCCGCTCGAACGCCAACTGGATGAGAAACCACAACGCCACCTGCAATTTCTGGCGCAGCGCCGAAAACCTTGCCGTTACACCTACCCTGGACGGCCACATCAATGTCTGGGCGGTTTCGCAGGCTACAGCCCTCCGCCGCGTCCATGTGAAGGGCGACCTGAACCTGTCGGACCAGGGCTGGTCGAGCGGCGGCTTCCTCGCTGATTGCAAAATCGATGGCCGGATCAACTCCGGCACCCAGCAGCAATGGATCTCCCGCAATGCCGCGTGGGGCAAGTGGGTCGGTGGCAGCTGGAACATGGTTTTCGTCGGCGTCACTAATCCGCCTCCCGGCCGATGGCCCGATCCCGCCTACACCGTCGTCGAGCAGACGCCAATCAGCCGCGAGAAACCCTATCTCTTCATCGACGCCGACGGCCGCTATTTCGTCATGGTCCCCGACCTCGCACGCGCCGGCACGCAGGGCATCACGTGGGGCGATCGGCCGACGCCAGTTCAGGCCTTGCCGATCGATCGGTTTTATCTCGCGCATCCGGAGCGGGACAATGCCGCGAGCCTGAATGCCGCCCTTGGCGCCGGCAAAAATCTCCTCTTCACGCCCGGCATCTATCATCTCGATACCAGCATCAACGTGGCCCGTCCCGGCACGATTGTGCTCGGGCTCGGTTACCCGACCCTCGTCCCCGATCAAGGCACGCCCGCGATGATCGTCGGCGATGTCGATGGCGTGAAGATCGGCGGCCTGTTGTTCGAAGCCGGTCCGGTGAATTCCGATACGCTGCTGCAAATCGGCGAACCGCCTTGCACCGCCGCGCACGCCGCGGATCCGATCTTTCTCTACGATATTTTTGCCCGGGCGGGCGGCGCCAACGTCGGAGTCACCCACTGTTTTCTTACCATTAACAGCCGCCACGTCGTCGGCGACAATTTCTGGCTCTGGCGCGCCGATCACGGCAAAGGCGCAGCGTGGGACGCCAATAAAAACGCCAATGGCCTGATCGTGAACGGCGACGACGTCACCCTCTACGGTCTCTTCGTCGAACATAATCAGGAATACCAGACCCTCTGGAACGGCGATGGTGGCCGCGTCTATCTCTACCAATCCGAAATTCCCTACGATCCACCCACGCAGGCGGCGTGGATGAACGGCACCACGCGCGGCTTTGCGTCCTACAAGGTGAGCGACACGGTCACCACCCACGAAGCGTGGGGGCTCGGCGTCTACTGTGTCTTCCGTCGTTCGCCCGTGATTTTGGACAACGCGATCGAGACGCCGCATGCGCCCGGGGTGAAGTTGCACCACATGGTCACGCTCCGCCTGAATCCCAATAACGGCAGCGGCATTGCCCACGTGATCAACGGTCAGGGCGCCTCCGTCATCGAGACGAAGATCGCCCTCGTCGAAAACAATGACTGAAGCCGTTCCGGCTCGCCTCAGCCGAACCACTCGCCGCACGGGTCGAACGACGGCACGACGGCACGGGGATGTTCCAGATCGACATCCAGCCCCCGCAGGGCATTTAAAGATCTCTCGTTGAATCGCTGTGCGGCGGCCACAGGCCAAGGTGGCTGACTTTCCGCGATGTAGGTAATTTCCCTACATCAAAGTTCCGATCAGCCCGGCATACAGCGCCGCACGGTCTCGTGTATGCTCCCATCAAGCTCCGAGTGTGGAGGTGGACGCTTGGGCAAAATTTCGAAGACTATTTGCCCAACTCGACCCCCGCACAAGGTGGCTTACCCAGTATGCTTAACGCCGCCGTCACCCAAAAACGCCTCCAAGAAACTCTGGTGGGCTTCCCTCCGGAAGTCACCGCTGCTTATGTAGGCTTTGCCGAGACCGGCGCACAGAAGAGCCTCGATGTTGTGGTTCTGGGAGTGTTGCAGTTCTATTTGGCGAAGAAACCAACGACCCCGCTTGCCGTGCTGCCTGGATCCACCCGACTGGTTGAAGACCTTGGCTGCGATTCTTTGACGATGATGGATCTGGTGTTCGCGGCTGAAAGCCTGTTCGACATCGATATCAATGACACGGAACTCGCGAGCATTGCGACGCTCAATGATTTGCGTGAACACATCCGCCGATTGGTCATGGGTAATGCCTCGAAAGCCGCGTGAGGAAGCGGGGATGT
Organism: uncultured Opitutia bacterium; assembly: GCA_903840415.1. Lineage (GTDB taxonomy): Bacteria > Verrucomicrobiota > Verrucomicrobiia > Opitutales > Opitutaceae > CAITWF01. Next base: position 74,516 of record CAIMFY010000063.1, on the reverse strand, counting down.
TTCCCCGAGCTTGGATCAGGCATAGGCGAAATTCGCGGTTAAGTTGTTGTGTGATTGCCACGTTCACCTGAGTGGCAAGAGCCCGGGCTCGCATAAGTCGGTGCATGCGCAATGTTAGCGTTATGAAATTGCCTACGATCGTCGCAATGCTCGCCGCAGGAATGCTCAGCATTTCCTGCGTCTCCATCAAGTCGGTGGACGAAGATCAAGTGCCAGCGGCCTGGCGTCAGGCGATGTCGACAAAGACCACTGAGCGCGCCAATGTGAACGGTCAGTATTTCGCCAATGGCCAAGTCGTCCGCAGCGACGGCAAAGTGGTCAGCTGGACGCTGGTCGATCTGTTTTTTCCAGGCCGCTTCTTGAGCAGACATCAACCCCAACTCGACCGTTGTGAATTGCACCTTTCCGATTCTGGTCGGCTCACCTTTACCGGGTTTCAGGGCGGTGCAGCTATCCTCACTGACACGTTCGACACTGAGTTTGATCGTGTGACGGGGGCGCTGGTGGTAAAATCGATTCCAGTATCAGACAAACTCGATAAATTCGGAGCCGTGGCCTCGACGAGGAGCGCGCGCCTCCAGATCGGCAGCGATCACGCGCTCTACACGCAGGTGCGGCAGTCCGGTGCCGGCGTCGTTCTGTTCATGCCTGTCGCCGGCACTTCATCGATGTTGGCTCGCTGGGACGCTGCACCGCGCTGATCTCCGCGCCGAGATCCCCTGGCACGTTTCTTTCCCCACCCCGATTGGCCTAAATCTGGAATCAGGACTCTGCGTAATGTGATCGAAGCCAGAGGTCGTTGGTGTTGGAGAAACGCCGCGAGCCCAAAAGGCATGAAGTGTAAAACATGCAGCGAAGCCGCTAAACAGGGGATCCTTCGAGCCTGATGTTTGCCGGATCTATCCGATCACCTTGGCATGGCGCATCGTTCTCGCTGCGAACGTTGCCGATGCGACCCCGGCGAGGATCGCGACCAAAATCGCGACGACGACACGCATATCGGGAGTAATCCAGCCGTGCCCCAACACCGGCCATCCCCTTGTGGCGGGAGGCATCGCTCCTCCTCGGATCGAAGGCATCAGCCAATAGGCAACGAGGCCCGCGGGAATCGCGGCGGCGAAAAAGAAAACTGCCGAACGCTTCAGCGTCTGATCGATCTCATCTACTCGGAATGGGGAGCCAAAACGCTGCGTGTTGGTCGCGCGCAAGGCGTTCCAGGCCGCTTCGAAATCGTCCGCATTCACTTGGAGTTGAATGTAGAAAGGTGCACCCAGTTCATTACGAGTCGTCTCCCCGTTCAACAAGCAGACCGCAAAACCGCGAGACTCCAAAAACGCCTTGTCCACTTCCGCCTCCGAAGGTCGGTCGTAAGTCAGCACCGTTTTAAGGTAGCCCATGGGTTCCAGCCAACACGCAGCGACTTCACCGATCAATCACGTTTCGCCCTGCTCGAACCAACCGAATAGAGGCAGGCTCACATAAAGCAGTTCGGAGACCGCGTGGCGCCCAAGAGGAAACGCGGTCTTGAAACAGGGCAAAAGCGGCGGTGCTTCGGACAAACTGAGTCCACCAGCAATCAATCGAACCACTCGTCGTGCGGGTCGAACGCCGGCACCGGAATGTTCACGATCTTCATTCTGCCGACGGCGCGGTGGCGGCAGCCGGGCTGGATCAAGATCGTGGTCATCGGCTTGACCGGGTGCAGTTCACCGTCGAGTTCCATGAAGCCTTCACCGTCGAGAATCAGGTAAATTTCCGTGAGCTTCTTGTGGTAGTGCGTCTGCGCGTCGGTTTGGATGTCGACTAGGTGAATCGTCGCGACCGGATTGTCGGGCCCGACAAACGCGCGCTGCGAAAACCCGCACGGACACTTCACGGCGGGGACGGCGTCGAGCTGCGTGATCTCGAATTTCTTTTTGTTCGGGCGCACGATGGCAGCGGGCGAAGTCAGAGCCAACTCAGTTTGCGACCGATGTCCGCTTACTCCGCTTTCTTTTTCGAACGTGGCCGCCGCGACTTTTCACCCTCGGAAGCGTCGCCGTCTTTCTTGTCAGCGAATTTCGAAGCCTTGGCGTTGAGCCAGAGTTCGTCTTTCGGGTTCTTATTGAACCAAAAAATTTCTCCGGCGTGCTCGACAAACACGGGTTTCTCGCGGGACTTTTCCGGCACTTTGAGTCCGGCACCGACGAGCGCCGCGATCAACTGATCGGCGGGCTGGCCGATTTCTTCGGCGAGCCGCTCCACATTGCCGGCGACGCCACCGGTTCTCGTTTCCTTGAGGATGAGACGCAGGGCAGCGAGCGGGCTCGGAGGATTTTGGATTTCAGATTTTGGATTTTCGATTTCGACGGGAGCCGGCGCCAAAGGTTCGGCGACCGGTTCGACGATCGGTGCGGCGGGCTTCTCGGCGGCACTCGCGGAAGCGATGGTTTCGCCCTCTTTCTTTTCGCGGCCGTTAATCCACACGCCACCGCGCGAATCCTGATTCAGCCACCAGAGGTCGGTGCCGATTTCAACGAAGACTGGCTGACCCTTGGGATCGGCGGGCAAGACGAGTCCGAGCGCGGCAAACCCCGCCATGAGATCGACCTCGGCGCATTTCAGCGCACGAGAGAGAAAACTCGTGCTGCCCGAGCCGCCCGGCCCGCGGCGGTTTCGGCGCATCAGCGGCTCGATCTTGGCGAGCAATTCCGTGCCCGTGGGCAACGGCGCGCCTGGCGTGGCCGGCGCGAGGTCTGCCGCTGGCTTTTCCTCCCGCCTGGCGCGGGGCTCGAACGTGGGTTTTGCCGCCGGCTCCGTCGGGGTATTTTCCGGCGCCTTCGGCTCTTCAGCGGTTTCGATGCGCGTGCCCTTCACCGCGCGAAACACCGGACGCGGTTTTTCCTTCGTGTTGATCCAAAGTTCGCCGCGGCGGTTGATGTTCAGCCAATAAAGATCGCCATCAAATTCGAGATGGACGGCGGGCGAATCTTCGTCCTCAGGCATCACGAAACCGCACTCGATGAGCGCGCCTTTCAAGTCGTCCTCGGACTGGTCCCATTTTTTCGCGAGGTAATCGACGCCCACGCTCATGCCGGGGCCGCGCTGGTTGCGGCGGAGGTGCGGCTTGATGGCATCGAAAAACGTCGGTAACTCGTCCGTTTCGGCGGCGGTGAGCTTGTCCCAGTCGTCCTTCCCTTCGTCCTCGACCTCCGGATCGTCGTCGCGGGAGGTGTCGACGAGCTTGCGGAACCCGTCGTCGGGCGCCGATTTCTCCTCGAGAAAGCTGGCGGGCGCCTTCTCTTCGCCGCCAGTGGCGGTCTTCGTGGCGGCTTCGAATTTCGCGGCAAATTCCGCCCGGAGTTTTTCCGTTTCCGCGCGGGCCGCGGCCGCGACGGCGTCCTCCAGCGTCCAATCGCGCTGCGTCGGGCGCCGCGCGAGGCCGGAGAAGGCGAGCGAGTTGTCCGGCGCCGACTGGTAATGGATGATTTCCCATTCGTCGCGACCCAGCTCACCAAGAAATTTTTCCAGCATGGCCGGCGTGGCGAATCCGCCCTTGCCGCTGCTGATGACCTTGTATTCCCAGACTGACATAAGTGTGATTTCGATTTTGCGCTGAACCGGGAAGCCATCCCAAATGCCGGCACGCTTGCCGAGACAAATCGCGCGGCGGTCGTCCCCTCCCCCACCAAACGAGCTGAACGCGCCCCCACTTGCGCCCCCGAACATATTGCCCACGTTCCGCACTTCGCTTTCCCCGATCCCCATGAAACGCTCCCTCCTCCCGCTTGCCCTCACCGTGTTGCTGGCCGCCCCGTTCGTCCGCGGTGCGCTGCCCGCGCCCGATGCCGACGATGGCGGCATCACGCTCCCACCCGGCTTCCGTGCGCTCGTCTTCGCCGACAACCTCGTCGTCGGCAAAAAAGTCGGCAACTCCCCTGAAAAACTTCGCTTCCTCGTCGTCGCGCCGAACGGCGACGTCTACGCGAAGGGACAGCAGGGAAAAATCTGGGCACTGCGCGACACCAACGGCGACGGCCGCGCGGATCAGATCGAGGAGTTCGGGCCCGGCGACGGCGGCACGCACATCATGTTTCACGACGGCTACCTTTACCATTCGAGCCGCACCGCCGTCTACCGGCAAAAATATATCCCTGGCGATCTCGTGCCCTCGACGCCCGTCGAAGTCGTGATCCACGACCTGCCCGCCGAGCGTGACCACGCCCAGAAAGCCTTCGCCTTCGACGAGAGCGGCGGGATGATCGTCGAGGTCGGCTCGCCCTATAACGTCTACAGCAAACCCGACCGCCAGTTCGGCGCGAAAGGTTTCAGCGACGCGGAAGTCGCCACGTTTCAACAAACCTACGGCGGCTTCTGGCGCTACGATCCGAACAAGCTCAACCAAACTCAGGCGGACGGCGTGCGCTTCTCCACCGGCCACCGCCACTGTCTCGCGCTCGTGTGGCAGCCGGCGTCGAAGAATTTCTTCATGACGATGATGGGCCGCGACGGGATGAACGACATCGATCCCGCGCACTACGACGCCCTCGACAACGCCGAGCGCGTCGCCGAGGAATTTCATCTCCTGAAACAGGACACAAACCTCGGCTGGCCCTTCAGTTATTGGGACCCGATTAAGAAGGCGCGGATGCGCGGCCCCGAATATGGCGGCGACGGCCGCACGCACGACGACAACCCCGCGTTCGACAAACCGCTGATCGCGTTTCCCGCGCACTGGGCGCCGCTCCAGATGTGCCTCTACTCCGGCACACAATTTCCCGAGAAATATCGCGGCGGCATGTTCCTCGCGTTTCACGGCTCGTGGAACCGCGCCCCGCGTCCACAGGCCGGCTACAAGGTCGTCTTCATTCCCTTCGGCCCCGATGGCCTGCCGATCGGAAAGACCGCGTCCGGCGAGGGCAACTACGAGGAATTCGCCACGGGTTTTCCTGGCGTCGATTATTTCACCAACACCCGCGACGCCCGTTATCGCCCGTCCGGTGTCGCCGTCGGTCCCGATGGCTCGCTCTACATCAGCGAAACCGAACGCGGCCGCATCTGGCGCGTCATCTACACCGGCGATTTGACGCCACGCGCCGGCGCGCACGCGACTCTCGTCGCACCGCAAACCTACGGCGCGATCGGCGCCGACACGCCCGGCGGCAAAATCTACGCCGCCGTCTGCGCTGCGTGCCACATGCCCAATGGCAGTGGCGTGCCCTCGATGCAGCCCGCGCTCACCACCAGCGCCGTCGTCGCCGGCGACACCGATCGCCTCATCAACGTCATCCTGAAAGGCCCGGCCCTCGTGCTTCCCGCCGACCGCGAAAAATTCGGCAACGTCATGCCGCCCTTCGGCGCCGTTTACACCGACGCCGACCTCGCGAGCCTGATTAATTATCTCCGCAAAAACTTCGCGCCGTCCGTGCCCGAGACGACGGCCGCACAGGTTGCCGCCCAGCGCGCCAAGCTCTGAAGCGAGTGCGCCCGGCGGTGCGCAACGCGCGGCAACTCCGGCCCCAAACCGGCGGACCGCTTTGCACTTTCGCCGTTCCCTCGTTCTGTCGCCGGAAGACCACACCTCCTCCACCCATGCTGATCCGCACTCCGAAAGACTGGGCCCTCCGCGAGTCGGCCGCGACGCCGGAAAAGATTTACCGGCTGAGCCACCGCCGCGATTTCCTGAAATCGCTCGGCGTCGCCGGCGCCGCCTTCGCTGCGCGCGATCTCCTCGCGGCCACCGGCGGCTTCCCGACGAAGCTCAATCCCGCCTACCGCGATGCCGCGCTCAAGCCCACGCCCTACGACTTCATCACGAGCTACAATAATTTCTACGAGTTCGGCACCGACAAGGCCGACCCGAAACCGAATGCCGCCCATTGGAAACCCGAGCCGTGGACCGTCGAAATTTCCGGCCTGTGCGACGCGCCGCAAAAAATTGACGTCAACGATCTCGTCGCGAAAATGGGCGGCGTGGAGCAGCGCATCTACCGCCACCGCTGCGTCGAAGCGTGGTCTATGGTGATTCCGTGGGACGGCTTTCCGCTCGCCAAACTGGTCGCGCTCGCCGGTCCAAAGTCCGAGGCGAAGTTCGTTAAGTTCACGACCGTGCTCGATCCGAAAAACATTCCCGGCCAGCGCGAGGGCACGCTCGACTGGCCCTACGTTGAAGGCCTGCGCCTCGACGAGGCGATGAACGAACTGGCCTTCATCGCGACCGGCATCTACGGCCAACCAATCCCAAACCAGAACGGCGCGCCGCTGCGGCTCGTCACGCCGTGGAAGTATGGCTTCAAAGGCGCCAAATCGATCGCGAAGATCGAGTTTGTCGCGAAGCAGCCGCGCAACACTTGGAACATTATGGCGCCCGACGAGTATGGTTTCTACGCCAACGTGAATCCGCGCGTCGATCATCCGCGCTGGTCGCAGGCGAGCGAGCGGGTGATCGGCGGCGGTAGCGGCGTCTTCGGCTCGCGCCAGCGCACGCTGCTCTTCAACGGCTACGAGAAGCAGGTCGCCGCGCTCTACCAGAGCCTGAATCTCGAGAAGAACTATTGAGCTCTCACGCTGTCGTCGCAATTTGAGCCGGACTTTCCTTTTCGTGTCGCTCGTGTGCTTCCCGGTAAAAAATTGATCGTGGCCTTCCTCGAAAAACTCCTCCGCTCGAAGGCTGTCATCTGGACGCTCATCGTGCTGCCCGGCCTCTGGCCGTTGTGGCCGATTTTCGGTTCACACAATCCGAGCGTGCTCGCCGATCCGCTAAAGTTAGTGCTGCACCACCTTGGCTTCACCGCATGCCTGCTGCTCGTGGCGGTGCTTTCGTTTTCGCCGCTGCGGGTGCTGTTTCCAAAATGGGGCGTCGCGCTCGCGCTCAACCGCCACCGCCGGCTCGTCGGCGTGAGTGCGTGTGTTTACGGCGTGCTGCATTTCCTCACCCACCTCGTTTATGAAAACGGCGGCGGCGCCACCTTGTCGAAAATTCTCACGACCGCGCTCCAGAAACCGTTTCAACTCGCCGGCCTCATCACGCTCGCAATTCTCATCGTTCTCGCCGTCACGAGCCTGCCCGTGTTTGTCCGCTGGCTCGGCGGGAAGAACTGGAAAAAACTCCACCGCCTCGCCTACGTCGCCGCCGCGTTCGCGGCCTATCACCAAGCCACCGGACGAAAGATTTTCCCGCAGCAGGTGCTCTGGATTTTCGTCCCGCTCGCGGTGCTGGAGCTGCTGCGGGTGATTCGCCAATTCCAGCGCACCGCCTGAAAGCTGGCGCCCGATTCTTTTTGCGCCGGCGGCGCTTCTTTGCAGCCATCCTCGGTTCATGCGCCGGCTCGATCAACTCCTCGCCAACCTCGGTTATTGTTCGCGCCGCGAGGCGCGCGACTGGGTCGCGAGCGGCGCGGTGACGGTGCGCGGTGCCGTCGCGGACGACGTCAGTGCAAAGGCGAATTCCGCCGACATCCGCGTCGACGGCGCACCACTCGATCATCCGGACGGGTTGTTGCTCGTGCTCCACAAACCGCTCGGGCTGGTCTGTTCGCACGAGCTGCGCGAAGGCCCGAACGTCTACTCGCTGCTCCCCGCGCGTTGGCGGCGGCGCAACCCTATCGTCACGAGCGTGGGGCGGCTCGACAAGGACACGAGCGGCCTGCTGCTTCTCACCGACCAGTCGGCGCTCGTGCACCGGCTCACCTCACCCAAGCACAAAGTGCCGAAGATCTACCGAGCCACCGGTGATCGCGATCTCGCGCCGGAGCTGGTGGCGAGGTTTGCCAGCGGCACGCTGACGCTCGACGGTGAGACGGCGCCGTGCGCGCCGGCGGAGTTGAAAATCATTTCGCCGCGCGAGGCCAAGGTCACGCTGACCGAGGGAAAATACCATCAGGTGCGGCGTATGTTCGCGGCCGCCGGTGGCGCCACCGTGCTCACGTTGCACCGCGAAAAATTCGGCGCGCTCGAACTTGACGATCTCGCGCCCGGCGCGTGGCGCGAGCTGCCGCTGGATTATTTCGGCTGAGGCTTCGTTAGTTCTCGCCCGAAACCACGCGGAAGATGATCGGGACGGACATGCGGGTGTTGACCTTGCGGCCGCCCTTCATGCCGGGGTGGAAGCGCCAGCGCGACACGCCGCTCATCGCGGCGTCGTTGAAGCCCTCGTGGCTCGAGGCGACGACGATCGGGCTAAGCACCTTGCCCTCGCGATCGACAATGAATTCGACGGTGACCTTGGCCTCCTCGATTTCGCGTCGGAGCGCCGGCGGAAACACCGGCGCCGGCTGCACGATCGGCTCCGGCACGCGATCGAGATCGGCGAGGTTGAAGATGCTGCCGATGCTTTCGGCGAGTTTACCGCGCGAGATGTGCTCGGGAATCACGAAGACCTTGGCGGCGTTGAGATCCGGTGGCGGGATCAGCGAGGCATAATCGATCGTCTGCACGAAATCGGTCGGCAGCGCGATGCGGGTGGGCGCGTCCATCAACGACGGCGCGTAGAGCCCCTCGTCGGGCGGCGGCGCCTCGTCCGTCACCACGCGCTCCGGTTCCTCCAGGTCCTTGAGGTCGGGCATTTCGATGCGGATGACGTTGAGTTTTTCCTCCTGCACGATCCGGACCTGATGGTGCCGGCCTACGCCGAGAAACACCACGGCGTGAAAGCCCGCTGCGATCAGCGCCGCAAGGATGAAATCCCGGCGCGTGTGATTCGGCATTCTGTAGCGCCATGAACCCATCCCAGACTCCCGCCGGGAAATTGCCGCCGCGGAAGTGCGGGCAGCCGGCCGATCCAAACCCTGTGGCAGGAGGGGCATCCTAGGGTGAGTGATAACCATACCGCAAGATACGTCTCGACCAGCGGAAATCCTTCGCACGCCTTGGCCGAGATGGCGCATTCCTTGCCGCCCCATTAGGAGGGTAATTCGACCTTGCCGCCACCGCCGGACGCGCGACGCTCAGCGGCACCATGTATGACTTCCCGCTCACGGGCGCGCAGAAATCCTTCCTTCGCGGGCTCGGCCAGAAGCTCGAAGCGTCGCTCAAGCTCGGCAAGGGCGGCCTCACGCCAGAATTTCTTCTCGAATTGCAGCAGCAACTCCGCGCCCACGAACTCGTGAAACTCCGCTTCCTCGGCGCCGATCGCACCGAACGCCCGGCGCTCTGCGCGCAAGTCGCCGACGCCGGCCGCTGCGTGTGTGCCGGCGCCGTCGGACACACCGCGCTGTTTTACCGGCAGCATCCGGAGCCGGCCGAGCGGCGCGTGGCACTGCCGACCTGACGCGCCCCGCTGCCAACCGGCGCGCGGCTCCGTCCGTGCCTCGCTGCACTTCGATGGCACACCGGCTGATGAGCTTGGTCTGAACGTTCGCCCTTCCGCTTGAGATTCCTCCGACGCTTCCTGTTCGTCCTTGCCCTGGTGATCGCGCTAGCCGCCCTGCTGGTGGCGGCCGCGTTCAATCCCACCGTGCAAACCTGGATCGCGCAGGCGACGCTAGACCGGCACCCCGATCTGCATGCCTCCCTCGGCTCCCTCGCTGCCGGCACCGGCGATCTTGAGGCCCACGACCTCACGCTGGCCGTCAACGGCGCCACGCTCACGCTGCCGTCGCTCCAAGCCCTGCTGCCGCTCAAACGCGCCGTGTGGGAAAAGAAAATCGAAATCCACCGCCTCATCGCCAAAGGCTGGACCCTCGACCTGAGCAACGCCACAGCCACCACGATCAAGCCGCCGCTCCCTCCCGCCCAACCCGCCAGCACCGCCGCACCGACCACCCCGCCTCTAGCGCCAGCGAATTCCGCGCTCCAAACGACGCTCCTCTTTCATCAACTCTTAGCCGGCTGGACGTTTCCGCCCGAGGTGACGATCGACGAAGTGGATTTGGAAGGCGACCTCCTGATTCCCGCCGGCCCGGGCCGCGATCCGACCGGCGTGCACGTGATAGTCAAAGGTGGCAGGCTCGGCGCTGGCCGCGAAGGGGCGTTCACGATTGAGACGTCCATTCCGATCGAAGAACACGGGCGTTCAGCCGCAGATCTTTTGGTCCACGGACGGCTCGTCGTCGCGCTGGATGCCGGCCGGGCGCCGCAACGCCTCGCCCTCACCGCCGATCTGGCGGCAAAGGGTCGGCCGCTGCCCGACGGCCTGAGCGCGACCGTGGTGTTGACGGCGGCGGACGCGGCGCACGACGAGACTTACATTATCACACTCAACCGTAGTGAACGCCCGCTCGCGACCGTCGCCGCCCGGTTGCCCGCGACGACCCGCGCACCCGCCGGCACGTGGAAAATCGATCTCCGCGATTCCGATCTGGCGCCGTTTTTCCCGCAAAAAAATCTGCCCGCTGTCGCCACCACCGGCGCCGGCGAGTTTGAAACCGACGCGGCATTCACCCGCGTCCGCGCCACCGGCCACCTCGTCACCGTCGCCAGCCGACTCGGCGAACTCGCCACGCCGCTCGATCGGCTCGGCACCGTGACACTCACCACCGATTTCAGCGCCACGCACAGCAGCAACACCCTCCGCTTCGACCGGCTCAACGCCTCTCTCGCCGGCGCCCAGCCCGCGGTGATCGCGCAGGCGTTGCAACCGTTCACGGTCGACGAGACGACCGGCGATCTGCGCGTGGCTGACGCTCAGGCGGATTGGCTGGCCGGCTCGCTCCCGGGTTTGCCGCTGGCGTGGATTTTCGGTTCACCGGATGGACTCAACACCAGCGGCGGCGAGGTGACCGGCGATTTCATCGCGCACGCCGGAGCCGATGGAATCACCCTGCGTGCGAAAGCACCGCTCACCGCGCTCGGCGTCGCCGTGCGCCGTGGCGAAAAAATTCTTGGTCGCGACCTCGATCTATCGCTCGCGTTCCTCGCGAAAATCTCCCCGCAAGGCTGGCAGGTGCAAGCGGCGCCCCTGATTCTCGCCTGCGCCGGCCAGCACCTCGCGACGATCGAGGCGACCGCCGCCCAACCTGCCGACGGCGGCAAGCCGATCAAGCTTTCTGGCGAGTGGACCGCCGACCTCATCGCTCTCGCCGCGCAACCCGCGCTGGCGGCGCTCGGCGGCCATGCCGGGCGCACCGCCTCGGGTGAATTCACCGTGCTCACCGGTTCATGGCTGAATGCGGAAAACAAGTTCACTGTGGTCGGCCGCGATCCGACGCACACGCTCGGCGGCAGCCTCCACGTCAACGCCGATCCGAATGGCCGGGCCACATTCTTCGCACCGATCAAGATCGCGCTCGGGACCAATCGGTCGGAATTTTCGGCGGAAGGAAATTGGGCCAGTCCCGCCAAAGGCGGGCGGTTGGTGCTCAATCTCACCGGCGAACGCGTCACTCTCACTCACCTCGCGCTCGTCGCCGCGCCGCTGACCGCCGTCGGACGATCGACCGGTCCTGAACTTTCGGTTACGGCGAACGCGCGCGATTCGGTGCCGTTCTGGGGCGACTGGGTGGGCCGCGTGGGCCTCGACTTCGGCCGGATGACGGCGTGGGGCCACAATTTCCTGAACGTGGGCGGCACGCTATTTCTCGATCACGGCGCGATCAAACTGGAGGGCGGCCGCGGGGCGTTTCACCAGGATCGACTGATGCGGGCGGAGGGCGCCGTCACGTTCGATGCCGCCGCTGAATCTCCCTACACGACCAACGCCACCGCCACGGTCGAAGACCTCGATGCCGCGATTTTGATCGGCCCGCCGCCGCGAGGCCGCGAACCGCTGCTCCGCGGCCACTTCGCCGTCGCCGCCACGCTTACCGGCGACGGTCGCACCCTCGCCGATCTCTCGCGTCGCACCCGGGAAGAGTTTCGCCTGACCAGTCTTGGAAACGGCGGCAGCACCACCCTCCTGCAAGCCAAGGTGGCCAACTCGATCACGGAGGCGCCGACGCCGGTAAAGGATGCGCTCGGCACGGTCGGCTCGGTGTTTGGCACGCTGATGAAAACCAAGTCGAACATTCTCCAGACGGAAAAAAATCCCCTCGGCAAAAACACCGAGGCGATCCTCAACTTCACCTACGCGACCGCGGAGTTTCGCTACGAACACCTCGCCTTCACCGCGATTCGCGCCGCGGACGGCAGCCTGCTCCTCGTCGACGTGGTGCTGAGCGCACCGAACGAACGTGTGACTGGCTCGGGACAGGTCGCGGCGGCGAAAATTTGCTCGTTTGGCGAGCGGCCGCTCAGTCTGGATTTGCAGTTTGGTTTTCGCGGCCATCCCGCCGAACTCCTGACTGAGGCCGGTGTGCTCTCCACCCAAAAGGATGCCGACGGTTACACGCTGCTCAATCAACGCGTCCATTTCGGCGGCACCGCGACACAACTCGACTCAACCGAGTGGCGCGAACTTCTGGTGAAGGCCGCCGCGCCGCTGAAACCGGAACCGGCGAAGAAAAGCAACTGATCCGAAACGGCGGAGCCGTTCGCACCTACACCGGATCGATGGGCACGCCTTCGGCGCGCAGGCGCTGGAGTTTGTAGGTGAGCGCACGGCGACTGATGGCCAACTCTTTCGCAGTCTCGGTGCGGTTGAATTTATTTTTGCGCAGCGCCTTCAGGATCGCGTCGCGCTCGATCTGCTCGAGGTGCTGGGCCTCGCCGAGGTCGGTGGTCGCGGCGGCGCCGGTCATGATGCGGCCCGGCAAGTGTTCGGGCAGGACGATCTCGCCGCGCGAAAGAAGCGCGGCGCGCTCCATCGCATTGCGGAGTTCGCGGACGTTTCCCGGCCAGCGGTAGCGCGTCAAACTCGCCGACACTGTGGCGGAAAACCGGGGTTTCTGCCGGGAGAATTTTTCGATGAAATGCGTGGCCAGCGGGACGATGTCTTCCGGCCGCTCCCGCAGCGGCGGCACGTGAATCTCCATCACGTTGAGCCGGTAAAACAGATCCTCGCGAAACAACCCCGCGGCGATCTGCGCCTCAAGATCGCGGTTAGTCGCGGCAAGCACGCGCGCATCCGTGTGGAGATCGCGGTTCGAGCCGACGCGGTGAAACGTGCCATCGTGGATCACGCGCAGGAGTTTCGCCTGAAGCGGCGGCGGCAGTTCGCCGATCTCGTCGAGGAAAATGGTGCCGCCGTTGGCTTCCTCGAACCGGCCCATGCGCTGGTTCGTCGCACCGGTGAACGAGCCTTTTTCGTGACCGAAGAGTTCGCTCTCAAGGAGATTTTCCGGAATCGCGGCGCAGTTTACTTTGACGAGTGAGGCGGCGGCGCGCGGGCTCCACGCGTGAATCATCTCGGCGACTACTTCTTTTCCGACGCCGCTTTCTCCGGTGATCAGCACGCGCGTCTCGGACGGCGCGATCACGGCGGCATCGCGAAACACGGCCTGAATCAGCGGGCTGCAGGTGATGACACCGGGCGGGAGCCGGCCGGTATTTTGCGCCGGGACGGGCACCTCGCCGCGCCGCTCGGTGGCGAACTGCACGGACGAGATGAGTTCGTCCAGATCGAAAGGCTTGGCGAGGTAGTTGACCGCACCATCGCGCATCGCGGCGACGGCGCTGCGGATGTCGGCAAACGCCGTGACGAGAAGCACCGGCAACGTGGGATGGTTCTGCCGCACGCGGCGCAACGTCTCGATCCCGGAGATGCCGGGCATGCGAACATCGCTGATCATCATGACGAAGGTGCCCTGCTCCAGCATCTGCAGCGCTTCCTCGCCCGAGGCGGCGGACTGCGTGCGGTAGCCGTGCGCGTGGAGAAACGTCTCGAGCAAGCTGCGCTGGCTGCGATCGTCATCGACGATGAGGATGGGCGCCGGAGCTGCGAAGGCGTCTTTCATGCAGCGGGAGCGGAGACTTTGAGATGGCTGAGGCGAAACAGCGCACCACGCGGCTCGTTGGCCGCACACGCGATTTCCCAATGATGCGCCGCCGCGATCTGCTGGACGATCGCCAGGCCGAGGCCGACGCCGCCGGGCCTCATTGTCATGTAGGGTTTGAAAATATTCTGGCACTCGGCGGGCGGGACGCCGGGACCATCGTCGGCGATTTCGAGCGTCGCTTCGGGCGCGTCGGGCGTTGCCTGCAGGCGAATCGCGACCCGGCCGCCCGGGGCCACGGCCTGCACGGCGTTGAGCAGGAGATTGAACAGCGCCTGCCGGAGTAATTGTTCATCGGCCGCGATGACGAGCGGCGACTCCGGCTGCACAAGCTGAATTTGTTTTTCCTCGATGTCGGGCACGAGAGTGCGGGCGACATCGGCGACGAGCCGCCGGACTTCCACCGGCGCGAGGTGTGCTTCGCGGGGTTTTGAGTAGTTGATGAACTCGTTCAACTGCACCGTCACGCGATCCGCCTCCTCGATGATCGTGGAGGCGTGTTCCTTGAGCTTGGGCGGTGCCTCCGCCTGCATCGCGATCATTTGCGCCAACCCGCGGATGAGGTTGAGCGGATTGCGCGTCTCATGCGCGAGGCCAGCGGCGGCGAAATTCATTTCCTTGAGATGGGCGTTGGTTTCACCCGCTTTGACGAGCCGGATTTGGAGTTCGGTGGTTTTGGCCATGTTGCGCCACGCCATGCTGGAGACGACGGCGCCGCCCATCGCCAGCAGGCTGACCAGCGAACGCAGCAATAAGTCGCCCTGCACCGCGCGGGTCATTTGGTCCGTCGAAAGCGCGATCACCAAGCTGTGTACACCCTGCTTCTGAATCACCGTATCATATTCCTCTTTCGACATCCACGACGGCCGGCTGAACAGCGGGCGGGCAGACGGATCGGCGGGCGCAGCGACGGCCGGTGTGTCGGCGGACGCCAGCCGCGAATCGTTTTGGCGGCGGCTGGCCGAGGGGCGAAAGGCGCGGGACATGCGCTCGTCGGCCACGACGATGGCGGCGGGCGGGCGGGAACCATCGTCGGTGCCGCTGGGACCGAGATCCATGAGGTTCATGATCGTCAGCGAGTGGTCGCGCCAGAGCACGGCGCGGGTGCGCAGCACCTCAGGCGAGAGATCGACCGGCTGGCCGGCGCTCGCGATCGTCTCGCCGGTGGCGCCGAGGATCGCGATCGATTCGAGTTCCTCGGGGCGAATCATGTCCTGCAACGAGGATTCGATGCGCTCCTTCGAGACGACGAGGCCGAAGCGGCGTTGCGAGCGCACGACCACGCCGAGCGTCGAGGTGATGTCGCGCCCGCGGTTGATCAGGGCCTGCTCCGCGGCCTGTTTGAATCGCGCGTGTTCCTCCGCCTGCCACGCGACCACCGCGAGCCCGCCAGCAATGAGCGCGACGATAACAATCAGGCTTCGCTGAGCGGACGGCCAGGGCATGGTCGCGGTAAAAGGATTTTCGGCCCGGGCGGGAGGCGGATTCACGCCCCGGGTCTTAGTTGGGGCCGATCAATTTATCGAGTTTAACTGCGTCGGGCGATTGCGGCGCCAGCTCCAAGTTCCCGCGTTCGACTCCGCTCAACCGCGCGAGGTCCTCGGGGGTTTTCACGACGTGGGGCGTGAGGAAGATCACCAGTTCGCTCCGCTTGGAGTTGGAGATTTTGTGCTTAAAAAGATTTCCGAGCAGTGGAATATCGCCGAGGAGCGGCACCTTGGTGTCCGTATCGGTGAGGTTCGAGGAAATGAGTCCACCAATGACGACCGTCTTGTCGCTGGGCGTGACGACCACGGCATCGGCCTGGGTCTTGTCAATCACGGGCGAACTTACCCCGGTCGAAGTCGCCACGGTGGTGGCGCTCAACGACGACATTTGCGGTGAGATGATCATCTCGACGTTGCCGTCGGCGGTGATGAATGGAGTCACCGCGAGAATGATACCGATATTTTGGTAGGTGACGGTGTTGGTGACCGCGTTGGTGACGGAGCTGACTTGGGAGTTGGTGATGATCGGAATCGACTGACCGACCATGACCGAGGCCTGCTGGCCGCTGCGCGTAAGGATCGAAGGCCGGGAGAGAATCTGCGTCTTGTTGGTGGTCGCCAAGGCGTTGATGGTTGCGTTCACCTTTTTGTTGGCGAGGGTGTAGAGGGCTCCAACCGTCGTGCCACCGGCGGCCGCTTGAGCCGCCGTTGCGGCGATGCCGAAATTTGTGCTGGCCGTGCCGAGCGCGGGCGAGGAGTTGAGCGAAACCGGGCCCTGATAGGACGCCTCGACACCGAGATTCAGATCCTTGTCATGTTCGACTTGGACAAAGACGACATCGATCAACACCTGCGGTCTAGGTTTATCGAGGCCGGCGAGGACAGTCTTGATGCTCTCGTTGGTCACATCGTCGGTGACGACGATGATGCGCCGGGTGTCCATGTCGCTCGTGATCATCGCGTCGCCGACCATGGTGGAATTGATGTATTGGCGGGGCGCGGTAGTGCTAGCGCCACCACCACCACCACCACCACCACCTCCTCCTCCTCCTCCGCCACCACCACCGCCAATGACGATACCGCCGCGGGCAGCGCCACCAGCGGCACCGCCGCCGCCTTGGCCGAAGGCCGCCGACGTGAGGAGGAAACCCAACCCGAGGAAGGTCAGGCTGCGGAGAGAAAATCGAAAGGTCTGTGATTTCATGAGAATGAAGTTTGGGATTGGATCGGGAGTAGCGCTCACGGTCCGCGCGCGGAGCCGGTGCTGCCCGTCGAGAGGCTTGGCGTGGCGGCGGTCGTCTGGCTGTTGTTGTTGGCGCGGGTGCTGAGCGGGTCGGCCTGGTTCGAGGTGGAGCCGCGAGTATTGCTGCTTTGGAAGAGATTCTTTAGGACGGTTTCGACCTGTTTCACATCGGCGTTTTCCATCGTGTAAACGAAGACCTTTTGTTTGCGCGCCGAACTGTTATCGAGCTGGGCGATCATTTCGGCGATCTCGGGCATCTGCGCTTTCGAGGCCGTGACGACGACCGAGAAGGTGCGCGGATCCGCGACGGCGACGACCGGAGTATTCCGACCGCCGGCCGAAGTCGCGCCACCACGACCACCGCCGCCACCCCCACCACCACCGCCGCGTCCGGCGAAAGCGGCGATCGCTGCTGCCGCCGCGGCTCCGCCGCCGCCACCGGCAAACTGGCCGCCACGACCGGCGACGCCGGCCGTCGTGGTGGTGGTCGCGAAGAGATTCGAGAGCAATTGCGACATCTCGACCGGGTCCGCGTTTTTCAAGCGAAAGACCCGAATCGCGGAGACCGTGTCGATCGAGGTGTCGAGCGCGGCGACGATTTCGACGATGTGATGGACGTTGATCTGGGTGTCGGTGACGACGAGCGAGTTACTGTCGGCGTTGGCCGTGAGAGTGGCCGAGCCCGGAAGCAGCGTGCCGAGATCGCGGGCGGCTTGCGTCGCATCGATGTGGCGCAGCGGGATAATTTGCATGACCATCTCGGCGGTGAGCGGGATGTCCGCGGGATCGTTGCCGGTGTGGATCGGGATGTTCTGTTTCTTGGCGTCGTCCTTCGAGGAGACGATCAAGGTGCGGCCCTGCACGCTGGCGGAATAACCGTTCTTGTTCAGCGCGACGTTGAGGAGCTGGACTGCTTCGTCCTTCGACACCGGTTGCGTGCTCCACATATCCACTGTGCCGCGCACAGGGGTTTGCAGGACGATGACAAAGCCGGCGGCGTCGCTCATGTAGTTGAGCACGGTCTCCAGCGGGGCGCCGCGGAAATTAAACCGCAGGCCCGCATCCGCCGGCCGGGCGGCGGGCGTGGCTGGGGTCGGGGTCGGGCTGGCCTCAGGCGCCAAGGCGGACGTGGGCGCCAGCGTTTCCTGCGCCCAGGTCGTGGCCGTCAACGCGGCGCAGCCGAGCCAAAGGATTGGGGTAAAGAGTTTGGTTTTCATTGTTTCAGTTGTTTCTGTCTTTGCTCCATCAGGCGTTTGAGAGTGTCGGAAGCGTCGGAAGGTATCGTGATTACAGGCACACTGGGATCAGTCGCGGCGGCGGCTTCGGCGGCGCTCGCTTCACTGCGAACCACGCTGCCGACCACCACTCCCCAATCGCCACCATCGGGCCGGCGGAGTTGGTCGGCGACTTGCAGCGTCAGCGGTTTCTTGTCCCGCATGAGTTCGACGCTGTTGGGCTGGATGCGCGTCACCGTGTATTGGGCGATGGTGCCGCCCTCTTGCAGCGCCTTGCGGTAGTTGGCATCCGAGCCGTCGAAGAACGCGAACAAGCCCTTCTCGTAATTCATCGTGCCGACGAACGAAATCGTGTCGACGCGCGGTTGGGGCACATCCGAATTGCGGGTGCGGCCGACGCGGTTGGGGTTGAAAATGTTCCGGTCACCGATGAGTCGGAAAGTATCGTAGCTCGCCATCGCGCGCGGTGCGACCGTTACAACCGGCGCGGCGACCGGCGCCTGCGGATCGGCGGCGCGGGCGGCGGCGGCGAGGAGAATCCCGACGATTGCGAGGACGGCGTGACACCGACGAGCGGACGGAGCGGAGGCGCGGGCGCTCATAGTCTTCCCTCCAGTGGCGCCAACCGCAGGCCGCTGACGATCAGCGCGAGGCCAAGTTTCTGGCCATTGTCATCGCGCGAACTCAGCTCGACAGAGTCGACGCGCAGCGCCAGCGGCGATTTTTCCAACTCATACAAGAACCGGCTCAACGTCGCGATCGAGCCGGTGGCATCCACACGGCATTCGAGCAGCGAGTAGCGATCCGTCGCGCCAGCCTTCCACTGGGGTTTGATGGAGCCGAGCTCGATGTTGCTCAGGTGTCCCCAAGTATCGAATGCCGAGATCAAATCCTGTTCGGCCTGCGCCGGATCCTTCGGGAGCGCGCCGGACTGCATCTCGGTCCAGACGCGCTGGGTCTGGCTCGCGCGCGCGATCTCGCTGCGACCGGTGGCGACGGCGTTGCCGAGATGCACAATCTCGGTGGCATGCGCCTGCCAGAGGTCGCCGAGCGGCGTGAACACGATCCGATCAAGGATCAGCAGGAGCAGGCCCGCACCGGCGACGATGACGAGGAGGCGCTGGCGGTTGGGGAGGTTAAGTTTCATGATCCGGAATTGCTGTTCCAGCGGAAGGAAAACGTGAACTGCAGCGGCGCCTTGCCGTGGATTTGCTCGACCTTGAGGCTCTGGATTTCCCGCGCCTTGCGCAGCTGCTCCATCGTGCGCAACAGCGCCGCGTTGTCCCGCGCCGTGCCGGTGATGCTGACGCTGGAGATGCCGTGGATCTCGAAGGATTTCGCTGTCACGCTGCCGTTGTCGGGGAAACACTCCGTCACGCGCCGCAGAATGCTGAGATTGTGAAATGTGGTGTCATACCACGGCCGGAATTCGTGGATGCGGGACTGCACCGTCTCGAGCTCCGTGACCTGCGCCTGCATCGCGCCCCACTCGGAGAGTAGCGACCAGCGGCGGAATTCCTGCCAGCCAAACGCGCCGATCGCCACCAGCAGGAGACCGGCGACGGCGAAACCCGCGGTGGCGAGCCGCTTGGAATTGTAGCGCGCGAGCAGGGTGGACCAGCGACCGGCGCGCCGCGGCAAAAATTCCAACGCGCTCGCGCCGCGCTCGAGCCAGACCACGGCGAGGCGCTCCGCCAACTGCTCGCCCAGCGCGCGATTCGCCGCGCCGGCCCGAGTGATCGCAAGCCGGGCCGTGTCCGCCCACTCAGCCAGGCTGTCCGTCAACTGCCGCACCATCGCCTCGTCGCCGCACAGCGCGAGTTGGCGCAAGCCCGCGCGCAGTTCGACTGGCACCTGCTCTAGCGTGATGCGCAGCTCGCGGGCGACCACGCCGGCGTTGATCACGTTTTCACCCGCCTCGGATTCGATCGTCGCCTCGCAGGTGCGAAACGCCGCGATCCCGCCACCGGCGGCGATCAGCAACGCGGCGCCCTTCGGCTCGACGGCCACGGTAATGTGGCCCGCGCCAGCCGCCGGCACCGCCTCCTGCAACGCGGTTAGCCCGAGCGAAAAACTCACCGGCTTCAGCCCGGCGGCGCGCAACACAGCAGCGAGTTGATCGATCTGCTCCTTGCGCACGGCGAGCTGCGTGACATACGCCACCTCGCCGACCCGGCAAAATGATCGCGCGATCTGCAACTGCGCAAGGTCACAGGGAAAACCCTTCTCGGCTTCGAGCTGCAGGAAACTGTTCAGATCCTCCGGCGAAAGTTCCGGCACCTTCGTGTGCTGGCTCATGATCCAGCTGGCGGGCAGCGCCACGACGCACGACCGCTCGCGAATCCCGGCGGCATCGAGGTGATTCTTGATTTCGCGCCCAATCAGCTCCGCCTCCGGATGCTGGAGGTCGAGCGTCAGCGCGGCCGTGGTGGACTTCACCACCTCGAGAGCGCCCTTGACGCGTGCCACGTGAAAGGCGCGCAACTGGCCGTCGGCGAGATTCAGTCCGAGCACGGAGTTCGTCCGTTTTTTTGCGATCCATTTCATGATGACGAGTTCTGGTTCTGCGCAGCTTTGAGCGTCTGCCGCGCGGTGGCGCCCAAGGCCCAGCCGTAGGCGCTGAGGTCCTGGCGATAAATCATGCGTGGCGTGCCCTTGCTGAGATCGAAGACCACTTTCTCGCGGCAGTAGCCGCGGCCGTTCTTGCCCACGGCGGCGACATCCACCGAAAACTGGTAGGACTGATCCGTGATGTAGGGTCCGGCCTGCATGAACGCCGCGCGGCCGATGATGGGCAACAGCCACGCGAAGGAAGTGAGGAGCGTCGGGTTGGCGACGCGATAGGCCACGATCTGCGTGGCGTTGGCCGCGCCGATCCCGGGGATGCAGGCGAGCACGGTCGCGCAGGCGGTGTTGACGTTGATGAGGCCGTTGGTCGCAGCACCCTGTGTGACGGTGAGGTTCGTGTGCATCGGCGCGAATTCGTCGGCGCTCAATCCACTCAGCGCATAAAATTCCGCGACACTGCGCAGGTTGTTGTTACCGAGGCGACGGATGATATCGGTCGCCCGCGCGGCATTCAGTTGCCGACGGAGATATGGCTCCAAGTTCTGGGTGCGGCTTTGCGGCGTCGAAATGTCGATGCGGCGCCCGCCGGTGGCGCGGGTGTTGGGCTGCGCGCTGTAAACGGTGACGTATTCGAAAAATCCCGGCTGCAACTGGCCATCCTGATTGTCATGCGGCGGCGACTGATCGCTGTCGTCCTCGTTCGTATCGAGGGCGCCGTTGCGGTTGGTGTCTTCGCCGAGCAGGAGATCGAGAGTGGCACCGTAAACGAGGCGAAGTTCGTCGACGGTCTCAAACCGGGCGCCCTTATTGAGCCGCGGCGGAGTGAGAGCCGCATAGGTGTTGCTGGCGTCGTTGCTGGAGCCGGACTGTGCGGTCGGCGTCCGCCACGCGATGATCGCCGCGGCGAGGTCGGGCGTCATGTTCGGCAGGTTTTCGAGCATCGCGAGGTTCGCGGTGTTGAGGTTGATTTTCGACGCCTCGTCCACGAGACCGAACACGGGCTCGGCGGTGGCCGTCGCGTTGGGATCGCGGCCGATGAACCAGAAACTCGCGTCGCCGACCGGGAGATTTTCGGTCTGGTAGGAGTTGATCGTTGGGTCGGGCACGACGCCGTTGGCGGCGAAGTTGGTGAGAATGTAGGCGGCGTAACGCTCGCCGCCGGCGACGGCTTGGCGCGCGGCGACCTCTACGGCGCGGTTGTCGGCGGCGCGGAGTTCGGAGCTCATCGAGTTGGCGAAATAAAGCGTGAGCGCGACCAGCCCGAGACAGATCCATAGGACGATGATCAGCACCGAGCCGCGGGTGGCGGCGAGCGTTGCGGAGCGGCGCTTCATTGTCCGGCGGCGGCGGTTGCCGCGGTCTGGCTCGCTGACGTCATGACCATCACTGGCACGACGAGGGTGATGGGCGGCGTGGCCGTTTGGTTGGGCGTGGCGCTGGCGAGTGTGATCTGAAAACGGATCGCGGTCGGCAGCGTGGCGGTGACGGTGGAATCCCATGCCTCGGTCCACTCCGTGCCGTCGTAATAATCGATCACGGCGTCGGTGACGTTCGGAATCAGAGTCTGCATGTCGGGCGTCGTGGTCTGGACGGGCAGGAGGTTGCGCGTGACGGCGCGGACGAGGCTGCGGTTTTTCCCGCCGTCCGTCGCGGGCGCGAGATAGTAGTCGACCATCTGCACATCGGAAAACGGATTCCAGCCGTCCACTTTTCCGGTGTTGGTGTAGAGGTCGGGGCCGACTTGATCGCCGTAGGTGCCTTGGGTGAGCGAGCTCGCCAGCGTGGTCTGCAGCTGACCCGAGAGCACGCCGCCCGGGAGCATGATGCCCGCGAGATCGCGCCGGATGATGCCAAGCGCGCGCTGCACTTCTAAATCGGTGGCGATGCGATCGTGCGTGGTGTTGCTCAGGCGCAGCGCGCCGAAAAAGGTCGCGTTGATGACCAGCAGCACGATCGCGCCGACGGCGGTCGCGACGAGCAACTCCAGCAGCGTGAAGCCGCGGCGCGAGCGCAAGGAACTGGTCGGACGGCGCTTCATGGAGTCGTCGTGGTCGTGGTGGTGGTCGCGCCGATCGTCGCCGGATCGAAGAGCGTGCTCGCGCTGACGTGATAATCATTGCCCTGCACGGTGAATGTCACCGTGACGGTGACCTGCGTCATGGCGTCGGTCGGCCAGGCGTCGGACTGGAGCGTCCACGGATAAGCCGTTTCGCCTTCGGTGATAGTGCCGCTGGAGGAACTCTGGAGCAACTGGCCGGTGACGAACTCTTCGTTGAGCACGCGCTCGGCGATGCGCATGGCGGCCGCCTTGCGCTGGCCGGCGATGCCCGCGCGGCTGGCGATGCTCATGCCCTGCATCGCGACAGGAATCACGATCGCCATCACGAGGAGCGCGGCGAGCACCTCGACCAGCGTGAACGCGCGGCAGCGGTCAGTTCGCGGTGAAGGGGAGAATTTCATAACTGAGCCGGTTGGCCGTCGGCACGAGTTGGAGCGCCGCCTCCGTGCCTTGGTGGATGACGAGCTTGGTCACGCTGGACCAATCGTAGAAGCCGTCGGGCGTGAAACGAATCGTGGGCAAGCCTTCGGGCAGGCCCATTTTTTCATCGCCCAACTCCGAGACCGCCGGGGAGTCCTTGACCGGCGCATCGAGCGTCAGACTCGATTCGAGCGCGAAGCTCGACGCGTGGCCGTCGGCATCGACGAAGCCGGTCTGAACATTTTGCCCGTAGGTGGAGTTGGCGGGATTGAACCAGAGCACGACCGGCACGCCTTCGGACACGGCGCGGCTCTGCGCGTAGTTCACCAGCGCGAGCATCCGCCGCGCCTCCAAGCTCAGCGCCCGGCCACGGAAAAACGAAATCATCCGCGGCATGACCATCGCCGCACCGATGACAAGCAGCGCCATCACGACGATCAGTTCGATCAGCGTGAAGGCGCGCGCGGGAAAGCGGCGGAGTTTAACGTGTCGTGATGGCGGCATTAAAGATGTCGTCGGCCGTGCCGGACTGGCCGTCCGGGCCCATCGAGCGGATGTCGTAGCCGCTGGGGTTCACCTTGCCGGGATACTCGTAAATGTAGGGGTGCCCCCACGGATCGAGCGGGATGTCGCTCTTGAGGTAAGGCCCGCGCCAGTTGGTGACGTCAGAGGGCTGCACGACGAGGGCGTTGAGCCCGTTCTGGCCGCGCGGATAGCTGCCGGTGTCGACCTCATAGGCATCAAGCGCGGTGCCGAAGGTGGAGATTTGCGTCTGGGCCGCGGTCACGCGCGCCTGCTCGGTGCGGCCGGTGAACTTGGGCAACACGAGCGCGGCGAGGATGCCGAGGATGACGAGGACGAGCAGGAGTTCAACGAGTGTGAACCCGCGAGCGGACGCGAGGCGACGGCGAGCGAGCGAATGTTCCAGTTTCATGGGTGAATTTATTTGATGTGATCTTGGAGAGAGAAAATCGGGTAGACCATGCCGATGAATATCGTGCCGATGAAGGCCGCGATCAGGAACAGCATCAGCGGCTCCGCGAGCGCGACCACGGTCTTCAACTGCCGGTCGAGATCGCTTTCGGTGACGTTGGCGATGCGGAGCAGTTCGGTGTCGAGCCGGCCGCTTTCCTCGGCGACCGAAATCATCTCGATGATCGCGCCGGGGAAGAGGGCGCGGTTGCGGGCGAGGCTCGCGCCGAGAGCCTTGCCCTCCTTCACGCGGTCGATCGAATCGGAGACGGCATCGACGAGAATCTGGTTGCCGATGGAGCGGCGGGCGACGTTGAGGGCGTTGACCAGCGGCACGCCGGCGCCGAGGAGCGTGCCGAGCATCCGGCAGAAACGCGCCATCGCAAACTGCGCGAGCAGCGGGCCGACTTGCGGCAGCTTCAGGATGAAACCTTCCCAGGCGCGGCGGCCCGTCTCAGATTTGAACCACGTGCGCAGTGAGTAAATCCCCACACCCAATCCCGCCGCGACGAAGAGCCCGTAACTGCGGATGATGTGACTCGTGTTGATGATCATCTGGGTGAGCAGCGGCAGCTCGGCGTTGAAGCCGGCGAAGACCAGCTGGAACCGCGGGATGAAGAAAACCATCAGAAAAATGAGCACGCCGAGCGCGAGCACCAGCAGGATGGCGGGATACATCAGCGCGGTGACGACCTTCGACTGCAGATCTTTTTCGCGGGCTTGAAAATCGGCGATTTGCGCGAGCACCACGTCGAGGAAACCGCCGGTTTCGCCGGCCTCGACCATCGCGACGTAGACTTTCGGAAACGTCTCGGGCGAGCGCGCCATCGCATCCGACAGCGACATGCCATCGATCACGAGGTCGTGGATTTCCTTCCACTTTTCCTTCGCGACCGGCGAGTCTGCCTCGCGGTGCAAAATCACCAGCGCGCGGCTGAACGGCACGCCCGCGGCAAGGAGGCTCGACAGCAAGCGCGTGAAATTCTCCAGGATGCGCGCCGTGATTTTTTTCGGGCCGCCGAGCGAGAGGTTAAAATGTGGCGGCTCGGTGCCGTTCTTGGCGGCCGGCGCGCCCGCGGCAGCCTCGAGCAGGCTGATTGGTTTGAGGCCGCGGCCTTCGATCTGGCGCAGGGCTTCGTGACGGTTGTTCGCGTCCAGATTTCCGACGGTGACAGCGCCGTCCGACTGCATCGCTTTGTAGGAAAACTGGGACATACGGGGCTTTGGCTCAGTGCGCCTTGCGGGCCGTCACCGGCTCGGCCGGCGCGGCGGGAGGCGGCATGGTTGGCGCCATTTCGTGAACGGTCGTGACGCTCAACACTTCCTCCATCGTCGTCACGCCGGCCTCGACGAGGCGGCGGCCGTCTTCGGCGAGCGTCTTCATACCGTTGCGGCAGGCGGCTTCGCGGATCAGATCCGTGGAGGCGTTTTTTAGGAGCAGTTGGCGAATTTCGTTGTTGGTGTCCATCCACTCGAAGATCGCACGGCGGCCGTGGTAGCCGGTCTGGCGGCATTCGCGGCAGCCGACGGCGTGGTAAACGACGGTGTCGGGCGCGAGGCCGAGTTTGACTTTGTAGGTGCTCGCGGTTGGCGAGGTATCGACCACCTTGCACTGCGGGCAAAGGAGCCGCACGAGGCGCTGGGCGAGCACGGCTTCGAGCGACGACGCGACGAGATAAGGCTCAATGCCCATGTCGACGAGGCGCGTGAGCGCGCCGGCGGCGTCGTTGGTATGGAGCGTGGAAAACACCAAGTGACCGGTGAGCGACGCCTGCACGGCGATCTGGGCGGTTTCCTGATCGCGGATTTCGCCGATGAGAATGACGTCGGGATCGTGGCGGAGAATGGAACGCAGGCCGCGGGCAAACGTGAGGCCGGATTTCTCGTTCACTTGGATCTGGTTCACGCCCTTGAGCTGGTATTCGATCGGATCCTCAATGGTGATGATTTTGCGCTCGGAGTCGTTGATTTCGTGGAGGGCGGTGTAGAGCGTGGAGGTCTTGCCGCTGCCGGTGGGGCCAGTGACGAGGACGATGCCGTGCGGGAGCTGGAGGACGCGCTCGAGGCAGGCGAGTTCACGGGCGCCCATGCCGAGCTCGCGGGCGCCGAGGAGCGATTTGTTCTGGCGCAGGAGGCGCATGACGACCGCCTCGCCGTGGAGCATCGGAATAACGGAGACGCGGATGTCGACCTCGGCGTCGTCGATGCGAACCTTGATGCGGCCGTCCTGCGGGAGGCGTTTCTCGGCGATGTTGAGGTGGCTGAGAATTTTAACGCGCGCACCGATGGCGGGCTGGAAGCGCTTCACCTGCGCGGGGACGGGCACTTCCTGGAGCACACCGTCGATGCGGTAGCGGATGCGCAGTTCGTCCTCGAACGGTTCGAGGTGGATGTCGGAAGCGCGCAGATCGATCGCGTCTTTGAGGACTTGGTTGACGAAGCGGATGATCGAGGCGTCTTCGGCGGCTTCGTCGAGATTGGTGTCGTTGGTGCCGCCGCTGTCGTCGAGGACTTGCAGGCCGCTTTCCTCATCGAGCGTGTCGATGGTGTCGGCGCCGACGCCGAGGCGCTTTTTCATCTCGCGCTGGATGACTTCGGTCGGTGCGAGCACCGGCTTCAGGCGCAGCCCGGTGAGGGCTTTCAGGCCATCGAGCCCCTGCGTGGCGAAGAGGCGGCTAGTGGCGATCTCGATCTGGTTGTCGATGCGGCGGAGCGGGAGGAGTTCATCGCGCAGGAGGAGCCGCGCGGGAAAAAGCGAGAGCACCTGTTTGTCGGGCTCGAGTTCATCGAGCGCGGCGAAGCCTACGCCGTATTCCTTCGCAAGCCAGCGGAGGACGCTTTCTTCGGTCGGTTCGCCGGCGGCGAAATTTTGGGCGACGTAGGAGCGGGCGTCGGTGGCCGTGAGCTGCTTCGCCGCAATCATGCGGTCGAACAGCTCGGGCAGCATGCCATCGGCGCTGGCGACAGGGGTAGGCTTGGGCGGCATCGGAGGGTTAGGGGAGCAAACCCGCAGTCACAGCCACGGCTTCCTGCCGGACCGTGAGGACGGCGCGCAATTCTTCCTGCGCCTTGGTGAGCTTCGTCTCGTTTTGCTTGCGCACTTCCCGGAGGCGGTCGAGGCGGGCCTTGATTTCGGCGTCGGGGAGATTGTCGGACAAGGCGGAGCGCAGCGCGGTCAACTCAGGATTGGCCGCGGCGTTGCCGCCGCGATTAGGCCGGTTGTTGTTGCCGCCACCTGCCGTATCCGCATTCGCGCCACCGCGGCCGCCAAATCCACCGAAGCCACCCATGCCACCGGCCATCGCCAGACTACGGCGCAGATCCATGACGGCGGTGATGCGCTCGGCGATGAGACTCCATTCGGCATCGTCCTTGACGGCAAACTGCTCGCGCAGATTGGTCATCATGCGGGCCTGAATATCGGCGGGATTGAAATTTCCACCGCCACCGCCGCCGCGACGATTGCGGCCATTGCCGTTCGCGTTGGTAGTGTCGGCAGCGGGAGCGTTGCCGGCGGCAGGCGGAGTCGTCGCCGTCTGCGCGGGCAATGCCGCGGCGAGCGCAGCGAGCGAAACCAACAGGGCGAGGCGGCGAAACAGCCGGGCGCGGGAGCCGCGAACGGCTGGAACGATCGATTCGAGAGAAGTGTTCATATTCATTGAGGTCGTTCACGACTATGCAATGGCTGTGCCATCGGCATAACTAGCTGGCAACCAACAGATTGTTTAAATAACCGTGCGCACACTTTGCGCATTCGGGTGCTGACGTGCGCAGTTATTGCGCGCGATGCCGGCGGCGGCCGGTTACGGATTTACCTCGTAGATTTCGACGAGCGCGACGCCGGTAGTGCCGTTTACGCCGCTGACCTGCGCGGTGTAGCCGCCGGGCGGAAGTGTGATGAGGAGCGCGGCATCCAAGCTCGCGACGCTCGGCAACCCAAACGCGCCGTTCTGCGCGAAGGCGTTGGTGAGCGCGGTGGTGCCACCCCAGTCGTCGTTGCCCGCGATGAAGTTGTTGCTGCCGTCGTAAAGATCGAGGCGCGGGTTGGCGAGGGTGCCGGCGACGCCGAACGGCACGAGGCCGGGGCCGACGCCACGGATGAGCACGGTCTTGGAAACGCTGCCGGTGATCGTGAAGCCTGCGATGAGCACGTTGCCACCGGTGCCGACTTGGGAGCGCGCGGAGACGTTGATGAGTCGCGCGCCCGTCGTCACGTTCGGTGTGGTGTCGTAGATTTCGGCGAGCGCGAGGCCGGTCGTGCCGCCGTTGCCGGTGATTTCTGCGCTGTAACTGCCCGCGGTGAGCGAGGTGACGAGGGCGGCGTCCGGACTCCCAATTGAGAGTGAAAACGCACCGACCGCAGCCGTCGCCGCCAAGACCGAAGTGCTCCAATTATCGTTGCTGGCCGCGACCGTCGTGGAACCCTGGCCCGGACCGAGCACCGTGAGCATTGGATCGGCGAGGAGGCCAGTCAGCCCGAACGTCGCGAGGCCGGGGCCGATGCCTCGGATGAGGAGGGTCTTGTTCGGCGTGCCGCTGAGCACGAAGCCGGCGATGAGAGTTTGCGCGCCGGTGCCGGCGGTGGTGCGAACAGAAAGATTGGTGAGCCGGCTAGGGCTGGCCGCCACCGCCGCAATGATGGCGGGACTGGTGGTGACGGTGCCGCTCGCGTTGGTGATCGCGACGGTGTAGCTTCCGGTGTTGGCGGTGGTGATACCGGAGACTGCGTAGGTCGCACCGGTGGCGCCGGGGATCGCCGCGCCGTTGTTGCTCCACTGGTAGGTGAAGGGGCCGGTGCCGCCCGTGGTCACACCGAGCGCCAGCGTGGTGCCGAGCGCAACGGTCTGCGAGGCTGGCGCCGCCGTGATGATGGGCGTGGCAGCAGCGGGGACCACGACGCGGCGGATGGTGCAGTTGAGCGCGTCGGCCACGTAGAGGATGCCGCTGGCATCGAGCGCGACATCGGCGGGGCCGTTGAATCGCGCGGCGGCGAGCGGACCGTCGATGTTTTCGTAAACGGCCGAGGTGCCTGCGAGTGTGGTAACAACGCCCGCCGAAGTAATCTGGCGAATCGCGTTGTTGGTGGAATCGGCAACGTAAACATTGCCGGCGGAATCAACGGCGAGCCCGGTCGGGCCATCGAAGCGCGCGGCCGTGCCGGTGCCGTCGGTGAAGCCGATGTTGGCGGTGTGCGTGCCCGGCAAACCAGCAAGCGTCGTGACGACTCCGGCCGGAGTGATTTTGCGCACGGCGTTGTTGAGGTAATCGCCCACGTAAACATTGCCGATGGCGTCGACGGCGATGCCAGCAAGGAGATTGAAACGTGCGGCGGAGCCGGTGCCGTTCGCTGTGCCGGAGGTGGCGGAGCCCGCGAGCGTCGTCACCACGCCGGCGGGCGTGACGACGCGGACGCTGTTGCCCGCGCCATCGGCAATGTAGAGATTGCCCGTCGCATCGATAGTGAGATTTTCCGGATCCCAAAACGAGGCGGCGGCGCCGGTGCCATCCGAGTGACCTTGGACTCCAGCGCTACCGGCGAGCGTGGAGACGACACCAGCCGGCGTGATCTTACGGATGGTGTAATTTTGTGAATCGGCGACGAACACATTGCCGTTGCGATCGATCGCGACACCGGCGGGGCCGTTAAAAAGCGCCTTCACTCCCGGACCGTCGTCCGTCGAGCCCGAGACGCCGGGCGCGCCGGCGAACGTGGAGACGATGCCAGTGGGCGTAACTTTCCGGATCGTGTGGTTGCTCGCGTCGGCGACGTAGATCGTGCCGTCGGGTCCTACGCGGACGCTGCCGGTATAGTTGAAACGTCCCGCCGAGCCTTGGCCGTCGGCAAACCCCGACCACCCGGGCCAGCCGGCGAGCGTCGAGACGCCGGTCGATGAAACCGTGAGCGTAGCCGACGCGCCCGTGACACTGCCGAGCAGGTTGCTGACGATGCACTGAAATTGATCACCGTTCATGGCGGCGGTGGCGCCGATGATTTGGAGGGCGTAGGTGGTCGAGCCGGCGTAGGTGCCGTTGTCCGAGAGATTGACCCAGTTCGCGGTGCCGGCGGGACGGCGCTGCCAGACGTAGGTCGGTGTCGGGTTGCTGGTCGCGATGAGATAGAAGGTCGCGCCCTGCCCTGTCGTCGTGAAGCGATCGCCGCTGGCCACTTCGATGACGGGGGCGAAGTTGTCGGCCATCGTCGCCTGCATGAGCACGGCGACGTTGGGCACGCCGATGCCGGTGCAAAGATCGTAACCGGCGTGAGCCTGAAAAACGGAGTTGCCGCCGCTCGTGATGTCGCGAAACGCGGAGGTGCCCGCGAGCGGATAGATGCGGGGATTGAGCGCGCCGAGCGGCGTCTTGCCCGCGGCGGCGCGGGCTTGATTGATCATCGCGCACCACGCGGCCCACGTCGGCGACGAGAGGCTCGTGCCGCCAATCTGAACTGATTTGCCGTTGAACACCACCAGTCCGCCCGTCGCCGGATCGCCGACGCAGGCGACGTCGGGCACGAGGCGCATCGTGCCAGCGGGCGCGCCGGCGATGCCTTGCTGCCAACTCGGGCGATTGAAAATCACACTGACGCCGCCGCCGGTCGAGCCGCTGGAGCCTTGGTTCGAGAGACTGCCCCACGCGATTTCGCTGGCGACGTTGCCGCTGGTGTCGAGCGTGAGTGCCGTGCCGCCGACGGCAGTGACGTCGGGCATGCTAGCGGGAAATCCGGTTTGGATGGTCAACGCCGCATTATCGAGCGCGCCGTTATCGCCGGAGGAAGCAAACACCGTTACACCGGCGCTGACGAGGTTGGCCATGTATTGGGCCTCAATGGCGATGTAGTCGCGGTCGGCGGCGCTTTCGTCGAGGCCGAAGGAGATGGAGAGTTGGTGCAGCGTCGGATGCGTCGGCAGATCGGCGAGGACTTGCTGGATGAGTTCATCGTCGCCGACCGGATCGGTTTCGCTGGCGGCGTAGATCCGGATCACGGCGCCGGGTGCGAGTGCACTGGCCCACTGCACGTCGAGGGTCGCTTCCTCGAGGCTGCCCGAACTCGTCGTGGACCCGGGACCGACCCCGACGGTGACTTGCTGGATGTTCGCGAGCGAGGCCGGCACGCCGGTCGTGTTCCAAAAAGTCGTGAGATCGGTCGTCTTCGGAAAACCGAGCGCGTAGATCGCGATGGTCTGGCCAGTGCCGGTTTGGGTGAGGGTGTTGGCGTTGTAGGCCTGCTTGATTTGCGCCGGATAATACGGGAGCGAGTTGCCGGTGCCGGCGAGCGGCTGCAGGGTCGTGTGCGGCCGGAGGCGTAGTCGCTGGTGGGGCTGCAGGCCGTGGATGCCGCGCACTGTCGGGGCGAGCGGCGCGGGAACGCTCGGCGCGGAAATCGCCGAGGTAAACTCCGCGCCGTCGGCAGCGACGCGCGCAAACGTCGTCTGAAAAATCCGCGCGACCTCCGCGACGCTGCCGCGCGCAAACACCGCGAGGTGGTTCGCATCGGTGCGCGTGATCGCCAGCCCCTCGGCAGCCAGCCAGTTGACGACGCGAGCGTGATCGGCGGCGAGCGGCAGGTAGCGCGCCGCCATTTCCTCGGGCGAAATGATTTCGCTGTGCGCGAGGCGCGCCTCGAGTTCGTCGAAATGGCGCATCGAGAGCGCGACTTCGACCGGCATCGCGGCGGCCGTCTCATCGGGCTGCAACGCGGTGCGGGTGACATAGGCCCGGTTGGGCCGGCCCGCGGCATCAGTCGGTGTGGTTGGCAGAGCGCGGATGCTCTGAGCAAAGGGTGTGCGCATCGCGGCGTTCGCCTGTGGTGAGGCGGCGGAGCCCCGCCCGGCGACCGCGAGGGCCGCCAACAGTGCGAGAATCCGGAGCAGGCTTGAGTGGAAACGTGGCATCAATGGGAAGATGACTGAGACGCGCACCATCAGTGATTGTTTCGTCCGTCTCTCCAAGACTCAAACACGCGAAATCCCGCGACGGCGCCGCACGACGGCAGCGGCGACTTCCGCGGCCTGATTATTTCGGCGGAATGCTTTCCCCCGCTGCTCCGGTGGTGGCCAAGGGCGATCAAGCGGGCGGGCGGGCGGTGAGGGCGTGGTGAATCGCGGCGAGCAATTCGTCCATGGCGAAGGGTTTCGCCAGCAGCGGCGGCAGGTCAGAGCCGGTGAGTGCGAGGCTCGCGGTGCGACCAGTGAGGCCGGTCATGCCAACGATGCGGAGTTGGGCTCTTCGCTGTCGCAGCGCGCGCACCAACGCCGGGCCGTCCATGCCCGGCATCATCAAGTCGGTCAGGACGAGGTCGATCTCCGCGCGGTGCTGGTCGAAGAGCGCCAGCGCTTCGTCGCCATCGGCCGCCACCAGCACCCGGTAGCCGTGCAATTCCAAGATGCGTTGCGTCACTTGGCGCACCGCGGGTTCATCGTCCACCACCAGCACGAGTTCGTTGTGGCCACGCGGCAGCTCCGCGCGGGCGGGCCGCGTGAATGCGGGCGCGGCGGGCGAAGCCGGCAGGTAGATCTCGATCCGCGTGCCTCGCCCCACGTGGCTGTCCACGCGCACGAACCCGCCATGACCGCGCGCGATGCCAAGCACGGTGGGCAACCCGAGTCCGGTGCCTTTCCCAATCTCCTTGGTCGTAAAAAACGGATCGAAGATGTGGTCGATTTGTTCGGGCGGGATGCCGGTGCCGGTATCGGACAGGCTGACACAGACGTAGTCGCCGGGTTTGGCGTCGGGCATCCGGGCCGCCGCCGGCTCGTCGAACGTCGCGTTTTCCACCGCCAGGGTCAGGGTGCCGCCGCCGGGCATGGCGTCGCGGGAGTTCAGCGCCAGGTTGACGAGCGCCTGTTGGATTTGGGTCGCATCGCCCAGCACGGGCCACAAGTCGCGCGCCAAAGTGGTGGTGAGTTGGAGGTGACGCGGGAACGTTTCGCGGAGGAGTTTCTCCCACTCATTCACCAGCGTGTGCAGCGGCACCGGCACGCGCACGCTGGGTTTGCCGCGGGCAAAGGTGAGCAATTGCCGGATGATCGCGGCGCCGCGCTGGGCGGAGATTTCCACGGTGTCAGCCAGATGCCGGGACTTGGCATCGGGGATCGCGGCACGCAGGAGCGGCGCGGACATCAGAATCGGGGTCAGGATATTGTTCAGATCGTGGGCCACGCCGCCCGCCAGCATCCCGATGCCCTCCATGCGCTGGGCCCGGAGGAACTGAATTTCCAAACGCTTTTTCTCGGTAACGTCCGTGTTGATGGCGAGGACTTCCCGCGGCGGGCCTGCCTCGTCGCCCACCAGCGTCCAACGCGCCAACACCACCCGCTTCTGGCCATCCTTGGCGGTCTTGGTCACTTCGCCCGACCACTCGCCCGCGGCCAGCAATTTCGCATGCGCCGCTGCGAAAGTCTCCTGCTCGATGAGGCCCAACTCGGTCATCTTGCGACCGATCACCTCGGCGCGCGTCCAGCCGTAAAGCCGCTCGGCGCCAGCGTTCCAGTAGGTGATGGTGTGGTCGAGCGCGCGAACGTAGATGGCATCACCAGCCGCATCGAGCAACGCCGCCTGTTGCCGGAGTCGCGCCTCAGTCCGTTTGCGCTCCGTGATATCGAACAAGACTCCTTGCGTGCCGATGATTTTCCCGTCCGCGCCGAAGACCGGTGATTTGATGACGTGCAGACACTGCCGTCGGCCGTCAGCCCGCGCATATTCCTCCTCGATCTGTTCGATCGGCTGGCCGGTCGCCATGATCAGTCGGTGGTGATCATGGCCGTCGACGATATACTTCAGCGCGATCGCCGTCGTCGTGGGCTTCGCCATTTCGCTGGCGCCGATTTCATCGGGCGTCTTGCCCAAAAACTCCTCCGGCTTCAGCCCTTTGAGCCGGCACAACCAGTCGTTGACGTAGACGTAGCGCCCGGCGGCATCCTTCCGGAAAATCCCGGCGGGCAACTGATCCACCAGCGAACGATACAGCGCCTGCGATTCGCGCAGCGCCACGGCCCCCTGCGCCCGATCCAGCGCGATGCTGATGCTGTCGGCCAGCCGTTCCAGAAACTGAATTTGCTCCAACGTGAACCGATCGGGGCGGCGATCGTTCAACTGCAGCAATCCGATGATCTCGGCGCCCGCCCGCAGTGGAATGAGCGCGATGGAGACGAACCCCGCATGGATGCAGTTGTTGCGAGGGTGTAGGCGCGGATCTTCCTGCCGCGTGAGCTTCAGCAAATCCGGGGAGGCGTTGGTCCAGAAGCTGCCGCCCGGAGTGAAAAACGGTAGCTTCGGATCGGCGCGACCGGCGATCACCAATCCGCAGGTGCACACAAGGATCGGTTTTCCCGCGGCATCGCGGATCTTGGCGCCGGCGGCATCCTTCGCACACAGGAAATTCTCCAGCTTCACGAACGCTCCGGGAAAACCGTTCTGCACCAAATAGGGATAATCCTCGCCGTCCCGCAGCCGCAGTCCGACCGCTTCGATGTCGAGCGTGTTCTTAATCAACGCGACCAAATCCTCCATCAAGTCCGTCAGATCACCGGACCGGTTCAAAAGCCGCAGCACGTCTGCCGTCAAATTCTGGTTCACCGCCGTCTGGTGCCTGTCTGCGCTGGGGAGGCCGTCGGTGGCGTCGCTCATTTCAGAAATGCCCCGGCCCCGCGCCCAGACCTCCGCGCGAGTCGAGGTCTAATAGTCTGCACCCGCACCCGGGAAGGGTGTGTTCCGAACCAACGCGAAAGATCGGCGGATAAAGACGTGGTAGTAGCCCGGCACCGACGCTGACCTCAGGGCACAGGCGACCGTGCAGCGTGCGGAAAACCCGCTCGCAGTCGAGGAAACTCCACGGGGCCGTCGCGACCTGGCCGCAGGCTACGCCGCGACGCGGTGGCGCTGCGGCAGTCGCGAAGTTTTCTTCACCGCCGGCCGATCGATGGCGCCGCCGACGCTCGCCCGCAGAAACGGCCGCACCCGGTTCAGCCGGAGTTTGACGGCGCCGACGGTGAGCCCTTCGCGCGCCGCCGCCGCCTGATAGCTGACACCCTGCACGATCATCCGGACCAAGTTGCGATCTTTCGGACTGAGGCTCGTCAGCGCCGCTTCGAGCGCCTCCATGATTTCGGGCACGGCGCGCGGACTGGTCTGATCGGGCGCGTGCATGAAATCGCCCTCGTCGGAAATCGTGGCGGGCCGGCAGCGCGCGCGGCGGGTAAAATCGATCGCGGTGTTGCGGGCCAGCGCGAACAGCCACGGCTCAAACGTCTCTGGATCGCGGAGCAATTCGAGGCGGCGCACCATCTTGATGAACGCCATCTGGACGACATCCTCGACGGCACTGGTCTCCCACACGATGGGTCGCACATAGCCGGGCAGGCGTTTCGAGTAGCGGCGCACGAGCTCCGACTGCGCCTCCATGTCGCCGTCACGGGCGCGCCGCACGATGCCCAGCAACTCGACGCGCTCGGCCGACTCCGCCGGCAGCGATCCGGCGAATCGAGCAGGCGGCGCGGCGGTGACCGGACTGGCGGCACCGCTGGGAAAAGGGATGGTGGGGAGATAACTCATGGTGCGTAATAATTTTGACCGAGATTTGTTAGGGAAATGGCTGGGCGACGGCTGGATTGGGTGGCGGGGTGGCGGGCGCTGGCGCGCGGCGCAAGCGGCGGTGGATCGCGGCGACGAGCGCCTCGAGATCGAGCGGCTTTTGGAAAAATTCGGAGGCAAAATGATCCGCGTCGCGGGCCGCTGGCACCGGCAGCGCAGTGATGACGAAGATCGGCAGCGCGGGCCGATGGAGGTTTTCGTGAAACAGGAGATCCCAGCCGCTGACTTCCGCCATGCAGAGGTCGGTGATCAGCAGATCGGGTTGGTGCGTGGCGAGGTGTTCAAGCGCTTCTTCGCCGCTGGCGGCGCTGACCACTTGCCAGCCCTCCAGCGCTAGCACGCGGTGGAGGCTTTCCCGCACCGCCGAGTCGTCATCGACGAGGAGGATGGTGGCGTGGCCCGGCGGCCGGACGACGGAGCGCAGCTGGCCCACGGTCGATGAAAGGTGTGCGGCCGCAGGCGGCTCTCGGGTGGCGAGGAGTGAACGGCTCATCTTAGTCGATTTGCTGCGCGAGCAGGGAGGTCGGAAGGAAAACGCGCCCGAGCTCCGGGTGCTGTTTGAGAAGTTCGAGCAGCGGCGCGTGGGCCTGCAAAAACGCGGGATCGCGGATCAGCGCAGGGTTTTCGGTCAGCGCCTGTTCCACTTCCGGATGCGCTTGAAACACATCTTTGAACAGGGCAAGGATGGAGAATGCCACCGGCGCGCTCGCCTGGCGGAGCAGCGCGCGATTTAGGAAGTAGCGCGGATAAATATTCAGGCCGACGACGACATTCGGATGAGTGCTCAGAAACACGCGCAGGTTGGGCGTTTTGTGCAGAAATGCCGGATCGCTCGCCAGGGCCGGCGCGAGGCGCAGCCGATCCTCGATCCACGGGTGGTGATCGAGGAAGCGGTCAAACTCGCGCAGCGCGAGCCGCACCTCCGGGGGGGACTTGGAGGCGGGCGGCGGATTCGGTATCGGCGGCGCCGTGACCGCACTGCTTTCAATCTGCGCATAACCGATCCAGCCGAGCATTTGCGCGGCGACGAAGAAGGCCATGACGAGTTTCACGGTCTTGGGGCGAGTCAGGAGGGCGAGCAGCATGGGGGTAAATTAAAGTCGGCCCGAGTTGACGCGGGCCGACCGTTGATATGGTGGGTAACACATCGCCGTTAGGCGGCTAAAGGAATGAGGCGGTGCAGCTCGGCGCGAAACCGCGCGAGGTCGAAAGGCTTGGGCAGGAAGCCGGCCGCCCAACATTCGATGTCGGGCCGCTGGCCCAGCGCCCCGCCCGAGACGATCAGCACGGGAGTGCCAGGGTGTTGCGCGTGACAAAAAGTGAGCACGTCCCAGCCGTCCGAAACCGGCATCTCCAGATCGCTGATGACGAGGTCAGGATGCGCGTTCGACAGAATCAATTGGGCTTCCAATCCGTCTTCCGCTTCGAGCACCCGATAGCCGCCGGAGCGCAGAATGACCCCGATGCAATCGCGAACATCCTTGAAATCACCGACCACGAGCACCTGCGGTGGTGCAATGGGCGCGGCCGGTGCGGCAATCCTGGCACCAAGCGCGGCATCGTCGTGTCCGAAATTCATGTCCGCATGTTTGCTACTCTCATGCCTCGGCCAAGAAAATCGCACCTCACTGGAGGGCTGGGATTTGCGCTTGTTTACGCCGGGCGCGGATGCTGCACTTTGCGCGATTGATTACCAGCGACCGGTAAATGACTGACCACCGATGAACGTCATCTCCCATGCCTTCCGGCGCCGGCTTATCGTTCTGGTGGGTGCGCTCGCGGTCACCGTGCTGACCTGCATGTGGTTCGCGGTGAAGGTGCAACGCGATGCGAGCGACAAGCTGACCAAGCTCGCGCACGTCGAATTTGAGGCCGCCTCGATGGCGCGCGAGTTTCGCTCCGCGGTCGACGATTTGCACGGCGCGCTCCTCCGGATCGGCACCGAAGGCGCGGAGGACAGCGCCGCCGTGATCCAGGAACGCCGGCAAAAGCTCACCGCGTGGCTCGACGCGCGCCTGAAGGACGAGAGCAGCGAGACCGAACGCAAAATCGTGGCCCGCATCGCGACGGAGACTGAGTCGTATTTCGTCAAACTCGATGCGCTCACCGCGCGCACCCGCGGCCTGACCAACCCACTGGACCGCGACTCCGTCGTGATGTTTGACGACAGCGCGAACCGGTTGGAAAGCATCGTGGATGAATTTTCGGCGGCGCACGACGAGGAGTTGCGCGATCTGCTCGAAGGCTCGCTCAGCTCACTGCGCGAGATGCGGAATTTCATCTTCGGCTGCCTCAGCCTGCTGCTGATCGCCATCGGCGTCGTGGTCGCTCTGCTCTACCGCGACGTCGTCCGCCCGCTCCGCGAACAACTCGTCGATCGCGAGGCGCTCCTCGCGCAGCGCGAAAAGCTCGCCGCCCTCGGCACGCTCGCCGCCGGTGTCGCCCACGAAATCCGCAACCCGCTCACCGCCGTCAAGGCGCGCCTCTACACGCTCCGCCGCCTCCTCACTTCGGACGAGGCCAAGGAAGACGCCCGCGCCATCACCCATGAAGTCGACCGACTCGAACGCATCGTGCGCGATGTCCTCGGCTACGCCCGTCCCGCCGATGCCGCACTC
Source organism: uncultured Opitutia bacterium (assembly GCA_903840415.1). Lineage (GTDB taxonomy): Bacteria > Verrucomicrobiota > Verrucomicrobiia > Opitutales > Opitutaceae > CAITWF01. The sequence goes on along the minus strand of CAIMFY010000063.1, from coordinate 36,538 downwards.
GGTCAGACGGAACTCGCCGCCTGGCTGCGTGAGTTCGCGGCGTTCGTGCAACCGGAACTGACCGCCGCCGCCATCGAACTCATCGTCGATGCCGGCGTCACCGCGAACGTCAAAATCGACGCGAACCAACTCCGCCAAGTCATGCTCAATCTCGTCCGCAATGCCAGGGAGGCATTCGAGGGCCGGCCCGGCCAGATCAAACTTAGCTTGCATCGCGAGGGCGCCGCGACGCGCGGCCAGGCGGCGGAAATGGCCGTGCTGTCGGTCGTCGACAACGGCCCCGGCATCCCGGCGAAAATCCAAGCCCGCCTCTTCGATCCGTTTTTCACGACGAAATCCACCGGCACTGGCCTCGGTCTTTCGATCGTCGCGCGGTTGGTGGAGAATCAAGGCGGCAGCATCGCGTTTCAGAGCGCGCCCGGCGCCGGCACGCGTTTCTCTGTGCGCTTGCCCCTCCTCGACGCTGCGCCCCACTCTGGTCGCAAATGAGCGCTCCGTTTCGGATTTGCCTGATCGATGACGATGCCTCCGCGCGCGGAGCCTTGGAACGGGTGCTCACCGGCGAGGGCTACGAAGTCGTCAGCTACCCCGACGGCGATCGCGGGCTCAAGGCGGCGCTCGAGGAGGATTTCGACTGCGTGCTCACCGACCTGCGGATGCCGGGCGTCTCCGGCCTCGAGCTCATCGTCACGCTGCGCGACGAGTTGCCGAATCTCCCCGTCGTGCTGATGACGGCGCACGGCACGACCGAGACCGCAATCGAGGCGACGCGGCGCGGGGCGTTCGACTACATTCTCAAACCGTTCGAGATGGAGGAACTCTTTCCGGTGCTCGCGCGCGCCGCCGCCGCTGGCCAGCGCGGCCGGGAAAAAGTTGCGATCGGCGCGGAACCGCCGCGCGAAATCGCGCTCGTCGGACAGAGCCGCGCCATGCAGGCCGTTTACAAGGAAATTGGCCGCGTCGCGGAGAAACCCGTCTCGATCATGATCCTCGGCGAGACGGGCACGGGCAAGGAACTCGTCGCCCGCGCCCTGTGGCAGCACGGCGATCGCAAGGGTAAGGCGTTCGTCGCCGTCAACTGCGCCGCCATCCCGGCGAACTTGCTGGAGAGTGAACTCTTCGGCCATGAACGCGGCGCGTTTACCGGCGCAGAGGCGCGGCGCATCGGCCGCTTCGAGCAAGCGGATCACGGCACGCTCTTCCTCGACGAAATCGGCGATCTGTCGCTGGAGACGCAGGCAAAACTCCTGCGCGTGTTGCAGGAACGCGTCATCTCGCGCGTCGGCGGCCGCGAATCCATTTCGGTCGATGTCCGCGTGATCGCGGCGACGCACCGCGATTTGTCGGCGCTCGTCGCGGCGGGAAAATTTCGCGAGGATTTGTGGTATAGGCTGAACGTCGTCGTCATCCCGCTGCCGCCGCTGCGCGAACGGCGCGAGGACATCCCGGCGCTCGTGAAATATTTTGTCACGCGCCACGGCGCCGATCTCGGCGGCGTAGCCGCGGTGCAGCCGGGGGCGGTGAAATTCCTCTCGGCGCAACCGTGGCCCGGCAACGTGCGCCAGTTGGAAAACGTCGTGAAGCGCATGCTGCTTGGCGCACACGGTTACGCGATCACCGAGGAACTCGCACGGGCCGCCCTCACGCAGGGCCCCACCGGAGGCTCCGCGGAAAGCGCGGGCCGGACGCTCGTGGTGTTGTGCGAGGAAGCTCTGGCGCGGGCGCGGCGCGAGCCGGGCGTCGGTGCCATCGCGAGTGTGTTCGCCACGGTCGAGCGCGAATTGCTCTCACAGGCCCACGCGTCCACGACCGGCAACATCACGCAGATGGCGCAACTCCTCGGCTGGTCGCGGCTCACCGTGCGCGAGAAATTGAAACTGCACGGCCTGCGCACCGAGGCCGCCGGTGACGTTGAAGCCGCGGACTAGGCGCAAAAAAAAACCCGGCGCGAGCACCGGGTTTTCGTGACGATGAACTGACCTGACAAATTTTAGTTGGTGGGCGGGAGTGGCGTGGTGACGGCGGCATCGGCATCGTAGGCTTCTAGCATGCCCACGCCATCGGGCGCATCCGCACTGGTGGGCACGACCTCGATCGTATAGGCGCCGGGCGCTAGGTTCACCAGCAATTCCGAGTTGCCTGGATTGCTGAGGGGAAACGCGCCGACTTGGCTCCAGATCTGTTCGATCGCGGCGGCATTCGGATCATTTTGGAAACCGCTGTTCGTCGCGACGAGGTTGCCCTGGGAATCGTAGACGTTGATGTCCACGGCGGCTGCAGCGTTATTCACCCCGAAGAGCGCCAGATCGGGGCCGACGCCGCGGATCAGAACGTATTTCGAGCTAGCACCGGAGACGATAAAGCCCGCGGTGAGACTGCCGGCATTGGCGCCGACCTGACCGCGCGTCGAGAGATTGGCGATGACGCTGCCGCCCATCGACGCATCCGCATCGTAAACTTCGAGGAGCGCAACGCCCTCGGCCGTGTCGGCGGCGTTGGGAGCGATCTCAACCGTGTAGGCGCCGGGCGCGAGCGTCGCGAGGATTTCGGAATCGCCCGGGTCGCCGAGCGCAAACGCACCGAGCTGCGCGGCCGTTTGTTCGGTGGCGAGATAGTTCGGATCAGTTTGGAAGCCGGCGTTGGACGCGACCAAGTTGCCGTTGGCGTCGTAGACATTGATATCCACCGGGCCGGCGGGATTGGTCACGCCGAAGCTGGACAAATCGGGACCAGTGCCGCGGACGAGCACATTTTTCGGCACCGTGCCTTCGATCACGAAGCCGGCCGTGAGGCTGCCCGACAACTGGCCGACCGGGCCGAGCGAAGAGAGATTGGCGAGAGTGCTGCCCGCGGTCTGTGCCACGGCTGCAAGAGTAGAACTGGCGACGATAGCGGCCAGAAGGATGGATTGCTTAACGTTCATGATTTTTGATTTTGATTTTGGATAAGTGACGACGCGAAAGGCGGCATCAAGTGAAGTGCTGGGGCTATTGCACGCCAGATGCCAACCGTGCCAAAGCGCGGCAGCTGATTACCGGACAAAGACTTGCGGAGCGGCGGACAAAAGCCGGTGTTCGTGCAACCGGTCTGTTTTCTTCCTACCAGCGATAACTGACTGGCCACTTCGAGACCGCAGAAGTGAATTTTTTCGGAAAACCGCGCCGCTGCGTTTTCCCGACAAGATTGGCTGGCAGTGAGCGGCGAAAAGCAATCAGCGTTGGACGGTCGTCTCCGGTGGCAGCACGATCACCGGCACCGCGCTCGGCACCGGGTGCAGCGGTTATTCGAACGGTAGTTTTTCTCTCTTCGCCGCAGGGCCCGATCTCGCGCTCAACTGGACCACCACCGCGATCCCTGAACCCTCGACCTACGCGGCGATTTTCGGCGCGGTGACACTCGCAGGTGCGGCTTGGCATCGCCGCCGGCAGCGCAGGGCGTCCTGAATTCTTTCTCGGATTTCAAAAAACGAAAACGCGCACCGAATTCCGGCGCGCGTTTTCGTTTTTGAGCTGCGTGAGGGAATTTTCCCGAACGCTCACTTCCCCGGCAGCTTCACCTGCACGCCGGCGGGAGCGGCGGCGTTCTTATCGTTGGCTTTGACCGCGGCGGGCGCGGCAGGCAACGACACAGCGGGGAACGTCGCCCGGAGCGCCATGGCGCGCTGCGACCACGCACTCGACGGATCGATCGACATAAGTTGGTCGGCAAATTTCTGGACGTCGGCGCCGTTGCCAGCTTCGGCGGCGAGACTCGTGAGCTGGTAGGCGGCTTCAGCGCGGACGCCTTTGAACTGGCTGGGATCGCCGGCGATCTGCTTGAGGTCGGTGGCACCGTCGGCAGCTTTGCCGCTGGAAATTTTCGCGAGCGCGGCGCCGAGTTTGGCACGGGCGGCGAGCGGGCCGTCCTGGAGAATCTTCAGCGTGGCCTCGTAGCCGGCGAGCGCGTCGGCAAACTTGCCGGCGGTGTAGGCGTCGTCGGCGAGGCGGAGTTGCGCGATGCCACCGAGGCTGTGCTCGGGGTGGGCGGCGGCAAACGCCTTGCGCGCCTCGGGTGTCGTGGCGGCGGCGTAGGCCTGTTCGACGTCGAGTTCCTTCTGCCGACCGAGATAATCCCAGCCGCCCTTGGCGATGATGCCGACGAGCACGAGGCCGACCAGCGCGAGAACGGCGGTGCCGTTCTGCTGCCAGAACACGTGCAGCTTCTCTTCGAGCCCGACGGCGGTGGTGGCATCGACGGCGACGAGGTGGCGATCATCGCCGGCGGGTTTTGGGCTGGAAGGAGTGGCGGGCGTGGTCATGCGCGAGGGATTTGGGCTTTGGAACCGGAGACGAGAACAAAACCCCGCCCCGCTGTCCACCTTCTGTTTTCACCATGCAATACACCAAAAACACGAAAGGAAGAGCCGGGCCGGAACTCAGTTTTTCGTGACTTTTGTGTGTTTCGTGGTGCCCCAAAAAACTCAGTCGAAGACCACCGTCTTGTTCCCGTAAACCAGCACGCGACCCGCCAAGTGCCAGCGCACGGCCTGTGCAAGCACCGTCTTCTCGAGGTCGCGGCCTTTGCGGATGAGATCGTCGACGCCGTGGCGGTGCGTCACGCGGGCGACGTCCTGATTGATGATCGGACCCTCGTCGAGGTCGCGGGTGGCGTAGTGCGCGGTCGCACCGATGAGCTTCACGCCGCGGGCGTGCGCCTGATGGTAGGGTTTGCCGCCCGCGAACGCCGGCAGGAACGAGTGATGGATGTTGATCACGGGCCGCCCGAAGTTCTGCAGAAAATCCGCCGAGAGCACCTGCATGTAGCGCGCCAGCACGACGAGATCGATGTCGAGGCCGCGCAGGAGCGCGACCTGCTGCGCCTCGGCGGCGGCCTTCGTCTCGGCCATGACGGGAAGGTGGTGAAACGGAATCCCGTAGCCGAGCGCGATCGGTTTGAGATCGGTGTGGTTGCTCACGACCGCGACCAGATCGCACGGCAACTCGCCCGCTTTCCACCGCAAGACGATGTCGTGGAAACAGTGATCCGCCTTCGAGACGAAGAGCGCCACGCGCTCCCGCTGCGCCGAAGCCAGCACGCGGGCCTTCATTCCGAGCGATGCCGCAAACGCAAGAAACGCCGCCGTGTCCGCGCTATGGCCGCCCGCTTTTGGCTCCCACTCGATGCGCTGGAAAAATATCCCGGCCTCCGGATCGCGGTGTTGATCGGCGTGGAGGATGTTGCCGCCGCGCTCGAAAATCCAACCGGCCACGCGCGCCACGAGTCCCGTCTGATCGGGGCCGTGTAGGAGCGCGATCAAGGTACCGGGGTCGCTCATGATTCGGTTACGGCAGCAACAAGACCTTGCCGGTCGTGCCGCGACCTTCGAGCGCGCGGTGCGCGTCAGCCGCCGCCGTAAGCGGAAATGTCGCGCCGATGCGGACCTTCAGCGCGTCGGCCGCGATCCAAGTGAACAGGTCGCCGCTGCGCGCGCGGAGTTCAGCCGGCGTAAGCGTGTAGTGTGCGAGCGTTGGCCGCGTCAGAAAAAGCGAACCGCGCTGCGAGAGCAGCAAGAGCGAAAACGGCGGCACGGCACCGGAGGCGTTACCAAATGACGCAAGCATCCCGCGCGGTCGCAGGCTCGCGAGCGAGCCTTCAAACGTTTCCTTGCCGACACCGTCGTAAACGACATCGATGCCGCGCCCGCCGGTGAATGCGCGCGCCGCCTCGGAAAAATTCTCGCGCGAGTAAACACACACCGCGTCGGCGCCCGCCTGCCGCGCGAGCGCCACTTTGTCGTCAGTGCCGACGGTCGCGAAGACCCGCGCGCCGCGCATCTTTGCGATCTGCACGAGAAGCAAGCCCACGCCGCCGGCCGCCGCATGTACGAGAGCCGTGTCGCCGGGCTTCAGTGGAAACGTGTCGCACGCGAGGTAGTGTGCGGTCATGCCCTGCAACAGCACCGCGGCGGCAAGCGACGCACTCACACCATCGGGGATGCGCACCGTCTGCGCCGCCGGTGCGATCGCCTCGGCCGCGTAACCGCCGTTGACCGCAGCGCTCCCGACGCGATCGCCGATTTTGAAATCACTGACACCTGCGCCGAGTGCCGTCACCACGCCAGCGGCCTCCTGGCCGAGCGTGTGCGGCAGCTTCACCGCGTAGAGTCCGCTGCGCTTGTAGATGTCGATGAAATTGACGCCCGCCGCCTCCACGCTAAACCGCACCTCGCCCGCCGCCGGCTCCGGGCACGGCACCTCATCGGTGCGAAGTTTTTCCGGACCACCAGTTTCGTGAATGCGAATCGCGAGCATGGAAAAACTTCTAACACATCCAACGTCAGCCGACGACGTTCACGTTGCCGCGATACTGCTGAATCGGCCGCACGCCGACATGCTTGTCCCGCAGCGCGCGGATGCCCTCGATCGCGGCGGCCGCACCCGTGATCGTCGTCATGAGGCAGACATTGTGCGCGTACGCGGCGGAGCGGATCGCGTTTTCGTCGCGGCGCGGAATCATGCCGCCGGGCGTGTTGATCACCATTTGGATTTGGCCGTTCTTGATCAAATCGACGGCGTTGGGCCGGCCCTCGTTGAGCTTCGCGAGCCGTTTCACGCCGACACTCGCGTCGGCCAGCACCTTTGCCGTGCCACTCGTCGAGTAGATCGTGAAGCCGAGTTGTTCGAGTGCCTGCGCAATCGCGATCGAGCGCGGCTTGTCGGCATCTTTCACCGAGAAAAAGACGTTGCCCTTTCCCGGCAGGCCCGGTTTGGCCGCCGCCTGCGCCTTGGCAAAGGCCACACCCAAATCGTCGTCGAGGCCCATGACTTCGCCGGTCGAGCGCATCTCCGGCCCGAGCGCAATCATCGCACCCGGGAAACGCACGAAGGGAAACACCGCCTCCTTCACGCACCAGTGCTTCGGCGTCACTTCGCGCGTGAAATCGAGATCTTTCAGCTTCGCGCCGGTCATCACTTTTGCCGCGAGCTTCGCGAGCGGCACGCCGATGGCCTTCGCCACAAACGGCACGGTGCGCGAGGCGCGCGGGTTCACCTCGAGCACGTAGAGTTGGTCGCCTTTGATCGCGAACTGGATGTTCATCAGGCCGACGACCTTCAGCTCGCGCGCCAGCGCGTAAGTCGCGGTGCGGACGTTGGTTAGCATCGCCGGGCTGAGCGTGTGTGGCGGCATCACCATCGCGGCATCGCCCGAATGCACGCCGGCAAACTCGATGTGTTCGAGCATGCCACCGATGACCGAAGTCTCGCCGTCGCTGATGCAATCGACGTCGAGCTCGATCGCGTCCTCCAGGAATTTGTCGATCAGCACCGGCTTGCCCGGCATCACGTCGAACACCTGGCGCACGACCGCTTTCAAATCGTCCTCGCTGTAGAGGATGAACATCCCACGTCCGCCCAGCACGAACGACGGGCGCACGAGCACCGGATAACCGATCTCCGCGGCGGATAAAATCGCCTCGGCCTCGCTGAGCGCCGTGCGATTGTCCGGCTGCCGCAGGTTGAGCTTGTTAAGCACGGCGACGAAGAGCTTCCGATCCTCGGCGATCTCGATGCTCTCGGGCGAGGTGCCGATGATGTTCACGCCGTTCTCCTTCAGCGCGGTGGCTAGATTGAGCGGCGTCTGCCCGCCGAACTGCACGATTGCGCCGTCACATTTCTCCTGCTGATAAACCTCCAACACGTCCTCGAGCGTGAGGGGCTCGAAATAGAGCCGGTCGCTCGTGTCGTAGTCGGTCGAGACCGTTTCCGGATTCGAGTTTACCATCACGCTCTCGTAGCCGATTTCGCTGAGCGCGAAACTCGCATGGACGCAGCAGTAGTCGAACTCGATGCCCTGCCCGATCCGGTTCGGCCCGCCGCCGAGGATCATGACCTTCTTCTTGCCGCTCGGCGGGAGAATCTCGTTTTCGTCTCCGTAGCTCGAATAGTAATAGGGCGTGAACGCTTCAAATTCCGCCGCGCAGGTATCGACGAGCCGGTAGGTGGTGTTGACGCCGCGCTGCTTCCGCGCCGCGCGCATCGCCGTCAGATCGCTCTTGAGGAGGTGCGCGAGTTGCACGTCGGAAAACCCAAACTGCTTCGCGCGCCGCAGCGCGTCGGTCGTAATCGAGGCGAGCGTCTGTTTTTTCAACTCCTCCTCCATCTCCCAGATTTCGCGGAGCTGCACGAGGAACCACGGATCAATCTTCGTGAGATCGAAGATGTCCTGCACGGTGTAGCCGGCGCGGAAGGCGTGTCGGATGTAGAAAATCCGCTCGGCGTTGGGCGTGCCGAGTTTGTTGTTGAGCGTTTCTTCCTCGAACGCCTCGTCGCCGCCGTGTTTGCCCCCGCCGCCGAAACCGCGCGCGCCAATTTCAAGCGAACGCAGGCACTTTTGGATCGATTCCTTGAACGTCCGACCGATCGCCATCGCTTCGCCGACCGACTTCATCGCGGAAGTCAGCGTGGCGTCGGCATCGGGAAATTTCTCAAACGTGAAGCGCGGGATCTTCGTGACGACGTAGTCGATCGTCGGCTCGAAACTCGCGGGCGTGAGCCGCGTGATGTCGTTGCGCAATTCGTCGAGCGCGTAGCCGACGGCGAGCTTCGCGGCGATCTTCGCGATGGGGAAACCAGTCGCTTTCGAGGCCAGCGCCGAGGAGCGCGACACCCGCGGGTTCATCTCGATCACGACCATCCGGCCGGTCACCGGATCGACGGAAAACTGGATGTTGGAGCCGCCGGTCTCGACGCCGATTTCGCGGATGACGGCGAATGACGCGTCGCGCATCACCTGATATTCCTTATCGGTGAGCGTCATCGCCGGCGCGACGGTGATCGAATCGCCGGTATGGACGCCCATCGGATCGAAATTTTCGATCGAGCAGATGACCACGCACTGGTCCTTGTGGTCGCGCATGACCTCCATCTCGAATTCTTTCCAGCCGAGCAGACACTCCTCGACGAGCACCTCATGCACCGGCGAAAGATCGAGACCGTTGGCGACGATGCGGTCGAACTCCTCCTTGTTGTAGGCAATGCCACCGCCGGCGCCACCGAGCGTGAACGACGGCCGGATGATGAGCGGAAACACGCCGAGAAATTCCGCGGCCGCCTGTGCTTCCGCCATTGATTTCACGGTGCGCGACTTCGCGACATCGAGCCCGATCTTGATCATCGCCTGCTTGAACAACTCGCGGTCCTCGCCTTTCGCGATGGCGGGCGGTTTTGCGCCGATCATTTCGACGCCGTATTTCGCGAGGATGCCAGCCTTGTCTAACTCCATCGCGAGGTTGAGCGCCGTCTGACCGCCGAGCGTCGGAAGCAGCGCCGACGGCCGCTCCGCCGCGATGATTTTTTCCAGAAACTCGATGGTAAGCGGCTCGATGTAGGTGACGTCCGCAAACTCCGGATCGGTCATGATCGTCGCCGGATTCGAGTTCACCAAAATCACTTTGTAGCCCTCCTCGCGGAGCGCCTTGCACGCCTGCGTGCCGGAGTAGTCAAATTCGCACGCCTGGCCGATAACGATCGGGCCAGCGCCGATGATCAGGATGGACTTCAGGTCGGTGCGTTTGGGCATGCGTAGATTTCGGCGAGGGTTGAGAGCGGCGAAACGCGCGGCAAGCGGGAAAGCGGCCGATGTCACAAAACCCCGCTGCTCAACGATACAAACGCTCCAAGACTTGCCCGGCCGGGCCGATGGATCGCAGTCTGGAATCAACAACTTCGCCCCATGCTTGCTCTCCTGACGCTTGCCGCCCTGCCCGCTTTCGATCTCGCCGCCTATGAGCGGCCGCGCGTCGTCGCCCAGGCGGAGGCTGCGCTGCCCGTCGCCGCGAAAACCGTGACCGCGGCGCGCAACCCGCGCAGTGCGGGAGGACTCCACGACTTCTCTTCCGAGGGCGATTACTGGTGGCCCGATCCGATAAATCCTAGCGGGCCCTACATTCAGAAAGACGGCCTGAGCAACCCGGACAATTTCGTCGCGCACCGGCAGGCGTTGCTGGCGTTTGGCCGGGCGTTTGATGCGCTGGCCGCCGCCTACTCACTCACGCACGATGAAAAATTCGCCGCCGCCGCCGTGAAGCACCTGCACGCGTGGTTCGTCGATCCGCAGACGCGGATGAACCCGAGCCTGCTCTATTCGCAGGCGATCAAGGGGCTCAGCACCGGCCGCAGCATCGGCGTGATCGACACCCTGCACCTCGCCGAAGTCGCGCTCGGCATCGAGGCGCTGCGCGGCGCGAAGGCGTTTCCCAAGGAGGAGGAAACCGCGGTCACGGGCTGGTTTCGCGACTACCTGACGTGGCTGACGACGCATCCCTACGGCGTCGATGAGAGCAAGGCGAAGAACAACCACGGCACTTGCGCGTGGCTCCAGATCGCTTGCTTCGCGCATCTCACCGGCGACACCGAAAAACTCGCCGCGGCGCGGACGCGTTTGAAGGAAGTGTTGCTGCCGAGTCAGATGGCGGCGGACGGCAGTTTCCCCGAGGAATTGCGCCGCACGAAGCCCTACGGTTACTCAATCTTCAACCTCGATGTGATGACGGCGCTCGCGGTCGTGTGCTCCACGCCGCAGGAAAATCTGATGACGTGGTCGCTGCCTGACGGCCGCAACATCGTCCGCGGCGTGGCGTGGCTGGCACCGCTCATCGCCGACAAGAACCTCTGGTTGAAAACTGCGCGCCGCAGTTCACCAGGCAAAAAAGGCGACCTCGTCATGACGAACGAAACGGTGAAACCTGATGTGATGTATTGGGACGACTGGCCGGTGCGCCAGCCGTGCCTGATTTTCGGCGCACTCGCCGCGGACAACGAAGCGTGGCTCGCGACCTGGAAAAAACTGAACGCCGATCCGAGCGTCGAGGAAATCATCCGCAACTACCCGATTCGACAGCCGGTGCTCTGGGTGCGGTGACGCCGGCTTCGCTTACCCGAGAATTTGATCGATGAGCGGCGGGGCGGCCACGGTCGTTTCGCCAACCACGATCGCTTGCGCCAGCATCGTCTGCGCTTCCGCGAGCGCTTGTTTGCTGCTCGTATGAATCAGGCACAGCGGCGCGCCGGCCGCCACGCGTTCGCCGATTTTTGCCAGCGCACTCACGCCCACCGCGTGATCGATCTTGTCCTCGGCTTTGGTGCGGCCGGCGCCGAGGCGCAACGCGGCATGCGCCACGGCGAGCGCATTCACATCCTGAACAAACCCAGCGCGCGGCGCCGCAAGCGGTCCGGTGAATTTCGCCTGCGGCAGGCGTGACGGCTCGTCGACGACGCGGGCGTCGCCGCCTTGCGCGGCGATCAGTTCGCGGAATTTTTGCAGCGCAGCGCCGCTCGTGAGGCTGGCTTCGAGTTGGTGGCGGGCGTCCGCCTTGGTCGCGGCCACCTTGGCGAGCAGCAGCATTTGTTCCCCGAGCGCGAAGGTAACTTCCATCGTGTCGGCCGGACCACGGCCCTTCAGGCAATCGATCGACTCGGCGACTTCGAGCGCGTTGCCGACGGCGCGGCCGAGCGGTTGATCCATCGCGGTCAGCACCGCCCGCGCCGGTTTGCCTAAGGCTGTCGCAACCGAGACCAGCGCCGACGCCAATTCGACGGCGCGCGCGCGATCCGGCATGAACGCGCCGCGGCCGAATTTCACGTCGAGCACGAGTGTGTCGATGCCCTCGGCGAGTTTTTTCGAGAGAATCGATCCGCAGATCAGCGGGATGCACTCGACCGTCGAAGTCACATCGCGGAGCGCGTAAAGTTTCTTGTCGGCCGGCGCGAGTTCCACGGTCTGGCCGATGAGCGCGAGGCCGATTTTCTCCACTTGGGCGCGATACTCGGCGAACGTCAGGTCCACCCGAAACCCGGGAATCGATTCGAGTTTGTCGAGCGTGCCGCCGGTGTGGCCGAGTCCGCGGCCGGAAATCATTGGCACCGCCACGCCGCACGCGGCCACCATCGGCGCGAGATGCAGCGAGACTTTGTCGCCCACGCCGCCGGTCGAGTGTTTGTCGGCCTTGGGGCGCTTCACGTTCGACAAATCCGCGACGAATCCCGAGCGCATCATCGCCTCGGTGAAAAGCGCGGTTTCCGGCGGCGTCATGCCACGGAGAAAAATCGCCATGAGCATCGCACTGAGTTGGTAGTCCGCCCACGAACCGTCAGTCGCGCCGCGCACAAACGCCGCGATCTCGTCGGGCGTGAGGGCGTGGCCGTCGCGTTTTCTCGCGATGACGTGTTGGGGAAAAAGCGTAGCACTCATGCTGGTTTTCCGTAGGCGCGTTCGACCTTGGCGATGCGCACTTCGTAATCGGCATACCACACCTGCTGGCCGCCGCGCTGGGCCTGCTGGTGTTCGGTGTCGCGTTTCCACGCGGCGATGGCGGCCTCGTCGCGCCAGTAGCTCACGGTGATCCCGAGGCCCTCGGCGCCGCGCGCGCTGTCGAGGCCAAGGAAGCCGTCGCAGCGGGAGCCGAGCCCGGCCATCTTGTCCGCCATTGCGCCGTAACCGTGATCGCCATCGGTGCGGCGCGACGTGAAAATGACCGCGTAGTAAGGCGGCGAGGGCAGTCGCGCGATGCCGGTGGGGTGGCTCATGATGAAGCTCTCTTCAACACCAGCATCGTGTCGGTGCCGACAAAAAACTCGTAATTCACCCGCACGAGTTCGCTCGCGATGCCAGCCGCCTTCAGCTCGCGCCGCAACCGCCCGAGCCCGGCGTAGGGCTTGCCGTCGACGCCGCACAACGGGTGCAACCGCACTTCGGTCGCACTCACGCGAGCGAGTTCGCGACACGCCGCGAGGTGCCAGTCGAAATCGAACCGCGCCGCATAGGTGAAAAGCAGGTGCGCGCAGAGCACGAGATCGAACGTGCCATCGAAAAACGGCAGCCGCGGCAGGGAGGCGCCGACGTAGCGGCCGTAAAACCGCTGCGCCCCGAAATCCGCGAGAAACCGCTGCGCCGCGAGTCGCCGATCGGTTTCTGCGGCATCAATCGACGGAAAACTCTTGAGCTTGAACAGCCGCGGCCGCGCGCGCATCTGGGCGAACATATGGGTGTAGTCGGCGGCGATGCGCGCGGCGAGTTCCGCCGGCGCCGACGTGTAGAGTGGATCGATCGCGACGGCGGCGATGCCACGCGCACACGCCTCGGCGACAAACGACGACGGGCCGGCAGCGACATCGAGCACATCGCGCTTCCGCAGCGCGGTGACATCGAGCGCGAAGAACTGCGCATACTCGGCGAGCGTGCGGCCGAAGAAGGAAATGGCCGGCAGTTCGAGCGGCTGCGACCGCGGCGGCGGGGCGGGCGATCTCGGAAACCGCCGGGCGAAAGCGGCGGGAGGCGGAGGTTGAGTGGTGAGGGTGGGCATGGCGAAGAGGGAATTTTTTGGTTGGGCGGAGGGAAAATTTTGAAAAAAAAGCCCGACTCGGATTGAGTCGGGCTTGGCGGTGGCATCGGCGGCATCTTTCAGCCGGGGCGCTTCATTGAGCGCAGGACCATCGTCGCCAAGCCGACCCATGCCAGCGTGCGCGTTTGACCGTCGTCATTTTGACGAAGGACGCAGAGGCAAGGGACTGGGCGGAACGAATCATTGGGCCGACGTGATGCGGTCCCGCACGCCCACGTGCAAGAATATTTCACTCGGGCCAGCCGGACTTCCGGTTCGACCATTATATGCCGGCGTCATCGACCGGAATTTTTCCAAGCGTGAAATATTACAGTGGACCGCAAATACGCCGATACGTGAGGAATGCAGCTTGAGCAGCAGATTGAGAGCGCCATCGAAGCCCACAGTGAGTGGAAGCGAAGGTTAAACAGTGCCATTGATACCGGTCAATCGGCACACTCGGTGGCAGTCGTTTGCCGAGACGATCGGTGTGCCCTCGGTCAGTGGCTCCATAGCTTGGACGGCTCAACCAAAGATTCATTCCGCTGGCAGTGTGTGCGGACCACACACGCTGAATTTCACGCGGAAGCCGCGCAGGTTCTGGAACTGGCCTTGGCCGGAAAGAAGCGGGACGCGCGCGCCCGCATAACCTACTCGTCGTCGTTCACGGGTTTGTCGAACAAGCTCACAGCGGAACTCACCGCCTGGAAACGCGAATCGATCGGCCAGCTCGCGGCACACTCGACGGTCCTAGGATTTCGCGGCTGACGCCATCGCGGCCTGGTTCGAAGTTTCAGTCGCAACCCAGAATCGTGCTGCCTCCGTTAGGGCGATTGCTCCCAGCACGGAGCACCGGGAGGGCGCGCTACTTCTTGGATCCAAACACCGTCCGCGCCATGTCGAACGGAGCGCGCGTCAACCGTGTCATCGCCGACATCGTGTGTTCAGCCGCGATTGGTTCGCGGGCGTTCGGGCGCGCGTCGGCCTCCGCGACGAGCTGCTCGCGGGCGGCGACCTGGGCTTCGCGGGCGACCACTGCATCCTCGCGGCGTTTCACCTCGGCCTGCCGATCGTTTAGGACCAACCGATCGTCGCGCAGGTGCGACTGCTCGGCTTCAAAGATCTCGCGGGCGCGGTGCAGTTTTTCCCAGGCGACCTGCAAAGCCTGGTCGTCGGCAAACGGCGCCCGGCTGGAGGGTCGCCGGAACGGCGCCGCGGTGGAGCCCGTGGTCGTGACCGGCGGGGCACCGCGTCCCGCCTCGATCTCGGCCTGTAAGGCGCGGAGGCGCGCCTCGTATTCGCGCAGGTTCGCCTCGCGTTCGCGCAAGGCCTCCTGATCCTCTAGCAACCGGTGGCGCTCCTCGGCGAGCGTCGCGGCCCATTTTTCGGACGGGGGATTCGTTGTGGTGTTGCGCGAGGCCAGTTTCAGGGTCGGCGCAGCCGGCGGAAAAGTGATCATGGTATTCATATTGGCGAGAGATGTGGTGCTGATAGGTGCCAGCATAGACCATCATCCCGCGAAAGCGCCATGGGGCCGGCCGGCTTTTACCAACCGTTTACAGGCTCACGCTGAATTTTCGGAACTTCTTTACAAACTCCCCAACCGATCCCGGCCGATCACCGGCCTAGGTGCGGAAAATGACGTCCTCGCGCTTGAACATCTGCACCGCCAGCGCGAGCGCTATTGCCGCGTAAAAGCACGATGAGCCGAAGATGATCGCGATATAGTTCCAATGCCACACCCCCGAGAGCATCTCTTTGCACACGAGCGACAGGTTGAGGAGCGGCACGAGCGCAAGCCGCGCGTTGAGATCGATGCCCGGCAGCATGCCGATCACGGCCGGCAAAATCACCACGATCATGAGCGGCGCGAGGTAGCTCTGCGCCTCCTTGTAGCTCTTCGCGAAGAGCGCGATCGTGAATGCCACCGCGGCAAACATCACAGCCACCGGCACCACCATCGCGACGACACCAATCAGCCCTATCGGATCGATCATGGGGATGAGGCTTTCGGATGTCGGCGCGTTGGCGACGGCTTGAGCGCGAACCGCTCCTCCGCCAAACATCGAACCAGCAAAAAACGCCGTCGTGCTCATCGAGAGCAGCATGAAGCCCATCGCCGACAGGGAGCCGGTGAGCACCATCAGAAATTTTCCGAGCACGATATCGACCCGCGCGACCGGGCTGCACAGCAGCGTCTCCATGGTGCCGCGCTCCTTTTCGCCCGCGGTCAAATCCATCGCGGGATACATCGCGCCGCTGAAACAGAGAATGATGATGAGATACGGCACGATGCCACCAATCAGGTTGCCGCCGACTTTCTCGGGCGGGGCGACATTTTCGCGTTTGAAATCAAACGGCTTCGCGAGCGTGGTCGGTAGCGATCTCTCCGCCAAACGGTCGGCGACGGTCTTGTCGCGCAGTTCGCGCAGAAACCGCTCGAGCTCGCCCACGCCGAACTGCGATTTCAATTCGCCCTCGTAGTGGTAAATCGTCACGGCCGGTGCGGCGCCGGCCTTCAGCCCCGCCTCGAAGCCAGCGGGGATTTGCACCGCCGCCCGCAGTTGCTTGTCGGTGATGAGCTGTTTGAAATTCGCCGTCGCGGGCACGACATGGAATTTCTTCGACTCGCGCAACTGCTGCACGACCGCCGGCGAATCCTCCCCGCCCAAGATCGCGATCGAGGGCGTTTCCTCGCGCGCCTTGTTGATCACCGTGCTCGCGACTTTGCCCACGCCGAAGGTCAACAGCGGCATGACGAGCGTCGGAATGATAATCGTCGAGAGCAGCGTGCGCCGGTCGCGCAGCGAGTCCTTCAGCTCCTTCAGGTAAACGGTGACGATGTTGTGCCAGTTCATGATGCGCCCTCCTCACCGACGATCTTCACGAAGATTTCTTCCATGTCCGTTTCGCCAAACCGCTGGCGCAACTCCGCGAGCGAGCCCTCGGCGAGCAGCTTGCCACCATGGATGATGCCGATCACGTCGCAGAGTTTTTCGACTTCGCTCATCACATGCGTCGAGTAGATGACCGTCTTGCCGCGCCCCCGGCAATCGCGGACGAACCGCACGATCGCCCGTGCCGTCATCACATCGAGGCCGAGCGTGGGTTCGTCAAAAATCATCACCGCCGGATCGTGGATAAGCGTGCGGGCGATGGAGGTTTTCTGCTTCATGCCGGTGGAAAACTTGTCGCAGCGGCGGTCGAGAAACTCGCTCATGTCGAGCTCCGCCGAGAGTTGCTTGAGGCGGGCGCGAATCGCGGGATCGGTCATGCCGTTGAGCCGGCCGAAGTAGGTGATCATTTCGCGGGCGGTGAGCCGGCCGTAGAGCGCGGTGGAAGCGGCGAGAAAGCCGACGTTGGCGCGAACCTTTTCCGCCTCACACGCGACATCGAAGCCGGCGACGGTCGCGGTGCCGCGGGTGGGTGCCAGCAGGGTGGCGAGCACGCGGAGTGTGGTGGTCTTGCCCGCGCCGTTGGCGCCGAGAAGACCGTAGATCTGGCCGGGCTGAACGCGAAACGTGATGTCGTTCGCGGCGAAGATTTCCCCGCGTTTCTTGTCGCGGAAAATCTTGGTGAGGTGGTGGGCTTCGATCATAAATAGGTCAGTCCTTTAACTTTTGCGGCGCCAACTATAACTGAAAACGACAGCTAGCGCTACGCCGACGCCGATTCCAACCGCCGGCTTGTTCGTCGAGACGCCGATGGCCACGCCGACGCCAGCGCCAATGATGATGCCGGCTGGGTTGAGGCGGGAAAGACCTGAGTTTTTCATTTTCGGAATTTTACAGGCTCATCTTCTCACGGAACTCGTGCGCCTGACGACGGCTGAGCTCGACCTTCGCGCCGCCCTTTAGGTGAACCAGCAGGCCACCGCTGAACCAAGGTTCAATCTTGTCGATCCAAGCGAGGTTGATGATCTGGCGGCGATTCGCGCGGAAAAAATATTTTGCGTCGAGCCGTTCCTCCATCGCGTTGAGCGAACGGAAGAGTTGCGGTTTCGCATCGTCGAAGTGGACGCGCGTGTAATTGCCTTCGCTCTCGAGCAGGCGAATGGACTTCACCTCGACAAACCAGCAGCGGTCGCCTTCGCACACAAAGACTTTGTCCTCGGCGGCGAGCGCCGTGCGGAGCGCGGCTTTTGCCGTCGCGGCATCCGGCACCACGCCCGCTTCCTTCTCGCGGAGTTTACCCACCGCGGCAGCCAGCCGCGTGGGGTCGACGGGTTTCAGGAGGTAGTCGAGCGCGTTGAGGTCAAAGGCTTTCACGGCAAACTCGTCGTAAGCAGTCGTGAAGATTACGTGCGGCACCGGTGGTTCGAGCGATTCGAGGAGTTCCAGGCCGGTCTCGCCCGGCATCTGCACATCGAGAAAAATAAGATCGGGCGCGAGCGCGGCGAGTTGCACGCGCGCTTGCTTCGCGTTGGCCGCTTCGCCCGCGATCGTGATTTCGGGAAACGCGGCGAGGAGGCGGCGCAGTTCATTGCGCGCGAGCCGTTCGTCGTCAATGAGCAGGGCTTTCATCGCGGTGCGGTGGCGTTCAGGTGCGCACCGTGTGCAACGGGAGGATCGCCTCGGCGACCACCAGTGCGGGCGCCTCGGTGCGAAGTTGGAGCGACGCGCGCTCGCCGAAGAGGAGCCGCAGGCGATCGGCGGCGTTGCGCAGGCCAAGGCCAGTCGAAGCCGCGCTCGCGGGAGCAGCCGGCACGTTGAGATTGCCGGGATTGGTCACTTGAATCGAGAGCGCCCCGCCGACACAGCGCGCGATGATCGCGATCTCGCCGCCTTCGGGTCGCGGGGCGATGCCGTATTTCACCGCGTTTTCCACCAGCGTCTGCAGGAGCATCGGGGGCACCGGCATGGTGAGCGTCTCGGGCGCGACATCGAGCCGCACGCGCAGACGCTCTTCGTGTCGCACCTGTTCCAGGGCGAGATAGTCGTTCACGATGCGCAACTCCTCCTCGAACGGCACGGTTTCCAGCTGCCCGCTCTGCAGCGAGTAGCGCAGCAGGTTGGAAAGCTGCGTGACCGACTGCCGCGCGCGCGCCGGATCTTCGTCGATGAGTGCGCGGAGCGAGTTGAGGGAGTTGAAGATGAAGTGGGGATTTACCTGCGACTTCAGCGCACGCAACTCAGACTCCTTGACGCTGGTCGCGAGCCGCAGTCGCTCGATCTCGGAACGGTTGAAACGATCGAAAAGGTGGTAGAAAAAATAGATGCAGTGCCAGCCTGCGAGCAGCGAGGTGCCGTTGATCCAACTGATGAAGATCAGCAACCCCGGGCCGTATTTCGAAGGCCACGGATAACCGAAGAACTTGTAGAGCGCGATTGAGTAGCCAAACCCGACCAGGCTCCACACCAGCGACTGCATGACCGCGAGCCCCAGGACGCGCGGGCCGAGGGCACGCCAGCCGAGTTGTTTCCAGCCCCAGCGCGCCATGAGGGGCCTCGAATAATGCGTGATCAACAAACCCAACGCCGCGATCATCGTGACTGTGGCGATGGCTCCAGCCGGATCGCGGGCGTCTTCGCCTTTGGCAAAAAGCAGCGAATAGGTCGCCTGCAGCGCTAGAAAAAATCCCCAGCCGAACACCTGACATAAAACATAAAGCCGCTCCTTCGTGCGTTCGCGACGTCCCGTGTCCTCAAGGAGAATGTGGGTGCTGGCAGCGGTTTCCATGCGACAGGCGAAGTTGGGGGGTTAAAGACGACGGGGCAACCTTGCGCGCGGCGTTCAGGATTTTACCTCGCGCGTCGGAGCATACACGAAGGCGCCGCACGCGATCGGGTTGGTGGTCATCCCCGCATCCTACACCAGTCGCCGCGCGCCGCCCGCACTTCGGGATGAATGGCCCCCGGCGGGGATGAACGGTGCGCGGCTTGTCAGCGCTACCGGTGCGCGCCAGTGTTCGTCGAATGAAACCCGCGGTGGTCGTAGTCGGCAGCTATGTTCAGGATCTCACGTGGCGGTGCGCGGAGCTGCCACGGGCGGGCGAAACGGTCGTCGGGAAATTCGCGGCCGGGCCCGGAGGGAAGGGTTCCAACCAGGCCGTCGCGGCGGCGCGAGCCGGGGTGCCGACCGCGTTCATTGGCGCACTCGGGCGCGATGAATTCGCGGGCGTAGCGCGCGCCTTCTATCGCGCGGAAGGCATCGCCGCGCGCTTCGTCACCAAGCCGCCGCACGCCACCGGGACCGCCGCGATTCTCGTCGATGCGGCAGGACAAAACCAAATCATCGTCGCCCTCGGCGCCAACGCCGCACTGGCGCCCCGCGATGTGCCGGTGTCGTCTATCCACGGGGCGCGCGTGGTCGTGTGCCAGCATGAGACGAATCTCGCCGTTAACGCGCACGTCTTCCGGCTCGCGCGCCGCGCCGGCGCGACCACCGTGCTCAATCCCGCCCCGATGCGCGCCGACTTCGATCCGCGCATTCTTGCGCTCACCGACGTGCTGCTGCCGAACGAGAGCGAGTTCGACGCGCTGGTGCGCCAGCTCGATCTCGCGCCACGGAAAAATTTCCGCGCCGCCACGCTCGCGGCTCGCTCGCCTGCAGTCTTGCATGGTGTTTGCCGCCGACTCGGCGTGCCGACCGTCATCGTCACACTCGGAGCGCGCGGCTGTTTCGTTTCGCAGCGCGACGGCTTCACCGCGCTCGGCGCGCATCGCGTGAAGGTCGTCGACACGACGGGCGCGGGCGATGCGTTTGCTGGAGGATTTTCCGCCGGGCTCGTGAAATTCGCCGGCGACCACCTCGCCGCCGCGCGCTTCGCCAATGCCGTCGCCGCCCTCTCGGCCACGAAATTCGGCACCGCGCCGTCGATGCCGACCGCGCGCGCGATCGCGAAATTTCTTCGCACCCTCTGACCGCTGGCCCTCGTTCACCGTACATCGTCAAAGTCAGCATCCTGCGCTCCGTCATCATTCCGCCGAAAATCGTCGGCGCGCTCGGCGCCGATGCGCACACCCGAGATTCGCGCCCGCCGGCTCGAAAAAATCATCGAACACCTCGCCGAGAACGCTACCAGCCGCACCACGAAAATCTAGTCTGGGCCCGGCCGCCCCCTCTCGTCGTGCCAAAACCGTCCGCGTCTTTTCCGTTGCCCGACCGTCTGACCTGGTAGCTTGCACTGAGCCACAGCACCCTATGAAAACCTACCCCGTTATCGCTCTCGCCCTGTGCTTGGCAGCCGCCGGTTGCACCAGCCTGCCAAGGGAAGCGACTCAACGATTGGCGGACGCCGCCCACCGCTACCAAACGATCCAGCGCGGCATGACACGCCAGGCTGTCACCGCGATTTTGGGCGCCCCCCAATTAACTGCCGCGGTTGATCGCCTCCGCTGGGAGGAACGATACGGCAAAGGAAATTTCGAGGCGCTCCAAGTCGAATTCAATAGCGCGGAAACGGTCGAATCGGTCGTGCTGATTTCCCATCGAGTCCGGCGTTTTCCAGGATTCAACACCGCGAACGCCAAGCCATCCGATGGCGCCCCGCTCATCTATCACGACTACGATTACGGTTGGGATGGAAACGTCAGCCCCTATCCCCGGCCCCTGGTGAAATAGTCCACCGTCG
Organism: uncultured Opitutia bacterium; assembly: GCA_903840415.1. Classification (GTDB taxonomy): domain Bacteria; phylum Verrucomicrobiota; class Verrucomicrobiia; order Opitutales; family Opitutaceae; genus CAITWF01. The sequence goes on along the minus strand of CAIMFY010000063.1, from coordinate 15,608 downwards.
CTTGAGCCTTGCAGCCATCCCAAGCAGGTGACGCAGGCCTCACGCTCCGATCGGGTGCCACGTCGTCTTGAACTCAAGCGTGTCGCGGATCGCGTAGGGACTTTGCGCCGTGGCGGCGAACCAGTCGATGTCGCTGTCGGTGAATTTCACGCGCTTGATGCTCTCGGCGGCGCCGAGCCGGAGCGTCTTTCGCTCGTCGGCTGACGCGGTGGCGCTGATCGCTCGCAGGTGCGTGTGCGTGGCGAAAGTCGGCAGCAACTCTTTGCGGAAGCCGCTCAGCAAATTGACCACGCCGCCGGGCAGATCGCTCGTCGCGAGCATTTCGCCGAAGAGGATGGCGGGATACGGCGTCTTCTCGGAAACGTGGGCGACGACCGTGTTGCCGCTCACGATCACGGGGGCAACGAGCGAGACGAGGCCGAGCAGCGCCGGCGAATCGGGCGCGAGCACGCCGACGACGCCCATTGGCTCCGTCACGGTAAAATTGAAATACGGCGCGGCGACCGGATTCACGTTGCCGAGCACCTGTTCGTATTTGTCGCTCCAGCCGGCGTAGTAGATCAGCCGGTCGGTCGAGACATCGACATCCTTCGCCGCGGCGGATTTCGTCGCGCCGAAGAGCGCGAGCGTGTCGATCATCTCGGCGCGGCGCGCCTCGAGCATCTCGCCGAGGCGGTAAAGAATCTGGCCGCGGTTGTAGGCGGTGCGCTTCGCCCAGCCGGGACCGGCCTTCGCGGCGGCCTCAACGGCGTTGCGCAGATCCTTGCGCGTGCACTGCGGGATGTTGGCGAAAAAGTTGCCCGCGGCGTCCTTGACTGGAAACACGCGGCCGCTCTCGGAGCGGATAAACGCGCCGCCGACGTAGGGCTTCGGAGTTTTGGTGATGGGGAGGCGTGACATGGTTGGGCGTGGTTGAAATCAGGCGGTAGCCGGCAAGGCGTCGCCCTGCAGATAGGTTTTCTCCTTGTAGGCTTTCGCGACAAAGACGTAGAGCGCCACGCAACCGATCGAAAGCGCGGCGAAGAAATTATAGTAGGCGGAGCCCTGCAGCTTCACGGTGCCGTCGGGATTCGCGATGAACACATGGACGAGCGCCGTGAACAGATTCCCCGCCGACACCGCCAGCAGGTAGATCGCCTGCACCATCGCCTTCATGTGCGTCGGCGCCTGCGTGTAGGCAAACTCCAGACCCGTGATCGACACCATCACCTCGCCGGCGGAGAGCAGCGCATAGGCGGGCAACTGCCAGCCGATGCTCGGCTTCAGGCCCGCGGCGATCTGGCGCTCGATCCACGCGCTCACGAGGAAGGACACGCCCGTGACGATGAGGCCAAGGCCGATCTTCCGCAGCGGCGTCAGCGGAAACACGCGGCTGATCGCCGGGTAGATGAAATATTGGAACAGCGGAATGAACGCCAGAATCATGATCGCGTTGACCGCCCCGATTTGCGACGGGAGCCAGTTGATGCCCGCGAAGTGAAGATCCATTTTCGTTGCCTGGGTAATCCACTCGCCGCCGCTCTGATCCCAGAGCGACCAGAACACCGCAACGAATGCGAAAATGATCGCGATCCGGCCGAGCGTCGCAAAGCCCTCGCGGTTGAAGGTATCCTTCAGAAAGGTTTTCCCGCCGGCGGGGATGTGGGCGTATTTGTAGCGCCCCGTCCAAAAAATCACCGTCGCCGAGAGCATCAGCACCGCTGGCACACCGAAGGCCAGGCCCGCGCCATACTTGTCGAGCAGCACCGGAATCAGCAGGATCGAGAAAAACGAGCCGAAGTTGACCGAGAAATAAAACCAGCCAAACGCCCGCGCGAGGAGATGCTGGTTGCCGGATCCAAACTGGTCGCCGACATGCGATGACACGCAGGGCTTGATACCGCCCGAACCCATCGCGATGAGCGTGAGGCCCATCGCCAGACCGAGCCGCGTATGATCAAACGCCAGCGCCAGACTGCCGAGGCAGTAAACCAGCGAGAGCCGGATGATCATTTTGTATTTTCCCCAAAACGCGTCCGAGATGATCGCGCCGATGGTCGGGAAAAAATAATTCGCCGAGAGAAACAGATGATACCACTTGTTCGCGTCGTTCTCGGCCATCGGCGCGAGCGCGCCGCTGCGGTCGACGAGATACTTCGTCATGAACACGACGAGCACCGCGCGCATCCCGTAGAAATTGAACCGCTCCGCGGCTTCGTTGCCGACGATGTACGGAATGCCCGGCGGCATCCGATCAGTTTTGATCGGGGCGGTGAAATACTGTTGTTTGGCCATGGGTGTCAGACGAGTTTCGCGTAGTCGAGCAGGCCCTGGCGGCCGCCTTCGCGGCCGAAACCGCTTTCTTTGTAACCACCGAACGGCGACGTGGGGTCGAACTTGTTGAACGTGTTCGCCCAGACGACACCGGCTTTGAGCTCCGTGGACATCTTCAGAATGCGCGAGCCCTTGTCGGTCCAGACGCCAGCGCTGAGGCCGTAGGCAGTATTGTTCGCCTTCTCGATCGCCTCCTCCACGGTGCGGAAGGTGAGGATGCTGAGCACCGGCCCGAAAATCTCCTCGCGCGCGATCCGATGGCTCATCGTAACGCCGGTAAAAATCGTCGGTGGCAGGAAAAATCCCTTCGCCGGCCGGCGGAACGGGGGCTGCCACATCTCGGCGCCTTCCTTCACGCCGATGTCCAGATATTCCTGAATACTGTCCAACTGCGCCCGCGAGACGATCGCGCCGACGTCGGTGTTCTTGTCGAGCGGATCGCCGACGCGCAGGACGCGGAGGCGATTCTTGAGCTTTGAGACCACCAAGTCGGCGACTGACTCATGCACCAAGAGGCGCGAGCCGGCGCAGCAGACCTGGCCCTGGTTGAAGAAGATGCCGTTGACGATGCCTTCGACCGCCTGATCGATCGGCGCGTCGTCGAAGACGATGTTCGCGGCCTTGCCACCGAGTTCCATCGTCATCTTTTTTTCCGTGCCGGCGACCGATCGCATGATGACTTTGCCGACCTCGGTCGAGCCGGTGAACGCGATCTTCGCCGCGCTCGGGTGGGCCATCATGAGCCCGCCGGTCGAGCCGGGGCCGGTGATGACGTTGACGACGCCCGGCGGCAGGCCGGCGTCCTGAAAAATCTCGGCGAGCTTGACGGCGTTGATTGGCGTGTTCGTCGCGGGCTTAATGACAACGCAGTTGCCGGCGGCCAGCGCCGGCGCGATTTTCCACGACAGCATGAGCAGCGGGAAATTCCACGGGATGACCTGGGCGACGACGCCGAGCGGCGCCATCCGGCGGCCCGGCGCTGCGTAGTCAAGCTTGTCGGCCCAGCCGCCGTGGTAGAAGAAATGCGCTGCGGCCATCGGCACGTCGAAGTCGCGCGTCTCGCGGATCGGCTTGCCGTTGTCCATGGTCTCAGCGACGGCGAATTCGCGGGCGCGGTCCTGCAAGAGCCGCGCGATTCGGAACAAATATTTGCCGCGCTCCTTGCCGGGCATCTTGCCCCAAACCGACTCAAACGCCTTGGAAGCGGCTTGGTAAGCCGCATCCACGTCCGCGGCGCCGCCGACGGCGAGTTCCGCGAGCTTCTGCTCATTGGCGGGATTAATGGAGTCGAAATACTTGCCGCTCGCCGGCGCGACGAACTTGCCGCCGATAAAAAGATCGTAGCGCGGCTTGAGCTTCGGGTCGGCGGTCTCGGGCGCGGGGTCGAATTCCCAGAGGTCGCCGAAAATCAGTTCAGGGCGCGGGCGGCCGTTCGCACGGGACGCGGAGCGGGCGGGTTTCTTGTCGGTCGTCAAAGTAGCCATGAAGTTTCTCCTCGGTTAGTAGCTCTCGGCGGCATCGCTGAAATAGTAGGGTGCTTGGTAAGCCCCGGTCTTCTGCGTCTCGATCTGGCGGAGCAGATCGTTGAGCAGCGCGCTGGCGCCAAAGCGGTAGCGCTCGTTCGTCAGCCACGCGTCGCCGAGGGTTTCTTTCACGGCGATGAGAAATTGGAGCGACTGTTTCGCGGTGCGGATGCCGCCCGCAGGTTTCATCCCGATAGCGACGCCGGTGTCGAGGTAGAAGTCGCGGATGGCCTCGAGCATCACCTGGTTGTTGCCGAGCGTGGCGTTGAGCGAGGTCTTGCCGGTGCTTGTCTTGATGAAGTCGCCCTCGCGGATCACTCGCATCGCAAGGAAGGAGGCGGCGCGGATGTTGTCGTAGGTTTCAAGTTCGCTGACCTCGAGGATGACCTTGAGTGTCGCATCGCCGCGAGCGGCGCTGACCGCGGCGATTTCGTCCTGCACCTCGGCCAGCTCGCCCGCAAGATACGCACCGCGATTGATCACCATGTCGATTTCGTCCGCGCCGTCGGCCACGGCTGCTTTCACCTCGGCGAGCCGCGTCTTCAGGGGCGCCTGCCCGCTCGGAAACGCCGTCGCGACCGACGCGATGCGCACCGCGGTGTCGCTGCCGAGCGCCTTACGCGCATGGCGCACCATCGCCGGATAAACGCACACCGCCGCAACCGACGGCACGCCCGGATCCTCATGCGGACGCAGCGCCTTCCGGCAGAGCGAAGCCACCTTGCCGGGCGTGTCCTTGCCCTCAAGTGTGGTGAGATCAACCATCGAGACGGCGAGTTTCAGGCCCTTGACCTTCGAGGCTTTCTTGATCGAACGCGTGGTGTATTTCGCCACGCGTTCCTCGACACCGACACAATCAACGGTGCCGACTTCGTCGAATAGCCGCGCCAACGCGGCGGAGGGGGAATTAGCCAACATCTGCGGACTATCGGGCCGCCCCACTCTGAAAACAAACGAATTTTCGCCGCTTGAACCACTCTCCGTGCCGCTGGTCCCAACCGGTTCGCATATTACGCCGCATGGCCTAATCCTCCGATTGTGAACGCCAAAAAAGTGATTCGTTGCCTCTGGCACGACTGGGTCCGTCCGCTCGCGCTGCCGTTTCTCCTCATCACTGCCGCCAAGTCCGCTCTCGCCGACATCAACTACGTGCCGAGTGGCTCGATGCAACCGACCATCCTGTGCGGCGACGTCGTCTTCATCAACAAACTCTCCTACGATCTGCGCGTGCCGTTCACCACCGCTCGGCTGGCGCATTGGGCCGAGCCGGTGCGCGGCGACATCGTGGTCTGCTTCGCGCCGGATTCCGGCACGCGCCTCGTAAAACGCATCGTCGGCCAACCCGGCGATACCATCGAGTTGCGCCGCGATGTGCTCCTCGTGAACGGCATCGCGCAATCCTACTCGCCGCTCTCCACCGACACCCGCGGCGCCCGCGATCTTGAGCCGGCGGAGCGCGACTCCGCCATCTTTGCGCACGAGCAGCTCGCCACCCCAACCGGCCCGCACTCGCACGCGGTGATGGCGTTGCCCGCTCGACCCGCGATTCGCAGTTTCGGTCCGACACGCGTGCCCGCCGGCCACTACTTCATGATGGGCGACAACCGCGATAACAGCCACGACTCACGCTTCTTCGGCTTCATGCCACGCGCCGAAATCATCGGAGAGGCGAAGGCAGTATTTGTCTCCGCCGATCCCGCACACTGGCTGCGCCCGCGCCTCGATCGCTGGTTTACGCCGCTCGATTGAGCCAGCCCCAAGCGGTCATTCCGTCCGCGCGCCCGCAACCACGGCTTGCGGTGCAGCACTCGGGGCGTTGTGCTGGCCGCACTTACCCCATGAAAAACCTGTTCCGCCTCCTCCCCTGCTTCGCTTTCGCCCTCGTCGCCCTCCATGCGGCGGACGACAAACGCATCGCCTCCGTCCGCGCCGCCGATGCCGAGCGCGTCGCCGCCGTCAAGGCCGGTGACGGTGCACGCCTCGACGCGATTTTTTCCAACGATCTGCGCTATGCTCACTCCAGTGGCCACGTCGACACGAAGGCCAGCTACATGAAGGCGCTGACGAGCCACGCGACCGTTTACGAAACCTACGATTACAAGGAGCAGGATTTCGTCCCCGTCGCGCCCGGCATCGTGCTCATGACCGGCCGCGTGCTGATTCATTCGCGCAACGCCAGCGGCGTGAACGATCTCGATCTCAATTTCCTCGCTGTGTGGCGCGAGGAAAACGGTAAGTGGCGTTTCCTCGCGTGGCAGTCCTGCAAGAATCCGCCGGCCGCACCCGTGCCATCCGCAAAGTAATCGACGTCTGCACCGGCCGCGGGGCGCGGAGGTTGGCAAGGCCCCTGACCTGGCGCGCTCCGAAATAACGGTCGGTCAAGACAGGGGAAAACCCCACACTGAATAACTTTCCATTTCCGCATGGCTGACCATACTCGCCCTATGTCGTCCTCGGAAACCCGTTTCGTCGGCGCGTTGAATGAAGAATTGCGCGCGCTCGGCCGCACCGGACACCGGCTGCGGTTCAAAGCGGGCGATGTGATTTTCACCGCCGGCGATCCCGGCGACGGGCTTTACATTGTCGAGTCAGGCTGCGTGCAGATTTCCGCCGTGGTCGGCGACGGTCAGTCCCGGACGCTCGCCTTGATCGGCCCCGGCGATTTTTTCGGAGAGATGGCCGTGATCGACGATGCCCCTCGCTCCGCCACCGCCACGGCTGAACATGAGACGGAAGCCTATTTCCTCGCCCGCGGCGAACTGCTCGGTCTGCTCGAACGTCGCCCGCAATTCGCGATCAACCTCATCCGCGAATTTAGCAGCCGCATGCGGGCCCTCAATCAGAAATATGCTGCTGAGATTCTACAGACCGAACGCCTCGCCGTCGTCGGCCGTTTTGCCCGAACCATCGTGCACGATTTCAAGAATCCGCTCCAGGTGATCGGTCTCGCCGCCGAGCTGGCGTGCAGCGACTTCACCGCTCCGCCGATGCGCCATAAGGCGCAAAACCGTATCGCCCAGCAAGTCGAGCGGATGACGAACATGCTACAGGAGTTGATCGAGTTTACCAAGCCCACCGGCCAGCTCCCGGTGTATTCAACCGTAAATTTTGCGCGCTACATGAGCCCGCTGGCCGATGAAATCCGGCACGAGATTGCGGAGCGAAGAGTGCAGCTCGAGCTCGGCCATCCTCCGCCCGAAATCGAGGTGCGCGTGCAACCCGAGCGTCTGTCCCGCTTGTTCTACAATCTGCTCAACAACGCGGTCGACGAGATGCCGGACGGTGGAAAAATCTACCTTCGCTTCTTCGTCGAAGCCAGCGCCCTCCGAGTCGAAATCGAGGATACTGGTCGGGGCATCGCGTCCGAAATCGCGGAAACCCTCTTCGAGCCTTTCACTACGCACGGCAAGGCGCACGGCACGGGCCTTGGGCTGACCATCTGCAAAAAAATCGTCGAGGACCACGGCGGCCGCATTTGGGCGCACAGCGAGCGCGGCAAGGGCGCGACGTTCTGTTTCACGCTGCCGCTTTCGGTGTAATCTAGCGGCCGAGCGGAATTTTCCAGTGGTCGTTATCCACGTGTGCGGTGCGCATGATCTCGGCGATTCGCGTGACGACATCGGGATGTTGCGCCGCAACATCCGTCCGCTCGCCCAAATCTGCCACAAGATCGTAGAGCGTGATCGGTGCGCTCACCGCCTTCAGCCGAAGGCCCTTCCATCGGTCACCGAGGAGCACGGACTGACTCGTGCCACCCTCGTAAAATTCCCAATAGAGATAGTCGTGCGTCGCTTGCGGGCCGCGACTGAGCAATGTCGGCACTAGGCTTAGGCTATCAAGGTTCGCCGGCGGCTTTGCGCCCGTCAGCTCCGCAAAGGTCGCCATGTAATCCCCGAAGTAACCGACCTGCGCTGATTGCGCGCCGGCTTTGATTTTGCCCGTCCAGCGCGCGATGAACGGCACGCGCACGCCGCCATCCCAAAGATCGCGCTTGATGCCGCGCAGCGGTCCGCTCGCGGTAAAAAATTCCGGTGCGTAGTTTGGCCCGCCTTCGCGGTGCGGGCCGTTGTCGCTCGTGAAGATAACCAGCGTGCGATCGTCGAGCCCGAGTTCCTTGAGCCGGGCCATCACCGCGCCGACTCCGGCATCCATGCGAGAGATCATCGCCGCGTGGTTTTTCTGCGAATCGTTCCATGGCTGGTTATCGTAGGCCGCGTGGTCGGGCACCTCGTTGCCATCGCCGAGGATGCGCGCAGCCTCGTTGTTGGCGTGCGGCGTGGTCAGCGAAAGGTAAAGGAAGAACGGCTGTGCGCGATGGCGCGTCATGAAGTCGCGCGCCTCGTCAAAAAAAAGATCGTTCGCGTAGACCACGCGTTTCGTCGCGTAGCCCACGCCGGGGACGTTGCCGACCGGCGTCACGACATTGGGCAACAGGACTTTCTCGCCGTTGCGCCAGAGGAAATCCGGAAAGTGGTTGTGCGCGTGGGTCTGGTTGAGAAACCCAAAGTATTCGCTGAAGCCCTGAGCTCGCGGTTCGCCGGAATCGTGCTCAAGGCCCAGACCCCATTTGCCGACGAGAGCGGTCACGTAACCGGCATCGCGCAACACCTGCGCGACCGTCACATCGTCGGCCTGCAACGTCTGCGCCGCCGGATCGGCGCGGCCGGCGTTGCCGCGGACTCGCGTGTGGCCCATGTGCTGGCCGGTCATGAGCACGCTGCGCGACGGCGCGCAGACGGTGCAGCCCGCGTAAAACTGCGTGAACCGCATCCCCTCCGCCGCCAGTCGATCGAGGTGAGGCGTCGTGATTAATTTTTCGCCGTAGCAGCCGAGTTCCCCGTAGCCGAGATCGTCGGCGAGGATGAAGACGATGTTCGGGCGCGGTGCCTGGGCGAACGCCACCGCCGACACCAACGCAAGCAGCGGGGCAGAAAGGAAACGGCGCATGGCGGAAGCGGAGTTCATCCCGCGGCCGGTTTCAAACCTTCGTTGCGTCCCTGGCCGCGGGCCGCCTGAATCCCATCCGCCCCATGAAGCCGCGCCTGCGACTGCTCCTGCTGTTCACCGCCGCCCTGCTCGTCGCCTCGGCACAGGAAGTGCAGCGCCACGGCCTCGTCTTCGAGGCGTGGATCGACGACACGTTTTTTGGCGGCTAACGCCCGGCGACCTACACCCAAAAATGGGACATCCCCGCCGCCCAAAACAAAAATCACGGCGGTGTGCCCGTCAGTCTGAAGGCCGCGAAATACGGCGCACCCATCGATCTCGGCGATGCGCTCCGGCAGTTCGACATCGCCGAGCCGTTCATTCTGGCGCTCGGATTCTGGGAGCAGGACGGCGACGAGAAACGCTTCGTCAACCTCGTCGCCCCGCGCATCGAGCTGGCCGCTTGGCGAAAACTCTGGGCCCCGGTCACGCGCGCCGACCTCGAACGACTCGACGCCGTGATCAAAAACAAATCGCTCACGCCCGAGGAAGCGCGCGCCGCGGCAAAGAAAATCAAAAACGCCCCGCCCTTCACCTCCGCCATAATTGAGGTGAACCCAAAGATCGATTCGAAGACTCAGCGACGGCTCCAGTGCAGCCTGCGCTTCGACGACGTGTTCAAATATCTCGCGCCCCCCCGCCCGATCCGCTGCCGCAGGATCGACCGGCGCTGCGGGGTGTCGAATTTCCGCGTGCCGTCGCCTCGAAGCCGCGGGCGTTCACGCCGAAGCCGTGAGCCACGGCGGCGCGGGGTTGCATCCACCGCGCCCGGTCGTTGCACTTTTTTCATGCTGACCAAGGCCGCACTCCAGCGCCTGCGCTCACTGCGCGAGAAAAAGCACCGCGAGGCGCTCGGCCTCTTCGTCGTCGAAGGCGAGAAAGTCGTCGCCGAGTTGCTCGGCGCCAATTTCTCCTTCGCCGAAATCTACGCCACGCCCGCGTGGAGCGGCGCAAAAACCCATCCGATCTCCGAGGAGCAGATGTTGCGCGTCTCGCAATTTCCCGCGCCGTCGAGCGTGCTCGCCGTCGGAAAAATCGTGCGCCTCCCGCTTGCACCCGGTGTGCTCGATCGCGGCCTCACCCTCGCGCTCGATGGCGTGCAGGACGCCGGTAACGTTGGCACGCTCCTCCGGATCGCCGATTGGTTTGCCTTCGACCGTGTGGTGCTCTCGCCCGACTGCGCCGATCTGTTTCACCAGAAAGTGATCAATGCCTCGATGGGCTCGTTCGCCCGTGTGACGGCGCACACCGCCGATTTGGCGGCAGCGCTCGCGGCGACCACCGCACCCATCCTCGGCTGCGAACTGGCGGGCGACGACGTGCACGCGCTTCCCGCCCTGCGCGATGCTGTCGTCGTGATCGGCAGCGAGGGCCGCGGCCTGTCGTCGGACGTGGCCGCCCGGGTGACGCGCCGGGTGACGATTCCGAAATTCGGCGACGCCGAATCGCTCAACGCCGCCACCGCCGCCGCGATCGTGTGCGACAACCTCCGGCGCGCCCAGGCGCGCGCCTAACGCTCACTTCTCCTTGGAGCTGCCGCTGCTCTTCTTGCTGCCGCCACTACCACTGTGCAGCATGGTTCCGGCAAACACGCCGGCCGCAAAGACTCCGAAGAAAATCAGCGCCGCCGAGGCGCGAATCGGATCCTTGGCGGTCGTGCCCGCAATGGGGAAATTAAAATCGATCTCCTTCGTGTTGTTCATGCCGACGTAGAGCATGACGAAAAGGATGATGAGCAGGAAAAAAGTTTTGAGAACGGCTTTGAACATGGTGGCAATGGGTTGCAGCGAGTGCAACGCCCTCCGGCCCGCGCCGCAAACGCAAAGTGGCTCCATCCGCCACCTTCGATTTGCCTTTGCGCCGCCGCAGCCGTGGCGTGAAACTGTCCCGCGCCGCCCGGCCCATGCAGATCATCGACATCACCCATCCGCACTCGAACACGCTCGCGCCTTGGCCGGGCGACACGCCGTTCAAGTTTGAGTTTGTCGCCCGACTCCGCGACGGCGCGACTTGCAACGTCGGCAAGTTCACCAGCGGCATCCACAGCGGCACGCATATGGACGCCCCGCTGCACTACAACGACGCCGGCCTCAGCATTGACCAACTCGATCTCGGAATCCTGCTCGGGCCGGCGCGCGTGTTTCTCGCGCCCAACACCGTGACGTTCACGCGCGAAATCTTCGCCGGCCTCGACGGCCGCGCCACGCCGCGAGTGCTCGTCCGCACCAACCACTGCGACGACAAGACGGTTTTCCCGCCGCGCATCCCGACACTCGCGCCGGACGTGCCCGCGTGGCTCGGCGCGCAAGGCATCCGCCTGATCGGTCTCGACCTGCCGTCAGTCGATCAAGTGGATGATGCGACGATGCAGATCCACCACCAACTCGACGCGGCAAACATCCTCATCCTCGAAAACCTCGACCTGCGCGCCGCGCAGCCCGGCGTTTACGAACTCATCGCGTTGCCGCTGAAAATCGCTGGCGCCGAAGGCTCGCCGATCCGCGCAGTGCTGCGCACGACGTAGTTTGCCAACGGTCAGCTTTTCTTGGCGGTGAGTTCATCGAAGGCGACGCCGAGATTGCCCGGCAGGCGGTTGCCCGCTCCCGGCGACACATGGAAATCGGGAAAACCCGGAAAATTATCGAGCGCCACGATTTTTTCCTTCGGCTCGCCGGCGTCGATTTTCTTCTGGGTGTAGTCGAGCAGCGCAGAAAAATAATCGCGCAGTACGAGCAGATCGCCGCGCTGGCCGGTCACGCCGAATTTCGCGCTGCCGTGGCCGAAGACATAGATCGCATCGGCCGGATAATTCTTCGCCACTTCCTCGAGCACGACGATCCAGTGGCGGATGCTCGCCCCCGCCGGCCGATCGATCACCGGATAGATGCGGTTGAATAACAGGTCGCCCATGTGAACGACGTTCGCCTTTTCGAACAGCACCGTCACGTCGCCGCTCGTGTGCGCGGTACCGTGGTATTCGGCGGTGATGATTTCGCCGCCGAGTTCGCGGCGCCAGACGTCGGGGAAGGTGGTGTCGGCATAAGCCTGCTTGTCGAGCGTGCCGGCTTTTTCCGCGGCGGCAAACTGCAGTTTCGGCACGTTGGCGTGCGCGACGATCGTCTTGGCCACCGGCTTGAAAATCGGATTGCCGCTCGTGTGATCGGCGTGGTGGTGGGTGTTGAGCACGACGTCGAGCAGACGGTTTTTGCCGCCGGGTAAACCGGCGAGGCACGCGGCCGCGGTATCGGGAAACTGCGTGTCGACGACGAGCAGCGCATCGTTATTCGCCAGCCAGCCGATGGTGCCGCCGCGGCCGGTGAAGAGGCCGACGTCACGGCGCAGCGGCCGAAACTCAATGATCGCCGGCGCCGGTTGCGTGGCCGCAACGACGGCGGGCTTGGGGACAGACGGACCAGATTGCGCGGAGAGTCTCGAGCGGGCCAGCAGGCCGGCGGTGGCGAACAACGACGAGCGGACGATAAAATCGCGGCGGTTCATGGCGCCACGTTACGGGCCGAGGGCGACGGCGCAACTGCGCAAAGAAAATCGGTAACCTTCCGCCGCACACCCGGTTCATCTCGGCAACACCAACCATGCCCCGTCGCCGTGATTGCCGCCTTCGAAGAAATCCGTGTTCATCCGAGTCCATCCGTGGTTGAAAAGCCGCGCCTCGCACCCGTGGATACCTCCGCCGAACAACGCTCCGATCACGCGCTGATGCTCGCCGTCCGCGAGGGCGAACTCGATGCGCTCGGCGAACTCTTCGAGCGCCACCACGGCCCACTCTTCGGGTTTCTGGTGAAACACACCGGCGATCGCGCCGCCGCCGAGGACATCGCGCAAACGGTGTTTCAGCGGATGCTCAAATACCGCCACACCTACCGCGACGAAGGATGTTTCACCGCCTGGATGTATCACCTCGCGCGCCGCAGCGCCGCCGATCATTTCCGGAAGGGCAACGCGACCCCGCAAGCCACTGATCCCGCCGATCTCAACGAGCACGCAGACGACACGCCGCATGCCGCCCACCGCGCGGCGACGAACGACGACCACGCCCTGCTGCAAACCGCGCTCGCCCGCCTCGACTGCGACGACCGCGAGATCCTGCTGCTCGCGCGTTTCCAGGAACTCTCCTTTGCCGAGATCGCCGGCATCCTTGAATGCTCAGTCGGCGCCGCGAAAGTCCGCGCCCACCGCGCGCTCCGCGAACTGCGCGACATTTATTTCCGCCTGCAAAACGAGCCCATCCCATGAACTGCGCCCAAGCCCGCGACACTTTCTCCGCACTGCTCGACACCCGCACCGCCGCGACCGCTCACGCCGAGGCGCGCGCCCACCTCGCCGGCTGCCCCGACTGCCAGCGCGAATTTTCGTCGCTCAACCAAACGCTCGCCGCCCTCGACGCCATGCCCACACCCTCGCCCACCCCGCGCCTCCGGCAGAATTTCTACGCGATGCTCGAGGAGGAAAAACACTCTGCCGCGAGCCTCCGCATTGCCGCCACCCGCGAACACCGCGCGCGCCGCGTCTCGCTATGGGGCTGGATTCTTTCACCGATCGCGGCGGCGGCCCTGCTTGGCCTCGGTTTCTTCGTCGGCCAACGCTCGATTCCCGCCGCGACTCCCGCGCCCGCCAACGACGCCGTCGCGATGCGACAAGAAATCAAGACCCTCCAGGATCAAGTTTCCAAAATGGGCCAACTCGTCGGCTACTCGTTACTGCAGCAACAACAGCGCCCCGCCAATGATCGCCTCCGCGGAGTGCTCACTTCGGCCACACTCGAAAATCCGAACGATCAAGTCCTCAACAACCTGATCGGTGCGCTCGCGCTCGATCCAAGTGCCAATATCCGGCTCGGCGCGCTCGAGGCGCTCTATCCGCATGCCGGCCAAGAAGTCGTCCGCGCCGGGGTGCTCGCTTCGCTGCCCCGCGAGCAAAACCCGCTCGTGCAGGTTTCCATGATCGATTTTCTCGCCGCCGCCCGCGACCGCGAGGCGGTGCCGGTGCTCGAAAAACTTTCCACCGCCGCCGCGGCCGACCCCAGTGTGCGCGACGCCGCCAAGCGCGCACTCACGCAGCTCTGAAATTTCTCTCATCTCTCAACCCACCATTTTCCTCACCATGAAATCTTTCCTCCACCTTCCCGATCGTTCGTTGCTCGTTGCCGCCGTCTTGGCGCTCGCGCCCCCCGGCGCCGCTCGCGCCGAAGAAAATCTCACCACCATCAAGGGCTCCGATCCCGCCAAGCCCTGCACGCTGAAGATAGTCGTCGGCCGTGGCGATGTCCGCCTCACTGGCGCTGATACTGCGGAAATCGCCGTGAAATCCGAGGCGCAAGCCGTCACGGCGAAGCCGCGCAAGGACGGCCTGCGCGTCATCTCCGCCTCCACGAGCTTCACGCTCACCGAGAAAGACAATGTCGTCACGCTCAACGCCACGGGCGACGGCTGGGCCGGCGCGCCGTCGGACTTTCGCGTGACGGTGCCGCGCAACACCAACATCGTCGTCGCGAGCTCCTTCGGCGGCGACATTGCCTGCACCGGCGTCACCGGTGATCTCGAAGTCAAAAACATGAGCGGCGAGATCCGGCTCGACGACGTCACGGGCGGCGCACTCGTCGAGACGATGAACGGCGAGATCCGCGCCAGCATCCGCGAACTCCGCGACGGCAAGCCGCTCTCGTTCACCTCGATGAACGGCGAAGTTATTCTCCGCGTGCCGGCAGACACGAAGGCCAATGTCCGTCTCCGCACGCAAAACGGCTCCATCCTCACCGACTTTGACGAGAAGTCTCTGGTCACGAAAACGGAAGCAACCCCGCGGGCGCCGTCCCGCAAGAGCACCCGCAAATTCGACTCGGCTGGGGCGCCACCGGCGGTTTCCCCGGGTGACGTAGCACCGCAGCCCGCGCCTGCTCCGATGCCGCCGGACGCGCCCAACTCGGGCCTCGATCGCAATGACCGGGAAGAAATTCGCACCGCCGTTCGCGATAGCGTGCAGACCGCGATGGCCATCGCACGCGATGCCTTGCAAGCCGCCCACGAAGGCATGGCCGAGGCGGGTATCGCCATGAAAATTCCCTCCATCCCCACCCTGACCGGGGGCAAACTCGTCACCGGCACGCTCAATGGTGGCGGCCCGGAAATCAGCGTCACCACGATGAATGGCGATGTGACGCTCCGCCAACTCGAAGCAAAGAAGTGATCCGCCTGTCAGGTGGCATGGGTGCGGTCACCGACCACCGCAACGAACCCGTTATCTCGCATCTTCCAGATCGGCGGCCGGTTCGGACTATTAGTGGACTATTAGAGCTGACCGACCGCACACGCCTTTAACTATTACCCGTCGATCTGCGTATTCCCTTTTGCGTGAAACAATCTATGATAAATCTTTTCTCAGATTGTCTGACCACCACCACGCCATGCTTCCCGCCATCATTGTTCTGCTCCTTTTAACCGCCCTCGTGGCCACCGACACCTCGTCTTCTGGCGGGGGCGACCGCTGATGGCCATGTGCGCCGGAGGGTTGCCAGCAGCTGCCGATTTCATGGGCTTTTGTAGGCGTTTAACGCGAAACTTTGCCGTCCAACACAGCGGAAAATCTTGCCATTGCGCCTAAACGTGTGCAATTGCACACTATGGCAATCACCGTGGAAGCACAGCTGACGACGCCGGATAATTATCCGGCGTTGGAGCAATGCGCCGCGTTGTTCTCGCGCCTCGAACGACTGCTCTTTATTGCGCTCTACGCTCGAGGCGAAAAGCTGACCGACGCCAAGCGCAGGTT
>CAIMFY010000062.1 GCA_903840415.1 uncultured Opitutia bacterium | reverse complement strand
GCATATTCCGCCCGTTGCACATCGGTGAGCGGGCAAAGCAGGTCCATCTCGACCTTGGGCGGCAGCTCGGTGGCGACTTCGTTCTTGGTGCGTCGCAGGATAAAAGGCGCAAGTTGGGCGCGTAAACGGTCCAACGTGCCAACGCGATCCATGGTGAGCGACGCCTCAAAAGTCGCCCGCGAACCAAGCAACCCCGGCAACAGGTAGCGGAATATCGACCAAAGATCGAGCTGGCGATTCTCCAGCGGCGTGCCGGTGAGCACAATGCGGTGCTTCGCGTGCAGGGCGAAGCAGGTCTGCGTAATCTTGGCGTCGGGGTTTTTGATGAACTGACCCTCGTCGAGCACGGCGTAGCCAAACTCATGTTGGTCGAGCAGCGCGCGATGTTTGCGGAGTTGCGTGTAGCTCGCCAGCCAGATGACCGGGCCTTTACGCATGACGAAGTCGTTGCCCGTTTTGAGCACATCAACCGTAAGATGCGGATAGAACCGGAGAATTTCCTCGCGCCACACCGGCACCACGCTGGCCGGACATACGATGATATGGGCACAGCCGATCTGGGCCCGCGTCGCAAGCAGGGTGAGCACTTGCAGAGTCTTGCCCAAACCCATCTCGTCCGCCAGCAGGCCGTGGCAACCCACGTCGCACAAGTGGTGCATCCACTCCACCCCGCGCCGTTGATACGGGCGCAACGCCTCGGGCAACTCCAGCGTAGTCGCGGTGGCCGTCAGCACCGTCTGGCGCCATGCCTCCAACTCAGGCGACAGTGTCAGCTTGAAGCGCGCATCGCTGTAGAGCGAAAAAATGAGATAGGACGAAATTTCACCGGTGGTGTGAGTCTCCGCGATGTTGCGCTGCCAGGATTTGATCGTGTCGAGCCGGTCGGTCGGCAGTGAAACGATGCCGATGCTTGGAATGATGACCGGCGAAGTGCCGCGCTTGGTGATGATCGTCACCTCGTCATCGGTGAGCAAACGCTCACCCGCCTTGAAAATCCAGCGGAGATCCATCCCCTGGCCGTCGCTCCGGCGACGCGCCACGGCCTCGACGGAAATCTCCTTGGTTCCCTCGATCAAGGTCGCCGCCTGCGCATCAAGCTCGACGGCAAACAGCTTCTTCCACGCCGGCAGCGTGACGCGCAAAAAGTTGGGCACCTCGACGACCGAGCCGAGCACGTAGAGCCCTGTCTTCTGGAAATACGTGAAGTGAGCCTTGCGTGCGTAGGCGGCCAGACCGATGAGCTTGGCCCGTTCGCTGGAGCTCACCGTGGAATGCCCGTGGCCCGCAGCCTGGGCGGCATCGCCGAGCGCAGGGACGCGTTTCTTGTCGGGATTTATCCAACAGGCCTGAAACGTGAGGCCGTCGGCCGTGGTTTTGAAAACAAGGATCAACGTGCGCGAGGCGACTCGGGCGGCGGCACCCGCCGGTGTGCGACGTGGAATGAGCGGACGTAAGGCGTGGCCGTTGGCGGCGGCACGACCGCTGACAACGACCGGAACATGCCCGTTGACGTCGCTGGATGCGACGGTCGTTGAAAAATCCGGCAGCGGCGAAATTTCGTCGGCCACGAGTTCCTCGATCTCGTGCAGGCCGGCAATCGCCAGCGCGTTGGCCAAATCCAAATCGGTGGACGAAGAGCGCACCACCACGCCGTCGTCTTTCCATTCGATGACGGCATATTCGTCTTTTTTGTCCACGCGCCGGTGGACGATGGCGTCGGTGGCGGTCAGTTCGAGTTCGCGCACTTCGCCGTCGCGATAGATCCGATGGCCCTCCTGCAACTGGGCCTCGTTGAAATGGCGCTCCCAATCGTGTTCGAGTTTACCGAACCAGAATTCGAGCGACTGCGGAGTATAAACTCGTTTCGGACCGTGCGTTTGCATCCCACGTAAAAGGCGGAACGTAGGCCGCGCAG
>CAIMFY010000061.1 GCA_903840415.1 uncultured Opitutia bacterium | reverse complement strand
GAAACGCACGCCGCGGGCCTCAAGATCCTGCGCGGGGGTTCGCCCGAGCACGGTGACGGGGCGGCCTTGCGCAAGCAGGCGGTCGACAAGTCGCCGCCCGAGAAAACCGGTGCCGCCGGTGACGAGCGCGGGAGAGTGATCAAAAGTGGAGGCCAAGGTTATCCCGTTTGGGGTCGGATTCGTAGCCGACATCGTTGGCCGCCCATCGCGCAAGGGCAAGGCGGTGAATCTTGGCGTTGTGGCGCACATCGACCGGAAAATTTTTCCTGAAATAGAACAATTTGATCCCGGCAGTGTGCGGATGCCTGATCGTGATGGCCCGAAGCTCTCGCGAAAGCCGGCGACACCCTTCGCTCGTGAGAATCGAATCCTTGGATACCGGTTCGATCACGAGAGCCGCGCGCTCGCGTCCCCGCATTCCGATGCCGATCAACGCGACACGGCGCACTTCGGGATGCGCCATGAAAAGCGGCTCGATCTGCTCCGTGTAAAGCGGACCTGCCATCGTCTCCACCCGCTCGGCCTTGCGTCCGCAAAACCAGAGGCGGCCGTGTTCGTCAAAGTAACCCAGATCGCCCATGCGGTGCCAGATGTCGCCGGCCGCGTCGCGGATCTTCGCAGCGGCCGTCGCCTCGGGCAACGCATCGTATTCCCGTGTGACGGTCGGGCCGCGCACGACGATCTCGCCGATCCGGCCGCAGGGCAGCTCGCGGGCATCCGCCAGCGTCGCCACCGGCCCGTCCGTGATGGCGATGATTTTGACCTCGTTGGCCGGAAGCACCCGGCCGACACAGGTGCCGGCGCCGCGTTGAGTGGCGATGGCGGTTCCATCGACCACCTCCGGCGAACCGATGGTGCTGACCGGCAGGGCTTCGGTCGCGCCGTAGGGACTGTGCAGCCGTCCGCCCGATAAAACCGGCTCCATGAGCTCCCATAAATCAGGCGGCACGGGCGCTCCGGCGCAAAGCACGCGCTTCATCGTGGGCAACGTGACGCGGTGCGCGTGGCAATGTGCCGCGATTTTCCGCCAGAGCGTGGGCGAGCCGAAAGAACTGGTGACGTTTTCCTGGCGGATAGCCTGGATGATTTTCGCGGGATCGACCTGTGAAGGACGGCTCGGATCAATCTCCGGCACGATGGTCGTCATGCCCAGCGCCGGATTGAAGAGTGCGAAGACCGGCAGCATCGGCAGGTCGATCTCTCCGGGCCGGATGTCATAGGTCGAGCGAATCATCTCCACCTGCGCGTCGAACATGCCGTGGGTGTAGCACACGCCCTTGGGCGAACCGGTGGAACCGCTCGTGAACAGCACGGCGGCCAGATCGTCGGCCGCGCTGACGGCGATTTCGGACACCGGGCGATTCGATCCGGATTTGGAGGACATCCGCGCCGTGGCCGAGCCGCTGGCCGGGACGCGCACCTCGACCGTGCGAAAGGCTTTGCGGCAAACGCGGCTGATGATGCGCGCGATCGGGATGCCGAGCAGCACGCGCGGACGCGACCGGGCGACGCAGGCGAGGAAATTTTTCAGCCCCATGCCCGGGTCGATGACGATCGGCACGGCCGCCAGTTCGAACAGCGCAAACGCCGCCGCGATCAAGGGCAGTCCCTGGCGCACCATCACCAGCACGCGATCGCCCCGCCGGACTCCTCGCGCCGCCAGCTCAACGCGCCAGGCGGCGACTTCGGCGGCCAGCCCGGCAAAAGACAGCACGAGGTAGTCGATGTCTCCGGCCCGCGTGCGCCCGCGCGGCACCTTGAGCGCGGCGGCTTGCGGCTGTTGCGCAGCCATGAGGGAGAGATGGCGCGCGATGTTGGCGTTGTCCAAGGTCACAGGTGGCGGAGAAACTCGCGAAATGCCCCGTCGTGGCAAAGAAAAACCCCGCGCGGCATCATGCCGAACGCGGGGCTTAAAAAGCGACAATGCTAGATTTACTGCCAATTAAACTTAAAGAGCCCAAAAAGGACGTTCAACTTTGAGCCGTATACATTTTCCGAATAACCGG
>CAIMFY010000060.1 GCA_903840415.1 uncultured Opitutia bacterium | reverse complement strand
GAAACGCACGCCGCGGGCCTCAAGATCCTGCGCGGGGGTTCGCCCGAGCACGGTGACGGGGCGGCCTTGCGCAAGCAGGCGGTCGACAAGTCGCCGCCCGAGAAAACCGGTGCCGCCGGTGACGAGCGCGGGAGAGTGATCGGAGGCGGTGGCCACGGTTGCAGGCTTCTGATTTTCCGAGTTCCCCATTAGCGTTTGGGATCAGATTCGTAGCCGACCGCCGTGGCGGCCCAACGGGAGAGGACGAGGCGATGGATTTTCGCGTTGTGGCGCACATCGACCGGAAACCGAGGATGAAAATAGAAGAGCTTGATATGCGCCGTGTGCGGAAACTGGCGCGCAACAAGCCGCAGCTCGCGCGCGAGACGGCGACATCCTTCGCTGGTAAGAATCGCATCCTTGGCAACCGGTTCGATCACGATGGCCGGACGCTGACGTCCATGTTCACCAACGCCGATCAACGCGGCACGACAGACTTCGGCATGCGTGACAAACAACGGCTCGATCTGCTCCGTGTAAAGTGGACTGGTCGTCGTCTCTACCCGCTCGGCCTTGCGACCGCAAAACCAGAGGCGACCGGCCTCGTCAAAGTAACCCAGATCGCCCATGCGGTGCCAGATGCCGCCGGAAGCATCGCAGATCTTCGCGGCGGCCGTCGCTTCAGGTAACGCGTCGTATTCCCGCGTGACGGTCGGGCCTCGCACGATGATCTCGCCGATCCCACCCTGGGGCATCGTCCGGACATCCGCCAGCATCGCCACCGGTCTATCGATGATTGCGATGATTTTGACCTCGTTGGCCGGAAGCACCCGGCCAACGCAGGTGCCGGCGCCGTGTTGCGTGGCGATGGCGGTGCCCGCGATCACCTCAGCCGAACTGATAGTGCTGACCGGCAGGGCTTCGGTCGAGCCATAGGGACTGTGCAGACGACCTTCCGATAAAACCGGCTCCATAAGCTCCCATAAATCAGGCGGCACGGGCGCGCCGGCGCAGAGCACGCGTTTCATCGTGGGCAACGTGATGTGGTGTTCGTGGCAATGGACCGCGATTTTCCGCCAGAGCATAGGCGAACCGAAAGAGCTGGTGACATTTTCCTGGCAGATGGCCTGGATGATTTTCGCAGGATCGACTTGTGAGGGACGACTCGGATCAATCTCCGGCACAATCGTCGTCATGCCCAGCGCCGGATTGAAGAGCGCGAAGATAGCCAGCATCGGCAGGTCGATCTCGCCGGGCCGGATGTCGTAGGTTGAGCGAATGATCTCCACCTGGGCATCGAACATGCCGTGGGTATAGCACACGCCCTTGGGCGAACCGGTGGAACCGGAGGTGAACAGCACGGCGGCGAGATCATCGGAGGCGCTGATGGCAATTTCCGATCCGGTGGGGTCCGGAGCTCGCCGTTCACTTTGGCGCGCCGTGGCCGAGCCACTAGCTGGAACACGCACCTCGACCGTGCGAAAGGCTTTGCGGCAAACGTGACTGATAATTCGCGCCAGCGGAATACCAAGCAGCACACGCGGACGCGACCGGGCGACGCAGGCGAGGAAGTTTTTCAGCCCCATGCCCGGATCGATGACGACCGGCACGGCCGCCAGCTCAAACAGAGCAAACGCCGCCGCGATCAAAGGCAGGCCCTGACGCACCATCACCAGCACACGGTCGCCGCGCCGGACTCCTCGCGCTGCCAACTCGACCCGCCAGGCGGCGACTTCGTCGGCCAGTTCGGCAAAGGAAAGAACGAGGTAGTCGATGTCGCCGGTTCGTGTGCGCCCGCGCGGCACCTTGAGCGCCGCAACATGAGGCTGTTGCGCGGCCATGAGGGGGAGGTGGCGGGCGATGTTGGCGTTGTCCAAGTTCACAGGTGAGGGAAAACCTCGCGGAATGCCCCGCCGTGGCAAAGAAAAACCCCGCGCGGCATCATGCCGAACGCGGGGCTTAAAAAGCGACAATGCTAGATTTACTGCCAATTAAACTTAAAGAGCCCAAAAAGGACGTTCAACTTTGAGCCGTATACATTTTCCGAATAACCGG
>CAIMFY010000059.1 GCA_903840415.1 uncultured Opitutia bacterium | reverse complement strand
TATATCGAGACGTTTTACAACCCGACGAGACGCCACAGCTCGCTCGGTCAGATCTCACCTGTGGCCTACGAAATACAACAACAACCGAAAGACATCAAAGCCGCCTGAATTGGTGTCCATTCTTTCGAGGCAAGCCCAGGTCCAACTCAAAGCTGGGCCTGCTCTCGCAAACACCTGGGCCCGCAACCACTCGTTTGGGGCAACAGATTTGGTGCGATTTGCGGCGAGGAGCTCGGTTAATTTATCGGCCTGTTGGGCCGACAGCGGCGAATTGGAATAATAGACTTTACTCGCTAAGGCGTCGGTTAACTCGCGAGTATCGACCACTAGGTCATACTGTAGGTATTCCCGGTATTTTGACTCACCCAATTCCGCGAGAAGTTTTTCATCAACCAAGTCCAACGCTTGTTTCTTGATGTTAGTCGTAGCCGTATCGGGAAGACCGGTCGCTTTCGCCGCCGATACCAAGTCCGACATCGTCCAGAATTTATCATTCATCACGGCCTCAAATTTTGATATTTCATCCGGCGAAAAGCGAAGCGCCACGTAAAGGGGGCCGTAGCGTAACGATAGATTTGCACGGAATTGTTGCGCCGCCCGCTGTTGAATCGCGGGAGAGAGAACAAACCGCTCCTGAGCTACGTAAATCTCTTTCGCCTCGGTCGCGCGCTGCTTCGCTAGTGCCCGTTGGCTAGCCATATCTTCTTTGTATCTACGAAAGGCGGCAAGGTCGTCACTTCGCAGCGATTCGATTTCGGTTGCCGCGGTCGCGCGACTCTCCCCTTCGCGTAACTTGGCCTGTAGTGATTCCCGATCGGCGGTCGCGTTGGCGAGGGCGATATCTCGACGGTGCAGCGCCGCTGTTTGATAGACGGCGGTGCCGAGCGCGACTGCCGCGAGCATGCCGATTGCACCAACGAACGATTTGGATGTGCTCATAAAGGCTAGGAACGCTCCGGCCGATGTGCCGGCGCTCGCAAGTGCAGAGCCGGTGACGGTTGCAGCCAGTCCGGCGGGTGCCGCGACACTTGCTTGGTTGGCCAACGCGACGCCCAACGCCGCCGTCGTCGAGGTCACGCCCCGACGCGCCAGCAGGCTGTGCAACTTGTCGAGCGCACGCTCGACGCGCATCCGCGCCGAGTTCTCCGAGAGTTGGAGACGCACGCCGATGTCTGCGAACGGACGACCATCGAAAAACCGGAGTAGGATAGCGTCGCGGTCGTGTTCATTCAATTCGCCGATGACTTGGTCGAGCACGGGCCGGACCTGCTCCCACTCGGGGCCCGGGTCGTGGTGCCCCAGTGTTTCGTGCATGATTTGGGTCTCCTTTTCGCGCAGCGTGCGGCTTTGCACCGCGCGCATTACGTCCGTGGCGGCGAACTGCGCGCTGCGATACAGCCAACCGACTAGCACCGGGTGTCGCGACAACGTTGCCGCTTTCCGCGCCAAATCGGTGAAGACGGATTGAGCTACATCTTCTGCGCGCTGGACATCCCGCGTCTGCCGAAGCGCTACGAAAAAAACGAGCCCGATGCGCCGGCGCACGAGTTCCGCAAAAGCGTCTTCAGAGGCGTCTTCGGCGTAACGGCAGAGTAATTCAGCGTCTTCGATCATCGGCGTGTCACCAAATAACAGGAGCCGGCGAAAAAACCGCACAAAATTGTCGGCGGGCATGTCCCAATAGCCACCGAATTTGACACAAAACTACTATCAACGTTTTGCGTAACATCGCGTGTTACGCAAGTCGTTGATGGAAGATTTCGAGAAACCCTGCGTTTCCAAAGGGTATGGGGTAGGAAACGCCTCCAAAAGTAAGCGCGACGGCATCACGGCGACGCTCCTTGACAGTGAATCTTTTTTGATTCATGTAGCGGTGATGTCACTCCCGCGCCCGCTACCGTGCGCTTTTTACCGCACCGCCGCCGGCAACGAGCCGGTGCGCGAATGGTTGAAGGCGCTACCGGAAGGTGAACGGAAGCAGGTCGGCAGTGATATCAAAGCAGTGCAGTATGGATGGCCTCTGGGGCTGCCGTTGGTGGATCACCTTGGGGATGGCCTCTGGGAAGTCCGTTCACGGCTGCCCTCCCGAATCGCCCGAACGATATTCTTGGTTCACGAGGGGACGGTCATCCTGTTGCACGGCTTTATCAAAAAGACCCGCACCACACCAGCCCACGAGCTGGATTTAGCAAAAAGGAGAAAACTTGAAGTCCAAAAACAACCCTCACGTCGGAAGTAACTTCGATGATTTCCTTCGCGAAGAAGGCATCTACGAAGAAGTGGAGGCGGCGGCCTTGAAAAAGGTCATCGCCGTGGCACTCACGCGACAAATGAAGCGTCGCCACGTCAGCGTGTCTAAGCTTGCGGGAGCGTTGGGGACCAGCCGGGCCGCAATTGGCAGGGTCCTCGACGAGCACAATACGTCCATTACCCTCACCACGCTTTCGCGGACCGCTACGGCACTCGGCTGCAAAGTTAGGATGGAAATTGTCGCAGCTTAAGCGCGTCCCCATTCCGTCCGACCAGCGAGAATATAGTCTATCGGCCTGTCTCCAGTCGTTGGATTGTGGAACAGCGATTCGTCGAGCCTTTGCCCGAGCGTCCGGCGTGGGTATAATCGACTCGCGAATCAGCTTCCTTGAAGCGAGCCGCGCGCGGTTGGCCACACCTGATGGGCACGGCCATTGGTCCGCGCCCGCCGCTTTTACCGGTAGCGAGCGGCGAACAAAACGAGCAGCATTACGGTCGCGACGACATAGAGGCCCGTGAGGGTCCCGACCGTAAGCCAATATTGCTTTGGCGTGTCCTGCGCAGAGACGAACTGCCGGCTCGTGCGAAAACCGCCATCGCGGACCATCTGATAAACCAGCGTTAAGGCGCCCAGCGGCAGCGCCACTGCCAGGATCGCGCCGACGATGTTGGCGCCGCGATTGAAGAGAAGGATCGCCAGCGCTACGTTTACGAATCCCGACAAGAAAACAAAAGGTGCCGCTGCATTGAAGGGCCCCTTGGGATTACTGGCACCAATTTGGGTTGAGGTAATTTCTGTGGTCATCGGAGAACTTTCTTCGCCGAACATATGAATGCGAAGCGGCTTAACATTGAGCCGCCTGTGTCACCCTATCACATGGGCCGCCCAATCCAAGCCGAACCTTTTCCGTTGAGCTGGCTTGTTTCCTGGAGCTTGATTTTAGGGACAGGCGAAAATTGAGCGACCCTGCCGCCGCCCATCCAGGAACTATGCACTCGCCAGCGCTGGGGGTGATTTTCCAGTGTTACGCAGTTCCCGGTCAGCCTGCGTCCCACTCCCGATGTCCGAATCCACCGCCAAAGCTGTGTTCCTTTCTTACGCGTCCCAGGATGCGGAAGCGGCCCGGCGCCTTTGCGAATCACTGCGCAGCGGCGGGGTCGAAGTGTGGTTCGACCAGGAGGGTGGACTCGAGCACGGCGATGAATGGGACCAGAAGATCCGCCGCCAAATCAAAGAGTGCGTGCTTTTCATCCCGCTTGTCTCCGCGAATACGCAGGCGCGGCACGAAGGCTATTTCCGAATCGAGTGGGATCTCGCGGCGGAGCGCGCCCGCGGCATCGCAAGCGGCGTGCCGTTTATCTTGCCGGTCGTGATCGACGACACCCGCGAGGCCGACGCGCTCGTGCCGGATCGTTTTCGCATGGTGCAGTGGACGAAGCTCCGTCGCGGCGAAGTCCCGCCCGACGTGCAGCAGCGTTTTCTTAAACTCTGGTCGCACCGCACGGGCGTGCTGAAGCACGAAGCGACGCAGGCAAGTGCACCGGCAGTTCACACTGCACCTTCGGCCGCCGAATCAATCGGCAACCCCAACGCGAAAAATTACGCGCTCATTGCAGCCGCGATTGCAGTCATCGTCGTCGGCACCGGTTGGTGGCTGCTGGGCGGACGCAGCAAACCCGCTGCGCCCATCGCCGCACCCGTGGCGAGCCGTGCAGCGCCGGCGGCGGAATTTCCGCGCGACCCCGATCTAAAGCGGGTTTACAAGCTCCTCTACAACGTGGTCGATGGCATCGCCGAGGATTTCGCGCTGATGGACGACCTCGTGAAACCGCTGCTCACCGCGCGACCGAACGATCCCGAGGTCGTGACGGTGGCGGCGGAGCTGGCCCAGGAGTTTGTCACGCGCGGGTTTGACGCCTCACCCGCTCGGCGCGCTCAGGCCCAAAAACTGACCGAGCGGGCGGTGCAGCTCGCGCCCGATAATCCGGAGGCGCTCGCGACGCTCGGCTTCTATCTGTATTCCACGCGCACCCAGCTCGTCCGCGCCGAAGAATTGCTCCGCCGGGCCATTGAGCTCAACCCCAAGGAGCCGCGGTTCTACTGCTTTCTCTACCACGTCCTCACGGCGAGCAATAAGCCGGCGGCCGAGATCGACGCCTTTGGCGTGCGCATGGCGGCGTTGTTTCCGGACTACGCGATGGCGCCCTACGTGATCGCGGGTCACTACACGGATATCAGCAACTTCGCTGCCGCCGAGGAATGGTTCGACAAATCCCTCGCGATCGCGCCGGTGCCCAGTGCGATTACGTCGAAAGCTCAAATCATGCTCGAGGTGCATGGCGACGTGGAGGGCATGAAGCGCTGGCTGGAGCGCATGCCGGACCGGCAGCGAACCAACGCCGGCATGGCGAACACCTATGCTGTGCTCGCCACAGTCACCGGCCAGACCGGGGCCGCGCGGCGCCTGCTCGAATCGATTGGGGACACGTGGCTGGCCGATGGCAGTTACACCTTTCCGAAGGCCCTGCTCGTGGGCGAGCTGGAACAGCTCGACGGCCATGACGACATCGCCCGCTTACAATTTGAGGCCGCGCAGAAAGAAGTGCAGGCCCGACTGGCGGCCGATCCGACGGATTTGCGCCCGATGCGCGCCGAAATGTGGGTGCAGATCGGCCTCGGGCATCGTGACGAGGCGCGCGCGGCCTTGCGGATAAACCTCCAGCGGAGGCCAACACCGTATCACTGGACGTTGAACCTGACCTGGTGGACCGGCGCGCTGCGCGCCTGTCTGCTCCTCGACGAACGCGCGCAGGCGATCACGCTGCTTAACGAGGCATGCGTCGAACCGACCGGCCGCCTGCTCCTGCGCAACTTGTTTCGCGTCGACCCAAAGATGGCGCCCTTCCGCGACGATCCGGAAATCGTCGCGCTGCTCGCGGAGCCGAAAAAGGAAACCGCCGCTTTGCCCGTTGCGGCCGTCGACGCGAAATCCGTCGCCGTGTTGGCGTTCGCAAATCTCTCCGAGGACAAGGCCAATGAATATTTCTCCGATGGCATCAGCGAGGAACTGCTCAACGTGCTGGCGAAAATTTCGGGACTGACCGTGCGGGGCCGCTCCTCGGGGTTTTATTTCAAGGGCAAGCAGGTGAAGTCGGCCGAGATCGGCCAGCAACTCAACGTGAGCTATCTGGTGCAGGGGAGTGTGCGCCGGGCCGGGGACCGCGTGCGCATCTCGGCCCAGCTCATCCGCGCCGCGACCGACGACGTCGTCTGGTCCTCCGGATCGCTCGACCGCGACCTGAAGGATATCTTTGCCGTGCAGGACGAGATCGCCGGACTGATTGCGAAAAACCTTTCGTTGAAAATGGGCGTGGTGGCCCGCGCGCCCCATCAGGTGAATCCGGAGGCGCTTACGGCGTTGCTGGAGGGCCGGTCTTTCTGGGCCTTGCGCACGCCGGAGGGCTTTGCCCGCGCCGGTGAGTTGTTCAACCGGGCGGTGGCGCTGGATCCGGACTGGGCTCCGGCGCATGCGGCGCTGGCCAGCCTCCTGGCCATCGAAGCCTCGTATCTCAAGGGTGGAGGCGAGTCGATGAGCGAGCGATTTGCCCTCGCCGCGCGGGAAGCGAAACGGGCGATCGAGCTCGATCCGACGCTGGGCGAGCCGCATGCGGCGCTCGGGAAGATCGCGATGGAAGACCGGCGGTTCGCGGAGGCCGAGGAAGAATCTAGCCGCGCGCTGGTGCTTGAACCGAACAATGCGCTGGTCGTCGACTGGCATGGCGACCTCATGGTGACACGGGGCCGGCTGGACGCCGCGATCGCCGCCTATCGGCGAGCCATGGAGCTCGAGCCGCTTTCGCCCTACATCCTCTGGGACCTCGCGTGGGAGTTGATACACGTTCGCCGCTACGGCGAGGCGCTGCCCTTGATCGAACGGGCGGCGACGCTGACGCCCACCGGTTCAGCCCGACTCTCGTTGCGGCGCGCCCGACTCCTGCTGGAACTCGGCCGCAAGGCCGAGGCCGAGGTCGCGCTGCGGGTTTATTTGGAGAGCCCCCGGACCGGTAGCGACCCGCAAATTGCCAATGAGGCGGTCTGGTGTCTGCAAACTCTCGGCTCGCTCACTGATCGCGAGCGCTGGACCGCGGAATTGCTGCGGCAATATCCGGACATCTTCTCCAGCGGGGTGATCCTGCTCATGCTGGGCCGGGAGGTGGAGGCTTATCCGCTGCTCGAGAAAATCCCGACGATCTTCTGGCAGCAACTCTACTGGGATCCCGTCTTCGATCGCGTTCGCGACACTCCGCGCTTTCACCAACTGCTGGAGAAACTCGGCTGCGCCGCCGAATACAAAGTTGCGCGCGAAACACTTGCGCGGTTGCTCAAGGAGCAAGCGGCGAAGAAATGAGCGCCGCGGAAAACAAAGCCGTCTTCCTCAGCTACGCGTCGCAGGATGCGGAATGGTGGCAAGCAAAGTCCCGCTGTGAGTCGATTTGGCGCGTGCCAAATGGGACCCGATTCGGAATATTGAAACGAGATCGGCGGTTTGGACGGTCTAACCGCGAACCGGGAATATTCATGCGATTTGCGCCGGATTGGCGCAAATTTCCTGTGCCCAAAATAACCCAATTGGAAACGCTCGGATTCGCTGAGCCGATCAGAGCTAGGGTGTTCATCCCGATTAGGCCCCCCCTTTGTGAAACACCCGATTCTCCTCGGTCAAATGAGAGGGTTGCGGGTGGGGGCTTGTTTGAGGGTCTGACAGCTTTTGCTTTCGAACTCCTGAAAGGTGACAGATTATCGTTCTCAATCGGCGCGACGCTGCATTTGGCTGCCTATGAGAGTTGTGACAACAATTGCTTCCTAGCTACGCCAAGTTATCGACTCATTCACAGGGATTATCCCAGTATGGGCCGCATTTCGGCAGAAATCGGAGGTATTCCCTACAGTCGTGCCCTGTCGGGTCGATAAAACCCTGGGCAAGTTCAGGACATTCCATCCCAAAATGGAGTGCATCCATGAATGTGAACAACGCCAAAGAGCGGTTTCGGCCGTTCGGCATGCGCCATTCGCTGCGTGGGCTCGCGTTGCTGTTGCTCTCGGGAGTAGGCCCTGAGTCTATCCCCGATCAGTTTCGGCAGCGTCCGGGCTTTACGAGCGGTGGCGTATTGCATGCAAAGGAGGCTGCGCCGTATCTGCCCGCGATTGGGCCGCCGGGGCTGCGATTCCGGGAACCGGAATCCGCGCCCACGTTTAACGTGCGGCCGGTGGCGGTCGGACCGCCGATGCCGGGACTCAGTGTGATGGAGACAACGGTCGCGGTTGCCAACACGACAGCGCGTCTCGATCCGCTGAACCCGGCGCAAGCTACGGATGCTCATGCGGACGTCACGCCGCCGGGGGTCGATTCACCGCCGGGTGAGCACGCGGCCAAAGCCGCGGGCAAACCTGCCCCGCCTCCTATTTTGCGAGACGATGTGAAGCCACCGATCCGTCCGGAGGATTTCCTGCCCTACTTCCAAGTGCCAGGCGTTCCTCTGTCGCCCAGCTCAGCAACCTATACTCAGACGCCGAAATAATCGGACCAGCGACGACCCGACGAGGCGGCGCGGCAAGGTTTTCAACTTGCCGCCCACCGCCTCGCCGGCCTCGTCGGCCTCGTCGGTGTCGGTCGAGCGAATCCGGTTCGACGTCCCGTTCGCCGTTTTGACGCAACGCACTGAGGGGAACCCATCGAGTTTACTACCAACGGATTTTTCTCACTAGAATTTTACCGACCACACTTCGGAAATGAGGTTGCGGGCGACTGGGTGGGGCGTTTGTCTGCGGCCATGGCATTGCTTTCATCCGCCTCAGGGTCAGGTCAGGCCGCACGTTCCGATTCCGGGCAGAAAAAAGGCCCCAACGTCAAAGCCGCTCAGGCATTGGCGAAACAGAAGTCGCTCGAGAAAAGGTCCAAGTCCTACAAGCTGCCGCTCGGCGAGCTCGCGATCTTCACCCAGCAAATCGCCTCGCTCCTGGCGGCCGGCCTGCCGCTGGTGCAATGCTTGGAGGCGTTGCAGGACCAGACGGAAGATCCAGTTTTCCGAATCGTGATCCGCGATGTCCGTGCCGACATTTCGCAGGGCAATTCGTTTTCTTCCGCGGTGCGGAAGTTTCCCGCGTCGTTTAATACCCTTTTCGTCTCGATGGTCGAGGCCGGTGAAGCGAGCGGCGGCCTCGCGGAAATTTTGATGAAGGTCGCCGGTTATTTCGAGTCGACCGTCAAACTGACCAAGAAGGTGAAGTCGGCGATGACCTATCCGATCGCGGTCATCGGCCTCGCGATCGCGCTGGTTAACGTGCTGCTGATTTTCGTCATCCCGGTGTTCGCGGCGATGTTCAAGGACTTCGGCGCCAAGCTGCCCGCGCCGACCCAGTTCCTGATCGACCTGTCGAATTTCATGAAGTCGTGGTGGTGGGCGATTGGCGGCGGCTGCTACGGCATTTATTTCTTCGGCGGCAAATTCGTCTCCACGCCCAAAGGCCGCCGTGCGAAAGACCAGTTCCTCGTGAAGGCGCCCATCTTCGGCAACCTCGTCCACAAGATCGCGCTGTCGCGCTTCTGCCGCACCTACGCCACGCTCATCCGCTCGGGCGTGCCGATCCTGCGCACACTCGAAATCGTCGCGGCGGCGAGCAACAAGGTGCAAGTCGAGGATGCGTGCGAGGAAATCGCTAAGCACGTCAGCCAAGGCGGCCAGGTGTCCGAGGTGCTCGCGGCGAACGACTTCTTCCCGCCCATGATGAAGCACATGGTCAAGGCGGGTGAATCCACTGGCAACGTTGACGGCATGATGAACAAGATCGCCGACTTCTACGACGTCGAGTGTGAGGCGACGGTCTCCGCGCTCACTTCGCTGATCGAGCCGCTGCTCATCGTGTTTCTCGGCGTCGTCGTCGGTGGCATCGTGATGGCGATGTTCCTGCCGATCTTCCAACTCGGTGCTGTCGCCGGTGGTCTGCAGTAGCCGCGCGCCACGCGCCGGTTGACAACCCGCTCCGCTGCCCGGAACGTCGCCGCTCCGTTTTTCCGCCATGCCCTCCGTCCTCATCGTCGATGACCTCGTCTCGATTCACGAGATGCTCGACGCCGTCATTCAACCGACGGGGTTTGCAACGTCGTTTGCGACTGATGGTGAGAAGGGCCTAGCGCGTTACAAGGCGGACAAGTTCGACCTCGTGCTCGCCGACATCGACATGAAACCGATGGACGGCATCACGCTCCTCAAGCAACTCAAGCTCTACGATCCGAACTGCGTGGTCATCATCATGACCGCCTACGCCTCGACGGAGAGCGCGGTGCAGGCGCTGAAATTCGGGGCGTTCGACTACCTACAAAAACCCTTCCGCGTCGATGAACTGATCGCGACGCTGCGCCGCGGGATCGAGTTTCGGAAATTCCAGGCGGAGCGGGCCGCCGCGGGTGGCGCCCCCGGCATGAAGAGCGCCGACATCGAGAGCCGCCTGATCGGCAAGAGCGCCAAGCTCGCCAAGCTCATCACGCAGGTCAAAAAACTCGCGACGGTCCGCACGCCCGTCCTGCTCATCGGCGAAATGGGCACCGGCAAGAGCGTCGTGGCCGAGATTCTGCACGTGGCGAGCGGCGGTCCCGACGCTACGCTCGTGCGCATCGACTGCTCGCTCAGTTCCGAGGCGAATTTTCGCGAAGGTCTCATTGGCGAAAACGGCGAGGGCGGTGCATGGGTAAAGAGCGCGAAAGGCGGCACGCTTTACCTGCAACACATCCAGTGCCTCTCGCTGCCCGTCCAGAAGGAACTCGTGAGCGTGCTGCGCAACACCGCGCACGGCTTCCGTCTCGTCTGCACGACGAGCGTGGATCTCGAAAAACTTTCCGACGAGGGCACGTTTCACGACGAACTGTTCTACCGGGTGGCGTCTCTGCCGGTGCACATGGCGCCGCTGCGCGAACGCACGGAGGACATCCCGCTGCTCGTGAAGCATTACACGGCGCAGGCGACGAATCCGCTCTTCGACGCCAAGCTGGTCGAGTTCACTGACGACGCCCTCTCCGTGATGCAAGCCTACCACTGGCCGGGCAATCTCACCGAGCTGCTGCAGGTGGTGACAAAAATCACGGCGACAACTGAGACGCGCGTGGTGACCTCACAACAACTCCCGCTGCGCCTGCGCGAACTCAAGCACTGGCCGACGCTCGCGGAATTTCTGGGCGGACAAGAGAGGCAATACATCGATCACGTGCTGACGACGTGCAAGGGCGACAAGGCCGCCGCCGCATCAGTGCTCGGCGTGGACGTGAGCAAGCTGGGTTGAGGTCGTCGGCTACGACTGATCCATCTCGGCGAGTTTGGTCGCGGCATCTTCCCAGGCGGCCGTGGCGAGCGCGATTTGATCGACGACGGTGCTGAGCTCGCGATTGAGATGGTGAAATTTTCCCTTGTCGGCGTAGGACGCGGGATCTTCCAGGTCGGCCGTGATTTCGGCCTGCTTCTTCTCGAGATCGACGACGGCTTTTTCGAGCTGGCCGACGTGCTCGCGGAATTTGCGAACTTCGTTCGCGCTGAATTTCTTGGCCGCGGGCGCTTTCGGCGCCGCCGCGACGACGACGGCTTTTTGCTGCACGGGGCGGGCATCGGTGAAGCCGGCGGTGAGGGCGAAGCGGGCGTCGCTGGCCTTCGACTTGTCGAGATAGTAGTCGTAGTCGCCGGCGTAGGGTGTGAGCCGACCGCTGTGGACGTGCAGGACGTTTTGGGCGAGCTGGCGGATGAAATGCACGTCGTGGCTGATGAAGATGAGCGTGCCCTCGTAGGCCTTCAGCGCACCGATCAGCGCGTCGATCGAGGCGATGTCGAGGTGGGTCGTCGGCTCATCCATCAGGAGGAGATTCGGCGGCTTCACGAGGATGCGGGCGAGGGCGAGGCGGGATTTCTCGCCGCCGGAGAGGATGGAGATGGGCTTGTGGACGTCGTCCTTGCGGAAGAGAAACGCGCCAAGAATTGCGCGCGCCTGCTGCTCGGTGAGTTGGTTTTCGACGGTGCGCAGCTCCATTACGTTTTCGAACACCGTCAGCTCGGGCCGGAGATTGTCCATGCGGTTCTGCGCGAAGTAGCCCGGCACGACGTTCATGCCGAGCTCGCGTGTGCCGCCCTGGATCGGGATTACGTCGGCGAGGATTTTGAGGAGCGTGGATTTGCCTGCGCCGTTGGGGCCGACCAAGACGATGCGCTGGCCGCGTTCGGCGGTGAAATTGAGATCTTTGTAAACGACATGATCGCCGTAGGCCTGGCGGACGTGCTCGAGTTCGATGACCTTGAGGCCGGAGCGCGGCGGCTGGGGGAACTTGAAATGGATGCGCTTCAGTTCCTCGGTCGGTTCCTCGACGGCGACTTCCTGGAGGCGCTCGATTTGTTTTTCCTTGGATTTCGCGCGCGAGGCCATCGAGGCCTTGGCCCCAAAGCGATCCACAAATTTCTGGAGGTGCGCGATTTCGCGCTGCTGGTTCTTGAACGCGGAGGCCTGCTGGTCCTTGCGGGCCTCTTTTTCCTGAAGAAAATTGTCGTAATTGCCGTGGTAGTAGTTGAGCCGGCCGGCCCGGAGCTCGAGCATGCCGGTGCAAAGCGCGTTGAGGAAAGCGCGATCGTGCGAGATGACGACGAGGCCGCCGGGGTAGCGGATAAGATACTCCTGAAACCAGAGCAACGCCTCGAGATCGAGATGGTTGGTCGGCTCATCGAGGAGGAGAAGCGCGGGCTCGGCGACAAGGAGGCGGGCGAGGTGGGCGCGCATGACCCAGCCGCCGGAGAAAGTTTTCGCGAGCTTGTCGGGATCGCCGGGCTTGAACCCGAGGCCGGAGAGGATTTTTTTCGCGCGGGGCTCAAGCGTGTAGTCGATGTCGTAGTCGTCGTCGGTCGGTTCGAGTTTCTTGCCGCTCGTGGCGATGTGGAGAATCGTTTCGTCGCCGGCGGGAGCGCTTTCCTGCGGGAGGTAGCCGAAGTCGGCGCCGCGCTCCCACTCAATGGTGCCGGTGTCGGGTTTCTCCTCGCCGAGGATGAGGCCGAACAGGGTGGATTTGCCCGCGCCATTGGGCCCGACGAAGCCTAGCCGATC
This sequence comes from uncultured Opitutia bacterium, assembly GCA_903840415.1. GTDB lineage: Bacteria > Verrucomicrobiota > Verrucomicrobiia > Opitutales > Opitutaceae > CAITWF01. The sequence goes on along the minus strand of CAIMFY010000059.1, from coordinate 13,992 downwards.
GGTGCGCGCAATGAACAGCGACACCTCGGCGAAGAGTTCACGGGTGCCGTAGGACTTGGAAACATCGGCGATGGTAAGCATCGGAACCGTCCAACAGACCGACTTGTCCGGGCGGCGTCAATCGCGCGCTGAACTTACTTTGCAGCCGCGAGCGCGGCGCACCCGACGACCGCTAGCACGCCGCCGACGATGGCGCGGCGTGGCGGCCGGTCGCCTTCGAGCCAGAAAGCGATGGGAATCGCGAGGAGCGGCGCCGTCGCGGCGATCGGGAGGACGATGCCACTCGGCGTCGTGGCCAGCGCCCACTGGTAGCAACCGACGCCCAGCACGGGGCCGGCGAGGCCGTTGGCGAGCAACCAGAGCCGGGCTCGGCGGCGGGCGACCGGATCGGTGTCCGGCGCAGGCGCGACCGGGAGTTTATTAAACGCCCATAGCATGAGGAACCACAGGGCGGTAAACACGAGGCCGGCGACGATCCGGTGATAGGCGGCGGTGAGGCCGAAGATGGCGTTGTGGGTGGATTCGCCCGCGGCGGCGGCGACGTTGACACCCTTGCGGCTGGCGAGTGCACCGAAACCCTGACCGCATGCCGCGACGACGCCGAAAAGAAATCCGATTGGCTGCACCTTCACACGCGGCGGACTTTCTCTACTCGGCGTGATGGCGAAGGCCACACCCGCGAGGATGAGGAGTCCCCAGAGCACCTGCGCGATGGTCAGCCGTGTGCCGAGCCACAGCCATTCACCCAACGCCGCGATCGGTGCGGCGAGGCATTGCGTCATCAGGACGGTAATGCGCGAGCCGAGCAGCGGCAGGGCGCCATAAACGCCGAGGTCGCCCAGTCCCATGCCGATCACGCCGCTCAAGAGAAACCACCCCACGCTCGCGCTCGCGAAGCCAAGGCCTAGAGTGTGCGCAATCAGGGCGAGGACGCAGGCGGCCACCATCAAGCGGCCCAGATTGGCCCAAACGGCGCCCGACGCGCGCACGCTGTGGCTGGCGCAGGTGGCGTTCAGGGCGAAGAAAAAGGCGGCGAGGAATGAGGCGAGCATCCGTTCGTAAGTATCAGACGTTCAGCGATATGAAATAGACATTCGTCATTCTTACCGCTGGGACGCTGAATGCGAAGGTTTTTTGGTGGCGTAGGGTTTTATCGAGGTGGTATATCTCACCGAATACCAATGAAAGCGAAACGTCAGACGAAGCGCCCCGAGGACATCAACGCCGCCTTGGCGGCCTCGAAAGGGCCAGTTTCGCGGTTTATCGCTGGCCATTATCGCCATTTCAATTCCGCCGCGCTCCTCGATGCTGCGAAAGGCTACGAGGCCCACCTCGCGGCCGGCGGCCAGATGCTGCTCACGCTTGCCGGCGCGATGTCCACCGCCGAACTCGGCATCTCGCTCGCCGAGATGATTCGCCGCGACAAAGTCCATGCGATCGTCTGCACGGGCGCGAATCTCGAGGAGGATATTTTCAACCTCGTCGCGCACGATTACTACGAACGGGTGCCGCACTACCGGCACCTGACGGCCGGCGACGAGCAGGCGCTCCTCGACCGCCACATGAATCGCGTGACGGACACGTGCATCCCCGAGATGGAGGCGATGCGCCGGATCGAGGCCGTGGTACTGGAGGAATGGATCGCGGCCGACCGCGACGGCGAACGCTATTTTCCGCACGAGTTCATGTATAAAATTCTGCGCGGCGGAAAGTTGAAGCCGAGTTACCAGATCGATCCGAAGAATTCTTGGATGGTCGCCGCCTGCGAGAAGAACCTGCCGATCATCGTGCCGGGCTGGGAAGACGCGACGCTCGGCAACATGTATGCCGGCCACGTGATCAGCGGCGACGTGAAGAACGTCCACACCGTCCGCACCGGCATCGAATACATGACATGGCTCGCCGAGTATTATACGAAGACGGCGAAGAAACTCCGCAACGGCGAAGGCTCGATCGGGTTTTTCCAAATCGGCGGCGGCATCGCGGGCGATTTTCCGATCTGCGTCGTGCCGATGCTGCACCAGGATCTCCGGCGCACGGGCGTGCCGCTCTGGGGATACTTCGCGCAGATCAGCGACTCGACCACGAGTTACGGCAGCTATTCCGGCGCCGTGCCGAACGAGAAAATTACCTGGGGCAAGCTCGGCGCGAAGACGCCGAAATTTATCGTCGAGAGCGACGCCACCATCGTGGCGCCGCTGATCTTCGCGTGGGTGCTGGGGCAGTAAGCTGCGCCGGAGATTTACTTTTTGGCGCGCGGGCGGCCTTGCAGGAAAAATTTCTGCTCCCAACCGAGGAGCTGCTTGATCCGCGCGTTGGAGATGAACGCGGTGCGGCCGGTCATCGGCTGCTTGAATTGCTTCACGCCGGCCAAGAAGCGTTGGATCAATTTTTGGGAAGGGAGATTCGACGACGTGTCGTCGGCGGCGACGATCACGTTTTGGCAACCCAGTCCGTCGCGCTCGATGCCGAGTCGGCACGCGATCGCGAGGTCGCGCGAATCGATGTAGGACCAGAGAATGCGCAGTCGATCTTCGGGGTGGTTGAAGCGCGCCTTGATCCGTTTGTGGTCCTCGGGGCTGATGACATTCCCGATGCGGAGCGAGACGATCTGCGTGCCGTCGCGCCGGTGGAACATCGCGGCAGTCGCTTCGTTGACGACCTTGGTCAGGCCGTAGGTGTCCTCGGGCAATTGCGGATGCGCCTCGTCGATCGGGAGGTAGTGTGGCTCGAAAAACGTGTTCGCGAAGCAAATGCCGTAGGACGATTCGCTCGAGGCAATGACGGCTTTCTTGATGCCGAGCAGGCCGCAGGCTTCGAGGACGTTGTAGGTGGTGAGCGAATTGACGCGAAAGATCTCGTCGTTGGGTTGCTCGTGGGCGCGCGGAATCGCGGCCATGTGGATCACGCCGTCGTAGGGGGCGCGATTGCCAGTGCCGTGGGGCGAAAACGCGGCGACGACCTGACCAAGCTGCGTGAGGTCGGCAACGATAGTGCGGCATTGCGCGACGGCGGGCCGGCGGGTGTCGACGTTGATGACGTCGTAGCCTTCTTCGACGAGGTGCTTGACGATCCAGTGGCCGGCCTTGCCGCTGCCGCCGGTGACGAGAATGCGTTTGGTGGGCATGAAGAAATTCTCCGCGGACGCGTTGTGGGAGGGAAGCCGATAAACGGCGATCATTTTTTGCGCTTTTGCCGGGTCCGTGTGTGTTTTGTCCATGCCGAACGCGCTCGCTGCCGAAAAGTCTCCCTACCTCCGTCAGCACGCAGAAAATCCGGTGGCGTGGTTGCCGTGGGGCGAGACGGCGTTTGCGCGGGCGCGCACCGAGGATAAACCGATCTTTCTGAGCATCGGCTACTCGACGTGTCACTGGTGCCACGTGATGGCGCACGAATCGTTCGAGCACGGAGGAATCGCGGCGCTGCTGAACGAGCACTTCGTCGCGATCAAAGTGGATCGCGAGGAGCGGCCGGATGTGGACAAGGTTTACATGGCCTACGTGCAGGCGCTGACGGGGCAGGGCGGGTGGCCGCTGAGCGCGTGGCTCACACCGGAGCTGAAACCGTTTTTCGGCGGCACTTATTTCCCGCCGGAAGATCGGCATGGGCGGCCGGGATTTCCGGCGGTGTTGCGGGCCATCGCATTAGGTTGGAAAACGGAGCGCGAGAAACTCGTCGCCGAGGGCGAACGCGTGCTCGGGACTCTGCGCGATTATGCGGAGGGACGGCAAGCGGACGGAGGGTTGCAGCGGGAGGAGTCGCCGCTGGCGGTGGCGGGTGGAGAGGCGTTCGAGAAATGTTTTCAATATTTCTCCGAGAGCTTCGACGCGGCCCATGGCGGCTTCGGCGGCGCGCCGAAATTTCCGCGCGCGGCAAATTTGAATTTCCTTTTTCGGGTGGCGGCGAATCAGGGTGTGACCGGCGATGTCGGTGCCGAGGCGATCATGCTCTCCTCGGCGACGCTGCGGGCGATGGCTCGCGGCGGCATACACGATCACGTGGGCGGCGGGTTTCACCGTTACTCGGTGGATGAGGGCTGGTTCGTGCCGCATTTCGAAAAAATGCTCTACGATCAGGCGCAGATTGCGCTGAACTGCCTTGAGGCGAAACAGGCCACGGGCGACGAGCGCTTCGCGTGGCTGGCGCGCGATATTTTCAGCTACGTCGCCCGCGATCTCACGAGCCCGGCGGGCGGTTTTTATTCGGCGGAGGATGCGGATTCACTCGTGTCGTCCGGCGGATCGGAACACGCGGAGGGGGCATTTTATGTCTGGACGGCGGCGGAGTTGCGGGCGGCGCTTGGCGATGATTTCGCGTTGGTCGCAGCGCATTTTGGCGTGGGAGAAAGTGGCAACGTGCCGGTCGGCCTTGATCCGCAGGGGGAGCTGGCCGGCAAAAACATCCTGGCGCAGGTGCGTCCGCTCGCTGCCCTTGCGACGGAATTTGCGCTAGACGCAGAGGCGGTGAACGGGCGACTGCTGGCGGCGTTGGAAAAATTGCGCGCGGTGCGCGCGAAGCGTCCGCGTCCGCACCTCGACGACAAGATCATCACGGCGTGGAATGGGCTGATGATTTCGGCGCTGGCGCGCGGCGCGCAGGTGCTGGGCGAACCGGCGTTCCTGGCGGCCGCGGTGCGGACGGCGGACTTTGTCGAGCGCGAACTGCACGATGCGGCGCGCGGCGTGCTCTTCCGCTGCTGGCGCGAGGGGCGCGGAGCGGCGGAGGGCTTCGCGGAGGATTACGCGTTTTTCATCCAAGGGCTGCTCGATCTCTACGAGGCGACATTTGACGCGCGGTGGCTGGCGTGGGCGGCGAAATTGCAGGCAAAAATGGACGAACTTTTTTGGGATGACGGGCACGGTGGCTATTTCAACTCGGCGGCGGGCGCGGCCGATCTCGTGCTGCGGCTGAAGGAGGACTACGACGGTGCCGAGCCGGCGCCCAGTTCAGTGGCGGCGCTGAATCTGCTGAAGCTCGGGGCGATCTTTCACGACGAGGTGAGGAGCGCCCGCGGCGTGCGGTGCATCGGCGCATTTCGCGCGCAGTGGGAGCGGGTGCCGCACGCGATGCCACAGATGTTATGCGCGCTGGAGCTGGCGCTCGCGGCGCCGCGCCACGTGGTGCTCGCGGGCGATCCGGTGGCGGAGGATTTTCGGGCGCTGGCGGCGGTGTTGCATGAAAAACTCGGGCCGCGCCGAGCGCTGGTGCGGGCTGAAGCCGCGGTGCCGTGGGCGGTGGCGATGACGCCCGTCGAGGGAAGTGCCACAGCTTTCGTGTGCGAGGATTTCACGTGCCAACTGCCGGTCACCGATCCGGTGGAACTCCGGCGGAGACTGGCGGCGAGCACGAAAGGGCGGTAAAACCGCTTTTGCCGTTGCGCGCGGCGCGGACGTGGCCTCGTTTAGGCGCAAGATTCCGTCGTGAAAATCCTAACTGTCGAAGACGATGCGGTGGCGCGGGCGGTGTTGCGCAAGGCGCTGCAACGGCTCGGCCATGAGTCGGTCGAGGCGCCGGACGGCGAGGCGGCGTGGGAGCGATTGCAGGTCGAACCCTTTCGCGTGGTGGTGAGCGACTGGATGATGCCGCGGGTGGACGGGCTGGAGTTGTGTCAGCGCATCCGGCGGCGCACGGGTCAGGAATATATTTATTTCATCCTGCTCACGAGCCGCGATGCGACCGAGGAGAACTCACGTGCGGCGGCCGACGCGGGCGTGGACGATTTTCTCACCAAGCCCCTCGATCTTGCGGAACTCTGGACGCGGCTCCGCGTGGCGGAGCGGATCCTCGGCTACACGAATCAGGTGCGCCAACTCGAGGAACTGCTCCCCATTTGCTCCTATTGCAAAAAAATCCGCGACGACCAGAACTACTGGCAACAGATGGAAGGCTACATCAGCGAACGCACCGGCAGCGACTTCAGCCACTCGGTCTGTCCAGATTGCTACACCCGCGTCGTGCTTCCCGAGATCGAGAAGTTGCACCCCGTCCCCGCCTCACCCAAGGCGCCCCCGACCGTTGAACGAGCGCGTTAAACACCTCGAAGAAAAGATCGCCTACCTGGAACGGCACGTGACCGAGCAGGACAAGGCGATGCTGGAGTTTGCAGACGAACTCGCGCGACTGCGGCGGGAAACGAAGGCGATGCGCGAACGACTGGCCGGAGGCGCTACCGGTGGAGACGGCGAATCAATGCCGGACGAGCGACCGCCGCACTATTGAGGCGGACTTAAAACGTCGCGGTCACTTCCTGCTGCTGGCCGGGATCGAAGGTTTGGGTGCCGAGAGCGGCGCATTCGATCTCGTCATTCTTGTAGAGTTTGAATTTCACGGGCGCGGTGGCGTCGTTCGTCTCCCAGCGCCACTTGCCGATGGAGACAAATTGCAGTGGGACGCCTTTTTCCCAGCTCAGGCCGGGGCCTTCGCCGCGGATGAAGAGGCGGTTGCCGATGCCGATGTAGGCGGTAACGATCAGGCGCGTGGCGCCATCGGAGGTGCGCACGCGTTCGTGCACTTCGGCGGATTCGGTGGCGGGTGTCTCGGTGATGTCGAGGCTGAGCGCGGCATCGGCGGTTTCCGGGGCGGATTTTTTCGGGACGCGTTTGCGCGTGGGTTTGGCGGGCTCGACTGGGGTCGAGTCGGTCGCGGGCGCGGCAGGCGTTTCAACCACGGGCGGGGTGCCGACGATATTGCCCGTGAACGGCTCGGCCGAGTTCGGCGCGACCGGGATGACTTCGGGAATGGTTGCCGTGGGAATCGGCAGCGGCTCCTCTAATTTTGGAATTTGGATTTCTGATTCTGGAGTCGATTCTGATTCGGAAACCCCACTTGAGGCGGGCTCGTTCGTGACGGCAACGGCGGGTGGCTCTTCGGCAGCGGATTCCTCGCGGCGGGGTTTGCGCGGGCGTTTTGGCGGATGGGCTGTGCTTTCGGTTTTGGGTGAATCAGTGGCCGACGATTCCACTGGCGGCGCGGGTGGCGGTGTGGCTTCAGTGGCGGCAACTGGAGCCAACGCGGGCGAAACAGAAATGGTCTTTGCAGCGGCTTCCAACGCGGTGAGTTTCTCCTCGAGCGTCGCGAGGGTGGCGGTGAGTTTGGCGTCGAGGGCAGTCGCTTCAGCATGGGTTTTGGCGAGCGTTTCGGCAGTGGAGGTGAGGCGTTTTTGGGCGGTGACTTCGAGCTTCGCCCACTCGGCGGTGGATTTGAAGATTTTGTCGGAGATGGAGTCGAGGCGTTCGCTCTCGGTCGTGCGCAGTGCGGCGACTTCCTTTTCCAGTTCCTCCTTTTCGATGTCGTTGGCGTTGACGAGCTGCGCCTGAAACTCCGCGATTTTATCCTGCAACTGGTGCGGAAGTTTTTCGGCGTGGCGGAGATTGCGCTGCGCCAGCTCGGCGATCTCGTTGAGGCCGCTGGCGGCGATGCTGATTTGTTCGGCGGCGGAAGTGATGGTGCGGGCGAGCGATTCGAGGGCTCGCTGGCGGTCGTCGAGGGTTTCGTTTTTCTGCTGCTCATAGCGCGCGACGAGCGGCACAAGGCCAACGATCGCGCCGGTGATAACGCAGAAGACGATGCCGGCGGTGGTCCCCTCAGAGAACGGGCGCGTGCTGTGCATCGCGATGTAGCTGGCCGCGGCGAGCAGCGCCAGGTCAGTCACGATGAAAATCCAAGTGGGCAGTTTCGGCTGGGAGGAGGGCGTCATCGTCATGGGGCGCCGCCCGCCTTCGCGGACGTTTCAGCGCGGTGGGCGGCGGAAAGTTTGTGCGGCCGGCCCGCGCGCGGCTCAAGGAGAATTCCGCGGCCGAAAACGACGTTGTGCCCGGGCGCTGACCACGCCAGCATAAGACTCGCGATGGATTTTTCCCACTTCCTGCGGATCGAACGCGATGGGCCCGGCCGGCCGCGGCACACGGTGGTGCATCTGGTCGATCCTAAGTTTTCGGTGGAGCTGGTGCCGGACCGCACAGCGCCGGATCAGATGGGTGGCGGTGTGATCAAACGCGTGTGCGTGCCGAACTCTTGGGCCGGCGACTATGCGCAGTGCGCCAAACTGATCGGTGCGGCGCAGGAATTTTTTGCGCGTTCGCTGGCGGTGCCGAAGGCGAAGACGCACCGACTCCAGCGGTAGCCACCGCGCCCTCAGCCAGCGAACAGCGCGGCGCGGTAGCCGGCGATGAATTCCTCGAGTGTGATCTGCCCATCGCCGATCTTGTCGAATGCCTTAAATTCGTTTTCCGGCATGAAAACGGCCTCGGCGCGCGAAAGCTTGCCGTCGTGATTAACGTCGAGTTGCGCGAAGGCCTTGGCGAGCGATTCTTTGAGCTCGGAAAGATCGATGCGGCCGTTCCCATTTCGATCGACCCAGCCGACTTGCTCCATGACGATCAGGAGCTCGAATTCGACATAGTCGAGGTTGTCGTCGTGATCGATGTCCGCAAGTTGGAACAGCGCGCGGCGCAGATCCATGAATTCGCTCAGGCTCAGACGACCGTCATGGTTGGTGTCGGCGAGTAGGAAAGTATCCTGCGCGATGTTGCTGCCGGCGAGTTCGTCGGCGTCGATGAAATCGTTGTGGTTCTTGTCGGCGGCGCGAAAGAGGGCGAAGGAACCACGGTCCCACTCATCCACGCTGATTTCGCCGTTGCCTGAGGTGTTCAGCGCCAGGAAGGCCGTGCGGATTTGTGCAGCGGTCGGCAAGGCGCGGACCGGTGCCGCTCCGAGCAGCACCAGAAAAATTACCGTGGCCCAAACGCCGTGAGCGCGGGACATGGGGTCAAGTCCGCTTAGGACTTCGTCGAGCTCTTCCAAGCCGCGTAGGCGCGCTGGTCGAGTCGGGAGCGCTCTGATTGCGCGGTCAAATTCTGGTCGCTCTGAGAGGCGAGCGTGGGCTGACCGGCGGCGGAGGCGGCGAGGCCGAGACGACCCCCGAGCGGGTCTGGGCTGACTGCCTGAAGTGCCGCGACGAGTGCCGCCGTGCGCGCATCGGCCTTCGGGGCCGCGGCCAGCAACGACTGGGAGGCGGACAGAAGGCCGACGAACGCGAACAGCGAAAAAGTGAGGCGGGTTTTCATGGCGGTGATTAAGTTGCGCCTACTGTAAACCCTTCGCCCCGATTTCGCATCGGTAGCACTACCCCGGTGATTACGTAGGCACCAAGCGCCACTTTACGACCCGATCGCGATTCTCCGCCACGTGATCGCGCAAACGGAGATGAGCACGGCCACGCGCAAGGCGCCTTCAAAGGTCAGGATCACAAGCACCCATTTGAGGGGGCAGCCACGCCGGAGCGTAAACCCCGTCGCCGTCAATCCCAGCAACCCGACGCCGCACACTCGAAAGAACGGCAGCGCGAGCAACACCAGCATCCACACACCATAGAAGAGGATCGTGATACTCCAGAAAAACGCGGTTACCTCGCTGAGCCCGAGGGCGCGCGGGTCTGCGCCGCGGGCGATCTGTTTGATGCCGAGGTAGCGTTCACAGAGAACGAGTTGCCAGATTTCGAAGGCGAGGAAGAGCGGGGCGAGCAGGAGCAGCGTGGCCACGCGCCGATCAAAACGGTCGCCGCGGTTTTGGCAACACGGCCCGCGCGGCTGGCCAGACGCTCAGCGAAAATTGACCACTTGTTCGGTGTCGTTGAGAAAGAGAAGAGTCGCTTCCCGAGCGGGCGAAGTTGAGCGATCGCGGAGGCGGACGGAGTTTAACTGGTCGGAAAACTGGTCGCGCAGCACCCGGTCCGCCACACGCGCGCTGGCGGCGCCGCCGGGAAGGGAACAGTTGAGATAGAGCCAAAGGTGCTGATCGCCGTCCTTCAACTCGCGGCCGACCCACGTGAGCAGTTGCACGGCGCCGGTGTTGGACTTCACGACCAGCTCCGTGCGCACGAGAATGAGAAGCAGCCGGTCCAGCTCGTTCGCCGAGGTGGTCTCGAGCGTGATCTTCTTTCCGGCGCGGGCGGAAAGCGCGGTCTCGGCATCGTCGCTGAACAGGCGCAGCGCGATTTCGAGCTGACCGGTTTCCGGGTGATAGTCGGCTTCGGCGTAGCTTGTGTGGATTGGATGCGCCTTGATCGCCGGGATCGCGGCGAGCGACGCGGCGAGGAGCAAGGCGCGAACTCTCATGGCGTATCGGACTTGGTGTCGTCGTCCTTTTTCTCGGCCGCGGGCTTGGATTTCTTTTCGGCCTCGTCTTTCAGCTCCTTCATCGGGCTCGCCGGGCGGGGTTCGTTGAAGAGTTGGAAGCGGCTCTTGATCGGGCGGCGCGGCCAGAAGTTGTTGTCGACGTTGGCGTCGGCGGTCTCCTCGTGCGGATCGAGTTGGAGGGCTTTGATTTCTTTCGTCGTCACGAGGAGCTTCGAGACCTTGGCGTTGTCGGTGCGCCAGATTTCGGCGGGGATGCGCAACTCTTCGGTTGTGCCGTCGGCATAGTCGATTTTGAAGATGACTGGCGTGACGAGGCCGCCGAGGTTCGACAGTTCGACGAGATAGAAATTACGCGCGGTCTTGAGCAGCTCCGGTTTGATTTTTTCCTTTGTGAGACCTTTGAGCAGCGCGTCATATTTCTGCTTGTCGCTCGGGAGGATGGTCGCTTCGTCGAAGCTGTTATAGAAATCCTTCAGCTCGGGGAAGGCATCGAGGCGCTTCGGCTCGGCCGCGTTGCGTTGGTGGGCGAGTGTCTCCGGTTTCGCGTCTTTTTCGGCCTTGGCGAGCGGTTTTTCAACGGCGGGATCACGCGAGTCGAGCGTGTATTGGCGGACGGTGTCGATAGAGACGTCGACGTGATCGTTGGTGTAGAACCAGCCGCGCCAGAACCAGTCGAGATCGATGCCGCTGGCGTCTTCCATCGTGCGGAAAAAATCCGCGGGGTTCGGATGCTTGAAGGCCCAGCGCTGCGCGTAGGTCTTGAACGCGTGGTCGAAGAGCTCGCGGCCGAGCACGGTTTCGCGGAGGATGTTGAGCGCCGTGGCGGGCTTCGCGTAGGCGTTGCCGCCGAGCTGCACGATCGATTCGCTGTTGGTCATGATCGGGACTTGGTTCGCGCCGGTCATGTAACCGACGATGTCGCGGGGCTCGCCTTCGCGCGACGGGTAGTCCTTCTCCCATGCCTGTTCGGCGAGGTATTGGCAGAAGGTGTTGAGGCCTTCGTCCATCCACGTCCATTGGCGCTCGTCGGAATTCACCACCATCGGGAAGTAGTTGTGCCCGACCTCGTGGATCACGACGGAGATGAGGCTGTATTTCGTGCGCTTGCTGTAAGTGCCGTCGGCCTCGGGGCGCGGTCCGTTGAAGCAAATCATCGGGTATTCCATGCCGCCTTGCACGCCACCGTTGATCGACTGGGCAACGGGGTAGGGATAGGCGAACGTGTGCCGCGAATAGACGTCGAGAGTGTGGACGACGGCGTGCGTGGAGTAGTGGCTCCAGAGCGGCTCGGCTTCCTTCGGGTAAAACGACATCGCCATGACCGTCTTTTTCGAATCGGGCGAAACGTGGCCGGGCGCGCCCATGGCGTCCCAGATGAATTTGCGCGACGAGGCGAAGGCGAAATCGCGGACGTTTTGCGCGGCAAAAACCCACGTCTTCTTGCCGGTGGGCTGGCCCGCCTCGGCTTGCTTGGCTTCGTCCGGCGTGACCACGAACACCGGCGACTTGGCGGTCTCGGCTTGCTTGAGCCGCTCGAGTTGCGCTGGCGTCAGCATCTGCTCGGGATTTTGCAGGACGCCGGTCGCGGCCACCACGTGGTCGTTCGGCACCGTGATGCGGACGGCGTAGTCGCCGAACTCCAACGCAAACTCGCCGCGGCCGAGGAACTGCTTGTGCTGCCAGCCAGTGGTGTCGTTGTAGACCGCCATGCGCGGAAACCACTGGGCGATTTCGTAGATGTAATTTTTATCCTTCTCGAAAAACTCCAAGCCGCTGCGACCGCCGACCAACTTGATGTTATTGATTAGGTAACTCCACGCGACGTGGAAGACCGCCTTCGCGCCCGGCGCGAGCGGCTCTGGCAGATCGACGCGCATCATCGTCTTCACGATCGTGTGGGCGAGCGGTTGGCCCGCGCTGTCGGAGACTTCGTTGATTTTCAACGCGCTGTCGTAGGTCTCGTGCGCGAGGAGCGACTCGAGCGAGCGGTAGGGAAACTTGTCGAGCGGATCGGTGGTGCCGCCGCGGCCGATCGTGGAGGTCAACTCCGTGTCGGAATGCTTCGCGTGCAGGTTCGCGTCGAGCTGCAGCCAGAGGTAGATGAGCGGGTCGGGCGAGTTGTTCGCGTACGTGACGGTTTCGCGGGCGGAGATCGTCTGCTTGGTGTCGTCGAGTTCGACTTCGATCGAGTAGTCGGCGCGTTGCTGCCAGTAGCCGTGGCCGGGCGCGCCGGAAGCGGTGCGCTGCTCGTTGGGCGTGGGCAAAAGTTCCTCGAGCTGGCGGAATTTGTCAGTCTGGAGCGGCTTGGTCGCGTAGGGCTGCGCGAGGAGGATCGGGGTAGCGCAAACGAGCGCTGCGAGGGAAAGCAGTAAACGCATCGCAGGAAAACAACCGCCTCGCCGCCGGCTGGCAAAGCCAAACGTCGCCTCGCTTCAGGCGGGGCTGGCCATCGTCGGCGCCGCGGTCGGAGGCGGACGGTGGTGATCGCGCCGGAACGATCGCACCGCGAGCCCCAGCCCCACCACGGTGAGCGCCGCGCCTTCGAAAAACGCGATGCCCGGCACATGCCACCCCCGGCCCGTCGCGATCGCCCAGCCAAAACTGTGCGAGGCGATAAACGGCCCCGGAATGCCCGCCAAGCTCGAGAGCCCCGCGAACACACCCTGCACCGCGCCCTGCTCGTTGGGTGGGACGTGTTTCGTGATGTAGGCTTGCAGCGCCGGCCCGGCGATGCCCGCGAAACAACCCACGCAAACGATCGCGTAGATCATCCAGCCGTGCGGCGCGAGGCCGTAGCCGATTTGCGCCACGATCGAGATGCAGAAACCGACGACGACCGCCCGCGTGTCGCCGAGCGCCGGCACGATGCGCTTCACCAGCACCGCTTGCACGAGACCGCTGGCGAAGCCGACGAACATCAGCGACAGCCCGATCTGCAGCGGCGTCCAATGGTAACGGTAGTCGGTGTATAGCGCCCACGTCGACTGGAGCAGCACCTGCGCGAGCGTCAGCAGGAAGAAACACTCGACCAGATCGCGCACGGCGGGAAAGCGTTTCAACGCGAGCAGCGCGCCGACGGGATTGGCGCGCTTCCACGAAAACTCCCGGCGGTTTTCCGGCGCGAGTGACTCCGGCAGCACGAAGAAACCCCAGAGCCAGTTGATCGCCGAGCAGCCGGCCGCGAACCAGAAGGGGAGCCGCAGACTGTAGTTGCCAAGGAGTCCGCCGAGCACCGGCCCGACGATGAAGCCGATGCCAAACGCCGCGCCGAGTAGCCCGAACGCCTGCGCGCGTTTCTCCGGCGGCGTGACATCGACCAGATAGGCGTTGGCCGTCGCGAGGATCCCCGCGGTGAACCCCGCGATGGTGCGGGCGACGAACAGCCACGCGAGCGTCGGGGCGTTGGCCATGATCACGTAGTCGATCGCCGAGCCGGCGGTCGCGATGAGAATGATGGGCCGGCGCCCATACCGATCCGAAAGCGAGCCGAGAAAGGGCGAGCCGATGAACTGCATCAGCGCGTAGATGCTGATGACCCAGCCGTAGGCATATGAACCAGATGCGATGTCGCCGCCGCGAAACTGCACGATGAGTTTCGGCAGCACCGGAATCAGCAAACCAAACCCGATAATCGCCAGCACGAGGGTGACGAAGATGAAACCGGTGGCGGGCTTCCGGGCGGGCGCGGCGGTGCTCATGGCGCAGAAGGTTTCCAGATTTTTCGCCGGTGGCGAGCGCGGAGGTGCCACCGCCCTATCCGACCCTGGCTCGGTCGACCCCGCGGCAAATCCAGCGTGTATCGGTAGAGTAGGCAGGAGCCTTTTAACGGCGTTGCCGTCTAAAGGCTCCTGCCTAC
>CAIMFY010000058.1 GCA_903840415.1 uncultured Opitutia bacterium | reverse complement strand
TTGCGCTGCCGACGATGTCTGGTCGTTGATCTTCATGGATGGTGGTTTCTTTGGGTTTTCGACTTCCCTCTGCCTTTACTGGCAGCGGAACCACCATCCACCCAGCTAACTTTTAACGACTACAGGGACGCTTCCAAGATTCTTTTGTGTCTCGTTTTTGCCCCACTTTTTCAGCCCTGTTCGGTGGTTTGAACGGGACACAAGATCGGGACACAAAGCGCGGTGCGTATTAAACCGCCGAATGCGCCCGACGCACCCTATTCCAGCCCGTTTCCCGCCATTTGCCAGCCCACCGAGGGTCAAGGGACCGCGGCAGCGAATCAAAGAGCCTTTAGCAAAAAATGGCGGCAGAACGTTTCGGGCGGAATGCTGACGCGATTTGCGCAGGTTTCGCCGTCGTCTAGCTGGCATGACACGAGCTCGGAATAGTTCGCGACCAGTTCCAGACGGCACCGCTTGCCGTCCGGACACCGCGGAGTGCCATCGCTGGCAACGGGGTTGTGGTGTGCGGGGGTATCGCTCACACGGAAAGGAAATTGAATCTAGCCGCGGAAAGTCAATTCTGTGCGGCGAGTGCGTCACGCTGCGGCCTTTCGTCCGCGCGAGAGGGTCAGGACACTTCCCTGCCCTTTGTTACGGTCACGCTAACTCTCTGCGCCAGCCGCAATCCTTTTGAACGAATCGGCACTTTGTCCGTCTAGCTCTATGCAGCTAGTTTAGGGTAGATGTACCTGGGTAAGTTGGCGCCGACTGGTAATCGGCGCCCTTTTTTTGTCCTGATGCGCCCGATCTCGGCACGCGCAGGTCGGCAGGGTAACCGGTTCGAAGTTGATCAACTTGACGGACACATTTTGCGTAACGCACTCTCCGACGCTTCTCCTACGCGAACATGTCCGAACGTCACTACATCAACGGGCGCTGGGTCCCACCCCGGCGAGGAGGCTCGCTCGAAAACTCTAACCCTGCGACCGAAGAGGTGGTCGGCGAATACGCGGCCGGAACCGCTGAGGATATTGCCAGCGCGGTGGATGCCGCTCGGGAGGCGCTTCCCGGTTGGAAAGGCATTAATCCAAGTGAACGTGCCTCGTGCCTTCGGGCACTGGCTGCTCAGATAAGGACGCGCCAAAACGATCTCGCCCACACCGAAGTGCTCGACAACGGCAAGCCATTGCCGGAGGCGCTGTGGGATGTCGACGATGCGGCAGGCTGCTTCGAATTTTACGCCGACCTCGCGGAACGTTCTGTCATGCACGAGACGATCGCCTTGCCTGACGAGCGTTTTGAGTGCGTCGTGCGTTACGAACCCGTCGGGGTAGTTGGTCAGATTATTCCGTGGAATTATCCGTTGCTCATGGCGGCGTGGAAGGTAGCGCCGGCGCTTGCTGCTGGCTGCACGTGTGTCCTGAAGCCTTCAGAATTTACGCCGCTGACTGCACTGGAGCTTGGGCGCATGGCGGACGAAGTCGGATTGCCACCCGGTGTGTTAAACGTTGTCACGGGCACGGGGCCCGAGGCTGGCGAGCCGCTCGTTACCCATCCAAACGTCCGCAAGGTCGCTTTCACTGGATCGGTACCGACCGGCCGGCGGGTAATGCAGTTAGCGGCGCAAGACATCAAAAACGTGAGCTTAGAACTTGGCGGCAAGTCGCCCATCGTGGTGTTTGCCGACGCTGACCTTCGGCAGGCGATCGAGTGGATCATGTTCGGAATATTTTGGAATCAAGGGCAGGTCTGCAGCGCCACGTCGCGACTGCTGGTTGAGGAATCCATCGCTCCAAGACTTCTCGAACAGTTGGCGAGCGAAGCGGAAAAAATCACCGTGGGTAACGGCCTCACCCCCGGCGTCCTGCTCGGACCATTGGTGAGCGCGTCGCAGCATGGAAAAGTGCTTCGTCACATTGCCGAAGGCCAAGCCGCAGGAGCACGGCTGATTTCGGGAGGGAAGCGTCCACCGAGTTTGCCGCAGGGCTATTTCATCGAGCCTACCATTTTTTCCGAGGTGCCGCGTGAAAGTGCGCTGTGGCAACAGGAGATCTTCGGGCCGGTCTTGTGCGTCAGGACATTTCGCAAGGAAGCCGAGGCGGTGGCAGAGGCGAACGACACACCGTTTGGTCTGGCGGCGGCGGTCATGTCGGCAGACGTGTCGCGTTGTCAGCGCGTGGCCGCGGCCCTCGAGGCGGGAATTGTGTGGATTAATTGTTCGCAACCGACGTTCACGCAGGCGCCGTGGGGAGGCGTAAAGGGCAGTGGGATTGGCCGCGAACTGGGACGCTGGGGTTTTGAAAGTTATCGCGAGCCCAAACAAATTACGCGCTACACGTCTGCGGCCCCGTGGGGCTGGTATCTTAAATGAGCGCACCGTGACGCACTTCCCTCCGTGAACACTCTCCCGATTGAGCAGACCTGCTTCTGGCTCGCGCGCCGTCCGCCTCCAGATCCTCAGCCGAAATTGCGCGGCGTGCATAACGCTGATCTGGTGGTGGTGGGGGCCGGATTTACCGGACTTTGGACCGCGCTTTTCCTTCGCGAACTGAACCCGCAGTTGGACATTGCAATCGTCGAGCAGGGCGGCGCCGCCCACGGAGCCAGCGGGCGCAACGCAGGGATGCTCGCCGAAACCGTGGATCACAGCCATGGCCTCGCTTCCGAGCATTTCGGGAATGAAGAGGCTAGCCGACTCGCGCGCATCGGCCGCGAAAATATCACGGAGATGCTTTCTTTTTTGGCCCGTTACCAGGTGGACTGCGATTACGAGCCCACGGGACGGATGTTCGTCGCGCTGACGGAGGCGCACATTCGCTCCCTAAACGACCAAGTCGCGGCGGCCGCCCAGTTGGGCATTTTCGACCACCAACTTCTCTCGGCACAACAGACTCAGGAAGAACTTCACTCCCCTCTTTACCGAGGAGGCCTTGTTGTCCCGGGGGGCGGCGTGCTGGATCCCGTCAAACTGGTTGAAGGCCTGCGGCGCGTCGCGCTCGCGCAGGGAATTCGTCTCTTCGAGCACAGTCCCGCCGAACGGCTCGAATCGGACGGTAGCTGTGTGCGCGTGGTGGCCGCGAATGGCGCCATACGGGCGCCGCGCGTTATCGTGGCGCTGAGTGCCTACACTCACCGACTGCTGCCAAGGGTCATCCACCGTTTCATTCCGCTCTATGACTATGTGACAGTGAGCGAGCCGCTCACCCGCGCCCAACTCGAATCGATCGGCTGGCGTCGTCGCCAAGGGGTCACTGACATGCGAAATTTTTTCCTCTATTACCGACTCACTGCCGACAACCGGATACTTTGGGGCACCAGCGAAGCTGTCTATTATCGTGGGAACCGCGTCGGCGACGAATGCGATCATTCCCCCGAGCATCGTGCCCACTTGCGTGCGAGTTTTCGCCAGCACTTTCCGCAACTTTCCGGTCTCGAGTTTCCCTATTCTTGGGGTGGCCCGATCTGCGCGACTACCCGACTAACTCCATTCTTCGGAAGCGCGTTTGACGGGAGAGTCACGTATGGGCTGGGCTTCACCGGCCATGGGCTTGGGACGACTCGTCTCGCGGGGCGGATTCTTGCCCATTTGGCTCTCGCGCAACCGCACGAATATTTGGCGTTATCGCTGGTTCGTCGTCCGCCATTCCCGTATCCGCCGGAACCGCTGCGCGGCCTGGCCGTTTCATTGGTCACCCGTGCGCTGCGCCGCGTCGACAACGGAGAACCGCCCAATCTCTTGCTGCGCATGCTGGCAAAATTTGGCATCGGCTTTTCCAGCTGACCCTCGGCACTCATCCCGGGCACGACCCATTTTATTGGCCCGACAACCAGATTGGACCATCAGGTGCTCAGATGGCACTGGTCTGCGCATAGCCTCCAACCGACGGCCTTCAATCAGATAGATTGTCACAAACGCGTGACGTTGAAAAATTCTTGGATTCGGGCAGCCGCCAGCAAGAGTCATCGGAATCTCAAGTCAGCATGAAGAAGCGAATTCAACTCACGATTCAGGCGCTCCTCATCCTTGACGGCTTCTTCGCGGGCGTGCCGCAGGTGCTCCGAATAGTCGAGCGTCGCTCATCCGCCGACGTGTCCATTCTTTCTTGGGCTTGGATGTCTGTGATGGCGGGATTGTGGGTTTACCAGGCAATCCGAGATAAGAGCCGAGTGCTTCTCTGGAGCAGCGTCTTCTGGGGACTAAACAATTTGGCGGTGGCGGTCCTTGCGGCAGTTTATCGCTGAGGCCATGATCCGAGTGCGCTCGATTCAATGAGTTGAAATAGGTGGGCGGTATCGCTGTGGAGAATAAAAGAGAAGGCAGCGACTTGGATTCGCTGGGTTGGCTCGATGTCCGCTCTTGTGATATCAAAATTTTTCAGGAAGGTGAATGGGACGTAACGTCATGAGCAAACGCACGGATTCGCCGGACCTTAATTCCCCAGTCCGATCCCGCGTGAGCACGGCCAGCGTCAGTCGCGCCAACAACACCGGTCTGGCGATCGCGCCGCTCTTCAAGGTGCCTCGGGGCGACTGCGCCCCGAACCAAGCAGAAGAAGCCTTGGCCCGGCCGATGATCACGGGGCGGCATGGAATGGTCACGTCCTTGAATCCCCTGGCTTCGATGGCGGGCATGCGAATCCTGATGAAGGGCGGCAACGCGTTCGACGCCGCTATTGCGACCGCGGTCGCCTCTACCGTGGTCGATCCCAAAAATTCCACCATTGGCGGCCAGGGATTTGCGACCATCTATTCCGCCCGGGAAGCGTGCGTGCGTGCGCTGAATTTTTATGGACCCGCGCCGGGCGCTGCCACGACGGCGGCGCTGAGCGGCAAGGACTACAGCACAGGCTACCTTTCCACTCCGGTTCCTTCCAACCTGCGGGGTTACGCGACACTCCATGCGAGCTATGGCTCGCTCCCTTGGTCCGAACTCTTCGAGCCGGCTTGCGACCTCGCGGCCCAGGGATTTGTGTTGAGTGCGGATTTTGCTGGGCCGCTCGAATTGCTCGCCGCGCAGCTCAATTATCCTTCGACGCACCGGGCTTATTTTCCGCACGGCCGCCTGCCGCGCGCGGGAGAGGTTTTCCAGCAGCCCGACCTTGCTCGGACACTCTGCCAAATTGCGGACGAAGGTGCGGACGTCTTCTACCGAGGTGAAATCGCCCAACGGATCGCGGCATTCTACGCCGCGCACGATGGCCTGCTTGGCCGCGACGATCTGGCGAATTACGAGGCGAAGTGGGTCGAGCCCATCTCGACCAATTACCGCGGCTACACCGTCTTTACGCAGCCACCGAACAGCAGCGGGGTCGCGCTCTTGCTGCAGCTTAACTTGCTCGAGGGATTTGAGCTAAAGAAATTTGAGCACAACAGCGCGGACTACCTCCATCTCATCGGCGAAGTGCAGCGGCTGGGGATCGCGGACCGCAACCGCTATGTTGCGGACCCTGAATTTTGCTCCGTTCCGATCGAGCGGCTGCTGAGCAAGGCTTATGCGGACGAGCGGCGTGGATTAATTTCTCTTGATCGCACGATGCCCACGGTCAGCGCACCGAGTAGTCGCGGCAGAAGCGAAAAAGGCAACACGACCCATCTCACCGTGGTCGACGGAGCGGGCAACATGGTGTCGCTGACCCAAACGCTCGGCGCGTGGTTTGGTTCTGGCGTCGTCGCGGCTGACACCGGGGTGTTGTTTTCCAACCAACTCCGACACCTGCACCTTGACCACGACAGTCCATCCAAGCTCGGTCCGGGTCGCCGACCGCGCTCCAACCAATCGCCACTCATCGTGCTCGATCCCACGGGAGCACCGTTTCTGGCGATCGGCACTCCCGGCAATGACGGGATCTGGCAGCGCATGGTTCAGGTGCTTGTGAACCTCTTCGACTTTGAGATGGATCTTCAGCGAGCGGTCTCCGCGCCGCGGATGATTTATGGAGGCTTCCAGGAAACGGGCACGGAAATTCCCCCGCGGTTTGCGGTTGAACGGCGCCTGTCGGAATCGACGCTCGCTGGTTTACGTGCGCGCGGCTATGAGTTGGAGCTCATTCATTCCGACGAAGGCAGCGTCAATGGCATCATCCGCGATCCCGCGAGCGGCTTCCTGCTGGGTGGCGCGGATCCTCGCCGTTGGGGCGTCGACGGCGAGTGGTCCGGTGACGCGGCTTCGGTCTATGCCTTGGGTTGGTAGCTCCGTTTTACTATGAAGCCAATCAAGCATGCGGCGAGGCTGGTTCTGGGGTCGGTTAGCCTGCTCACTGGTGCGGCCCGCGCCGCCGCCCCGGACTTTGATGCTGCGCATCGAGAGACAATTGAAACCCTTCGCGACTTCGTGCGGGTCGACACGACCAATCCGCCGGGCAACGAAACGCGCGGGGCCGAGTTCCTCAAGGTTCGCCTAGAGCGGGAAGGCATCCCGGCGGAAATCGTCGGGCGCACACCGGAACGCGGCAACGTAATCGCTCGCCTTAAGGGCAGCGGCAGGAAGCGGCCCCTCTTGCTGATGGGCCACCTCGATACGGTTGGAATCCAACGCGACCAGTGGACCGTCGATCCGCTCGCCGCGATCGAGCGGGACGGTTTTATCTACGGGCGCGGCGCGGCGGACGACAAATGCATGACGACCGTCTGCCTCGAAGTCATGCTCCTGCTCAAGCGCCTCAACCTCCCGCTCGATCGCGATGTGATCTTCTGCGGCATGGCCGACGAGGAGAGCAGCGGCTACTACGGCATCCGCTATCTGATCGAGAAACACTGGGACAAGATCGCGTGCGAGTTCGCCCTCAACGAGGGCGGCACGATCCTTGAGGAAAATGGCGCGGTGAAATATGTCGCCGTCGCGACGACAGAAAAAGTCCCGCGCACCCTGTTGCTCACGGCCAAGGGCGTCAGCGCCCACGCCTCGCGCCCGCGGCTCGACAATCCCGTCACGCACCTCGCGTCCGCCGTGGCGAAGCTCGGCGAGTGGCAGCCGCCGCTGAAACTCAACGCGACCACGCGCGCATTTTTTGCCGGCATCGCCGCGGTCAGCCCGCCAGACGAAGCGTGGCTATACACGCATCTTGAGGACGCCGTCGTCGGCGCGCAGGTGCAGGAAATCATCCGCCGCACCAATCCCATCTACAACTCCACGCTCCGCACCACGCTCTCGCCAACGATTCTCAAGGCAGGTTTCCGGATGAATGTCGTGCCCGCCGATGCGACCGCGACGCTCGACGTGCGCGCAGTGCCCGACGAGGACTGGCCCGGATTTCGCGCGCAGTTGAACCGGCTAATCAACGATCCGTCCGTCGAGATCAACGAGGTCGAGGGCGACGGCCGGAAATTCGCGGCACCCTCCAGTATCGACAACGAAATGTTTCGCGCGCTCACGCATGCACAGACCGCGGTGTTCCCCGGCCGCGCGACGATCCCGACGATGTCCACGGGTGCGACCGACTCCGCATATCTGCGCCCACTCGGCGTCCACGCCTACGGCCTCGGCACTGTCGCCGATCAGCGCGACGGCGGGCTGCGCGCGCACGGCAACGACGAGCGAGTGCCGATCGCGGGCGTGCGGCCGTTTCTCGAATTCGTTTACCGCGCCGTCCAAGAGGCGGCCGGGTCCACGAAGTAAGTTACGTTTTCCTGAATAAGTTTTTAGGTGAAAAGGCTCGAAATCGTTGCGAAATCGTCACGTTTTCTAGGGGTCGCAGTTTTCCTACTCTAAAACCATGAACATTCGCTTCACCCTCGCTGCGCCACGTGGCGCATTGGCCGTAGTGCTCGCAGGTGCCTTGACCATCCACGCCCAGACCGCACCCGCGACAAAGGATCTCCCACCCGTTACGTTGGAATCGTTCAATGTCTCCGCCAAGCACGCGGAGAGCTACCAGACTGACAATTTGCAGATGGGAGCGTTTCGCGACGTCGACCTAGTGGATGTGCCGCTCACCGTCAACGTGCTCACGCGCGAGGTGCTCGACGCGCAAGGCGCGCGCGGACTTAACGACGCGCTAAAGAATACGGCCGGCGTGACGCGGGCTCAAATCACGGGCTCGGTATACGACAATCTGGCGATTCGCGGCATCGTCATTGAGAACCGCGGCAACTACCGGCTCAATGGTTCGCTGCCGATTATCAACCTCGCCGACATCTCGCTTGAAAATAAGGAACGCGTGGAGGTGCTCAAGGGCACCTCGTCACTCTACTACGGATTCATACCCCCAAGCGGAGTGATTAACCTCGTGACGAAGCGCGCGACGGCGGAACCACTCACGACCGTCACGCTCAACGCCAACTCTGCGGGCGGAGCGGGTGGCTCGATCGATGTTTCGCGCCGCTTTGGAGTGGGAGGTGCGGTGGGCGTGCGGCTCAATGCAGCTGGCAGTAAGGAAGCGACGGGCATCGACAATTACGCCGGCGACCGCGAGTTCGCGTCGCTCGCTTTGGACTGGCGCCTGCTCCCGAACCTGATCGTCCGCGCCGATGTCGAGACGTTGAACAAAAAGGTCACCGAACAAACCCCCATTACCCTTCCGACAGCGGTCAGCGGCGTTGTCCCACTTCCCCCTCTGCCTTCCAATAATCAGAATCTCGGCGGAGACTGGCAGCGGTATGACGCCCAAATGTTCAACTGGTGGACGCGGGCGGACTATGTCATCAATCCGCAGTGGACCGTCTTTGTTGAGGCGGGCAATGCCCACACGCATCGATACCGCATCTATGTGCCGTTTACGTTTGCCGCTCCGCAGGCGACAACCTTGCTGACCGGCGCGGGCACGCTCAGCTCGCAATTCTTTCCGGGCCAGGATTACCGCAACGCCAACTACCGCGCCGAAACGTTTGGGCGTTTTCTAACCGGCCCGGTTCGCCATGACGTGTCGATCGGATTAAGCGGCAACACGCGCCGTGCCAACGCGCCTAGCGAGGGCGCGGTCAGTTTCGCCCAGAATTACTACAATCCGGTCGCCGTCCCAGTGCTTTCACCGCCCACGGCGGTCATCACCAACGTCCCCACGCGAATAAACGACGTGGGTTACTATGCGACCGATCGGGTGTCCGCGCTTGAGAACAAAGTCCAACTCATCGCCGGCGTGCGCTCGACCGATTATATTAGCACGACCGCCACGACCAGCTACAACATCACGGGCAAGCTTAACCCGCTGTTCTCGGCGGCGTTCAAGCCAACCCCCGGCTCGTCCATCTACGCCAGTTACCTCAAGGGACTTGAGGCTGGCGGCAACGCGCCAGCCGGCACCACCAACGCAGGTTCGATCTTGCCGCCGCTCACCTCCACGCAAAAAGAGGTCGGCGTGAAGGACCGGCTCTTCAGCGCCCTCCTCGCTCAGATCGGTGTGTTCGAGATTGAGCGTCCGAGCACGTTCACCGATCCGGCGACCAACACCTTCGTGGCCAATGGACTCGCCCGGTTCCGCGGTCTCGAGATTTTCCTGTCCGGCGAAATCACCCCGAGAGTCTCAATTATCGGCTCCCTTCAGAATCTCGATGCGCGCCAGACCAAGGCGCTCAACGCCACCACACTTAATAAGACACCCGAAGGCACGCCGCGCTACACCACCTCGCTGTTCGTAGAATGGCGCACTGGGCTTGCCTCGAAAGAATGGACACCAATTCAGGCGGCTTTGATGTCTTTCGGTTGTTGTTGTATTTCGTAGGCCACAGGTGAGATCTGACCGAGCGAGCTGTGGCGTCTCGTCGGGTTGTAAAACGTCTCGATATA
>CAIMFY010000057.1 GCA_903840415.1 uncultured Opitutia bacterium | reverse complement strand
TCATTACCCGCCGCCGCTGGAACCGGAGCCGAAAGCTCCAGCGAAAGCCGCGGTCCGATAATCACTCAGGAACCGCCCGGTGCGGACCCGCACGCCGGGTGGTGTGGGGGCCGGTGGCTAATTACCACCGGCTACCCGATTGAGGCTCGTCGCGTGGCCGGTGCAGATGTTGGCCACGCCATTTTCCTGCCCCGGCTGGGTGGCAGCGAGGACGTTGGCGCGCGCGACATCCTGCACGAAGATGAAATCGCGGCTCTGTTCGCCGTCGCCGAAGATCGGCGGCGCGACGCCGCGCGACATTTTTTCGGCGAAAATCGAAATTACGCCGGAGTAAGGCGAGCGCGGATCTTGGCGCGGGCCGAAGACGTTGAAATACCGTTGGCAACGCACCGTGAAACCGAAGCTGCGCGCGTGTGAAAACAGAAGCGACTCCGAGGCCAGTTTCGCGCCGCCATAGGGGCTGAGCGGATGAAGCGGAGTGTCCTCCCGCAGTGGCACTTCGGTCGCGTTGCCATACACTGCGGCCGAGGAGGCAAACACAAGGCGCGGCACGTGGTGGCGGCGCGCCGCCTCCGCGAGATGAAACGTCGCCACCAGGTTCAGGCGAAAATTGGCGACCGGATCCTGCAGGCTCTCCGGTACGCTCACGAGCGCGGCGAGGTGAATGATTGCCTCAGGTTTCGCCTCGGCCACGGCCGTTTCGAAGGCGGAGCCGTCGGTCACGTCGACGGTCGCGAGCCGAAACAAGGGATGGCCTGCGAGCGAGCGCAGATTTTCGCGCCGGCCGGTGCGAAAATTATCCAGCCCGACAACACGGTAGCCGGCCGCGACGAGATGTTCGCAAGTGTGGCTGCCGATGAATCCCGCGGCGCCGGTGACGAGGACGTTGGCCATGGCCCGTGAGTGAGTCGCACTGGCAGTCGGGCGCAAGCTTGTGCCGCGGTCGGCAGGCACCGGAGCTGTCCAAGGTTGGCCAAGAATTGCGGAGCGGCGCGCGGGCAGTGCGGTTAGTCTGCCGCCCTATGAAAACCAAGTGCACTTGGGTTTTGGGATTAGTCACTCTGACGATCGGCCTGCCGATCGCCTCCGCTGCGGACGCCGCGGCGAACTGGGAGGAGTACTGCGCGTCGTGTCACGGCGCCACCGGCAAAGCCGACACGAAGATGGGGCAGAAGCTGAAACTGAAAGATTACTCGGACGCGAAGGTGCAAGCCGCCCTGACCGACGAGGCGCTCCTCAAGGCGACGCTCGAAGGCGTGACCGTCGACGGCAAACAAAAGATGAAACCCTACGCGGAGAAACTCACCGCGGCCGACGCGAAAGCTCTCGTCGGTCTGATCCGCAGTTTCAAGAAATAGCGCTGCGCGAGACTTTGGTCGATTCCGCGCCGTCGTTGACGCCGAGCGCGGAATCGATCGCTCGCGGCCTCACGGGCCGAGCAGGAAGCGCAGCGGGATTTCGACGCGTTCGCGCCAGGAGGTTTCGGAGTGCGTGGCGCCGGGGAATTTTTCGGTAAGCCAGTCGCGGCCCGCCGCGTAGCCGCGGGTTTTCATCACGGCGTCCATGCGTTGCTGGTAGGGTTCGTAGGCGGCGTCGAGAGTCTCGGTGCCGAAATCAAAGTAAAGTTTGTGCGTGCCCGGTGCCGGCAGATGTTTGGCCAAGTAATCGATCACGGCACCGTCGCCGGCCGGCCAGTGCGGCGAGACGCAGCCGGCTCCGCCAAACACGCCAGGATACTCCGCGATCGCGTAGGCGGAGATCAGTCCACCCATGCTCGAGCCCATCACGAACGTGTGCGCCGCGTCGGGTTTCGTGCGATAAGCGCGGTCGATCTGCGGTTTCAATTCCTCGACGAGAAACTTCAGGTAGGCGTCGGATCGAATCGAGTCCGTCTGAATTAATTGCGGGCCGACGTGAAGCGGCACGACGCCGGGCGGGGCGGGTTTTTGCGGCATGTATTCGGCGAAGCGGCCCATCCCAGTGTTCCAGATGCCCACGACGATGGCGCCGCGGGTCTCGCCAGTGCGGATCAAGCGGCACATCGCTTGATCGACTTCCCATGCGGAGCCGCCGAAGGCGGTGTTGGGCTCGAAAACATTCTGCCCGTCGTGCATGTAAATCACGGGAAAACGCTCGGTCGCGGCGGTGTCGTAGCCGGGCGGCAACCAGACATCGACGCGCCGCGCGGCGACAAATTTTGACGCGACCGACGGCAGCCGCTCGATCCGGCCGGCGGTGGCAGCGGCGACTGTCACCACGCATTCCTCGCTGAGCACCGTGCCGGCGAGCCCGCGAACTTGCACGCGATAAGCGCCCGCCTGTGCCGCGCTAACCCGTGGGATCGAAAGCGTGGGTTCGGTGGCGCGGGAAATCTCCGCACCATCGCGCAGCCATTGATACAAGAGCGGCCCGGTGCCTTCAGCGCGGGCGGCGAGCTTGAGCGGCGCGCCGCCGCCGAAGGTGAGCGCGGAGGGCGGTTGCTCCTTCAGCACGGGAACCGTCGAGCCCTTGATTGCGAATGTGCGGGTGCCAGCGGCGAGCTTGAGGCCGTCGATGCGCGCGGCCGCCCGGTGGCCGCGCAGATCGTCCACCGTGGCGAAGAACGACAACTCCTCACCGGGCGCGAGGTCGGCGGGCGGGCACCAGAAAATTCGATACGGCGGCGCATCGTCGACACCGAGCAATTCGTATTGGCCGGGGCGGGAAGCGCGCATCATCGCAAACGTGACCTCGGCCATTCCATCGCCACCGCTCACCTCGGCGCGGACTTCCGGCCGCACCGGCAGTGTGTGCCCGACGACTTCTCGCGCCGGAATCCAGATGGTGGAGCCAGCGGCGGGGTTCGTGAGTTTGACGCGGGGTGCGGCGGCGGGCGCGGGCAGCGGGGCGGTGGCGCGCCAGACGGCGAATTGAAGCGGTGCGAGCGTCACGCTCACGCGTCCGCGGTTGTCCGCGACCAAGGCATCGGCGTCGGCCTTGGCCGGGCCGGACGAGGAGTGGAGCAGTTGCAGAGTAGCGCCCGCCGGTTGGCTCGTCGTGAGAGCCGCGGTGAGTGTGGCGGTGCGGGAGTTGTTGAAGGCCGCGAGATATTCAACGAGTTCGCCGCGCTCGATCCGCGAAAACGCGAAGAGCGCGGGCTCGTCGGTGGCGCGCGTGATCATCGCGCCGCGGCTGAGCGCGGGATGCGCCCGACGCAGCGCCGCGAGATCGTGGAACGCACGGTAGAGCGGGTGCTGCTCGTCGAATTTGTCGTCGGCCCCGGTGCGCGTCGTGGCGAGGAGCGGGGCGTTTTTGAAGTCGGGTGCCTGCGAGGGAAACATGTCGCCGCGGGCCTGCATGTCGCCGCCGCCACGGCCGACCATGCCCTGCTCGTCACCATAATAGAGCACCGGCTGGCCGCGCGCGAGTAACAGCAGGCCGTGCCCGAGTTTCGTCAGCTCGAGCAACTGGGCGTCGGAGGCGTCGGGGTTGTCGCGTTGGAGAAAATAAGCGAATCGGCCGCCGTCGTGGTTGCCGAGAAACGTCGTGGCCGTGTGCGCGTTGCTCGTGTGGTTCGTGTAGTAATCATCGAGCGCGAACAGCTCCGCGAGTTCGGCTCCGCTGTGCGCTTCGGAAATATAGCGGCGGGCGCCGATGAAGAATCCAAAGTCCAGCGACGCATCGAGCTGGCCCGTGGTGGCAAACTCGCTCAGCAGCGGAATGTCGGGCGTCTCGTCGGCCACTTCGCCGAACTGGATGAAGTCCGGCCGCCCCGCCCGTCGCGCGATCTCGCGGATCGCGGGGCCGAAGGCTTCCCAGAACTCGAGGTTCACATGCTTGACAGTATCGATGCGGTAGCCGTCGATGCCGTAGGCCTCGATCCACTGGCGGTAGATGTCGATGAAACCACGGACGACCACGGGATGCTCGGTGAACAGATCGTCGAGCCCTGAGAAATCTCCGTAAACGGAATTCTCCTCGACGAAGCGGCTGTTGCCGCGGTTGTGATAATAAATGGGGTTGTTGAGCCAGCTGGGATTTTTCGCCTCCACTTCGGCGGGTGGCACGACCGGCACGTAGGGAAAACTGCGTTCGGCGGCGAGCGCGGGAAACGCGTTGGCGGAGTTGAGCCCGTTGTAGGCCACCGCGTGATCGTCGAACGGCTGACCGGTGGCGTCGCGATAGGGCGCAACGGATTTTTCGACATAGTCCAGACGACCTCCTTGGTAGGTGATGACGTCGGCTGTGTGGTTCACGATGATGTCCATGTAAACCTTCAGTCCGCGGGCGTGGGCTTGGGTGACAAATTCGCGAAACTCCGCGTCGGTGCCGAGGTGCGGATCGACATGCAGGAAATCCAGAATCCAATAACCGTGGTAACCAGCGGAGCCGCTTTGCATCGGTTTGTTTTTGAAGGGCGGCGTCACCCACACCGCGGTGGCGCCGAGATTTTTGATGTAGTCGAGTTTCGCGGTCAGGCCGGCGAAGTCGCCTCCATGATAAAATCCAATCCGCGTCGGATCGAAGCCGGTTTCATCCGGTCCGCCCGCGTAGCCACCGGTGTCGTTATCCGTCCGTCCATTCGCAAAACGATCGGTGAGGACGAAATAAAAGATTTGTCCGGCCCCGGGATGAGTGAAGCGGGGCACAGAGACCAGTTTTGGAGTGGCGGGGGCGGCCACTGTCGTGCTGGCGAGGAGGGTGAGAAACCAGAGGCGGCGCAGGAGAGTGGAGTTCATGGGGCGGAGCTATCCTCGCGGTCGCCCGCGCCCGACGCAACTGGTGGGCGGAGGAGAAGTCTTGCAACCGGAGGAAAAAACCTAGGTGCCACGCGCGAAACGGAAACGCCGATACCGGTGGCGGCACCGTCGGATCGCGAACAACCGGCTGAGACCTAAGAGTTGTCGGGGCCATCGCGGTTTTTTACGGGGTTTGCCAATGGCGCATTTTATGAAGGCGAGGAACCTTGTTGATCAGATTAGGTATCCCTGTGCCCCGATTGTCCCAACTTTCATCCCACCCAACTCACTGTCCCCGCATGGTCCGGCTCGCACCGGGTCGGCGACTAACAAGCCCGTAACACAACTGAAAATGCAAACCCAACCGTTATCCTATCAACCCCGCCTTGGCCGCTTCGCGGTCGTGGCTGCCAGCCTGCTCGCGTGGGCTGTGACGCTTCCTGTGACGGCCCAAGTGGCACCCGCTCCGGCCACCACGCCGTCCGCGACTACCACCCCGGCTGCTACCACCGATAATTCCGCCACCGGACCGGTGGTTTCGCTCGATGCCTTCACCGTGACTGCAGGCTTCCGCGGTAGTCTCGCGGCCGCTGCTGCCGCCAAGGAAAATTCCCCTGCTATCACTGAGGTCATCGCCTCCGAAGATATCGGCAAGCTGCCTGACGTCAGCATCGCCGATTCGCTGACGCGTTTGACCGGCTTGACCACGCAGCGCACCAACGGTCGCAGCCAAGGCATCAGCATCCGCGGTCTGACCGGCGACTTTAGCACCGGCATGCTCAACGGACGCGAACAAGTGTCCACCGGTGAGAATCGCGCCGTGGAGTTCGACCAATATCCGGCCGAATTGCTGAACGGCGTGACCGTCTACAAGACAGCGGCGGCCAACCTGACCGGCCAAGGCCTCGCCGGCACCATCGATCTGGAAACCGTGCATCCGCTGAGCAAGAGCGGCCGGACGATCGCCGTGAACGGCTACTATGAGTGGACGCAGTTCAGCCAACTCACCCCGGGCGCTAAGGCCAATGGCAACCGCTTCAACCTCTCCTACGTTGACCAACTGGCGGGCGGCACCATCGGCGTCGCGCTGGGTTACTCGCATTCGAGCAAACCCTACGAGGGCGAGCAATTTCAGGCGTGGGGCTATCCGACCGATGCCGCGGGCAACTTCGCCCTCGGCGGCACGAAATCCTACGTCCGCACCAGCAATCTCGATCGCGACGGCCTGATGGCCGTGGTGGAATACAAGCCCAACGAGAATTTCCACAGCACGATCGATATCTACACCTCGAAGTTCGAGGAGAAGCAACTCCTGCGCGGCATGGAGATTCCGATGGCGTTCTGGAGCGGTGCAGCACTCACGCCCGGTTACACCGTCAGCGGCGGCCTAATCACGCAATCCAATCTCACCAACGTCCAACCGGTCGTCCGCAACGACGTGTTCGATCGCCACGACAGCCCCTTTGCGTTCGGTTGGAATGTCCAAGTCGGCCAAAAGACCGACTGGCCGATCACCTTCGACATGGGCTATTCGCGCGTGACCCGCACGGATGAAAATCTGGAGACCTACTCCGGCGTCGGCTTCCGCGGCACCGCCGCCAATCCCGACACGATGAACGTGACCCTGATCCCCGGCAATCTTCCCGTGATCAAGTCGACGCTCGACTATTCCACCGGCAGCATCCTCAAGCTCTCCGATCCCCAGGGCTGGGGTCCCACCACGCTGCAGGGCGGTGGCATGGAAGGCTATTTGAAATACTTCCAAGCCCGGGACGAACTCGGCCAGTTCAAGCTCTCGACCACCCATGCGCTGAAAGGTATCTTTAAGGACTTCGAAATCGGCACCAGCTTCTCCGAGCGCTACAAGAAAGACGGCGAAAATCCCTCCGGCTACATCAACTCCGTCACCGCCGCCAATACCCAAGCGCTGCCCGCCAAAGTCGGCACGACGGACATGAGCTTCCTCGGTCTCGGTCCGATTTACGCCTATGATCCGTTGGCCGCCTACAGCGCCGGCACCTGGGGTTTCACGCCCAACTACTCGACCGACATGGCCGTTAACACCTTCCAGGTGACGGAAAAGATCGCCCAGCTCTACGGTCAGCTGAACCTCGATACCAAGATCAACGACGTGCCGGTGACGGGTAACATCGGTGTCCGCATCATCAACACCAACCAGAATTCCACCGGCTATTCAGCCAATGCCGGCATTTTGAATCCAGCTAGCGGCGGCGACAAATACACGAAGGTCGCCCCCAGCATGAATCTGACATTCAAGGCATCTCCCGATACCTTTATTCGTTTCAGCGTGGCCCGTCAGCTCGCCCGTCCGCGCATGTATGACATGCGCGCCTCGCAGTCCTGGAGCTACGATCCTACGCTCGCGGCCTCGACCGACCTCAGCCGCAGTCCGTGGAGCGGTGGCGGCGGCAACGTCAAACTCCAGCCCTGGCAGGCCAACTCCGTTGATCTCTCCTTCGAGAAATACTTCGCCGACAACATGGGTTACATTTCGCTCGCGGCCTTCCACAAGGATCTGATCAGCTACATCTACAACCAGACTGTGCTCCAGAGCTTCGTGGGTTACCCGGTTCGCACCGGCAACCCCCCGGTGCTCAACAGCGGCCCGGCGGGCGAGCCCATGAACGGCACCGGCGGTAAGATGCAAGGTTTGGAATTCACCTGGTCGCTCCCCAGCGAATTGATCAGCAAGGAAATCAAAGGCTTTGGCCTCGTTCTTGGTGGCGCCTACACCGACAGCACGGTCCAACCGTGGGGTCCCGGCAACGGCGTCGCGCCGATCGCGGGCCTCTCCCGCAAGGTTGCCAACGTCACGTTCTACTATGAGCGCTACGGTTTCTCCGCGCGCATCAGCGAACGCTATCGCTCGGAAACCCGCGAATACATCACGACCTTCGGGCCGCCGAATCGCGCGGGAGACTCTAGTTCTGGCGCCGGCTTCTCCGTGGCTCTGCCCGAAAAAGTCGTGGACGCTCAGGTCAGCTATGCGCTGCAATCCGGTCCGGCCAAAGGCCTGACCTTCTTCCTCCAGGCGTATAATCTGAACAACGAGCCGCTCATCACTCTTAATAACGACGATCCGCGGCAGGTCATGAACTACCAGAAATACGGCGCCTCCTATTCCATGGGCGCGTCGTATCGCTTCTAATCCGTTCGGAGGCCGCGCCTCCTTCGTTTCCTTCTTCCCGGCGCGGCCACCAGATTGATTCTGGTGGCCGCTTTTTTCCGGCGTGGGCCATGCTGTGCCTACGTCTGCATCCCGGGTGACGGCTGACTAGCTTATTTTTGTCTTCGAATTTCGGCCTATTAATGAACTCGTCGCCTCCTTCTTGGCTCAACACTCGCGCCGCTGGTGTGCTCGCGCATGTGTCCTCGCTCCCTGGCGACTTCGGCATCGGTAATCTCGGGCCCGGGGCCCGCGCCTTTGTCGATTTCCTCGCGGACACCGGGGCGCGCTACTGGCAAATTTGCCCGATTGGGCCGACCGGGTATGGCGATTCGCCCTACCAACTTTTTTCCGGCCGGGCCGGCAATCCCTATTTCATCGACCTCGGCGAACTGATTGCCGGCGGGCTCCTCCAGGAATCCGAAGTCGCGGGGTTGCGGCGCCTGCCGACCGATCGCGTGGACTACGGCCGTCTCTACGAGACGTTCTGGCCGGTGCTCGCGCAAGCGCACGATCGGTTTTCCGCGCGCGCGGCCGACGAAGTCGGCGGCATGGGCTCGCTCGCCGTGTTCTGTCAGCGCAACGCCGGCTGGCTCCAGCCGTTCACGGAATTCATGGCGCTAAAGGCGCACTTTGGCGGCGGCTCGTGGACCAACTGGCCGGACGAATTTCGCCAATGGCGGCCGCAACTGCGGTCCGCACTGCCCGCGACCGCCCAGCGCGAGGCCGACCGGCACGCGTTCTACCAATATCTTTTCTTCGGCCAATGGGAACGCCTCCGCCGCCACGCCGCCACGCGTGGCGTCGGCATCATCGGCGATGTGCCGATCTTCGTGGCGCTCGACAGCGCGGACACCTGGCAAAACCGCGCCGTCTTTCGGCTCGATCCCCACGGCCAACCGCTCGCCGTTGCCGGCGTGCCACCAGATTATTTTTCCGCGCTCGGCCAACTCTGGGGCAACCCGCTCTACGATTGGGAGCACCTCGCCCGCACCGGCTACGCATGGTGGATCGATCGGTTGCGCGCAGCGTTCGACCTCTACGACATTATCCGGCTCGATCACTTTCGCGGGTTCGACACTTATTGGGAAATTCCCGCCGGTGCCCCCGACGCCCGCGGTGGTCGCTGGCTCAAGGGTCCCGGCCGGCCGTTTTTCGAAGCGGTGCGGGCCGCGCTGCCGGAAGCGCGTATCATCGCCGAAGATCTCGGCTACATTGGGCCCGACGTGGTCGCGCTGCGCCGTGCCGCCGGCTTGCCTGGCATGAAAATCCTCCAGTTCGCCTACGGTCACGACGCCAACAACGTCAACCTACCGCATTGCTATCCGCCCGAAAGCGTCGCCTATACCGGCACGCACGACAATCTCACCACCCGCGGCTGGCTCGAAAGCCTCACGCCTGCCGCCGCCGCACAGATCGATGAATATTTTCATCTCGGTGGTGCGCGCTCGGCCTGGCCGCTCATCCGCACGGTGCTCGCCACGGTGTCGCGCCTCGCGGTGATTCCGATGCAGGATCTGCTCGACCTGCCGGCGACGGCGACTTTGAACCGTCCCGGCACCAACGAGGGCAACTGGCAGTGGCGCTTCGACGCCGCGCAACTCGGCAGCCTCGCTGGCGCCAAAGCCACGACCCTGTCGCAGTGGATTGATCTCTACGATCGCCGCGGCGACCATCTTATCCGCGACTACAGCGAACCCCCTCATCGATGAAACCCACGCGCCCGCTTTCGCTCCCCGCGATCTGGAACATGAGCTTCGGCTTCCTCGGCATCCAGTTCGGCTGGGGCCTGCAGATGGCCAACATGAGCCCCATCTACAAATACCTCGGCGCCGCCGACGATCAGATCTCGAAGCTCTGGCTCGCCGCGCCACTCACCGGCTTCATCGTGCAACCGATCATCGGGGCGATGAGCGACCGCACGTGGGGTCCGCTCGGCCGCCGCCGGCCGTATTTTCTCGTTGGCGCGATCCTCAGTTCGCTCGCGCTGCTGCTGATGCCCAACGCCGGTTCGCTCGCGCAGTGGCTGCTGCCGAACCTGCCAAAATTCTACATGGCCGCGCTGCTCCTCTGGGTGCTCGACGCCTCGATCAACGTCTCGATGGAACCGTTTCGCGCCTTCGTCGCTGACAAGCTGCCGCATGAGCAACGCGGGATGGGCTTCGCGATGCAGAGCTTTTTCATCGGTGTGGGCGCGGTCGTGGCGGGGTTGCTGCCCTACGTTCTGCGCCATTGGTTTAATGTGAGCGCCGAGGCTGATGGCGCCAACGCGTTGCCGCTCAATGTGAAAATTTCGTTCTACGTCGGAGCGATCGCGTTTTTCACGGCCGTCCTCTGGACGGTGATTTCGACGCCCGAAAATCCTCCGGAGGATCTTGAAGCGTTTCGCCGTGAAAAGGCGGCAAGCGGCGGTCTCGCCCATTTGATCAAAGAAATTCCCGATGCGCTCGCGCACATGCCGGTGGCCATGCGCCGACTGGCACTCGTGCAGTTTTTCACCTGGCTTGGTCTCTTCTGTATGTGGCTGCATTTTTCGAATGCCGTGCCCGTGATTTTCGGCAGCAGCGATCCGTCGTCGGACTTGTTCAAGCGGGGCGCCGAGTGGGCGGGCGTGTGCTACGCGACGAAAGACGCCGTGACGTTTCTCGCCGCCTTCGGTTTGATGGCGGTGGCGCGGAAGGTCGATCGCCGGCTAATCCACGGAATTTGTCTGGTGCTCGGCGGCCTCGGGTTGGTGGCAGTCGGATTCATTCACGGCGAGGAGCAGCGGTCTTTGCTGCTGGTGGCGCTCGCGCTCGGCGGTGTGGCGTGGGCTTCGATTCTCTCGATGCCTTACGCGATTCTTTCCGGTGTCCTGCCGGCGGCGCGCATGGGCGTTTACATGGGTATTTTTAATTTCTTCATTGTGCTGCCGGAGATCCTCGCCGCGCTGTTTTTCGGGCCCCTCGTAAAAAACTACCTCCACGGCAACCTTATCCACGCCGTCATGGCAGGTGGAGTGTGCATGTTCGTCGCGGCCGCCGCCCTTACGTGGGTGCCGGGTGAAAAGAAAGAAATCGCGACCTAGATTTTTTCTCCGCACGGGAGCCCGCATGATAATTGCAGATTGGAAAACGCGTAGATTAATCGCGGCCGCCGTCTTCGCCGCCGGCTTGCCGACGCTGGCTTGTTGCGCTGCGGAATTTGTTTCCTCCAAGCCACAGGAGCGTGTCGATTACTGGCAGCTGCGTCAGGCCGAGATCACCGCACTCCTCAAAGACACGCCGAGACTCGCCCCCGTCCGGCTGGTTTTTCTTGGCGATTCGATCACGGACTTCTGGCACCTCGGTGACAATCCATGGTTCCCCGGGCAGAAATGCGGGCGCGCGGTCTGGGACGAATCATTCGGGGGCAAGCCTGCGGAGAACCTGAGCCTCAACCTCGGCATCTCCGGCGACCGACTGGAGCACATTCTTTTTCGCCTGCTGCCGCAGTCCGCCGGCGGGCGTGGCGAACTTGACGCTGCGGGGCTGCATCCCGATTTCATCGTCCTAATGGTCGGCATCAACAACACCTTCGCCGCGGAAGATCCGATGCTAGAAAGCGTGTTTGCAGGGATCCAGGCCGTGCTCACGGCGGTGCGCAAGCGCCAGCCGTCGGCCACGGTGATCCTGCAATCCCTCTTGCCAACGAATGACGAAACCAAGAATCGCGACCTCGTCCGTCCGGTAAATCAGCGTCTGGCCGCTTTGGCTGACAGCGCGCCCTTCGCCGGCTCGGTGCGCTACTTGGATCTGTATTCCGCCTTCGTGGATGCCTCGGGTAAGCAACTGAGCCAGTGCTTCAACGATGGACTTCATCCCAATGAATCCGGTTACCGCATCTGGCGCGATAAACTCGTGCCGTTCCTCAGCCAGGTTCGCGCATCGAGTAAATCCAAACCCACCTCCAGCTAATCCTCCGCCATCTATCCCATGCGTTACCTGCTCATCGCTCTTGTCACGATCCTGAGTTGCTCCGCGGCCACCGATCCCTACCAGCCGGTTCCCTACGTAAAGCTCAAGCATCCCGAGTGGACGAAGAATGCCACGATCTACCAGATCAACACGCGGCAGTTCTCCGCCGAGGGCACGTTCCACGCGGTCGAGAAAGAGTTGCCGCGCATCAAGGCGCTCAACGTCGACATCCTCTGGCTCATGCCGATTCATCCGATTGGGGAGAAGAACCGCAAGGGCACACTTGGCAGTCCTTACTCGGTGCGCGACTACCTTGGCGTCAATCCGGAATTGGGCACGATGGCGGATCTCAAGCACTTCGTCGCAGCGGCGCACGCGCAGGGTTTTCACGTGATTCTCGACTGGGTGGCCAACCATACCTCGTGGGACAACGGGCTCGTCACCACTCATCCCGAGTATTACCAGCGCGACTGGAAGGGCGCCTTCCGCCCGACGCCGTGGTTCGACTGGGCCGACATCATCAACCTTGATTACAACCAGCCGGGCTTGCGGAAATACATGACGGACGCGCTGAAGTTTTGGGTCAAGGAGGCGGACGTCGATGGTTACCGGTGCGACGTCGCGGGCTTCGTGCCGCTCGATTTCTGGAACAACGCCCGGCGCGAACTCGATGCGATCAAGCCGGTGTTCATGCTCGGCGAGTGGGAGTCGCGCGATCTGCATGCGGAGGCGTTTGACATGACCTATGCGTGGAGCTGGTATGAGGCGGTTCACAACATCGCGAAGGGCAAGGCCGATGTCGGCGCGCTGTTCAACTACTACGCGTGGAACGAGGGTTTTTATCCGACCGGCATCTACCGGATGAATTTCGTCAGCAACCACGACAAGAATTCGTGGGACGGCACGGAGTTCGAGCAGTTCGGCGACGCGCTGCCCGCGGCGATGGTGCTCTCGGTCGTGGGCGACGGGATGCCGCTCATCTACAACGGCCAGGAGGCCGGCAACACCAAGCGGCTGGAGTTCTTCGAGAAGGATCCGATCAAGTGGCAGGCCCACCCGAACGGCGAACTCTACCGGAAACTTTTCGCGCTCAAGCACGCCAACACCGCACTGTGGAATGGCGCATGGGGCGCGCTGATGGTCCATGTGCCGAGCGACGCCGGCATCTTCAGCTTCGTGCGCCAGAATAAAAGCGACAAGGTCTTCGCCGTTTTTAATTTCACGCCCGAAGCTAAGTCCGCGAAATTCAAGGACGGTCCTTACCAAGGCACCTACACGGATTTCTTTACCGGCAAAAAAGTCGAGCTGGGCGCGGACACGGCGCTGAACCTGCCGGCGTGGGGCTACCGCGTGTTGCTGAAGTAGCCCGCGCTACGCGCCAGCGGCGGGTTCGTCCTTCTTGTGCGGCACGCCGTGGGTGAAGTCGACCCGGTCGAAATAGACGGTCTTGGGCTGCTCTTCCTGCTTGGTGCGCTGCGCCTCGAGCTGGCTGCGGTAATCCTGCGGTGACGTGCCCTTGTGCTGCTTGAACACGCGGGCGAAATAAGCCGGGTCGGCGTAGCCGCTCGCGTAGGCGATTTCTGAAATGGTGAGCGCTGTCGTCTCCAGCGCAAGAATCGCGCCGTGGATCCGGATGCGCTGGATATAGTGGGTGAGGCGCTCCTTGGTTTCCGTGTGAAAAAGATGGGATAGATAATCCGCCGAACAACCGAGCGTGTCGGCGATGTGTTGGACGCAGAGTTCGGAGTTGGCGAATTGCTCGCGCACGAGGCATTTCGCCTGAAACACCTTGCCGATGTCGCTGTTGAGTTGACCGGTGCCGGTCTCGACGATGTTGCGAAACGATCCGAGCAGGGCGAGGAGGAGGCCCTTGAGCACCATCTCGCGCGCCGGTCCGTGCGTGCCGTGCGTCTGGGAGACGGAGTTCGCCAGCATGAGGAAGACGTCGAGGTTGGGCGCATCGAAAAACTCGATCACCTCGATGTCGGGTTTGCCGGGGCGCGCTTCGTGGGCGAAGTGGAGGCTGAGGGTGTTGTTGTAGAAGCCGGCGACGAGATTGCGGAAAGGCAGACTCGGACCCGCATGGACGACTTCACCATGCGGCACACCGGCCGGGATCACGCAAATCTCGTCGGGGTTAAGACAGAATTTTTCCCGGGGAAAATGAAAGTCGGTCGTGCCCTGCAGTTGGAGAAAAATCTCCGGGCGATAGTGGTAGTGCATATCGCGCCGGTTGGAGATCGGCTTGACCTCATGGGGCACGCGCAGCGTGAGCTGGTTGCGATTGGCGAACTGGATCGCGCGATCGAAGGCCAGTCGCATCTCCGCCCGATTGTGTTGGCTCATCGAGCGAGCGGTAAACAGGGCGGATGGTGTGGTGGGGACAGGCATGCCAGGCGTCACTAGGTCGGGGCGAAGTTATGCAAAATCAGAGAATGGACTTCGGAACCGTCGATGAAAGCGGGGTATTTTTAGGATATCTATTCACTCGATAGCCACCCAGCGAGTGCACTAAGTCGCGTGACGAGGTGAAACGGAAGTTACGGCTGAGTGCAAGAGCGGTGAGGCCGGCCCGCAAACCAGTAACCATCGGGAATGATATCCGCGCCTGTTCGGGACAGATTTGACTGCGGGCGACTGAATTTTGCGCGTGACGTGGTCGCAGACGATTATCGTATGATGCCTGACTTAGTGCCCGGGGTGGGGCTCGAACCCACATGCCTTTTCAGGCAGGGGATTTTAAGTCCCCAGCGTCTACCATTTCGCCACCCGGGCGTGTCGAGCGAAGGGAAACAGGAAACGTCGCCTCCACACCAGCAAAACCCGGCGCTCGACAATTACCCCTGGCGGGTTGACGTCCGGCGCGAGTAGCGCCGCCAGCCGAGGAGCGCGAGGCAACCCGAGAAGAATAACACGCCATACGTGGCGGGTTCAGGAATCGGGCGGATTTCATGGTTGGTGTAGCCCGGGTAAGGGGTTGCAATCCATGCAGTGTTGAGGCCCGACCAGTTGGCGAAGGTGATTTGGGCCTGTGGGGTGCCAGCCTGATTGTTGGTGTTCGTGACGACGTTGGTGTTCGTGATGCCATTCAGACCGGAGAAGCTGCCACTCGCGATCCAGAAGTCGGTCTCGCTGGCCCAATTGTTGACGGTGACGGTGACACCGGAATCGATGATGAGGTTGGTGGAACTGAGGGTGGTCGCCGCGCTGCCACCAAAGTCGAGGATGGTGTTGCCG
The DNA here is from genome assembly GCA_903840415.1 of uncultured Opitutia bacterium. Lineage (GTDB taxonomy): Bacteria > Verrucomicrobiota > Verrucomicrobiia > Opitutales > Opitutaceae > CAITWF01. The sequence goes on along the minus strand of CAIMFY010000057.1, from coordinate 3,530 downwards.
GTGATATGAATCGTGCCGAATGTAATGTTCGCCCCGGAGGTGAGGTCGATTTGGCCACCGGTGACGAGCAACGTCAGACCCGAGGCGTTGAAGGAGGAATTAAACACGAGGGTGCCCGCGCCGTCTTTCTGGAAAGTGCCGGAGCCCGCCAAAGTGCCGGTGAAAGTAGTGGTGGTGGTGGCCGCGTAAAACACGTCGACCGTAGAAAGGGAGTTAATCGTGAGAACGTTGCTGGCGCTGGCCGAACTGAGAGCGCCCGACCGCACGATGGTGGTGGTAGTGCCGTCGCCGACAGTGATGTTGCCGAGGGTGAGCGTGATGCCGTCGAGCGTACTGGTGTTGGCGCCCTTGATGGTGAGGGTGCCGCTGTCGATTTTGGTGAGGGTGCCGCTCGTGCCGCCCACGGCGGTGATCGCGGTGTAGTTGTTGGTTCCGCCGTTGGGAGTTTCCACGCCGGTAGTCACGCTGCCGTTCGTGATCGCGCCGGTGACGGTGATGTTGCCGGCGCCGCCAATCGTGAGGGCGTTGTGCGACGGAGTGGAAACATCGATACCGCCGGAGAGGGTGAGGTTGCTCGCCGCGTCGGCCTTGATAGTCGCGGCGGAACCGAGCGTGATGTTGCCCGCGTAGGAGTTGCTGCCGTTGATGTTTTCGATGGCGCCATTGCCCGTGCCCGAGCCCAGACCGATGCCGTTGATGGTGGCGGGGGTGCTGTTGACCGTGATGTTGGCGGTCGAGGGCAGGGTGGCTTGGGCGAATTGCAGGGCGGCTCCGCTGGTGACGGTCACACCCGTGCCGGACAAGCCATTGCTGTTGGTCACAAGGACCGCGCCCGACGAGACGTTCGTGGCGCCGGTGTAGCCGTTGTTGCCGGCGAGGGTGAGGGTGCCGGTGCCATCCTTGGTGATGTTGCTGACGAACGTGCCGATGGAGCCGTTGACGGTCGTGTTGCCTGAACCGCCGACGGTCAGGCTCTGCCCGGCGGTCAGGCCGTTGAGGATGGAATTGTTGACGCCGGCAGCGTTGGCGATGGTGAGTGTCGTGCCGGTGTTGGCGTTGATGCGGCTGTTGCTGCCGAGGTAAACGAAGCCATTCCAAGTGTTATTGCCGACCGCGTTAAGGAGTGCACCATCCTGATTGGTGCCGATACCAGTGCCGTTGAGGGTGAGCGATTCGATACCGATGGTCATGCCGGCGGCATTCTGGAGCTGCAGCTGCGCGCCGCTGGAAACGACGGTGCCGTTGGAAGTGTCGCCAATGAACGAGCCGGTCTGGCCCAGCGCGTAGGCATTCTGGATATTCAGGATGCCGGCCGCCACGCTGGTGATGCCCTGATAAGTGTTCGACCCACCGACGCCCGAGAATACCAACGTGCCGAGGCCGGTCTTGGTGAGGCTGGTGCCCGAGCTGCCCGCGGTGTAGCCGATGCCATTTTGAATGATGGAATCGACTCTCAAATCGCCGCCGGTGGCGCCCGCGGAACCGGAGGCAATGTTGAAGTTGAAACTGGCCGCGGACATCCCGAGCGAGCCGCCCTGGATGACGGCGGTTTGAGCGCTCGCGTTGGTCGTGATGTTGCCAGCCAAAGTCAGAAGTGCAGTGGACGCGCCGCCGTTGATCAGACCGCCCTGCAGGGTCACGTTGCCGAATCCGTTGGACGCGCCGTTCAACAGGAGTTGGCCGTCGGCATAAATGGTGAGGTTCGAGTTGGAACCGTTCGTGCTGCCGTTAAACGTGCCAATCATATTGTTGGTCGCTGGCGAGGTGGCCAATTCGCCCATTTGCAGGGTGGAAGTGACTGGGCCACCCGAGCTGGCTAAGTTACCAATGAAGATCTGATTGCTGTTCACGGCCGGCGTATTCACATTACTGTCCACAATCACTTTGCCTCCGGTAATCGTCAGGTTGCCGGTGAACGTGTTGCCGGCGACCGCGCCGTTGATTAGACTCAAGGTGCCGACGCCAGTCTTGGTGATGCCACCGGTGCCAGTGAGGGAGGAAGTGATGGCGAGGTTCGTTGCGTCGAGCCCGGGATAAAAGGTCGGTATGAGCGTGGCCGCGTTGGGCGTGTTGACCGTAAGCGTGTTCGCTCCGAGGGAAAAGGTGTTGGTGAAGGCGCCATTGCCGATCACAACCAAGTTGTTGCCGGTCGTAATCGTGGCGCTGCCGGCGGTGAGCGCCATGTTGCCGGTCCAGGTGCTGTTGGCGGTACCATTGATCGTGAGGTTTTGGCCGGCACCGTAGCCGAGGTTGATGATGCCGCCGGTGCCGTTGAGGGTGGCGACAGTTTGGGCGGCGTTGTTGAGATTGAGCGTGCCGCCGTTGACGACGAGGTTGCTCGTGGCGGCGCCGATCGCGGCGCCGGAATTTACCGTGAGCGTGCCGGCGGAGAGGGTGGTCGTGCCGGTGTAGGTGTTGTTGCCGGCGAGAGTCCAAGCGCCACTTCCGCTCTTGGTTAGCGAGGTGGCGCCGGTGTTGTCGCCGAGGATGGCGGCGAGCGAACCGGAGCCGGTGCCAGTCAGGGTGAGGGTGCGGGTGCCGGTTTGGCCGTTGAAGGCCATCGCACCGGTGTTCGAGAGTGTCAGCAGGCCGCTGCCGGAAGAGTCGAGCGTGCCGCCGCTGGTGCCAACCGAGAAAAGCCGGTCGGTCGAGACGGCGCCGCCGGTGTATTGGAGCGTGCCGCCGTTGAGGACCAGATTGGTCGCGGCATTGGACGAGGCGCCGAGGGAACTGGTGGCCCCGCCGGCAGCGAGCGTGCCGACGGAAAGGATACCGCCGTTGATGGTGGTTACGCCGGTGTAAGTGTTGGCGGCGTTAGAGAGCGTCAGGGTGCCGGCACCCGCTTGGGTGACGCCACCGCTGCCGGTGCCGATCACGCCAGAAATGGCGGTGGTGCCGGCGCCACTCACGGTGAAACTGTTGCCGCTGCCGTTGATCGCTCCGAGCGACAGGGTAGCGTTGGTGCCGACCGCGAAGGTCGCGCCGGTGGCTGAAAGTGTCGTGGCGCCACTGAAGGTGATCCCAGACGTGCCGGTGGTGGTGTTGGTTCCCTCGACGATATTCAACGTTTGGGCACCGAGGGCGAGGGTGCCGAGAGTGTTCGTGAAATTCGTCACCGCCGCACCAGAGGTAATGCGGTCGGACATGATGGTGCTAGTCGCGGTGAGCGCCACATTGCTACCGAAGTTGAATCCATTGTTGTCGGTGAGCTCGAGGGTGCCGCCGCCGAGCGAAACGGCGCTCGTTCCCAAGGCCGTGTTGCTCGTGTTGTTGGACGAGGCAGTCAACGTTCCGGCGCTGACGGTGGTCGTGCCGGTGTAAGTGTTCATACCGGACAAGGTAAGCGCGCCGGCGCCAACCTTGGTGATGTTACCGCCGACACCGGAAACCACGCCGGCAAACGCGGCAGGACTGGTGCCGTCGCCCCCGACGGTCAGCGTGGCGCTGCCGAGCGTGACATTGCCGCCGGTGGTTCCGCCACCGGTCAACGAACCGATTTGGGTGTTGAAGCCGGTGATGTCGAGCGTCGC
>CAIMFY010000056.1 GCA_903840415.1 uncultured Opitutia bacterium | reverse complement strand
CTGCCGGACGACATTCAGAAACCAACCCGACGACATTCTGAAACCGGCACTCCCGCCGGTGATAATTAGAGCGCCGTTGGTCTGACGTTGGTGAGGCTCGGGGCCCACGCGGACCCATGATTACCGAGCAACAATACCAACGAATGATGAACCAATATGCGAAGTCCGGCGTGCGGGGCACGGCGGCGATGAAAGCCGGGATGCACCGCGAGACGGCGACCAAATACATTGAGGCGGGCGAAGGACCGCAGCCGGAGAAGAAGCGGGGCCGGCGACGGCCCGATCCGCTGACGACAATCTGGCCGGGAGCCGAGCGGCTGCTGCTGGACGCACCGGAAGTGGAGGCGAAGGCGTTGTTCGAACACCTGCTTGCTGGCGGCGCCGCGCCGCAAGCGCAAAAGGCGCTGCGCACCTTCCAGCGCCGCGTGCTGAGCTGGCGGCGACACCATGGTCCGCCGAAGGAGGTGTTTTTCCCGCAGGCGCGCGAACCGGGGGCAAGTTTACAGCTCGATTGGACGCACGCGGCGGAACTTGGCGTCATCATCGCTGGCGAGAAGTGGGAGCAGCTGTTGTGTCACGCCGTGCTGCCTTACTCCAATTGGGAGTGGGCAGTGCCGTGCCGGTCGGAATCGATGTTATCGATGCGCCAGGGTTTGCAGGCGGCGCTGTGGGCCGTGGGCGGAGTGCCGACGAAGTTGCAGACCGACCACAGTTCGACCGCGACCCACGTCCTGCATCGCACGACGGGGATCCGCGGCTTCAACGTCGAGTATCTGGCGTTGTGCCGCCATCTGGGGCTCGAACCGTGCACGATCAATCCGTCGTGCCCCCATGAAAACGGCGACATCGAGTCGGCCAATGGCCACTTGAAGCGGCGGCTGGCAACGCACCTGACGTTGCGCGGCTCGCGCGAGTTTGCCGACGAGGCGGCGTTCGCCCGCTTCGTGACCGAGGTCTGCACCGCGATCAACGCGCTGCGGTCCGAAAAAGTCACCGAGGAGCGCGCGCGGCTGCAGCCGCTGCCGGCGACCCGTTATCCGGAAGCCGATGAAACGCGGGTGCGGGTGTCGAGCTACAGCACCGTGCGGGTCAAGCAGAGCTCCTACTCGGTGCCATCTCGACTCATCGGGGCGATGGTCCAGGTGCAGGTCACCGAGGCCGAGGTGGCCGTGCGTCACGACGGCGTCGAGATCGTGCGTTACCCGCGCACCATCGGACATCAGGCCCGCATCGATTATCGCCACATCATCGCGTCGCTGACCCGCAAGCCCGGCGCCTTCGCCGGCTACATTTATCGCGAGGAACTGTTCCCGCGGCCCTCGTTTCGGCAGGCTTACGATCAACTGGTGCGGGCCGCGGAAGCGAAAGCGGATCGTCACTACCTGACGCTGCTCGCGCTGGCGGCCGAACGGGGCGAGGACGAGGTCGCCGCCGCACTTGGCGTGCTGTTGCGCGCCGAGCGCGTGCCGTGGCCGCAGGACGTCGTGGCAGCGCTCAGCCCGCGCGAGCCGACGCCGCCGGTGCTGGCGGCATTTACGCCGGAACTGCACAGCTACGACGCGCTGATCGTGGAGGTGAGCGCATGAGCGCCGTTGGCGCCCTGACCGGGCCCCTGCGCTCGCTCATGCTGATGACTACCGCGCGCGAACACGAAGAGATCATGGTCCGTGCCGAGGCGCAAAACTGGGGCTATCGCCGCTTCCTCGGCTACCTCGTGGAAAACGAACTCAATGAGCGACTGCGCCGGCGCATCGAGCGGCAATTAAAGGAGTCGGGGCTGCCGCCGGGCAAGACACTCGAAACGCTCGACGAGGCCAAACTGCCGGACAAGGTGCGACGACAACTGCCGACCTTGCTGTCGGGCGACCTGATCCGCCGGGGCGACAATCTGCTGTGCTTCGGTCTCCCAGGACGCGGCAAATCGCATCTGGTGGCCGCCCTGGGGCGCGAGTGGATCCAGCGACACCAGTTGAAGGTGCTCTTCAGCCCGACGTTCAAACTAGTGACCCAGTTGCTCGCCGCCAAACGCGACCTG
>CAIMFY010000055.1 GCA_903840415.1 uncultured Opitutia bacterium | reverse complement strand
TTGCTTAAAGAAACGCCCATTTTCGTCTGTTAGGACCTGATGGAGGAACTGGGGCCCTTCCGCTTTACGCTGGTCAGCGCAAGGTTGGCACGGCACTTGTTTGAGACCCAATGACTCATGTCGGATAGCCAGCCAGCTTCTGCCAATCGCGCCGTTTTTCTTAGCTACGCATCCCAAGACGCGGCGGCGGCGCAGCGCATTTGCGAAGCGTTGCGCGCGGCGGGAGTGGAAGTATGGTTCGATCAAAACGAGCTCGTCGGCGGCGATGCGTGGGATGCAAAAATTCGGAAGCAGATCGCAGACTGCGCGTTATTCGTGCCAATCATCTCGGCCAACACGCAGGCGCGGCTTGAAGGCTACTTCCGAATCGAGTGGAAGCTCGCCGCTCAGCGCACCCATGCGATGGCTGAGGCGAAGCCATTCCTGCTGCCGGTGGTGATTGACTCTACGCGCGATGCCGAGGCGCACTTGCCGACGGAGTTCAAAGCAGTGCAATGGACGCGGCTTCCGGGCGGGGAGGCGCCTTTGACATTTTGCGCGCGGGTGAAGAAATTACTGGGCGGTGAGGTCGCGGTCGTGGGGTCCGAATTAGGGTCGAGCCTCGTGCGCCCCCAAGAAGACGGACGCGGACCGGCCGCGTCCCTACGCCAATCTTCGCGGTCGTGGCTTGTGCCCGCCGCGCTCTGTGCCGCAACGCTCATCGCAGTTGCGCTCTGGCAGCCATGGCGGGCCAAAGAAACAGTGCCACCCGCGTCGCTACCGGTCGCGTCCGTTCCAGCCAAACCGCTCACGGAGGCGCAGCAGCTTGTCGCCAAGGCCCGAAAGATTCTCGATGAGGGCGACGAATTTAATCGCGAGACTTATGTGCTTGCGGAGGAACTGCTCAAGAAGTCGGAGGCACTCGACCTCACTGACGCATCCGCCTGGTCACTGCATGCAGAGTTGTCCTCTCGCATGTTCCAATACGGGCTCGATTACTCGCCCGCGAGACGGGAAGCGCTACAATCGCAGGCTGATCGAGCCGCAAAATTAGCACCGGGGACCACTGAAGCGGAAATTGCGCTGGCGTATGCGCAGGTCGTCACCCGACAGGATATTTCAGGATTGCAGCAGCGTCTGACGAAACTCGCCGACAAATTTCCGAACAATTCCCACCTGAATCGCGTGCTGTCTTTTGCGGGCATGTGGAATGAGGACGTCAAGGTCGCGACCGCTGCCACCCAGCGGGCGCTGAAATCGGCGCCGGACGATCCGGAAATCAAAGCGGACCTCTTCTACGTCTTAGTTCGGCACTCGAAATACGCGGAGGCCGAGCAAGCGATGCGCGGCGCGCTCACGGGCCGCCGAACCGTTCGCCTGTGGTCGGTTGATTGGATTTTGAAACTCACTTGGCGCGGAGATATCGACGGAGCGGTTGAGGCCGTCGAACAATATCCTTCTTGGAATCTCGCCGAGGATCGCGGCTGCTCGGAAGCGGCCATGACCTATCTGTGGGCGCGAAAACCGTCGCGAATGTTTGGTGTGCTGAGCAAATTTCCGCGCGATTACCTCCGAAGTTCGGCATTCTACGGACCGCGGGCCGTCTTGACCGCCTGGGCGCATGAGGCGGCCAGAGAAAACGAAGCGGCCCTGGCCGACTGGCGGACCGTCGCTCAACTGGCGGACAGGGAACTGGCGAATACCCCGGACGACGTTTGGGCGATGCACTGGAAAGCATGGGCGCTCGCGCGGCTTGGTGATCGCGATTCGGCCCGAAAAATTTTGCGGATCTTGGAGGAACGAAACGCCGATATTTCCAACGGAATCTCAAAGTTTATTGTGAATTTCGCTGGGCTCGCGCTGGTGGCAGACTCAAAGGACGAGGCCATTGCCCGCTTGACGCGTTACGTCGCTTCGGGGGAGACGAGTGCATTGGGGAAATTGCGGCCAGTGACGCGAGCCATGCTACTGGTGAATCCGCTGTTGGAGTCGTTGCAGGGCGATCCGAGGTTTGAGGCCCTCGTGGCCAAGGCGCCCGGGCCGGAGGAAAATACGACCGCTCCTGTGGCCGTTTCATCCGACGACAAATCAGTCGCCGTGCTAGCCTTTGCCGACGACAGCCCAGGACGCGACAGTGAGTATTTTTCCGACGGCATCAGCGAGGAGTTGATCAACGCGCTCGGGAAAGTGCCGGGCCTTAAAGTTCCGGCCCGCACGTCGTCGTTTCACTTCAAGGGTAAGGACACGCCCATTCCGGAAATCGCGAAGCAACTCGGCGTCGCCTACGTGATCGAAGGGAGCGTGCAGCGTCTCGGCGACAAGGTGAAAATCTCGGCGCGCCTCAGCAAAGCGGCGGACGGGTTTCAGGAGTGGAACGATTCTTTCACGCGCGACGCGAAGGACGTGTTCGCCGTCGAGGAGGAGATTGCCGGGCTCATCGCGAAACGGCTCTCGCTGAAACTCGGAGTCAGTTCTGCCGCAGCGATCGCGAGCGTGAAGCCGGAAGCCTTCGAACTCTACGTGCAGGGTCGCCAAGCGTGGAATCTTCGCACGGACGAGGGGTTTTCTCGGGCCGAGACATTGCTTACAAAGGCCATTGAACTTGAGCCAAATTTCGCCCGCGCCCACTCAGCGATCGCCGACGTTTGGTCGCTGCGCGGCCAGCTCGACAACTCGCTCTCGGCGTTCGGTCTGCGCGAGGGACCTGACGTGGATCGCGTCGCCGCCAAATGCGAACTCGCTCTAAGGCTTGATCCGCGCTCGTCCGAGGCGCACGCGTCGTTCGGTATCCTTTATTGGAACGTCTGGCGGTTTGCCGATAGCGAGCGGGAGTTGCGGGAAGCGATTCGCCTTAACGCCAACTACGCCTCCGCTCACCAGTGGCTTGGCCGCACCTTGATGATGGAAGGCCGGCTCGATGAGGCACTCAGTGAGCTGAAGCAAGCCACCGAACTCGATCCTTTGTCGCCTCGGATTTTGGACAACTACGCATGGGCGCTCATTTTCGCCGGCCGCCTCAGCGAGGCGATCGCTTTTTGTGACCGGGCGCTGGCCTTGCAAAGCACCGCCACTCAAGCGGCGGCCTTGAAGGCGGTGGCACTCGCGGAAATGGGGCGGTTAAGTGAAGCCGCCGAACTGGCGAGGGCCCTGTCGGAAAGCGATACGCGCTATTCGATGTTCCGCGTGATCGTGCTGGGTCGTGCGGGAAAACGCGCTGAGGTCGAAAGTTCGCTGAGGATTTTTGCGCAAGGGAGCATCATCTCCAAGGTTGCCGGATTGGCCGCGCTCAATCGCTACGACGATGCCCTCGCGGCATTTGATCCCGCATGGATTGTTTCGTCGCGGGCCGACTATTTATTGTTTCATCCCGTCTTCGACCCGATGCGCGGCGACCCGCATTTTCAAAAAAATCTCGCGACCCTCGGCCTCACTGAAGCCCACGACCGCGCGCAGGCGTGGCGCAAGGCGCATCCGCCGGAGATGGCGGTCGCCAAGTAAGCATCTAAGCCGAAATGTCGCGTCCCCAGAGGGACC
>CAIMFY010000054.1 GCA_903840415.1 uncultured Opitutia bacterium | reverse complement strand
GGCGAGAAAACGCAGCGCCTGGCCACGCATCTTTCCGGCGGCGAGCAGCAGCGCGTGGCGGTCGCCCGGGCCCTGGCGAACCAGCCCTCCCTAATCCTGGCCGACGAACCCACCGGCAACCTCGACGTGAAGAATTCCGCCATGGTCTTCGATCTTCTCACACGGCTGGCGAAGGATCACGGCCAGGCGGTGGTGCTCGTCACGCACAATCCGGATATCGCCAACCGCTGCGACATCGTGCGGCCGATGAGGGACGGCGTGTTTGTGTAGGATGGATTTTGGACCGGGTGCCTGCGAGTGGTGACGCAAGACGTGGCGCCAGATTAACGTGGAAGGCAATCCACTGTATTCTGCGGGAACCGAAACCGAATAACCGCGGTTAAGCAGCACGCCAGGCGTGCAGGACTTGGAATTTCTGACCGAGGTGGGCGGGATGCAGCAGTTGGAGCAGGGACAGTTTCTTCTGACTGAAGCGCGCCGCCTCGGCGACCGAGGTTTGGGCAATGTATTCGGTGGCATGGCGCACCCAGAATGTTTCCTGAGAATCCACTTGGGCATCGGTGAAACCCTGCTGGTCCAGCACGGCGGTCAGCCAGTCCCAGCAGATATGGCAGGTGAGATCCTGCTCTCCCGGTCGGGCAAGCAGATCGTTGGACTGTGTGTGCCGGTAGTAGGCGCGCGCCGTGCCCTCCGGGCAGGCTTCGATCAGTTCCTGCCATGACTTGCCGTAATCGCAGGCCACGAACAGGCCGGTCCACGGCTGCGCAGCGATATGTTCCAGGAGAGCGACTGCGGCCAGCGGCGCGTCGATTAGGTAGCCTTCAGGAGCGGAGGACGGCAAGGTGCCCGCAGGAAGCCCGGCGGGTGGCCCGGGTATTTCGATGGGTTGCAACCCGGCATCTCGCAGCGCTACGCCGAGTTCGCGCCATTGCTCCTGACGAAACACAAAGCGGCGGAAGGGCTGTGCATCGAAGAGTTCGTTGGAAAATATCACACAGGGCCCCGACAGCGCCAGTGGTTCACCTATGCGCACCACTTTGGCAGTGCCGAATGGGTGCTCCACCCCGCCGAGCACGCCGCCATCGACGCCCGCTGCTGCGGAGTCTGTGGGCTCGGCGCCGATTTCCACGAAAGTAAACTCCCGCGGATCGCATCCCCGCAGCAGTTCCGTGCAGGCGGCGGCGACAAGTCCGCCGAACACAGGGCCGCTTGTGCTCGCCGTGAAAAAATCAGTCCCGGGGCTGTAGCCGACGCGTCGCCGGTCACGCCGGTAATAGCCCACCTGCGGGTCGTAGAGGGCGAGCCGCATGAAGTCGGCGAAGGTCATGGCTCCGCCTGCATCCGCGTGTGCGCGGAAGACGGCGAGAAAATCCGCGGACGGCGCGGGGGACGGCGTGACAGACGAACCCATTTACAAACGGAAGCGGATGCACACAGTCGGCGGCATGTTCAAACGGATTCTCATCCTCGCTGCCGGCATCGCGCTCGGTTTTGCGCTGACGCTCGGCGTGGCGCGCTTCGC
>CAIMFY010000053.1 GCA_903840415.1 uncultured Opitutia bacterium | reverse complement strand
CCGTTGCTTGGAAAATGCGCTGCGTTTTTTTGGCGGGTCGGTGCGGAGCATCGTGATCGACAATCTGAAGGCCGGGGTCCTGCAGGCCGATTGGTACGATCCGGAGCTCAATCCGAAGATCCGGGATTTTGCCACGCACTAACCGCCGGCTGGAACACCGCCGTCACTCCGCTCCACTATTTGTTCACGCAATGCCGCGCCGTGGCGCTTTACCTTCGCCTCGTGCTCTGGCCCCAGTCGCTCGTTTTCGACTATGGCACCGCTACCGTGACCCACCTCTCCGAGGTTTTCGGCCCTGCGCTCCTGGTGCTCGCGCTCCTTGGCCTTACGCTCATCGCGCTCCGCCGCCGGCCCGCGCTGGGCTTGCTCGCTGCTTATTTTTTTCTACTTCTCGCACCGAGTTCCAGCGTTGTTCCAATCGCCACCCAGACCATTGCCGAGCATCGCATGTATCTGCCGCTCGCCGTCATCGCGACCTTCGCGGTGATCGGCCTTCATGGGCTAATCGGCCGCGGTGCTTTCCCGGTCCTCGTAGCGCTCTCCGTTTCGTTTGGTTTTGTCACGGCCCGCCGCAATCGCGACTACCGCGATGAACTTACCCTCTGGTCCGACACCATCGCCAAAGTCCCTGCCAACGCGCGCGCTCATATCAACCTTTCTACCCTGCACCTCACCGCCGGCGATCTCGCTGGCGCTCTCGTGCACGCCGAAGCTGCGATTCGCCTCGATTCGCGTGACCCCACCGCGCTCGACAACTATGCCATCGTTCTCGCGCAATCCGGCCACGTGCCTGAAGCGCTCAAACAGTTTGAGACCGCCCTGCGCTTCGCGCCCGCCAACGCCGACGCCCACTACAACTTCGCCAACACTCTGGCACAATCTGGCCGCACCGGCGACGCACTTGCCCACTATGAAACCGCGCTGCTTCTGCGCCCAAGCTCCGCCGAATTCCACAGCAACTTCGCCAACGCGCTTCTCGCCGCCGGTCGCCCAGAAGATGCGCTCGCGCATTACCGCACCGCCGTCCAACTCGCGCCCGCGAAAGCCGATTTTCATGTTAATCTTGGCAACGCTCTCGCTTGGTCCGGCCATTTGCCGGAAGCCGTCGGCGATTTCGAACTAGCACTCCGCCTCGATCCCAATTCCGCCCGGGCCCACAACAATCTGGGTAACGCTTTCGCCACCCTCAACCGGCTGCCGGAGGCGCTCGCACACTATGAGGCCGCCGTGCGCCTCGCGCCCGATTCCTCCGAATATCAAGACAATCTAGGCAGCACGCTCGCCCAAAATGGCCGCGTTGCCGATGCTCTGCCGCATTTCGAAAGCGCCGTGCGCCTGCAACCAACTCTCGTCCAAGCCCGCCAGAATCTCGCCACCGCCTACGTTTATCTGGGCCGAATCGCAGACGCAAAATTTCAGTTCGGAGAGGCGCTTCGACTTAAACCCGACTTTACTCTTGCCCGAGAAAAACTGCAGTTGCTGCAATTGCTGCCCGAACCACCGCATCGAAACTAAACCGCCGGCTCTTCCGAAGCAAAATGCCTCAAAGTCAATTTGTCACCCCTCGGGTCGCGGCGAGAAAACCGTCAATCCCGTCAAATCTCGCGGCGCTTCGCGCACCAATAGACTGATCGAATAATTTTTGATTCTGGCCAAGGATTTCACCTCGATCATTTTCCAACCTGCATCGCCGCCATTCGTGGCGGGCAACAGGATGTCGGCAATTGTCAACGCCCCGCCGCCCTGCAAACCGGCCTCAAAAATCGGCCGGTCTGGATTTGCCAATAGTTCCGCGGACTGGGCGAAAGCCGACGCGAAACCATCACTGTGCGGATTGATCTCGATGCCGGTCCCGTGGGGATCGAAAAATCGCTTCGCAATGTTGCCCACGGCATGACCGACCTTGACCCTCGCGTCGGTTGCTTTTGAATCCTCACGCAGTTCCGGCTTATGAATTTCCAGAAAAGGCGCTTCGGGCATTGCCGGAACGCCATGATTTTTGACTTCGAGAGGAGGCTCATGGGCGGGGTTTCGTTCAGTGTCCATTTTGACCCCGTCCCTGTCCGTCTCAGCCCGTGTGTGTCCGTCCCGTCAGAGAGGAGTGAAAATGTTGCTAGACAATAATTAGGCTAGTAACCTGAAGGTCGTTGGTTCAACCCACGGATCAGGCGCAAAGAGTCAGTAACTGACTCGATAAGTCGGCGAATTTTCCACCCTCTGAGATTGCCTCGAATTAGTGGACACAGACAACCGCGTTGACGGGTAGCTGTTTGGTCGCTTGCGAGGTCAGGAGCCAT
>CAIMFY010000052.1 GCA_903840415.1 uncultured Opitutia bacterium | reverse complement strand
TTTGCTTCCACGGTGATCGTCATAGTGTGCAAATGAACACTTTTAGGCGCAATGGCAAGATCTTCCGCCATCAAGTACGGCAAAGTTTCGCGTTAAATGCCCACAAAAGCCCATAAAATCGGCAGCTGCTGGCAACCCTCGGGCAGCACCATGCCGCTCACCTATAATACCGGTAACCAGGATTTCGAAATCGGCCAGACCTTCACCACCAAGGCCGGGTTGGATGCGGCTTTTTCCGGCGGTAACTACCGGATGACCGGCGCTGGCGTTCCGACGACCTCCCTTAATCTTACGACCGACAACTACCCGACGGGCATACCGCAGGTGACCAGCAGCACCGGCACTTGGAGCAACGGCATGCTCGTCGTCAATCCGGGGCAGGCCAACACGATCAACGTCAACACGTTCACCGGTTACGCCACCAGCGGCGCGGCCGGCCACATGGCGCTGCAGGTTTATTCGCTGCAGGGCGACAACGTTAACATCCAGAACGACATTGCCACTCAGAATGTGTTCGGATTGACGGCGACCACCACGCCACTCACTTCGATCACTGTCCCCGCCGGCACGCTGACCAGCGGTCGGGTATATCAAGGCCATGTGAGCTGGGACACACTCACAACGCTCGACGTCCCCAACACGGCGGTGGCTTTGTTCGAAAAACAGCTGACTTTCTACATCGCCGCGCAAGCCCCCGGGACTTTCACCCAGCCGCCTTTCATTACCAGTCAGCCGACCAACCAGAGCGGCATTCTGGGCGGCAAAGCCACCATCACGCTCGGCGTCACCGTCGGCGGCTCAACCAATCCCAATCTTAGCAATCTTTTGATGGATTGGTATTTCAACGGCCAGAATCTCGGCGATCTCAATAGTTCGGGTGGCAAATACACGGGGGCCAATAACGGATTCGGTCTCACGGTGAATAATCTGACCGCCGCCGATGCCGGCAATTATTCGGTGCGGCTCGGCAACGCTGGAGGCTTTGTGACCAGTTCGACGGCCACGCTGACGATCGCCACTGCGGCTGCACCTTCAATCACGTCGCAACCGGTGTCGCAGACGATCAGCAGCGGCAGCACGGTGGTTTTTTCCGTGGCCGCGACTGGCGTGCCGACACCGACTTATCAGTGGCGCAAGGACGGCGTGAACATCTCCGGCGCCACCAGCGCCACGCTGGTTCTTTCCGGCACGACGGGCACGACCGTCGCGTTGGCGGGCAGTTATTCCTGCTGGGTCACGAACAGCCTCGGCACGGCGCCGAGCAGCAACGCCGCGCTCACAGTCACCACGACCAGCAATCCCGGCCGGCTGATCAATCTGGCGATCCTCACGCCGCTCGTGTCGGGCGAGACGATGACGATGGGCACGGTGCTCGGCGGTTCCGGCACCAGCGGCGCCAAGCCGCTGCTCGCGCGTGCCGCCGGCCCGTCACTTGCGCAATTTGGCATCACCGCTTTTCTGCCTAATCCGGCGATGACGCTCAACAGCACCAGCGTCAGCCCCGCCGTGGTCGTCGCGACCAACACGAAGTGGGGCGGCTCGTCCGCGCTGAGCAATGCGTTCGCCTCGGTCGGCGCGTTTGCCTACACCAGCGCCACCTCGAACGACTCCGCGCTGTTCCAGTCCAGCCTCCAGCCGGGCAATTACACTGTGCAAGTGAGCGACGCCAGTAGCGGCACAGGCACCGTGATCGCCGAACTCTACGATGCCACGCCTAGCAGCGCGTTCACCGCCACCACCCCGCGGCTTATCAACGTCTCGGTGCTCAAACAGATCAACGCCGGGGACACGCTCACCGCCGGCTTCGTGATTGGCGGCTCGACGTCCCGCACCGTGCTCATTCGTGCGATTGGGCCGGGACTCACCCCACTTGGGGTTGGTGGCGTCATGCCCGATCCGACGATGACGCTGAACAATATCAGTGTCAGCCCGTCAGTGGTGGTGGCGACCAATAACGACTGGGCCGGGAGCACCGCGATCATCCAGGCGGCCAACAGAGTCGGCGCCTTTGCGGTGAGCGACGGCGCCAGCAAGGACGCGATGTTACTGATCACGCTCGCACCCGGCAGCTACACCGCGCAGGTCAGCGCAGTGGGCAACGGCGGCATTGCCATCGTCGAAATCTACGAAGTCCCGTGACCTACGGCGCGGCCGCCGGCACTTCTTCCTCCGGCTCGTAGCCGAGCAACGCTCGCGCACTCGTGAGATCCAGATAATTCTCCGGGCAGCGCGAGCAGGCGTAAACGATCCCGTATCCGAATTTCGGAGCGTCGATCGCGAGCCGGAAAATTTTCACGCAGTCACGCGGCCCGAGCCAGATGCGGCGCAGCCACGCCTCGCGCAAACCGGGATCGACGGCGAGACCACGAAAGTAACCGATGCGCACCGCGAGAAATTCCATCCCGTAGGTGTCGAAGAACCAGCGCCCGATCGATTCGCCGAACACCTTGGTCGCGCCGTAGGGATTGAGTGCGTGGATCGTGTCGGTCTTGAGCTGCCGCAGTTCAGTCGCGCCAAAAGCGACGTTGCAGGAACTCGCGAAGATGAAGCGCCGCACGCCGGCCAGGCGCGCCGCATCGAGCAGGTGCCAGAGACCCTCGACGTTCGGTTTGATCAAATCGCGGATGAACTCGGCTTCCATCCGCGGGCAGCCGGCGAGGTGGATGACCGTGCCGACGCCCGCGACCGCGCGATCGACCGCCGCGCGATCCGTGAGATCGCCGACGTGGGCCGCGGGATCGTCTGGCGTCGGCACGCGATCGAAGGTGCGAAGCGGGAAAAACGGGCGCAGTCCGGCGCACACGGTCCGACCGACATTTCCGGCGGCACCAGTCACGAGCACAAGTTGCGGCGGAGCCATGCGGAAGGCTGGTGCGCGTTCAGCTCCCCAGCTTGAAGCTCGCGCTCACCTGGAAGACCGCGCTCACGATCGAGAACGCGATGAAGCCGACAAAAACAAATACGCACATCAGCACTCCGTTCGAAATCACGCTCGTGAACATTTTCAGCTGATTCGAAATCAGCTTCTGATAGGCTGTCGCGGTTTGCTTGAGGCTGGGGACGACGTTGCCGGTGTTCTCCCCGACCGCGAGCCGATCGAGTACGAGATCGGGGAAACAGCCGGTGCGCGCAAACGCCGCCGACATCGCCTCACCCTCGAGCACGCGCGCGATCGCGACGCCAAACGCGGCGCGGTGCACGCGGTTGGAAATTTGCTTCTCCGTCATGCGCAGCGCCTCCGCGGCGGTGATACCGTTTTCCAGCAACACGGAGAGCGTCTGGCTGAGCGCGAGCACGGTCTGCGCCACGATGAACGGGCCCACGAGCGGCAGCTTGAGCAGCCACGCGTCCGTTTCCTGCCGGCCGGCCTCGGTCGCGCGCCAGCGCCAGAACGACACCGCGCCAAACACGGCGGCGATGACCACAAACACGCCATAGTGAATCGCGAAGTCAGAGAGCCCGATCAGTAGCTTCGTGGAGAATGGCAGCTTGCCGCCGAGTGCCGTGAGCAACGCCTGCAACCGTGGCAGGAGGAAGAAGAGGAAAAACAAAATCACCCCACCCGCCACGAACACCATGAAACACGGGTAGGCGAGGGCGTTGAACAACTGCCGGCGCAGTTCCTTCTGCTCGGTGAGGTGCGCGATGAGACGCTGCACGGTATCGTTGAGCGATCCGGTCGCTTCTCCGGCTTGGATGAGATTGGTGATCGACGGATCGAAGACCAGCGGAAATTCCGCCATGGCGCGCGAGAGCGGTGCGCCTTCGCTGATGCGTTCCCAGAGTCCCGTGCAGAGCGAACGCAGCTGCGGCTCCTTGATGCGGATCGAAAGCAGCCGCACCGCCTCGCCGGCGGAAAGGCCGCTGGTCATCAGATCAGACAACGCTTCGAGGAACGGCAGCCGCTCCGCGTTGGTCGGCGGCAGCGCGGCGGCGCGGCGCGCGGCTCGGGAGGTGCCGCCATTTTTCGCGTCCGCTCCCGCCGTGGACTTGGTGCCGCCAGTGGTGACTTCGTTGACCGACGAGACCTGTAGCCCGCGCGCCGCAAGGAGCCTGAGCGCATCCTTGCGACTCGGGGCCTCAAGATCGGCGCGGACGGTTTTCCCGCCGCTGTCGCGGGCAGTGTAGGCGAAGCGGGCCATGGTCAGGAAAATTCGGGCTGTTCGCGCGCCGAGTGGCGCACCGCAACTACTTCGGCGTGGCCCGGCACCTTGCCGAGCCGATAGCAGAGCCGATAGTTACCATGAGTGAGGCAGCGAATTTCGGCGGCACCGTCTTCCGAAGAGAGCGGGCCGATTCGCGGGAACTGGGTCGTGATTTCCATTCGCTCAACCAATTCAAGACCGAGGCGTTGGGCAGCAGAGTTGTTGTCCGCCGCGATAGCTTGGACGATTTCGCGCAGACTCTCGATTGCCGGATCGGTCCAGATTACTTTGAAGTCCATTCCACGATCAGGCGTTTGACCTCTTCGTGGGACTTCACGCGGCCTTCATCGGCCGCCCGGACGCCGCGGCGAACCGCCTCAAGCGTGGCCAGCTCCTCGTTGATCTCGGCGAGGGTCGCGTTGTCTGGCAGGCGACTGACGGTTTCGATGACGGCCTGTTTGTCGCTCATGTTGGAGAGGTTGGTTGAAACGAAGCGCGGGGCAAATTTTTTCTCGGTTTACGCGTCGGTGACCGTGACCACGCGCAGCACTTCATCGAAGGTGGTGAGGCCGGTCTTGATTTTTTCCCAGCCGCTCTGGCCGAGTGTCCTCATGCCGTGCTGGCGGGCGCAGTCGGCGAGTTTGCGCGTGCTTTCGCGCTGCAGCACGAGCTCGTGCATCTCGTCATTGAGCCGAAAGATTTCGAAGATGCCGACGCGGCCGCGATAACCGGTGCCGCGGCAGCGATCGCAGCCGACCGGCGCCTTGAGCGATTCCAGCAGCTCGGCCTCGGCGGGATCGCAGCCGAGGATGGCGAGGTTTTCGCGGAGCTTGATTTTGTTCACCGGCGCGGGGCGGGAGCACTCCTGACAGAGGCGGCGCACGAGCCGCTGGGCGATGACGAGCTCGATCGCGGAGGCGACGAGGAACGGCTCGATGCCCATGTCGACGAGGCGCGTGATGGCGCCAGGCGCGTCGTTGGTGTGCAGCGTCGAGAACACCAAATGTCCGGTGAGCGAGGCGCGGATGGCGATCTCGGCGGTATCCTTGTCGCGGATTTCACCAACCATGATCACGTCGGGATCTTGGCGGAGGACGTGGCGGAGCGCGTCGGCAAAGGTGAGTCCGATTTCCGGACGCACCTGCATTTGGTTCACGCCAGGCACCTCATACTCGATCGGATCTTCGATCGTGATGATCCGGAGATCGGTGGAATTGATCTTCCGGAGAAAGGCGTTCAGCGATGTGGATTTGCCGGAGCCGGTCGGGCCGGTGACGAGGATGATGCCGTGCGGATAGTCGAGGATGCTGACGATCTGTTTCTGTTCCTCGGCGCTCATGCCGAGGCGATCCATCGTGTAGGCTTCCTTCTTCTGGTTGAGGAGGCGGAGCGAAATCGACTCGGCGTAGATCGTGGGGACGGTGGAGACGCGGATGTCGAGGACGACGCCGGCGGCCTTAAAGTTGATACGGCCATCCTGAGGGAGGCGCTTTTCCGAAATGTTCATCCGCGCCATGATTTTCAAGCGCGAGATAATCGCATCTTGGAAGCGGAGGAGATTTTCCGGCACGGGCACCGGGACGAGGAGACCATCGACGCGATAGCGGATGCGGAGCTGGCCTTCCTGCGGCTCGAAGTGGATATCAGTCGCCAGATCGGCGATGGCTTGCGAGATGACGTCGGTGACGAAGCGGACGACCGCGGCATCCTCATCGACGACTTCCTCGGATTGCTGCTGGGTCTCGGGGGCCACGTAGCTGTCGTCGCCATCTTCGAGCGAGCCGGAGCCGACGCCAAAGTTTTCGATGATAAGCTGGTGGATGCGTTCCGGCACCGCGAGATGCCAGACGAGCGGACGCGGCGTGAATGTGCGGAGCCAGTCGGTCATCACTGCGTCGGGCAGCCACGCGGTGGCGAAGTGGAGTGGCGTGACGAGCGGTGAGAACGGCGCCGCGGAGCCCGCGGGTGGGCCGAGCTTGATTGGGATGATCTGAAATTCGTGGACGAGGCGCGCGGGCAGCAGTCCGCGGGCCTCGGGATCGGTTTCGAGGTTGCTGGCGACGTCGAGGCCGGTGGTGGCGGCGAGGTGCGTGAGCACTTCCGCCTCGGGTCGACCGAGCCCGGCAGCGAGCACCTCAAGGCGTTTTTCGCGCGGGGCTTCTAGCACGACCTGACGCTGTTCGTCGGTCAGTGACGCGGTCAACGCGGCGGGCAAAATTTCGGGATTGGGCGCGGGTGTCCGGCGGACGCGGCTGGCAAAAAACAAACCGCCGCTGCAGACCGAATTCACCGCCTCGATCACAAGGGTAATCGGCTCGGACTTGTCGACGTAGCCATTGACGCCAAGCGACATCAGGTTACTCGGCAGCCGGTGCTGGTCGCTGCCGGTAATCACAAGAATTTTCGTCTCGGGCATGGCCTGCCGGATCTCGCGGACGATCTCGAGGCCGTTGAGATCGGGGAGCGATAGGTCGACGAGGAGCAGGTCGGGTTTTTCGCGCCGGCAGAATTCGAGGCCGGGCTGGCCGCGATCAAAGTCTCCGAGCACTTGCACGTCGGGCATGCCCCCGAGGGCGGTGCAGAGGAGTTGGCGGAAAACTGAGTCGTCCTCGATCAGGACCGCGCGAAGGGTGCGCGTGGTGGAAGCGGTACTCACTTCGAGAGAACTTTCTGGAGGAGCGACTGCTTTGGCGGCACGAAATTCGGATCAATCTCCTTGCGAATTTCTTCGCGGGTCGGGAGCGCGTCCACGTGCTTCATGGTCTCGGCGTTGTCGCGCGGCGAGTTGGTCAGGATCGTGGGCCGGAGAAAGAAGACCAATTCCTGATGCCGGTTCTCGCGGGTGCGCGTGCCGAACAGGTCGCCGATGATCGGGATGGGGCCGAGGCGGCTGGTGCTCTTGCTGTCGGTCTTTTTTCGGAAGCCGCCGAGCACGATGATTTCGCCGCTCTTCGCGCTGACGTATTGGGTGGTTTTGCGCGTGCCGATGACGTATTGCTGGTTGCCGTCGATGGTCACGGTGCTGGTGACATCGCTGACGACTTGATCGAGGTTGAGCTGCACGGTGCCGTCGTTGCCGATAAACGGCGTGACGGTGAGGGTGGTGCCGATTTCCTGCGGAGTGACCTGGGAGCTGGTAGTAGTGCTACCGGCAGTGTTGGGCGTGTTGGTCGAGCCGGTGACGACGGGGCGCGTCTCGCCGTCGAAGAACTTCGCCTGGTTGCCGTGGCTCGTGACGACGGAGGGGACGGTGAGGATGGTGGAGTTGCTTTTGCGCGGGGTTGTGGTGAGCGAAATGACCCCGGCCAGATCGCGGGTGCCGAGGGTGCGGTCGATGGTGACGAAGTCGGTGCCGATGCCGGTGCCGCTGACGCCGGTGCCGGCGCCGGCGACGTTGAAGCCGATGAGTTTGTCGCCGCTGACCTTCAGGCCGAGCGCGCTGATGCCGGAGGTGGCGGCGTCGTCGAGCGTGACTTCGGCGATGACGACCTCGATGCGGACTTGCGGGAGGATGATGTCGAGCTGGTCGATCACGGCGCGGATAAGGCGGATGTCCTGAGATGTGCCGGTGACGATGAGGGAGTTGCTGCGCTTGTCGGAAAAGGCGGAGGCGAGGCTGCTGAAAGCGTTGGACGCGGGGACGTTGGCGCCATCGAGTGCGGCAGTGATCGCAGGGTTGACGGGCGTCGGTGCGCCGGGCGCGGCGGGATTGCCCGCGGGGAGCACGAGGTTGGCGGGCTGCGTCTGGTTGCTCTGGCCGAGGCGGACGGTTTGGGCGTTGGCGCGCTGCGCGGCGGCGATTTGGCCGGAGACGAGTTGGGTGATGACGGTGACCATTTCCGTGGCCACGGCATTTTTGAGATAGATAACTTCGTTGTGGATGTCGGGCTCGGCGGCGGTGTCGTCGAGTTTCGCGATGACATTGTCGAAGAGCGGATATTGGCGTGGATCGCTGATGAGGATGATTTGGTTCGTGCGATCGTCGGAGTTGTAGGTGGTGGCGGAGCCGAGTTGCAGTTGCAGCGGTTGGAAAATGCTGCGGAGGCGTGTGACGACGTCGGCGGCCTTGGCGCTGTGGAGTTGATAGAACTTGGGCGTCATCCCGGAGGTGGTGGGCTTGTCGAGGCTCTTGAGGAGCGATTCGAGGCGCTGGAGGTTGCTGACGCTGTCGGTGACGAGCACGGCGTTGGCGGTGGGAAGCGAGACGGCGCCCATCAGCGTGATGTTGAGCACGCCTTGGAGGAGCGGCTGGAGATCGTTGACGCGGAGGAATTCGAGTTGGAACAGTTTGGCGGCGATTTTGCCGCTGGCAGGCTGGTCAAACGCGGAGCCGAGGATCATCTCGGGCGCCGAGCTGCGGGCGTTTTGGAGCTGGGTGACGACGAGAAACTTGTCGCCCTGCGGCGCGACACTGATGCCGTTGAGCGCGAGGACCGTCTCGAGCGCGAGGACGACCTCGGACTTGGGCATCGGCTTCGGCGTTTTAAAATTGTAGGTCGCGGTCTGGAGCGCGGCGGGGCGGAGCACGGTCCGGCCGGTGAGCGCTTCGAGCGACGTAAGCACGGTATCGATGTCGGCGTCGGGGAGCTTGAGCGAGACGAGTTCGTCGTCGGAACCAGCTGGAGCAGGTGCGGCGATCGGTGGGGTGGCGGGCGCAGTCATCTGGGCACGACCAGCCAACGCGGCAGTGATAAAAAGGACGGCGAGGCCGAGGCGGACGAAACGCGGAGTCATGCGGATGGACTGGAGAGTTGAGATGGCGAGCGCGCCGGGGCGAGGGAGGGGAATTAGAGGTTAAAGGACGCGGGTTGTAAACGGTCTTGTGCGGCAAGTTGAGACGGCGACTTCCCGCAAAGGTTGCCCATTTTAAGTTAGGCAAGAGCGAAAGGTTGGCACCACGGCTGACATTCGCAAATGCGACCAGCCGCGGTTGGATTTGCCGCTTGCCGGGCTGGGGCACGCGGCCAACGCTTTCGCATCGCGATGCCGAACCGTTTCGGAAAACTTTTTCAAATCACCACGTGGGGCGAGAGCCATGGCCCGGCGGTTGGGGTCGTCATTGACGGCTGTCCGCCGCGGTTGCCGATCACCGCGGCGGAGATTCAGGTCGAACTCGACCGGCGTCGGCCGGGGCAGAGCGATCTGGTCACGCCGCGCGCGGAGGCGGATCAGGTCGAAATTTTGGCGGGCGTGTTTGAAGGTCGCACCACCGGTGCGCCCATCTCGCTGCTGGTGCGTAACACCGATGCGCGGCCCGGCGCCTACGACGAGATGCGCGACAAATTCCGCCCCTCGCACGCCGACTACACCTATTCCGCGAAATACGGCATCCGCGATCACCGCGGCGGCGGGCGCAGCTCGGCGCGCGAGACCGTCGGTCGCGTGGCAGCTGGCGCGATCGCGAAAAAGATTCTGTCCGTCGGCGCGTCGGCCGTTCGCGGCACGCCCGTCGAAATCCGCGCTTGGCTCACGTCGGTGCACGACATCGCGCTGCCGGCAGGTGCGGTCGAATCCTTTCCGTCTCTGGCCGAGGTCGAGGCGACGCCGGTGCGCTGTCCGCACTTGGCCACGGCCGAAAAAATGATCGAGCGCATCAAGGCAGCGCGCGCCGCGGGCGATTCCGTCGGCGGCGTAATCGAATGCCGCGTGCGCGGTGTGCCGCCGGGGCTGGGCGAACCGGTGTTCGATCGGTTGGAAGCCGACTTGGCGAAGGCGATGCTCTCGCTGCCGGCGACAAAAGGTTTCGAGATCGGCAGCGGCTTCGCTGGGACACTCCTGCGCGGCAGCGAGCACAACGACGCGTTCGTGCCGCGGGCCGGCGGCGTCGGCACCGCGACAAATCGCAGCGGCGGCGTGCAGGGCGGCATCAGCAACGGCGAGGAGATCGTGTTCCGCGTGGCTTTCAAACCGACTGCGACGATCATGCAGCCGCAACAGACGGTAGATATTCACAGCGCGGCGACGGTGCTGACTGGCCGCGGTCGACATGACGCCTGTGTGGTCCCGCGGGCGGTGCCGATCGTTGAGGCGATGACGGCGCTCGTGCTCGTCGATCACTGGCTGCGGAACGCAGCGCAGAATCAGGTGTTCAAATTCTGATCGTGGCAAAACCTCTGGTTTATCTGGTGCTGGGTGCCGCCGGCTCGGGCCGGCGTGAAGTGCTGGCTGACCTCATCGAAGGCGGGCTCGGCGAGACCGATCGCGCGGCGGTGATGGTGTCCGACGCGGAGCAACTCGACGAGGTGGCGGATCAAAAACTCGGCGCGATCGGGCGCTGGCGCTGGATCGACGAAGGCGCGATCGAGGGCGAATTGCCGGTCGGCGCGACGCACATTTTTTTTGTCGCCGACGGCCGGCGCAATCCGGTCGAACAAATCGAAGTGTTCAAGCCTTGGCTCGAGACGCAGGGTGGCGAACTCGCGCGCGTGCTCTGCGTGGTCAACTGCCACCTCGCGGAAAAAAATCCGCCGTTGCTCGCGTGGGTCGAGGCGTGCGTGCATTTTTCCGATGTCGTGCTGCTCAACCGTCGCGACGGCGTGGCGAACAAGTGGCTGAGCGATTTTTTGGCGCATTTCAAAAGCCAGTTTTCCCCGAGTCTCTTCGAGTTGGTGAAGGCGGGTCGCGTGAAAAATCCCGCGCTGGTCCTCAATCCGCAGGCGCGGCGGATGTCGCACGTGTTTGAGGCGGAGCCGGATTGGATCTTCACTAACGCCGAGGGCGAGGTGATCGAGGAGGATGAGGTGACGGACGACGACGAGGAGGAAATCGAGGTCACGCCCGAGCTGGATCCTTACTTCGTGCGCGATGCCGCGGGGCGCCGGGCGAAAAAAATCCCGGACATCACGAAGTATTTGTAGGGCGACCGTGCCCTACAATGGCGGCGGCGGGATGGGCACGCCGAAGTGCGCTTGGAACTCCGCCGAGTCCATGATTTCCCAGAGGTGCGAACCGAGGCGCGGGCGGGCGAGGTAGAGCAGGCCGCAGATGCGACTCAAGAGTCGTCCGCCGAACGCACCGAACCAAACCAGCGTGCCGGCGAGTCCGTAGAGTGCGGCGAGTCCGCCCGTGATTTGGTAGGTGCGAGCGCTGAACTCGACCGGAAATTTTTCGACCATCCAGCGCAACAACCCGACGGAAACGAGAATCACGCCGCCCACGAGCCAGTGCGTCCGCGCGACAAGGACGACGCAGTCGGGCGGGCGACGCATGAGCGGACGAAACGCGGTGCGCTACTTCACTCCGGCTGCGGCGACCGCGGCGACGAACGCCTTGGCCTTCGCGGTGATCGCGGCCCAGTTCTTTTCTTTTAACGCTTTCGCCTCGACGAGTGAGCTGCCGGCCGCAGTCGCGAACGCGCCGGCTTTTAGGAAATCGCCTACATTGTTCTCATTCACGCCGCCCGTCGGCACCATCTCGACGTGCGGCAGCGGGGCTTTCACGGACTTGATGTAACCGGGGCCGAAAAATTCGGCGGGGAAAATCTTCGCGGCGTCAGCGCCGGCTTCCCATGCGGCGAGAATTTCGGTGGGCGTGAACGCGCCGCTGAACACCGGCACGCTGTAGCGTTTGCAGAGGGTGATGACGTCGGGTCGGAGCGCGGGGGTGACGATGAACTTCGCGCCGGAGAGAATGCCGGCGCGGGCCGTCTCGGCGTCGAGCACGGTGCCGAGGCCGAAGAGAAAGTCGGGGAGCTCGGCGGTGG
Organism: uncultured Opitutia bacterium; assembly: GCA_903840415.1. Taxonomy (GTDB): domain Bacteria; phylum Verrucomicrobiota; class Verrucomicrobiia; order Opitutales; family Opitutaceae; genus CAITWF01. Next base: position 33,976 of record CAIMFY010000052.1, on the reverse strand, counting down.
CCTTCTCCAGCATGCGGATGGCGCCGGGGGTGGTCATCGTGAGCTCGATGCTCGTGAGGCCGCCGGCGGCGAGCGCCTTGGCGCAGTCGAGCAGCCCGTCGGGGTTGTCGGCGCGGATGAGCGCAATGACCTTCTCGGTTTTTATTTTCTGGAGGATGGCGTCTTTTTTCATGGCGAGGGAAAAGTGTGCGCGGCACGGAGCCAGAGGGAAATCATTTTTCGCAAGTCGCGCAGATCGGGGCCAGTGGGCGACGGCAGGAGTGGTGGCGGCCCTGATCAATTTTTCCGCTGAATGAGTTGTGGCGCGGTTTCCATCTGGCCGCGGGTGACGCCAAGCTGGTTGAGCAGTTTTAGCTCGCGCCAGAGTTCCGCGCCGGTGATTTCGCCGCGGATGAGCTGGGCGTAGCGAGTGAGCGTGCGGGTGACTTCGTCGGCGCTCTCGTTGACGAACTCGACGCGGAAGCTGCGCGCACCGAGTTCGAGGAGGCGCGCGATATATTCGGCACCGGTCTGGGCGCGGTTGTTGAAAACGGTGTTGCGGCAGCCGGCGTCGGCTTTGAGCGGCAGTTCCGCGCCGACCCGATCGCGGAGCGCGACGCGGTGCGTGTCGCACGGCCGGCCGCAGTCGCGATAATCTTTTCCCGTCGAGAGAAATGCGCAGAACACGCAGTGCTCCATGTGAAACATCGGCATGTGCTGGTGGACGGTGAGGTCGAACCACGCGCCCGGCGCAGCACCGAGCAGCGCCTCCAGCTGCGTGATGTTAAGATCGTAGCTGGCGGTGACGCGTTCGAGCCCGTAGCGGCGGAGAAAATAATCGGCGGTCCACGGATTCGCGACGTTCAGGGAAAAGTCGCCGCGCTTCCGATCGGCGGCGAAGAACGCGAGGTGATCGTAGTTGCGGACGAGGTAGCCGTCGGCATCGGACGAGCGCACCTGCTGGAGGATCCATTCCTCGCCGGGTTTGAAAATGCGCGGCGGGGCGACCCAGATGGAGGAGGGATTTTGGATTTTGAATTCTCGGTTTTTGATTTCTGAAGTTTGCAGTGCGCGGAAGCGGGCGACGGCGTCGCGGTAATGCTTCGGATTTTCAAACTCGCAGTAAATTGTGCGTGCGCCAGCGGCCCATGCGGCGTCGAGCTGCTCGAGCAAGCGGATGACGGCGATCAACTCGGGCGGGCGTTTCTCGTCCGTGCGGTTTCCGAAATCCGGTTTCCGCAATTCCAGCGTCGTCCAACGGTGTGGCGCGGCGCGGAGTTTTTCCAACTCGGCGACGGCGTCGCGGCGGAGGCGGTTTAGTTCGCTGACCGGCAGGATGACGTCGCCTTCGAGCAACGATTTCAATTCGCCAAGATGGAACGGCGTGCCGCCGAGCCGACCGAGTTGTTCGCGGAGGCGTTCGGCGATGAGCGGTTGTTTCGCGGCAGCGGCGAGCGGGATGGTCGACTCGATTTTGACGACGTGGCCGATACCGTCATTCGCGATGAGGGTGAGCGGCGCGCCGACGCGGCCGTGGATTTCGAGCGTGATGGGACGCTGGAAACGAACCTTGTCGCCCTCGAACGTCGTGCGCACCTCGCGATCGAGCGCGGGATCGTTGGTTTTCCAGAGACGCTGGCCGGGGCGCACGCGGCGCCAGTCGATGTCGCCTTCGCCGAAGCGAAGCGTCGCTTCGGGGCCGCGCGTGTCCACCTGATAAACGCGGCCACCCTCCTCGCGTTCGTCGGGCCGGCCGGCGTCGAAGACTATGCCGTCGCCGGGCTTCAGCGGTGCGACGAGTTGCAGCGAGACGGACTCGTTTTGCACGCGCGCGACTTCGCCGAGAAACACGCCGCGCTTCGTGCCGAAGCGTCCGTGTGCGAGCGCCTGATTGTCGATGCCGCGAAACCAGCCGGTGTAGAGACCGCGGGAGAAACTCATCTCGAGTTCGTAGCGCGCGGATTTCGCCTCGAATTTCGGCGCGGCGATACCAGTGAAGTCGGTGATCACTTTGTCGAGAGCCTGGCGGTAAACACGCGTGATGCTGGCGACATATTCGGGCGATTTCAGGCGGCCCTCAATCTTCAGCGAGACGACGCCGGCGCGCACGAGTTCAGGGAGGACTTCGATTCCGGAAAGATCCTGCGGGCTGAGCAGGTAGCGACGATCGCCGAGCGGCACAGGCACTCCGTCGGAGATGAGGTCGTAGGGGAGGCGGCAGGCTTGGGCGCATTCACCGCGGTTGGCGGAACGGCCGCCGAGCGCCTCGCTGGTGAGACACTGGCCCGAATAGGCGACGCAGAGCGCACCGTGGACGAAGACTTCCAGTGGCAGCGGGATCGGAGCCGATTGCTGCGCGGCTTGGATGGCGGCGATTTCTTTGAGCGAATTTTCGCGGGCGAGGACGACGAGTTGCGTGCCGAGTTCGCGGGCAAACTCCACGCCGGCCGCACTCGTGATCGTCATCTGCGTGGAGCAATGGATCGGGAAATCCGGTGAGAGCGCGCGGATCAGGCGGCAGAGGCCGATGTCCTGCACGATGGCGGCATCAGCGCCCGCGGCGATGATGCTGCGCGCGAAATCCGCGGCGTCGGCGAGCTCGTTGGTGAAGACGAGCGTGTTGAAGGTGACGTAACCCTTCACCCCGCGGCGGTGGAGAAACTCCATGAGCGCAGGGAGATCGGCCTGCGTAAAATTCTTCGCGCGCATCCGAGCGTTGAAGCGTTCGAGGCCGAAGTAGATGGCGTCGGCGCCGTTCTCGACGGCGGCGCGCACGCAGTCCCAATCGCCGGCCGGCGCGAGGAGTTCGGGGCGCGCGAGCGAGGGCGCCACGGTCGGAGCGGCGGAGCTACAGCCGGATTCTGGCATCGCCACAATTCAGCACGGGTGTCAGTCTGCCGCAAATTCATTTCCCCGCAGGCGGGGAACTTTCTCGTGCGGTGGACGCTCTATGTCAGCCGAAGCCCCAACTTTAATAATCATGAGAACATTTTTCAGGGTTTGGTTTTTCTCCGTGCTGACGGTGGTGTGCTGCCGGGGTGCCGAGCCGACTGCGAAACCGACGGAGGCCTACGCGCAGGCCGTGATCGCTTATGTGGAAGCGGCGAATCGCGAGATGGTGGCGCTGCACGCCAAGGTCGAGGCGTTGGCGAAAAACGCGAGCGACGCGGGCAAGGTCGCGTGCGCCGAAATCTCTCGGCAGCTCGATGTGTGCGACGAGTTGCTCGAACGCCTGACGACGGCGAACCGCAGCAGCTTCGACGCCGTGAAGTCGGCTTACGAGCGGGAGCGCGCCCTCGCCCTCAAGGCGTTGGACGAGGCCGCAAAGAAGTAATCGGCGGTGCGCTGGCGAACGGTGCGGCCTGCGAGAATTCGGGCGCGAGCGAATGCACGCTACTCAGACGGCGACTTCAACTGGCGTTGGCGGAGCCTTTGAGGCGGGAGCCGAGACATGCGGCGCCACGGCGCGCAACTCGGCCGCGAACAGCACCGTCAAAATAAAAAACGCGATCGACACGTAGCCGAGCAGCGGCATTCCGAGGAGCCGGCCCGAGGCGTCGGCCGTGACGAAGAAGCCCGCGAGCACGTTGGCGATCCCGCTGGCGGCTTGCTGGAGCGCGGAGTTGAAGCTCATGAAACCGCCTCGGTAACGCGCCTCAACGGCGTTGGTCACCATGGTCATGGCCGGCGCAAAGCGGCTGGACATGGTTACCATGAACAGCGCCATCATCAGGCACGCCAACGCGAGCGACGAATGACCGAGACGAGTAATGACGAGCACGACGATGACCGCCGCTGCCGACATCCACGCGAGCAAACCCAACCGGTCGACGCGATCGCTCAACCGACCGACTACGATCGTGCTGACAAATGCCGCCGCGCCGCCCGCCGCATAGGCCCAACGCAGATCGCGCGTTCCGTCGAGACCTAGATTGCTGACGAACGAGGGGGCGAGAAACGGAATCAGGCAGCCGCCCGCCATGACGAGCACCGCCCCAAGCGCGAACGCCCGCAGGTGAATTCCGTTGGAAAGAATATCCTTCATCTGCCGCCACGGCCGGTGGCCTTGGACAGCTGTGCGCAAATGCGGTAACGCGAACGAGGCGAGCGCGAGGTTCGCGGCGGCGCAGCCCCCAAGCAGGAAAAAAGGCGCGTGCCAGCCGAAGGCGCCCGCCAGCGTCATGCCGGCGAAAATGCCAAAAACCGATGCCATCGGAAACGCCGCCATCACCACGCTCATCGCGCGTCCACGCCGCTCTGGCGGGATCACGTCGGCGACCATCGCGGTCACCATCGAGCCAGCGATCCCGCCAAATCCACCCGCGGCGAACCGCGCCGCCATGAGCCAGTGATGAGTCGGCGCGAGGCCACACGCGAAAGTCGCGAGGCCAAAACCGGCATACAGGATGAGCAACGAGCGCTTGCGATCGAACCGATCAAGGACGAAGCCACCGGCGAAACCGCTCAGCGCCGCCGCGAGTCCGTAGGAAGCAACGAGTAGACTGAATTGCCCCGGCGAGATTTGAAATTCATGCATCAGATCCGCACCGAGCGGCATCATGATCATGTAGTCCAAAATGTGCGTGAATTGCACGGCAGCGAGCACTAGCAGCGTCGCGCGTTCGCGGCCAGGTGTGAGCGCATGAAAGTGGCCGGAGGCGGGCATGAAGGGTAGACCGTTGGCGATTTGGGCCAAAGCGCAATCGTCAGATGGTCACAGTCGAGCCAGCGCGGGCGTGCGTGCGCAACAATGTGAGGAACTGTTCCGCTCCGCGACTCTGGTAACGCTGGAGATGACGGATGATAGCGAGTTCACGCGTCGGCGCGGTGCCGGTGAGCCGCAGATAGGTGAGTCGAGTGCGGTCGTCGGGCAGGCGCGCGACTTCCGGCAGAATCGAAATTCCAAGCCCCATCGTGACAAAGAGCTTCAACGTGGCGACTTGTGCGCACCGGTAGCCGATCTTCGGGGTAAAATTGTGATCGCCGAAAAACCCGTGGATTTGCGCGGCTAGCGTGCTAGAGTCACCCATCGTGACGAAGGTTTCCTCCGCGAGGTCCGCGATGCTAATTTCTTTACGGCTGGCGAAGGCGTGGCTCTGGCCGACGACGAGGAGCAGTTGCTCCGTGAGCAGCGGCTCAATGGACAGGCGCGAGTCTTTGAGTGGGAGCGTGATGACCGCGAGGTCGAGGTCGCCCTCGATGATGCCCCGGACCAATTCGCTGCGAAATTCTTCGCGCGCGTAAATTTCGAGATTCGGGTGCTGTTCGTGGCACTGGGCGATCACCGGCGCGAGCAGGTAAGGCATGATCGTCGGGACGGCACCCACTGTGATGCGGCGGTCAAGGGAAGGATGGTCGCTGAGCTCCTTGGCCGCGTTTTCGACCTCGAAGAGGATTTTTCGGGCGCGCTCTAGAAATGTGGCGCCCGCCTCGGTCAGCACGGCCTTGCGGCCCAATCGGTGAAACAGCTTGTGCCCAACCTCGCTTTCCAAGTTCAGAATCTGCTGGCTTAGTGATGGTTGAGTGATGTGACTGCGTTCTGCGGCCCGAGTAAAATTCCCCGTATCGGCGACGGCGACAACATAGCGAAGTTGGTCTAGTTCCATAGTTAAGGGCTATGAAAACGATAGAATAACACGATTTCAACTATTGAATGAGTTGATGTATCCTCTGCGCGTCGAGTTCTTCGCGGACTCGGCGAACCAAAGACAAATACATCATGAAGAATAACATCATAACCCAAGCGGCCCTCCTCGGCATCACTGCCGCCGCCATCCTCGTGCTTTCTGTCCGTTCCCATGTCGGTGTAGATTCAATCGTCGGCTTCGGCAGCATTCTGATGCTGTTGGGCGTCGCGGCGATGGAATACCGCATCACTTGGAAATCGGCCCTCGGCCGGTAATTAAAGACCGTCCAAGGTAGGAAAAATCCAACGGGGGCCCGGAGCAATCCGGGCCCCTTTTTATTTGTCGGCGTGACAACCTCCGCCGCGCGGGAGGAACCTTTCGCGCCGGTCGTTAGACAAATTCGGTCCGCGATGACGCTCTTCAGGCAAACACCGACAAACTCCAAACCCATGGAGGATGCACCACCCGATGACACCTGGAAAAAATGGTTTCAGCTTTACGGCCCGAAACTGCTGCTCTGCGCGCGGCAGTGGACCCGTTCGCTCGCCGACGCGGAAGACGTCGTGCAGGAAGCCTTCGTGCGTTATTGGCGGCACCAGCGGAATCTTCCCGGGGAACCCATGGCGCTCCTCGTCACCTCGGCCCGCCGCGCCGCCCTCGATCTCGCCCGGCGGGAGGCGCGCCGCGCCGTCCGCGAAGATCGCTCGGCGGCAGACGCCGAGGAAAACCTGCCAATTTTCGATGCCGCGCTCGATGGCGACGAACGCCGCGACGCGATCGAGTCCGCGTTGCGCCGGCTCCCGACCGAACAGCGCGAAGTGCTCGTGCTCAAAATCTGGGGCGAACTTACATTCGACGAAATCGCCCGCCAGCTCGAGCTCTCACCCAACACAGCGGCCTCGCGCTACCGCTATGCGCTGGCTGCGCTCCGCCGCGAATTGACCGCCGCCGACTGCCATGGATGACGATCTGCAACAGCTCGAAGCCGAATTGAAACGCCTGCGCCCAGCCGCGCCGACGCGCACCTTACTCGCGCGCCTCGATCGGGAGCTTGCCGCGCCCACCGCGGCGATTCCGGTCCGTCGCGCCACGCCGCTCTGGTGGTTCTGGGCGGGCGCGCTGCCGTCTGCTGCCGCATTTGCGCTGATGATCGCTCTGGCGTCGCGCCACCAGCCACCGACGATCGCCGTGGCTTCGCCCTCCACGGCAGTGGACGCGCCGGTAGCGTTCAAGCCCGTCGCCGCCGAAAATGTCCTCTACGCGGCGCAAGACGAAGGCCTCGTCACCCTCGACGACGGCACGACGGCCCGCCGCGAACGGCTCAACTATCTCGATACCATCACGTGGAAAAACCCGCGCACCAACGCCTCGGTCCGCTGGACCGTGCCGCGCGAGGAAGTCCGCGTCGTTCCCGTCAAGTTTCAGTAATCACCCTCACGTTCGCTCAAAATTAAAATCCGATCGTTTATGAAAAAATCCCTCCGCTACCTGCTTCCATTTCTCACCTTCGCTGCCGCTTGGCCGCTCGCGCGGGCACAGGATCCCAATCAGCCGCCGCCCAAGGAAGAAAAGAGAAGCCTCCGCGTTGTCACCGGTCCAGACCATCGTCCGATGATGCGTCGAAACGGTGGGGCCGAAATGGAAACGGTCACCTTTCTTGGCGTCGAGACCTCGCCCGTTTCCGCCACGCTCACGGCGCAACTCAGCCTCCAGGAAGGCGCGGGTCTCGTGGTGAACCACGTTGCACCCGACAGCCCGGCGTCCGCCGTGTTCAAGCAACACGACATTCTCCTGAAGCTCGACGATCAGCAGCTCATCGATCCGCGCCAGTTTGCCGTGCTCGTCCGCAACCATAAAGAAGGTGACGAAGTCACGCTCACATTTCTCCGCGCCGGCAAATCGACCACTGCCAAAGTGAAACTCGCGAAACATGAGGCGCCGAAACTGGCGCTCGACCTCAATCAGCCCGGCGATCCATTCGCACCGCTCGGCGGCATGTTCGGTCCGGGCAACGTCAACGTCCGCACGATGACCATCCAACCCGGCGAGTCTGCTCCAGGTGGCGGCGACCCGGGCCGCATCCTCGGCATGATGAATGGCGGCATGGCGATGCCCGGCATGCAGCACATGACCGTCCGCAGCGCCGGCAACGGCGAGCGCAACATCAGCGTCTCCGTCAACACCGGCAACAGCCACGTGAACCTCGACGACGAGCAGGGCACGCTCGACCTCACGATCACCGACGGAAAAAAACTGCTCGTCGCGAAAAACAAGCAAGGCGAACAAACCTTCTCTGGCCCGATCGACACGCCGGAGCAGCGCAAGGCTTTGCCCGCCGACGTGCGCGGCCGACTCGAGAAACTCGAGGACTCCACTCAGTTCAGCTTCAAGCCCGATGGCGATTTCCAAGGCGCCGAAACAAAGATCGCCCACCCGCGCGGTCAGGGCATCGCCGCACCGCTGCCTCCGCCGTCAGCCGGTCGCGCACCGCTATTTTTCTAGGCAAACTGTTCCGTCGCTAAAAAAACCGCGGAAACCAAGGGCTGGTTCCGCGGTTTTTCTTGATCGGAATGGTCGTGCCGTCAGGTCACGGACTGCAATTCGTCGCTGGCGGGGCGTTTCAAAAACGCCGCGGTTACGAGAGAGACCAACGTGGCGAAGAACATCCCGCCGATAAAACTGAACGCCAATTGCATCGGCAATTTCATGAACGGCGCGCTCATTTTTTGGATCTGTTCGACCTTTTCGGCGCTCAAGCCCTGCGCCTCCATCTTGTCGGCTTGGGCTTGGAGAATCAGCTCGTTAAAATGTGGGTTAATGACTCCGATATAAAGGTAGGTGGTCAAGAGGCCAATCACCGCCGCAACCAAACCAATCATCACGCCGGCGCCGAGGGCGCTGCCGTAGCCGAACTCTTCGGTCGCTGGCACCGTCGCGCGCCGCGCCTTCGTGCCGAGCACGATGCAGGCGATGCTGATGACGAGCCCCAAGCCGCCCTGCAGCCACTGCGCTGCGCTGAGCTTCGCCGGATCGGAGTGGAAGCCGAGGATGTAGAGCACTAGCGTGAGCACAAAGCCGCCGCCCGCCATCGCTGAACCATAGGTGAGGTAAGTTTTCATGTCGCCGTGATCGTGCAGTTTTGAGGACCGAAAACAATCCCGCCGTGTTCACCGGCCAACGCGCAGGATGAGCGGCACGTTACCGGCGGCCGTCGCCGCCGATGATGCGGCTGAGTCCGCCGAGCACGGAGCCTTCCTCGCGATCGCCGCGACCGGTTTGCGGCGCCGCCGCGATCACACGGCCGGCGAGCCGCGAGAACGGCAGCGACTGCAGCCAGATTTTCCCCGGCCCGCGCAGCGTCGCGAAAAAAAGTCCCTCGCCGCCGAACAGCGCCGTCTTGATGCCGCCGACGAACTGGATGTCGTAGTCCACCGACGGCTGAAACGCCGTGATGCAGCCCGTGTCGATTTTCAGCACCTCGCCCGGTGCGAGCGTCCGCTCGTAGAGCGCGCCGCCGGCGTAGATGAAGACGAGCCCGTCACCCTTCAGCCGTTCGAGAATGAAACCCTCGCCGCCGAAAAATCCGGTGCCGAGTTTTTTCTGAAACGCGATGTCGATCGTCACGCCTTTGGCCGCGCAGAGAAACGATTCCTTTTGCGCGATCAACTCGCCGCCGAGATCGCTCAGCCGCACCGGAATGATCCGGCCGGGGATCGGCGCGCCGAAGGCGACGCGGCGTTTGCCCGCGGCCTGGTTCTGATAGACTGTCATGAACAGCGACTCGTGCATGAGCAGACGTTTGCCCGCGCCGAGCAGTGTGCCCATGAAGCCCGAGTGCTGCTGCGAACCGTCGCCGAGAATCGCCTCCAGCGCGATGCCGTCGTCCATGAACATCATCGCGCCGGCCTCGGCGATGATCGCCTCCGCCGGATCGAGTTCGATTTCGACGAACTGCGTTTCGTTGCCGTGGATCTGGTAGTCGACTTCGTGCATGGAGTTCATGACGGAAGACGCTGGAGAACCGGACCATTATTTCAACTCACGGCGCGGTCGAAAATCGCGCGACGTTTCTAACCGCCACCTACTTCAATACCGCCTTCACGAGGCGATCGTCGCCGTCGTTGGCCGCCGGCGTGAGCCCGAGCGCGGCGCAGAATAAATTGTAGAGGTGGATATTTTCCACCAGCTCAAGCGCGACACCCGCCTTAAACGCCGGACCGTGGGCGATGAAGATGCCGCGCATCGAGGCGAGCGCCGGATCGTAGCCGTGCTGCCCTTTCAGAAAACGATCCTTCATCATTTGGAAGAGGCCGCGGCGCTCCACCTGCCAGCCCTCGATCGGGAGGATCCAGATGGGCGGCACACGCGGATTTGCCGCATCGATGTGCAGTCGCGCTGGCAAATCGGCGGCGCGATACGCCTTCGCCTGCGGCGGCAGCGCGGCGAGTTTCGTCATGAGCTGATCGACGGTAGTGCCGGCGAGTGGACGCAGGCCGGCGACCGTTTCCTCGAAATCGATCTGCGCGGTCGAAAGATCGATGTAATCGTCGAGCACGAGGACGCGGTCGGCGCCGCATGGCGTCATGCCGTGGTCGGAGACGATGACGAGGTTAGCGACGATTTTTTCTGCGGCGAGTCGCTCGACGAAGGCGCCGACGCGGGCGTCGAGGAGCTTGATCGCGGCGACGGTTTCGGGCGAGTCGGGGCCGAATTTGTGGCCGGCGGCGTTGGTTTCCTCGAGGTAAAACGTGACGACGGCGGGGCGTTGCGCGGCGGGCAGATTTAGCCAGCCGATGACTTCGTCGAGGCGTTTCTCGAACGGCACGCCGTAGTCATAGGGTTTGAAAAACGTGGGCCGCACGCCGGCGATTTCGGCCTCGGAGCCGGGCCAGAGTGAGCAGGCACTCAAGCGGCCTTGCTTGATCGCGGTCACCCAGATCGGTTCGCCGCGCCACCAGCGGCCATCGCGCCCGGAGGCCGGCTGGTTGTAGTGGAAATATTCGCCGAGCGTAGGATCGAACTGGACGTTGTTGATGATCCCGGAGTGCGACGGGTAGAGGCCGGTGACGATGGCGTAGTGGTTCGGAAAGGTGTTGCTGGGAAACACCGGGATGAGCGCTTTTGCGGCGACGCCGTCTAGCGCGAGTTGGCGCAAATGGGGCGTGGCTTCGGGGTGGAGCGCGCAATAGTCCCAGCGAAACGCATCCATCGAAATGATGATCAGTGGCGCTTCGGCGGCACGCGCGGAGGCCAGCAACGCGAGCGCCAGTGCCACCGCGGAGAGCAGTCGGGAGATCATGGGCGGAGCGTGACGATGGTGGCGCCCCACGAACCGGAGAGCGAATCACCAGGGCGGAACGATGCGACGCGCGGCGATCGGGCGAGCAGCGCGCGCGTCGTCTCACGCAGGGTGCCATCGCCTTTGCCGTGGATGATGCGCACATCGCGCAGACCGTGCGCGGCACATTCCTCGAGGTAAGTGGGGATCAGTTCGCCGAGGTCCTCTGATCGAAACGTGTGCAGATCAAGTTCGCCGGTGATTGGCAGGGGCACGGGCGCTTCGTCGGGGTTGTCGGCGGCCATGCGGGAGAACTACGGCTTGGGCTCGGTGGGCTCGGGGGTCGGCGGTGACTCAGTTTTCGGCAGCGAAGCGGCAGGTGGCAACTCGACGACGGGCGACACGGGTGGCGTGGGCGGCACTTCGGTCGCCGCATCAGCCGGTGGCATTGATGACGTGGGAGGCTCGGTGGCCACGGAATCTGGTGGCGGGGCGAGTTCTGTCGGCGGCGAATCGATCATTTCCGGCGGTGCCTCAAGTGCGGGCGGCGAGACGTCCGGCGGCTCGCCATAATTCACCGCAGGCGGGTAGGGCGGAAACGTCGTGGGCGGAGGCGGCGGGGCGGATTTGGCGTGTTGGTCCTCTTCGAGCGCGCGTTTAAATTCTTCCTCCACGCCGGCGGCGGCCTTTTTGAACTCACGAATCGCCTTGCCGGCACCGCGGGCGAACTCGGGTAGTTTTTCGCCGCCGAAAAAGACGAGCACCAAGAGCATAACCACCAAGACCTCCGAGCCGCCGAAGGCGTCGATGAACGCGAGACTGGGCGAAAGAAAAATCATGACCGAAGCCTGAAGTATTTTTTCGGCAATGTAACTGGGAAATATCGCGCGCCGGACCGAGCGGTCGGCGCCGCCTATTTCACGGCAACGCTGACAGTGAATTTTTCCGTCGCGCCGGGCGCCACGAGATGCAGGCCGACTTTGTGCTCGGCGGCGTTGGCCGGGCCCATCCACGGTTCAACGCAGTAAAACGGTGAGTCCTCGGCGAGCGTCCACGTGACGAAAGTCGCGTCGGGCGGCGGGACGTTGGCGGCGCCGAGGCGCACATGCACATCGCCGGGCCGGCCCTTTTCGCCGAAGACGACCTCGTGGCCGCGCAGCGCGGTGTGAAACGTGTCGATGAGCGCCGGGTTGGCGAGATTCTCCTCGGCTTGCAGTGTGGGGCCGGCGACGAGTTGCCCGGCGGCGTCCTGCTTAAGCCGCTTGGTCGCAGGAATGCGAATCGCGTAGTCGCCGCGTTTCGTGCCCTCGCTCCACGGCAACTTGAAATAGAAATGATGCCCCGCACTCCACGGCAACGGCACCGCGCCGAGATTCAGCAGCGCAAACTCGCACGTGAGCCCGAACGGCTCGAAACGGTAGGTGACCGTGAACTCGTAGTCGAACGGATAGGCGGCGCGCGCCTCGTCGCCGGGGACAAACTGCGCCACGAAACCGCGATCGTCGATCCGCGTTATCTTGAAGTCGCCCTGCCGCGCGATCCCGTGGATCGGGATGGCGCGCTTCACCCCATCGGCTGCGCGCCAGAAAAAAATCTCGCCACGATCAAAACAGCGGCCGTTGAACGGAAACAGAATCGGGTTGCCGCCGCGCACTTTCGCGATGTCGGTAAAGTCAGCATTTTCCGGCCAGTAAAGCACGTCGCGCACCGAGCCGTCGCCGAGCGTGACGTTCCAGTTCATGAGGCGCGCGCCCTTTTCGGGCAGCGCGAGAAAGGTGGAGGGGCCGACGCGCCAACGAGTGAGCGTCTGACCTTGGTAGGAGATTTTTTCCATGGCGGCAGCCGCCAGCCAACGGCGGACCGGCCTGAATTGAAAACAAAAAATCGGTGCGGAGGCGCTGGTGTGCGCGGCGCTTGCGGTGGAAACAAGCCGTCCTTCTTCCACCTGCGGCAGGCTTGCTCCGCGCGGACGGCCCGCTAGCGTCCGGGCATGTGGCGCCGTTTCCTGCTTCTCGGAATGCTCGTGTCGGGGGTCGCGTTGGGCGCGGACTCCGACGTGCCGGCAAAGAAGGCGCGCGTCGTCGTCATTCCCGTGCGCGACGAGATCGCGGCGCCTGAACTTTTCATCCTGCGCCGCGGCTTGAAGGATGCCGAATCGGAAAAGGCTGATGTCGTGGTGTTCGACATGAAGACGCCAGGCGGCGCGCTCGACACGACGTTCGACATCATGGAAGCGATCGGGAAATTTTCGGGCAAGACGATCACCTACGTGAACACCGAGGCGATGTCGGCGGGAGCGTTTATCGCGGCGACGACGGAAGAAATCTGGTTTGCGCCTGATGCCGTGATCGGGGCCGCGGCGCCGGTGATGGCTGGCGGGCAGGACGTCGAGGCCACGATGAAACAGAAAGTTGTGAGCTACCTGAAGGCACGGATGCGCGCGACCTCCGAGGGCAAAGGCTACCGCGGCGACGTCGTCTCCGCGATGATCGATGCCAACAAGGAGCTGAAGATTGGGAAAAAAATGCTGAAGGAGAAAGGCGAACTGCTCTCCCTCACTGCGACGGAGGCGATGAAGCCCTACGGTGATCCGCCGCGGCCGCTGTTGGGTGCCGGGATCGCGAAATCGCTGCCGGAATTGCTCGACAAGAAGTTTGGCGTGGACGGCTACACGATGCGGCGGTTGGAAATCACGTGGTCGGAGCGGCTGGCGGTGTGGCTCAACGGTTTCTCACCGGTGCTGCTCGGGCTCGGGATGCTGGCGCTGTTCATCGAATTTAAGACGCCCGGTTTCGGCCTGTTTGGCATCGCTGGCATCGCGCTGCTCGCGATCGTTTTTCTGTCGAATTATGTGGCGGGCCTGTCCGGGCATGAACCACTGCTGGTCTTCGGACTCGGCGTGCTGCTCGCTATTCTCGAGTTGCTGTTCTGGCACAGCGCGGGGCTGCTCGGGGCGGCCGGCGTCGGGCTCATGGCGTTGTCGCTCGTATGGTCGATGGCGGATCTTTGGCCGAACGAGCCGTTCAGCGTGGCATGGTCGGCGGATGCGTTTGCGCGGCCGATCCTGAATCTCGGTTCCGGTTTCGCGATCGCGGTGGTGCTCTTTGTCGCGTTGTTGCGATTCCTGCCGAAAGGCTGGGTGTGGGATCGTCTGGTGGTGCAGTCGGCGAGCAGCGGGGTGGCGCAAGTCGCGGGCCTCGCGGAAGGGGCGGCCACGAATCTTTCGGCGCTGGTCGGCCGGCGCGGTTTGGCTGTGACGGCGTTGCGGCCCGGCGGCCAAGTGGAGGTCGAGGGGCGGCGCTACGAGGCGAATGTCGAGGTCGGCGCGATCGATCGCGGCGCGGCGATCGTGGTGACGGGGCATTCGGATTTCGCGCTCACCGTGGAAAGGGCCGGCGCATGAACGTCATCGCCCTCCTTTTCGCGCTCGGGTTGGTGTTTATGTTTTTCGAGGTGTTCACGCCCGGGCCGGTGTTTGGAATTCTCGGCGCTCTCACCCTGATGTGCGGCATCGCGGCGGCGGCCATGAAATATGGCGGTGGTGGCGGCTTGCTGGCCGGTGTCGTCGCACTCGTGGCGGTGTGCGCGACGCTTTATGCGGAACTCGTTTGGCTGCCGAAGACGCGGTTCGCGCAAAAGTTTTCCGTGCGCGGCACGAGCGGCGACACAATCGTCCAACAAAAGGTCGAGGCTGACGCCGTGGTCGGCAAGGCCGCCGAGGCGCTCACCACGCTCGCTCCAAGTGGCTACGTGAGCGTGGAGGGGCGCCGCTTCGAGGCGTTCTGCCAGACCGGACACGCGGCCCGCGGCACGCCGTTGCGCGTGACCGGACTCGATAACTTTCGTCTCATCGTCACCAAAATCTGAAACTCTATGAACCTGCTTACCATTCTGGGCATCATCGGCATCGTCGTCGTCGTCGTCATCCTTGGGCTGATTTTTTCTTTCATCAGCGTCTGGGTGAAGGCGTTCCTCAACGGCGCGCGCGTCAGCATCGTTAACCTCGTTGGCATGAGGTTCGGCGGCGTGCCCTACAGCATGGTGGTTGATGCGCGCATCACCGCGGTGAAGGCGGGTATCCAACTCACGACGGACGAAATCGCCGCGCATTACCTCGCGGGCGGCAACGTCATCCCGACCGTGCAGGCGCTCATCGCGGCAAACAAAGCCGGCATCAAACTCGACTGGCGAACCGCGTGCGCGATCGATCTCGCGACGAAGGGCTCGGAGAAATCCGTCGCCGAAGCCGTGCGTACCTCGGTCGATCCGAAGGTCATCGACTGCCCCAACGCCTCCAGCGGCCGCACGACGATCGACGGCGTGGCGAAGGACGGCATCCAGGTAAAGGTGAAGGCGCGTGTGACAGTGCGCACGCACATTGACCGGTTTGTCGGCGGTGCGAAGGAGGAGACTATCATCGCCCGCGTCGGCGAAGGCATCGTCTCGACGATCGGCGCGGCGAATTCCTACAAGGACGTGCTCGAGGCGCCTGACAGCATTTCCAAAACCGTGCTCGCGCGCGGCCTCGATGTGGGCTCCGCGTTTGAAATTCTCTCCATCGACATCGCCGACGTGGACGTCGGAGAAAACGTCGGTGCGAAACTCCAGCAGGCGCAGGCGGAGGCGAACAAGAGCATCGCGCAGGCGCAGGCGGAAATTCGTCGCGCCGCGGCGGTCGCCGTCGAACAGGAAATGAAGGCGCGCGTGCAGGAGATGCAGGCGAAAGTCGTTGAGGCGCAGGCGCAGGTGCCGCTCGCGATGGCCGAGGCGTTCCGCAGCGGCCGGCTTGGCGTGATGGATTATTACAAGATGCAAAATATTCAGGCAGACACCGACATGCGCTCGTCCATCGCGCAGCCGGGTGGTGAGGCCAAGAAATAGCCATGTCCGCCGTGAGCTGGGCGCTGGCCCATATCCCGCAGCTGATTTTCTTGTTCGTGGTGTTTTCGGTGATGCGTGCGATCTACCGGGCGTCGCAGCTCAGTGCGGAGCACAAGGCGAATGCGAACGAGTCGGAGGAACAGCGGCGGGTGCGCGAGATTCAGGAGCGCATCCGCAAAAAAATTGCTGAGCGCCGCGGCAACGCGGCCGGACCGGCGCCGGTCGCGCCAATGCTGGAACCATCCCGCGTGCCGCCACTGGAGCCGTTTGGCGGACCATCGCGCCGCATGGTGATCGATACGATGCGGCGGGCCACACCGCCCGAAGCCCCGGCGCCCGTTGATCTTGATCCGGCGATGCTGGAGCACCAGCGAGAGTTGGCGGCACAAATTCTGGCGCTCGACCAGGCGCGAGTGGTGACGGAGCGGCGCGCCGCGCAAGTGATCGAGCAGCATAAAAACGCCTCCGCCTCTTCTAGCACGGCCTCCGCTCCGCATGCGACTTGGATTGGCGACTTGCGTGATCGGCAGGGGTTACGGCGCGCGTTTTTACTGCGCGAAGTGCTCGGCGCTCCGGTGGCGCTCCGGTAGGTCAGCCCGCTCGCGGGCACGGCTCTGGGATTTGCGGTCGGAGCGCTCGTCAGTGCGCTGCCTGCGAACCCGGGTGAATCAATTCATCGCGCAGCGACCGGCTCCGGTGAACTGCGTCGGGTAGCGTTTGCCTTGGAATTCGATTTCCAGATTCTGCCCCGCGCTCGCCGAAATGTAGATCGGGCCGGACCACGGCACGGTTTGCCTCTGGCCGCGCGCGAGCGTGCCGAGAAAAATATCTTCGCCCTCGGCTTCGTCGGGGAGTTTGCGCTTCACGTTGACGCGGACAACATCGAGCGCGACGAGCGTAATGGAGCGCTCGGTCGGTTGCGCGGCGACGGCCGGGGCCGCGACGGAGCGGGCGGGCGCCGCCGGGGTAGGGCTGCCACCGCTAAAAAGCGATTTCAACACGAGCAATACGACGATCGCGAGCACGGCACCGCCGGCCCACTTCGCATATTTGAAAATGACGGCGGGGTCGGGGCCGGTAGGCAGGTTGGGCGAGCCGCCACGCGGGTAACGCGGTTGCGTTCGCGTAGGCGCCGGCTCGGCGAGCGGTGCGTCTTCGGGCGGCGCGGCGCGGTCACTGGTTTCGCCGGCGGTGGCGACCGAAATGTCCATGCGGCCATAGATTTCGCGGCTGGGCTGGCGCGGACGGATTTCACCGTGCCCGAGCGCGGCGAAATCGGCGAGCAGACGATCGGCGGGCAACTTCAGGAAATTGGCGTAGTTGCGCAGGAAACCTCGCGTGTAGATCTCCGTGAGACCGATGTCGAAATGGTTACTCTCGAATTTTTGCAGATAATCGCCGCGGATTTTCGTGGCTTCGGCGGCTTCGCGAATGGAGATGCCCTTTTTTTTGCGCGCGTCTTCGAGGCGTTCGCCGATGGTCTGCATGGGGGTGAGTTAGGCGGTTGCGCCGGAAAGGGGAAGTGGAATTTGAAGCCTAGAGCGAATCCAGATCGACGAGGATTTCGCGGGGACTCGAGCCGTTTTCCGGGCCGACGATGCCTTTTTCCTCCATGATTTCCATGATGCGGGCGGCGCGGTTGTAACCGATCCGGAGGCGGCGCTGGAGCATCGAGGTGCTGGCACGCTTGGTGGACTTGAGGACATCGAGCGCCTGATCGTAAAGCTCGCTGTCGTCACCGAGATCGTCGTCTTCCTCGGTGCCGTTCTCCTCGTCATCAGCCTCCTTTGCGGCGCGGTCGATCTGAGCTTGGACGTGCGAGGCGTAGATCGGTGGGCCGTTTTTCTTGAGGAATTCGACCACCATGTTGATCTCGTCGTCGGACACGAACGCGCCTTGGGCGCGCACCAGTTTCGAGGTGCCAGGCGGCGTGAAGAGCATATCGCCACGACCGATGAGCGTCTCGGCGCCCTTGCCGTCGAGGATGGTGCGCGAGTCCACTTGCGAGGCGACTTGGAACGCGATGCGCGAGGGGAGGTTCGCCTTGATGATGCCGGTGATGACGTTCACCGAGGGCCGCTGCGTGGCGATGATAAGGTGGATACCGGCGGCGCGGGCGAGTTGCGCGAGGCGGGCGATGTTGGTTTCGATTTCGGCGGGCGCGACCATCATGAGATCGGCGAGTTCGTCCATGATGACGACGATATAGGGCAGGCGATCGGGAATCTCGAGATCGTCGGCGGCGAGCGGATCGACGCCGGTGAGGGCGACTTGCGTCCCGGCGGGCGGCGTCTCGGGCTTCGGGGTGCGCTTGCGGTTGTTAAAGCCGATGATGTTGCGGACGTTCTCCTTCGCGAAGATTTGGTAGCGCTGCTCCATCTCGCTGAGGAGCCACTTGAGTGCACCCGGGACTTTTTTCGGCTCGGTGAGAACCGGAATGAGCATGTGCGGGAGCGAATTGAAAACCTTCAGCTCGACCACCTTCGGATCGACCATAATGAGGCGCACGTCCTTCGGGCTCTTCGAGTAGAGGATGGAGGCGATGATGGCGTTGATGCAGACGGATTTCCCCGAACCGGTCGCGCCCGCGATCAGCAAGTGCGGCATTTTCGTGAGATCGGAGACGAGGGGTTTGCCGGAGACGTCTTTGCCGAGCGCGATGGGCAACTCCGCCTTCGCGCCGGCCCAGTCTTCGCTCTCCAAAATGCCGCGGAGGCCGACGGCGGTGGCGTGCTGGTTCGGCACTTCGACTCCGACCGCGGCCTTGCCGGGAATCGGTGCGAGGATGCGGACGGACTGCGCCTTCATGCCGAGCGAGATATTCTTATCGAGGCCGGAAATTTTTTCAACGCGCACGCCGGCGGCCGGCACGACTTCGTAGCGAGTGATGACGGGGCCGACGTGAATTTCGCCGAGCGTGACCTCGACGCCGAATTCGCCGAGGATGCGGAGAAGGTTTTCCGCGTTGGTGCGGTGCTCAGCCTCGCTGTTGCCGGCGGCCGGGCCGGACTGCTCCTTGAGCAACGAGAGCGGCGGGAACTGGTAATTGGCATCGTCGCTTTGCGGCAGTGTGACCTGTTTCGCTTTCTTCGGTTCTTCGGGCTTGACGATGTTGAGCTCGACCTTGGCTGGGGTCGTGGTGGCGGCAGCAGATTCGGGTGCGGCGGCGCGGGCGGTGCTGGCGAGCTTGAGCACGGGGGCGGACTTAGCTTCGGGCTTGAGGGCCGTGGGTGGTGGCGGCAGCGAATCGGCGGGGCGCGCCGCGGATTTGGCGAGCGGATCCTCGGCGGAATTCGGCACGAAGGTCTTCTTGCCGGTCGGGCCGACTGGGGCCGGCAGCGGCGTGGCGGGCACGGCGCGTGTGACGGCGGCGACGGCGGTTTTTTGTTTTGCCTGCGCTTCCTTTTCCTTGGCGCGGAGTTCGAGGAGGGCCGCTTTTCTTTGGGCGCGTGAAGCCCACCAAGCCGAGAGATTGGCGAAGATTTTCTCGATTTCGCTGCCGATGTCCTTCGTGAAAACGATTAACAGCGCGCCGCAATACACGAGGCTGAGCAACAGGCCCGAGCCGAACGCCCCGAGCGAGTTGGCGAGCAGTCGGTGATAAAGCATCGAACCGATCAGGCCGCCCAGACCCTTTGCGAAATAGTCGCTGCCCCATTTCAACGGGTCGCTGCCCCATTTCAGGGTGTCAAACATCGCCGCCAAACCCGCGCAGGTGACGCACGCCACGATCATCGCGACGCTGCGGCCGGAGGTCAGGTGTCGCGAGCTGCGCACCGCGAGGTAAAGCAGCCAAATGAACAGAAACGGCATCAGCCAAGTGCTCGCACCGAGCGCATAGAGCAGCACCCACACGGTGTCGGACCCGATCCAACCCGCCAAGTTCTGCGCGGCGGCTTCGGTGGAGCGAAACGGGCTGCCGACCTGAGCCGGACTGTAGTCGAGGAGCGCGACCGAGAGAAACGCGACGACAAAGAGCAGCACAAGCGTCGCGATCCAATTGGGCCGGTAACGCGGCGCTTGGAACGAGGGATTGTCGTTTGGGTTTGAAGTCTCTGACTTGGACATTTGTGTGAGCCGGCTAAAGCCGTGCGAATTCCACGCTAACATGCTGGGCGGTCAAATGTAAACCCCCCTGCGGCCGTCTCACTTCCAACTCTTCCAACTTTCATGCGCGAACTCCTCCGTTTTCACCCTCTCTATCAGGAGCGCGTCTGGGGCGGTCGTGCCCTCGAAACCGCCCTCGGTCGGACGCTCCCGCCGTCACCCGCCGGCGGCTCCATCGGTGAGAGCTGGGAGATCGTGGATCGGCCGGAGGCGCAGTCGGTGGTGCAGGGCGGTGCACTCAATGGTCAGTCATTGCGCCAAGTGCTGGCGGAGCACGGCGCCGACGTGATGGGGCCGAAGTGGTCAATCGGGAAACCATTTCCCATTATCGTGAAGTGGCTCGACTGCCGCGAACGGCTGAGCCTGCAAGTCCATCCGCCGGCCGCGCTCGCCAAGGTGCTGGGTGGCGCGGAGCCGAAAACGGAAAACTGGTATATCGCCCATACCGCGCCCGACGCCCACCTGATCGTCGGGTTGAAGCGCGGCGTGACGCGCGATCGGTTTGAGCGTGCGATCGCTGAAGGCACGGTCGAGGACTGCGTGCATCATTTTCGGGTGGCGGCGGGGGATTCGATTCTCGTCCACAGCGGCCAGGTGCACGCGATCGATGCGGGCAACCTCATCCTCGAAATTCAGGAAAACTCCGACACGACATTTCGGGTTTACGACTGGGGCCGCGTGGGCCTCGACGGCCAGCCGCGCACGCTGCACGTCGCCGAATCGCTGCGCTCGATCGATTGGAACGACTTCGAGCCGGCGGCGTTGCGGGCGGCACCGACTTCGGGCACGATTGCCGACGCGCCGGAGTTTTCCATCCGCCGCGTCGTGCTCGGTGCCGGCGAGCGATTCCATGTGCGGGCGGGCGAGCAGGCGCGCATCCTCAGCGTCGTGAGCGGCGCCGTCCGCGCGAACCTCGAAAACACCCCGGGCAGCCGGCCGCCCTTCGGCCAGAAGATCGATCGCGGCGACAACGTGCTGCTGCCCTTTGCCGGTGCGTTTACCTTTACCGCCGAGACGACGGCCATCCTCCTCGTGACGGAAAATTTCAGCTGAGCCATGCCCGTGCTGCTACCCCGCGAACGATCTCGGCGGGCCGGGATTTTGTTCAAGCTGCTCGTATTGATCGCGGCGCTGTTTTCGCTCGCGGCGCTCGCTTGGATGTTGCTGCTGCCCATAGTGGTGACGGGCCAGATTCAGACACGCACGGGCTTCGACGCCAGCGTCTCCAGCCTCTCGTGCAACCCCGTCACCGGCCAGCTGACGATTCGCGGTCTCGTGCTGACCAATCCGCCCGCGTTTCCGGCGGGCGACTTCGTGCAACTGCGCGAATTTCGCGCCGCCGGCGATCTGCTCTCGCTGTTCTCCGAACGGATCGTGCTCGATGAATTGGTGCTCGATGTGCGTCGGGTCGCGCTCGTGCGCCGCGCCGACGGCCGATCGAATGCCGAAGTTTTCGAACAAAATCTCGGGCTCATCGCTCCGCCAGCGCCGGCGATGGCTCCGGCTTCCGCCCCGCCCGCGCGGGCTCCTGCGCCGGCTGCGCCCCCCGCGCCCGCTCGGAAATTTCTGATTCGCAAACTCGCGCTCCGCTTCGACCAACTCACGCTCGCCGATTATTCCGGCGCGATACCCGACCTGCACGACTACAACCTCGCCATCGACCAACACTACGAAAACGTGACCACCGCCCAGCAACTGCTTGTGCCCGATGTGCTCCGGCGCGTAGCGGCGGAAAATCTCGGGCCGGCGCTGAGCCGGCTCGTGCCCGGCGATTTGGGCCGGACGCTGGGCGGTTCGGCACGCGAAGTGGCGAAGTCCGGCGAGGCGATGCTAAAGGACGCCGGCGGCAAGGCGACCGACCTGTTGCGCGGCCTGCGGGAGAAACTTGAAGAAACCAAAAAGCCGTAGTTGAGTAAGCGCTCTTTGCATCCATGCCCGAGTCCGAATCCAACGACCCATTGAACAACGCGACTGCTGCCCAACCCGATCCGCTCGCCGCGGCCACTACGCCTGCCGACGCCAAGCCTGCTGAGGCCCAGCCGATGCCTGACCTACTCGCCGTGGCGAAGGCCGAGGCCGCCGCGAACTACGACAAGTTCATGCGAGCGGTGGCCGACCTCGAAAATTTTCGCCGCCGCACCGTTCGGGAAAAAGACGAATTGCGGCAACTCGCGACTTCGCGCGTCCTCGAAGACTTGTTGCCGGCGCTCGATAATCTCGCGCTCGGCCTCGCCGCCGCGAAGCAACCCAACGCCGATTTGAAGTCGCTCACCGGCGGCATCGACATGGTCCTCGCGCAACTTCGCGGCGCGCTAGCGAATCACGGTCTCAAGGAAATCAATCCCGCCGGCCAAGCTTTCGATCCACATCAACACGAGTCGCTTTCGCACCAGGCGAGCGTCGAGGTGAAGGAGGAGCATGTGCTCACCGTGGTGCGCACCGGTTACTCGCTCAACGGTCGCCTCCTGCGGCCCGCTGCGGTGGTGTTGTCGAGCGGCCCCGAAAAAAAAGCCTAACCGAACATGGCAAAGGACGACTACTACGAACTGCTCGGCGTCGAGAAGACGGCGACGGCGGAGGAGATGAAAAAGGCCTACCGCAAGAAGGCCGTGCAATTTCACCCCGACAAGAATCCGGGCAACAAGGAGGCGGAGGAGATGTTCAAGAAAGTCTCGCACGCCTACGAAGTGCTGAGCGATGCCGACAAACGCGCCGCCTACGATCGTTACGGCGCGGCGGCGTTCGAGGGTGGCGGCGGCGTGCCGCGCGGGCCGGGCGGCTTCGGTGGCGCTGGCGGTGGCGGCTTCCACGATCCGTTTGATATTTTCCGCGAGGTCTTTGGCCAGCAGGGTGGCGGGGGCGGCGGCGGAATTTTCGAAGAGATGTTCGGCGGTGGCGGCGCCCGCGACGGTGGTCGTGATGGCGCCGATCTCCGCTACGATTTGGAAATCACGCTCGAGGAGGCGGCGCGCGGCTTGGAGAAGGAGATATCGTTCCGCAAGGCGATGGCCTGTGAACGCTGCGACGGCTCCGGCGCGGAGCCCGGTTCGCGCCGCGTGACGTGTCCGACGTGCCGCGGTGCGGGCCAGATTCGCCGCTCGGGCGGCATCATCACCTTCACCCAGACGTGTCCGACCTGCGGCGGCGCCGGCACGAAAGTCGATAAACCATGCACCGCCTGCCGGGGCGAGGGCCGCGTGGCGAAGAACACCAAGCTTAACGTCCGCATTCCACCGGGCGTCGACACCGGCTCGCGGCTGCGCTCGACCGGCAACGGCGAAGCCGGCATGGCCGGCGGCCAAAACGGCGATCTCTACATTGTGCTCGCGGTGAAGGAGCACGAACTCTTCGAGCGTCAGGGCGAAGATCTGTTTTGCGAGATTCCGATCAAGTTCACGCTCGCGACGCTCGGCGGTCCGATCGAGGTGCCGACGCTGTTTGGCAAAGCCTCGCTGAAAATTCCGCCGGCCACACCGAGCGGCACGACCTTCCGGCTCCGCAGCAAGGGCATGCCGAGCCTGCGCGGCGGCCACCAGGGCGACCAGCTCGTGCGCGTGCAGGTCGAGGTGCCGCAGTCGCTCACGGCGGAGCAGCGGAAGATTCTGGAGGAGTTCGCACGGGTGAGCGGCGACGCCGCGGAGCCGACCTCGAAAACCTTTTTCGAAAAAGCGAAGAAGTTTTTCTGAGGGCGGGCGCCCCAAGCGCGGAGCATGGCGGCGGGAAATAGCTCCAAAGGTAGAGTAGGCAGGAGCCTTTTACCGGCGTGGCCGTCTAACGGCTCCTGCCTACTCTACCGCTCCAAATCTAATCCGCCAACTCCTTACGCTCTCCGGTTTTCCTTTCCGGCTTATTCAGTTCGATCAGGCCGAATGCCGGTGTCGTCGACGATAGGCTGCGAATCCCAAGGCGGACAGCCCGAAAAGCGCCGCATAGGTCGAGGACTCGGGAATGGCCGCCTGATACTGCACTGAAAATTGATTCACGCCGCCAAATGAGGATGACGTCCATAAGCCACCGCCGTTGTTCGTAATGAAATAATTCAAGCCGATCGTCCAGCCGGCCAGACCGCCGACATCCACGGCATTGTTATCAACGGCGGTGGTTGTCCAACTGAACATCGTGTCGCTCGGAGTGCCGGGCGCCGCGACTTGAAGCCAATAGGTCGAGTTGGGTGAGAGTGTAATCGGAGACGTCGACGTGTATGAAAAAGTGGTGGGACTGAGGGGGGCAGGAGCTGATTCGCCCGTCAAGGTGGCCAGCACTCCGGTCGAACCGCCGGTCCCGAATCCGCTGTTGAGCGTCACAGTGAGGCCGGTGGGTTGCGACAAAGATGGCGTAACTGTTAGGAGCAGTATCGCGCCGGTAAAATCGACGGCGGTTCCGCCGGTCGTGAAGCTGACGGCTCTGGCAAAATTGGCACCGTCAGATGCCCTGTTTCCAATTCCAGCCCATGAATTGGTCAACTGGCCAAGATTCGAAACTGCGGTCTGGGCAACGACGGTCTGGGCGCAAAACAGCCCGATGACGACCGCCAACGATTGCTCCAGCAATCGCAGCGCGCTGCGAGAAAATCTCCGACATGATGGAACGAGCACCGCTGTCATGTTCAGTGCGGAAAGTAAAATCGATAGCGGCGAATTTCAAGCACTCGCTCCGTCAAGTTTTTGTAAAGCTGCCGAATCTGACACTCATTGCCGCCCGAGCTTCACATCCATCCACACCGCGAGCGTGAGCACGCCGCCGCGGGCGATGAATTTGATCTCGGGCGAGACGGCGAGGAGCGTCATGCCGTTGAGCAGCGCGGTCATGATGAGCGCGCCGAAAATCACGCCCCACACGGTGCCGCGGCCGCCTTTCAGAGCCGTGCCGCCGATCACGCACGCGGCGATGGCGTCGAGTTCCATCAAGTCGCCGACCGTCGTCGTCGAGGCGCCGGAGTAGGCCGTCGTCATGAATCCGGTGAGCGCGACCGTCACGCCCATCAGCACATAAGCCCCGACGAGGACGCGGTTGACGGCGATGCCGGAGAGCACGGCGGCTTCTTCGTTGCCACCGATCGCGTAGAGATAGCGGCCGAACGGCGTGTGTTGCGTCAGGAAATAAACGACGCCGGCCGTGCCCGCGAGAACCAGCAACGAGAGCGGCACGCCGCGGAAATGGTTGAAAAAATAAACCAGCCCCAGCGAAACGGCGGCCATCACGATCCATTTTGCTGCGGTGCGAGCGACGGGCGGATTGGAAATCTGGTGCGCGGTGCGGGCGACGCGGCTGCGCCACTCGAGGACGTTGAGCAGAATCAAGACGACCGTGACGAGAGCGAAACCGATCGAGTCCGGCAGGTAGTAGGTCGTGAGCCGCGAGTAGAGATTTTCCTCGTCGCCGCGCGAAACCGGGATCGTCGAGTTTTGGATGACGAGCCAGAACAGTCCCTTGAAAATCAGCAGGCCTCCCAGCGTGATGATGAACGACGGGATGCGCTGCCGCACGATGAGCGTGCCCATCGCCGTCCACAGCACGAGGGCGGCGACAAACGCCAGGCCCATCGCCGCCGGCGCCGGCCAGCCATGCTGAAACACGAGCACGGCTGCGATTCCACCAATGAGCCCGACGCCGCTGCCGACCGAAAGATCGATTTGGCCGGTGAGCAGAATCATGAACATGCCCATCGCGAGCGTGCCGGTGATCGAAAACTCGACGATGAGTTGCGTGAGGTTGCGCGGCCCAAGAAACGCCGGCTCCTTCACGGCGAAAAACACGCAGATCGCGACTAGGGCAATCGGCATCGCAAGATTTTTGAAGAGTTTGGCGTTCATCGAAAATCAGGCGGCGCGCGCGGCGTGGCCCATCGCGGCGGCGAGGAGTTTTTCCTGCGCGAAATCGGCGCGCGCAAACTCACCGCCGATTTTTCCCTCGTGCAGCATGATGATCCGGTCGCTCATGCCCATCAGTTCGGGGAGTTCGCTCGACACGAGAATGACGGCTTTCCCCGCGGTGGTGAGCCGGTTGATCAGTTCGTAGACTTCGAGTTTCGCGCCGACGTCGATGCCACGGGTTGGCTCGTCGAGCATCACGACGGTCGGCTCGGTCATGAGCGATTTACCGAGGACCACTTTTTGCTGATTGCCACCGGAAAGCCCGCCGACCCGGGCGCGCTGGTCGGGCGCTTTCACGCGCAGTGACTCAAAGAAACGTTGGTTGCAGACGTGCTCGGCCGGCAGGTCGAGCCGGGCTGCAGTGCGGGTAAATTGGGCGAGGCTCGAGAGCGAGAGGTTGAAACCGATGGGCTGATCGAGGACGAGGCCGTAGCGTTTGCGATCTTCGGTGACGAGCGCGAGGCCGCCGGCGATGGCGGCGCGGGGCGTCGGATCGGAAAAAGATTTTCCGTGCAGAGTGACATCGCCGGCGGCGCGATGGCCCCAAGCGCCGAAGAGGTGGAGCAACAGTTCGGAGCGACCGGCACCCATGAGCCCGCCGAAGCCGAGCACTTCGCCGCCCCGAAGTTCGAAAGTGATGTCGCGCAGGAATGGCGGCGCATGCCTGCTCGGTGCGACTTGCAGGCCACGAACGGAAAGTTGCACCTCGTCGAGCGCGAAGGCCGGCCGGCGCGGAAACAGATCGCCGAGCTCGCGGCCGACCATGTGTTGGATCAGGAGCGGCACGGAGGCTTCGCGGATGGCGAGAGTCGTGACGCTCGCGCCGTCGCGCAGCACGGTGATGCGATCGGCGATGGCGAAGACTTCGTCGAGTTTATGGGAGATGTAGATGCACGCGGTGCCCTGCGCGCGGAGCCGGCGCAAGTGATCGAGCAGCACCGCGACTTCCTGCTCGGTGAGTGCGGCGGTGGGCTCGTCCAGCACAAGCACGCGCGTTTTCTTGTCCATCGCGCGGACGATTTCGACGAGTTGCTTTTGGCCGATGCCGAGATCGCGCACGAGCGTCGCGGGTGCGATCGCAAGGCCGAAGTCGGCGAGCAACGCGGTGGCGCGCTGGTGCATTCCCAGCCAGTCGACGCGCAGGCCGCGGCGCGGGGCGCGGCCGAGAAAAATATTTTCCGCCACGCTGAGTTCATCGACGAGCGCGAACTCCTGCGTGATGACCGCGATGCCCGCGGCCTCGGCGTCGCGAATGGAGTGAAAGGCGACGCTGCCGCCGTCGACGAGCAATTCTCCCTCGTAACTGCCGTGCGGGTGGATGCCCGAGAGCAGTTTGATGAGCGTGGATTTGCCCGCGCCGTTTTCGCCGCAGAGCGCGTGGACTTCACCAGCGCGAAGATCGAAAGCGACGTCGCGCAGCGCGGTGACGCCGGGAAAGCGTTTCGTGAGGTTGCGAGCTTCGAGCAGCGGCGCGCTCACTTCAATTCTTCAGCCTTGTGAAACCCGTCGGCGACGACCGTCGCAGCCATGTTTTCTTTGTCCACGGAGATGACTTTTTCGAAAACCGATGGGACTTGCTTCACGCCGTTGTCGAGCGTACCGGTGGCGGCCGGCTTGAGGCCCTTCGCGACGTCGACGGCGACGCGCGCGGCGAGCGTCGCGAGATTTTTAAGCGGTTTGTAGACGGTCATGCCCTGCGTGCCACGCAGGATGCGCTGGCAGGCGGCGAGGTCGGCGTCCTGCCCGGTGACGAGGACTTTGCCGGCGAGACCTTCCTCGAGCAGCGCTTGAATAGCACCACCGGCGGTGCCGTCGTTGGAGACGACCACGCCATCGATCTCACGGCCGACCTTCGTGATGGCGGCGTTCATGATTTTCTTGCCGTTCTCGGGTTTCCAATCGAGCGCCCAGTCCTCGTGCAGCACGATGATTTTGCCGGCCTTGATCAGGGGCTCGAGAATGTTGTCCTGCCCCTGCTTGAACATCTTCGCGTTGTTGTCGGTGGGCGCGCCGTAGATGCGGACGATCTTGGCGGGCCGATCTTTGGGGAGGTGGGCGACGGCGTAGGCGGCCTGAGCCTCGCCGACCTTCACGTTGTCGAACGACAGGTAGTAATCGATCGCGCAGTTCTTGATGAGGCGGTCGTAGGCGATGACGGGAATTTTCGCTTCGTTGGCGGATTTCACGGCACGCGTCATGGCGTCGCCGTTGTGCGGGACGATGACCAGCACGTCGACGTTGCGGCTGATGAGCGATTCGACATCGCGCACCTGGCGGGTGTCGTCGCTGTTCGCCGACTGGACAATGACGGTGGCGCCGAGTTTTTCGGCGGCGGCGATGAAGGTGTCGCGGTCGTGCTGCCAGCGCTCTTCCTTCAGCGTGTCGAGCGAGAGACCGATCACGGGTTTGTCTTTCGAAGCGAAAGACGCAATTGCAGCGGCGAGAAAAAGAAGAACGAGGCGGGTTTTCATGCAGGGGAGGATAACCGAATGGACAACGGCGAAGCGAACCGCGAGGCTTGCGACGCCGTGAAGTTGGACAACCCAAAACTGCGTTCACTCAAAGAAACCGCGACCTTCCGCCGGCAACTCCGCGCGGCCGGCCGCCGCGTCGTGCTCACCAACGGCATCTTCGATCTCCTGCACACGGGGCATCTTTTCTATCTGCAAAAAGCCCGTGCACTTGGCGACGCGCTGATCGTTGCGCTCAACAGCGACGTCAGCACCCGCGCCCTCAAAGGCCCGGCGCGCCCCGTCCAGACCGAAGAGCAGCGCGCCTATGCGCTCGGTGCACTTGCCTGCGTGGATGGCGTTGTGATTTTCGGAACGCCGCGGCTCGACGCCGAAATTCGCGCGTTGCGCCCCGACATCTACTGCAAGGCAGGCGACTACACACTCGACAAACTCGATCCCGGCGAACGCGCGGCGCTCGAATCCGTCGGCGCCGCGATCGAGTTCATGCCGTTCCTCCCCGGCTTCAGCACCACGAGCCTGATCGCGAAGATCAAGGCAGCGGGAGAAATCTGACGGCGATGCGTGTCGCCATTCTTGGTTCCGGCCGCGGCTCGAATGCCGCGGCGATTCTCGAAGCCCAAGCCGCCGGACGGCTCGGTCGCGCGCACGTCGTGCAAATTCTTTCGGACAAGCCCGACGCCGGAATTCTCGCGCTTGACGCGCGCTTCGGCGTGCCCGCCGCGTTCGTCGATCCGGCGCCGTTCAAGACGAAGCTCGAGGGCGAGGGCGAGGCGCGTTTCATCGCCGCCGTTCTCGCCGCGCAAGCCGACCTCGTTGTGCTCGCGGGTTTCATGCGCGTGCTGAAGCCGGGATTCCTGAACGCGTTTGCCGGGAAAATCATCAACCTGCATCCGAGCCTGCTACCGAGTTTCCCGGGGCTCGACGGCATCGGTCAGGCGTTTCGCCGCGGCGTGAAGATCACCGGCTGCACCGTGCACGGCGTGACGGCCGAAGTGGATGGCGGGCCGATTCTCGATCAGACGGCGGTGCGCGTGGAGCCGACCGACACGCTCGAATCGCTCGCCGAAAAAATCCACGCCGCCGAGCACGCGCTGCTGCCGGCGGTGATTGCGCGGTTGAGTGAGCGCGGCTGAAACGGTCATTCAATTCGGCGCGGTGGCGACTGGTGCCGGGGATTTAACGGCTGAAATATCCGGTCCGGGCACGAGCGCGTAAATTACGCCGATCGTGCCGAGCACGCCGACTGCGAGGGCGAGGATGCCCAGCACACGGCGACGCGGGAGCGCCAGCCAGAGAATGATTCCGGTGGCGCACGCGAGCACGATGAACAGCGCGCTCACATCGATCACCCAGCGCCACGCGGCGCCGGCGTAGCGGCCGCGATGGAGGTTGTTGAGAAATGCGGCGAGGTTGTAGGTCTCGTTATGCAGCTTCGTGTGGCCGGTGGATTTTTCGATCTCCACTTCCCAGAGCTGGCCGGGTTCCTTGAAAGCGATCGACACGCGATCGTCGCTGGCGTCATAGTCGGTCATCGCACCGGAAATGCGCCAGGTGGCGCGCACGTGTTCGACGAGGTGAAGCGCGTCGCTGCGGACGAGGAGTTCGCGCGGCGTCACGCCTTCGATGTCGGTCACGCGCGGACGGGTGGCGCCGAACCATTCCTCGTGGTTGACGGTGAACCCGGTGACGCCGAACAGCAGCATCACCAACAACCCCGCCATCGTCAGGTAGACGTGGAGCGTGCGGCAGAGCGCGAGAAAATTTTTCCGAATGAGATGCACGTTCAGCTGCCGCGCGGCCCGTAGGCGACCGTGCCGGCGCCGGTCTCGGCGGTGTCGGGCATTTCCGCTGAGGCCGACTCGCCGCCGCAGGTGACCGTCGCCGCTTGCCAGACGTGGTGGCCGTGTTCGCGGTTGATTTCGACGATGACGGTGTAGTCGCCCTGCGGGACGGGTTGGCCGCGATTGTCGCGACCGTCCCACGCGACGGTGTACTTGCCGGGGTAACGAGTGGCCCGCGTGACCGACGACGCCTCGTAGCGGTTGCCGCCGATGGCCCGCCACCATTTCGTCAGGTCGGGCAGATAACGGCCTTCGCTGGCCCAGACGGTGACGGTGCGAACGAGGCGGTGCTCGGCGTCCTCGACCCAGACGGCGACGTAAGGGCGCTTCACGCGCCGACCTTGGCCTTCGGCAGTTTTCAGGGAAATACCAATGGAAACCTGATAGTCCGCGGGCCACGCGCCATCCATCGTGGCGACGGGTCGGGCACTCGGTTCGTCGGCGAATTTTGCCTGAGCGAGCGCACCGAAGCCGCTCGAGGCGCCCATTTCGTTCGCCGCGCCGACCCGCAAATGATCGAGCGCAAACTCACGCGTCAGCGGCGCGGCGTCGTCGTCGTCGAGCACGCACAACGCGGTCGAGAGGGCGTTGGCGGAAACGCAGTCCGCCGCCACGACCGTCGCCGCGCGATCGGTGGCGAGCGGGCGCAGCGTGCGCGGGTCGATCAGGTGCGAGTAGCGGCGCGGGCCGACGGTGAAATTTCGCGCGTAGCCGCCGCTGGTGGCGACGGCGGCATCGCGCAGCGGAAACTGCGCGATCGGTGGCGCGTTGTCGGCGGAATCGAACGGGTTGGCGACGCTGATCATCCACGGGCGATCGCCCCATGCGCGGAGGTCGCCGCCGATATTCAGCAGACCAGCGGAGGCGAACTCACGGGCGACGGCGACGGCGCGATCGACGATGAAGGCTTTGCCGAGCGCATCGATGGCAAGCGAGTGCGGCGCGGCGAAGGCGGCGGCAAGGGCGGCGGCGTTAGGCTCGCGGCCGGTGAGGGCGGCAGCGCGCCAGAGCGCGGTGACGCCGGCGAGATTGGCGTGCAGCACGCCGTGGGTGCGCGCCGACCAAAGATCATAGGCGGCGAGGACATCGGCGAGTTCGCGCGATTCGACGGGCGCGCCGGAGCGCACGCGGCTGAAATCGCTCGCGGGATCACGCGGGCTGAGAATTTTTTCGAGTCGATCGATTTCGGCGAGGAGGCGTTGTTCGCCTTCGCGGGCGTCGCGAGCGGAAGCGGCGTCGAGTTTGGCGTCGAGCGATGTGCCGAGCACGCCGTCGTAGGCGAAGCCGAACTGGGCGCGGGCGGTTTCGTGCTGCGCAGATGTGTCCGGGACCGGGAGCACGACGGCTCCGGACGCGCGGGCCGTGGAGCCGAGCGCGAGCAGGCTAGGGGACGCGCGGGTGAACCAGCGGGAAAGGGGCGAAGACCGGGAGGGTTTCATGCGGGAGCGAGAGCGTTGCGAAACTTGACGCAGGCACGTCCTGAAAGTTCCAACGGAAAGTAAGGCCGCGCGCTCGCGGCTTGCGCCGCCGCCGCCGCCGGCAAATTCTCGGCGCATGGCATTGCACGAGACCAAAGTGGAAATCCCGGCTGGAGCCGCCGACGCGGCGAACGAGGTGCTGCTCGAGCACGCGTGCGAAAACTGGAATGTGCTTGAGGATGTGATCGTGAAGCGGGCGTGGGTCGCGGGCATCTGTGCCGATGAACGCGAAGCCAAGGAGCAATGGGCCACTATCGCGCCGCTGCTGGCGAAGGCGGGCGTCGGGTGCGTGGGCGAGCCCGTGCAGCGCCCGCTGGCAGACGCCGACTGGCGCGACAGTTACAAGGCGCATTTTCACGCGTGGCAGTTCGGCCGGCTGCACTGGGTGCCGGTGTGGGAACGCGAAAAATTCTCGCTGCCGAAGGGCGACGCCGTGCTCTGGCTCGATCCGGGGCTCGCGTTTGGCACGGGCAACCACGAGACGACGCGGCTGTGCGTCGAGCGGTTGGTGAAAATTGCGGAGAGCGAAACCCAACCGCTGGCCACGCGCCGCGTGATCGATGCCGGCTGCGGCTCGGGGATCCTTGCGTTGTCGGCGGCGTTGCTGGGCTTCGGCGAGATCGTCGGCTTCGACAACGATCCGGAGGCGGTGCGTGTGAGCGAGGAAAACGCCGCACTCAATGGCCTCGGGGGTCGAGTGAAATTTTTCGCCGCCGATCTGGTCGGCGGGCTTGCCGGGGCGCAGGCGGAGGTGGTGCTCGCGAACATTCAGGCGGACGTGCTAATGCGGTTCGCGCGCGAGTTGGTCGGAGCCGTCGCGCCGGGCGGCATGCTCATATTGAGCGGCATCCTCACACCGGAGAATGTGCAGGTGCGCGCGGCGTTTGCAGCGGTGGCGCCGGGTTGGTCGGTGGAGTCGCGCCCGATGGGTGAGTGGAGCGATGTGCGGCTGGTGCGGCCGGCGTGACGTGATGAAGCGATGGCCTGCTTGGCTCGCGGTGGTGCTCGTGGGGTGCAGCGTGGTGCGCGCCCACGTCGTCGGCATCAGCATGGCGCAGGGCCAGATGACCGGCGCCACGTTGGAACTCGTGGTGGGCTTCGCCCCGGCCGACGCACAACAGTTGCTCAACCCGGAAGATCGGCCGGAGGGCAAATGGACTCAACCGGGGTTTGACGCGGCGAAACCGCAACTGCTCTGGCTCGCGCCGCAACTCTGGGAAGTCACGTCGGGCGGCAGCGTGCTGAAACCTGCCGAGGTGCGCGTCGAACTTTTGCCGGGGGACAATGTGAGTTTCCGGCTGCTGTTCGTGCGGCCCATCGGTTCGGATAAACTGAAACTGCGCGCGACGAAACTTTCGCTGCTGCCGCCGGGTCACCGCGAGTTCGTCATCATCGGCGGCGCGAACGGTGCGACGGTCGCGAAGAAACTCCTCAACGCGCAGGACGACACGATGGAGATCGACTTGACGGCCGCCACGATCCCGATCGCGAAGGCGAGCGAGCCGGCCGCAAGTCAAACCGCGAGCGAAACCACGAACACTTTTTGGAGTTTTCTGAAACTCGGCGTCGAACACATCTGGACCGGTTACGACCACATGCTGTTTCTCTTCGCGCTGCTGGTGGTGTGTCGGAGCTTCCGCTCGATCGTGACGATCATCACGTGCTTCACGCTGGCGCATTCGACGACGCTAGCGCTCGCCACGCTCAACCTTGTCAATCTGCCTAGCCGGTTCACCGAACCGGCGATCGCGGCGTCAATCGTGTTTGTGGGGGTGGAGAATCTCCTGCGGCGTGGCGCGGAGCCGCGGGGGCGCTGGGCGCTGACGTTTGCGTTTGGGCTCATTCACGGCTTCGGGTTTGCTAGCGTGCTGCGCGAATTAGGTGTTGGCGAAAACGGCACGAGCATCGTGATGCCGCTCTTCACGTTCAACGCCGGCGTCGAGGTCGGCCAGATTTCGATCGCGGCGTTCGTGCTGCCGTTGGTGTGGCGGCTGCGGAAACGCGAATGGTTTCTCGCCCGCGGTGTGCCGGCGCTCTCGGCCATCGTGTCGGCGGCGGGGCTTTACTGGTTTTTGGAGCGCACGATTTTCGCGTGAGTCGAAGAGGGTTTCGGCGGTTGCTTTTTTTTGACCTTTTGAGATGACGAATCGTGCGCGCCCCACTCGCGCATGCGCCCTGCTCGTGGTTCCGGCGTTTTTTCCCAACCCGGAATCAGTGTCTGACGCGAATCATCAACCGTTCGAAAACCATAGGCTTTTATCACAGCGAGCCTGTGAAGGCGGTTTGAGATAAAGAGCCAATGAGGCCGCGCGAACAGCGAGTGCGGCCGTTAATCTCCGGGTTTGCACCGGACACAATGATCGCCGCGTCGGTTCGCGGCATCGCCCCGCCAGCGCGACAGGCACGAGCCCGGTCGTTGGGTGGCGAGGGATCGAGGG
>CAIMFY010000051.1 GCA_903840415.1 uncultured Opitutia bacterium | reverse complement strand
GCTTTGCTTCCACGGTGATTGCCATAGTGTGCAATTGCACACTTTTAGGCGCAATGGCAAGATTTTCCGCTGTGTTGGACGGCAAAGTTTCGCGTTAAACGCCTACAAAAGCCCATGAAATCGGCAGCTGCTGGCAACCCCATGAACTCGCCATGTCGTCTTGTGCTGCAACTCGCGTTGCTCGGCCCGCTCACCGTCATTTCCCCCTCGCAGGCCGCTCATGCGCAGCTGAACCATCTGTATCCCGAGTTTGAAGCCAACGGACAGCTGGTCGTCGCCGATCTGGGCGGAGTTTTGCGGAGCCCAGAACTGCAATACTACGAACTCATTCGCCGGCTTTCGGTGGTTGCGCCGTTGCCCGACGACATCCGGAAACTTCTCGGCTGGCCGCAACAGGATGCTTACGCACCCGGTGCATTTGCCGCCGGACTATAATATATCGCGCGTTGCGCGCGGCGAATTCGGAGAAATCTGCTGTGCGCAAAGTCATCGGTCGCCTCGCCTCGCGCGCTACCACTGCGCTTTGGCCCTTGCGTGTTACGCGATCCGCATCAAACCGAAGTTCGTCTGAGGAGTCTGCAATTTAACCATCGAGCCGGGACGCCGTCGTCCTGACCTGAGATTCCCGGCAGTATCACGACGGCACAACCCAAGAAATAAATACCATGGCAAAGACAAAAAACGCTAAGAAACAGGTGAAGAAAAAGGCCGTTAAGAAGAGCAAGAAGTAACTCTTCCGGCTCGTCGGTTTTTCCGGCGCACCTCCAACAGCACAGCGTTTTTCGCTGTGCTGTTTTTTTGCCCAAATTCCAGGCCCGGCTCCAAAGCATGAGATGGCTCTCGTCACGGGCCAACGCCGCCGCTTGGATAACGTTAATGCCCCACAATCCTCACGCGCAGTTCGACGAAACAGTTCTGGAATTGATCGAACATAGCCCCATCGGCGCTGCGCCGGCTACGCCCTCGCATCGCGACGCGCTGGCGCGACTTTATGCGTCGCATCAGATTTACGCCGACGCCGATCACAAGGAGGGCCACGTCACCGCGAGGTCGCTGGCGCGGCGGCCGAGCTTTCACGCTGGCAACCTCGATGCATTGATCGCCGGCGAGATTGCGCCTGAGGCGCTTGAGGCCAACGCGCCGATCTTCGATCGCTATGTGGCCTCGTTGCTGGTCGAGCGTCGCGCCAAAGCCGAGAGTTTCCGGTTGCTTGTCGCGGGCCGTCCGGCGCATCACCGCAAGCACGGTGGCGTGCTCGCGCACGATCCCGTGCACACGCTTTTTTTTGTGCCGGGCGCCGGCCCGAATGTCGGCCTCCCGGGAAACTATCTCTACGGCTCTATGCTGCAGCTCAGCACCGATCCGGTGAGTTCAGGTTGGGCGATCCACGTTCACGACAGCGATGACGGCGTGGCGCACTTCGACGCTCCAGCGATGGCTGACGTGCTTGCGAAATTGCAAGAATTGCTTGCGAGCGCGCCGTTTCATCTCAGCGAGATGGAGGCGATTGGGTTCGTGCTGAAGTGAGCGTTCTATTCGCTTTGGCGAATAATTCTTTGAGGCGAGCCATTTCTGAATCTGCCCCGGTTCTGCCGCACTCCGTGCCGATGCGGACGGTTAAAGCGGTCGCGTAAATGTGCGGTGTCCCGCAACGGCGACTACTTCAACAAAAACCACGTCGGCCCCCGTTGCTGCCACCTTGTCTATGGCGCCTCCGACTTCCTTGAGCGGCAGCACCTCTGCCGCCTCTGAGCTCGCTCCGATTTTGCAGTTGAGATTCCAAAGATCGAAACCCTCCGGCACCGTCTTTTTCCGCTCGCGCCGCACGTATTTATTGATCTCGTGTCGGATCTTGTCGCGCACGCGCGCATCGTCTTTGCCGGGCGCCTTGAGCGGAAATGTTTTTTTCATGGAGAGTTGGAGCGTTGACTGACGGTGACGCGACTCAATGCGAATCACGCATTGGCAATCACGTTGACCAGGCGCGTCCGTCCACCCACGTTTCACCGCATGAACCGCCGCCAATTCATCTCCGCCACGTCTGCCACGCTCGCTGCCGGTGCCTTGCTCCCGCGCGCGAGTTTATCAGCGCAAGATTTCCAAAAATCCGACGGCGCTAATTATGCCCCCACGGGCAAGCCCAATCCCGTCGTGAAACCGGGTGACTTCGTCTTTGCCGCCGCGCGCTTCGACCACGCGCACATCAACGGCATGGTCAACGGCCTCACCGAGGCCGGCGCCACGCTCAAGTGGATCTACGAGCCTGACGCGAAGAAGACTGCGGCCATGCGGAAGAAGTTTCCGTCGGCCAAAGTCGCGCGCTCGATGCAGGAAATTTACGACGACAAGGAAGTGAAACTTGTCGCCGCGGCCGCCATCACCTCCGAGCGCGGTCCGTTCGGCTGCGAGGTCATGGCGGCTGGCAAGGACTATTTCACCGACAAGGCGCCGTTCACCACGATGCCGCAACTCGATCAGGCCAAGGCTGTCGTCGCGAAGACGGGCCGGAAGTATTTCGTGTATTATGGCGAGCGGCTGCACAACGAGTCGGCCATGTTCGCGACCGACCTCGTGGCGCAGGGCGTCATCGGCCGCGTCCTCCAGGTCGTCAACCTCGCGCCACACCGCCTGAGTTTGCTGTCGCGGCCGGACTGGTTTTGGGTGCGCGAAAAATTCGGCGGCATTCTCTGCGACATCGGCAGCCACCAGTTCGAGCAGTTTTTCGCCTACAGCGGAGCGAAGGACGCCACCGTCATGCACAGTGCGATCGCGAACTACGGCAACCCCGACCATCCCGAGTTCGAGGATTTCGGCGAGGCCAACCTGCTTGGCGACAACGGCGCGACCGACTACGTGCGCGTCGACTGGTTCACGCCCGACGGCCTGAGCACATGGGGCGACGGCCGCACGTTCATCCTCGGCACGAAGGGCACGATCGAGCTGCGCAAATATGTCGATGTCGCCCGCGACAAGGTGGGCGATCACGTTTACCTGATCGACGGCAAATCGGAGCAACACATCGCGTGCTCCGGCAAGGTCGGCTTCCGCTTCTTCGGCGAATTCATTTTGGACTGCCTCAACCGCACCGAGAAAGCCATGACTCAGGCCCACGCCTTCAAAGCCGCCGAACTCAGTTTGAAAGCGCAGGCCGCCGCGCGGCGGCTTACCGCGTAAGTTTCGACTGGCCTCTTGTTGTCATTGCGAAAAGCACAGCGACGAAGCACACGAAAGAAGGAAACTACGCGCGAGCGAATGTGCCGACGCCTTAACATGCCGGCAGTGAATTTCTCCGGCGCTTTTTTGGTTTTGTGTTTTTCGTGTGTTTCGTGGTTTCCCAACTGCCTTCTCCTCCATCCCCATGAAAACATCCTTCCGCATTCTCGCCGTGTCTCTTTTCGCCGCTTGCGCTCTTGCCGCCCGCGCGGCCGACGACCTCATGGCCATGAGCGGCACGTGGAAACCGACGAAGGCAGAACTCGCCGGTCAGCCGATGCCGCCGCCGGTGCTCCAGAGCATCACGCTCAAGATGGACGGCGCGAACTACACGGTGACCGTCGAATTTCCAAAAGGAACAAGCGTGGACAAGGGAACGGTCGCCATCGAACCTGTCGCGAAGCCGAAAGGCATGACAGTCACAGGTGTGGACGGCGTCAACGCCGGCAAAATCTACCCCGCGATCTACGAACTCACCGGCGACACCCTGCGCATCTGCTACGATCTTTCTGGCGTGGCCCGTCCCACGGAATTCAAGACCGCCCCGGACACCAAACTCTACCTCGTCGACTACGCGCGCGTGAAGTAATGGAGGTAGGGACGGCTTTCCGAGCCGTCCGCGGAATGAAACTGAAACAGACGGCTCGGAGAGACGTGCCTACCCAAAGGCCGAACCTCCACCCTCAATTTCCGTTGTAAAACGGAATCGCCGAGCCGCCAACTGTCCCGGATTTGGCTTCGCCGTTCCACGTCACGCTGCTGTTGTCGAGGACGATGGCGTCGCCCACCTTCGGTGTGATTTGCACGTGGTCGAAAACGATGTTCTTCCCGTCCTGCACCAGGAAGCCGCGGGTCGATTCGATCTTCACGTTCGTAAACGTGATGTCGCGCGCCATTTGCTCAGGCACGCCGAGGATGCGGCCGGCGACCGGCGAACGCGTGACCGTGAGATTCGAGACGTGGATGTCGTGAAAGTTTGGAATCGCGTTTGTCTCGCCGGGCTTGGCCTCGCGCGGGCCGACGTCGCCCCACTCGGTCGGATCGTTGCCGTGGTAGAGCATGTTGATGTCGAAGGGCCGGCGGACGTTCTTCATCGTGATGTCGGAATACCAGATGTCGTGCACCTCGCCGCCGTTGCCGCGATAGGATTTGATGCGCAGGCCGTTGTCGGTGCCGTCAAACGTGCAGCGGCGGACGATCATGTGGGCGAGCCCGGCGCGCGTGCCGCTGCCGACGGAAATGCCGTGGCCGTGCAGGCACGTGAGATCCTCGATCAACACATCCTTCGAGCCGGCGTGGACGGCCACATTGTCGTCGCCGGTGTCGATTTCACAGTGGCGGACCACGATGCGCGTGCCGGAAGGATCGATCGCATCGGTGTTGGGCGCGTCGAACGGCGCGACGATGCGGATGTTTTCAAACAACATGTCCGTGCCGCTCGGCACGATGTGATACATGGGCGAGTTCGTGAGTGTGATGCCGTCGATGTGCAGCCGCTGCATACCGGTAAACACCATCAAGTGCGGGCGAGCCACGATGCGGCGCCCCGGAGGATACATCCGCGCATGCTTGTCGGACCAAGCCCAGAAAATCGCTCCCGAGCCGTCGATGGTGCCTTCGCCCGTGATCGCGACATCAGAGAGGTTGGAACCGGAAATCAACGGCGCGACGCGCGGGCCGCCGAAGCCGCGGCCGCGGCCGGCCGCGGGGGCGGCACCGGGCGCTGGTGCCGGCAGGGGATCGTTCGGATCGGGAATGCCGTAGTCCTTGAACGTTGCGGGAGCCTTGATCGTCGCGCCGGGTTCGAGATGCAGATCAAGATGACTCGTTAGCGTGAACGGCAGCGTCTTGTAGGTGCCCGCCGCGACGATGAGGTGTCCGCCGCCAGCCTTTTCGATCGCGGCGATGGCGCTTTTGAATGCGTCGGTGTTGAAGGTCTTCCCGTCACCGACCCCTCCGAAATCGGCGAGGTTGAACTTTGCGTCCGGGATGACCGGCAGTGCGGCGACGATTTCATCGGCCTTCAGCGTGGCTATCGCGTCAGCCGCGAAGGCGTGGCCGGCGAAAGTAGTGAGACAAAGTGATGCGACTAAAGTGCGAGCGAGGATTTTCATGAGCGAGTTACAGGAGAAAAAACGACACGTGTCCCAGAAAGACGCAGCGCATTGCGCGGAGATGCGCTGAAAAATGAACGAGGTGAAATCAAGTGCGAATAGGCACTGGGAGCGCCAGAATGCGATTCGACGGTGACAGTTCTCCGTGAGGTGGAAGCTGGTCTAGCAGAGCCATAACCGCAGTTCTGATCTGATGCGCCTCCCACCGCGCCTTTCGCGCCATTGGTTGGCAAACCTTCGGTCGATGCGGTGCTGGACAGATTCTACCGCGAAACGCACGCTGGCCAGTCACGGACATGAAATCGATCCTCTGCACCGGGGTTGTTGTGATCTCATTATGTTTTGCGGCGCTGGGTCGCGGAGCGGAGAGGCGCGCACAGGAAGTCGCGTTGCCCGCGCGGCCATTTGGTGTCGTCGTTTCCGCCGATCAAAAGCACCTCTTCGTCTCGCTCGCAGGTGATGGACACGGAAAAACTTTTGGGATCGCCGTGCTCGAAAATGACGAGGGCACGGTCGCGTTGAAGCGCGTTGTGTCGCTCGACGTGCATCCCACCGGTATTGTGCTCACTCACGATGGCAAGGTCCTGGTGGCCGCGTGCGGCGATACAGTGCTGATCTTTGACACGGCTAAACTGATCGAGGGAGAGAAAGAGCCGGAGATCGCCCGCTTCAGTGACGGGCCGGATGCCGGCAGCGTTTACGTCAACGTCACCGCCGATGATGAGATGCTCTTCGTCAGCGATGAGGGGATCGCGGCGATCACGGTCGTCGATCTGGCGAAGATCCGCCTGATCGGATTCACGCCCGTCGCCATCCTTGGCAAGATCCCCACGGGCCGCGCGCCCATTGCGATGACATTTTCGCCCGACGAGAAGTGGCTTTATACTACGTGTGAGATAGCGGCGCCCGAGTGGGGTTGGCCGAAAACGATCCCGCGGGAAGGTCCGCCTGATGCGAAGGCGCGACCGCTCGTGCCGGAGGGCGCGGTCGTGGTCGTCAATGTCGCCAGGGCGAAATCCGATCCTGCGCACGCGGTCGAGGCACGCGTGCCCGCCGGTGGGAGCCCAGTGCGGCTGGCAATTTCGCCGTCCGGTGACCGCGTGTATGTCACCGCCCGAAACAGCAACGCTCTGGAGGTTTTCGACGCGGCCAAATTGCGGGATGATTCCACGCACGCCAAACTCGCGACGATCGCCGTGGGCTCAGGGCCGGTGCCGGTGCTTGTCGCGGAGCGCGGGACGCGGATTCTTGTCGGCAATTCGAATCGGTTCGGTCTGGACCGCGATGGGCTTTCTACGGCCACTGTTATCGACGCGACCAAGATCGCCGACGGCAAGGGCGCCGTGCTGGGGACGATTACCACTGGCGCGTTTCCGCGCGAATTCGTCCTAGCACCGGATGGCCGCACCGTTTTCCTGACCAATTTTCTTTCGCGCACGCTGCAAGTGATCGATGCGCACGCGCTGAAGGTCACAAAGTAGGCTCGGCCGACGGGCGTCGTTAGGGATTGGGGCGCCGCTTTGGATCCGCGTGAAGCTGATCAATGGTGTGTGCGGACGGGCTTGTGTCGCGGCGCGCGAACCGCCGTTCTGATTCGATGACGCTGCACTCCGCTCCGCTGGCGCCGTTGGCAGGGAAGCCGACGGTGGACGCGGTGCTGGACAAATTCGTCGCGGTCGCGGCGGCGAAGGGACTGGCGCTCTATCCCGAGCAAGAGGAGGCGATCCTCGAATTGTTCGACGGGAAGAACGTCATCCTCGCCACGCCGACGGGCTCCGGGAAATCGCTCGTGGCAGCGGCGCTGCATTTCAAGGCGTTGTGCGCGGGGGAGCGCTCGGTTTACACCTGCCCGATCAAGGCGCTCGTGAACGAGAAGTTCTTCGCGCTGTGTCGCGATTTCGGCCCGGACAACGTCGGCATGATGACAGGCGATGCGAGTGTGAACCTCGACGCGCCCGTGCTGTGCTGCACGGCAGAAATTTTGTCCAACATCGCGCTCGCCGGCGGCCCGCGTGCGGCCGCGGTGAAGGCGGTGATCATGGACGAGTTTCACTACTACTCCGATGCCGACCGTGGCACAGCGTGGCAGGTGCCGCTCCTCACGCTGCCGGGCGCGCGATTTCTGCTGATGTCGGCGACGCTGGGGCCGACGGAGTTTTTCGAGCGCGAGCTGGCGCGCGTCACGGGCGTGGCGGCGGTGACGGTGCGGAGCGAAACGCGGCCAGTGCCGCTCGCGTTTGAGTATTCGGAGGCCCCGCTTGCCGAGCGGGTGGCGCAGGCGCTCACCGACGGGCACGCGCCGGTGTATCTCGTGCATTTCACGCAGCGCGATGCTGCAGAGGCGGCGCAGGCGTTGATGAGCCTCGACGTTTGCACGCGCGAGGAGAAGGCGGTGATCGCGGTGGAGCTGGAGCGGGTGAAGTTCAATAGCCCGCATGGGAAGGATGTGAAGCGCTGGCTGCGTCACGGCATCGGGGTGCACCACGCGGGGTTGCTCCCGAAATACAAAATCCTCGTCGAGCAGCTCGCCCAGAAGGGATTGCTTAAGCTCATCTGCGGCACCGACACGCTCGGCGTGGGCATTAACGTGCCGATCCGCACGGTGCTCTTCACGCAGCTCTGGAAATACGACGGCAAGAAAGCGGCGATCCTCGCGGTGCGCGATTTTAGGCAAATCTCAGGGCGGGCGGGGCGAAAAGGTTTCGACGACAAAGGCTATGTAATCGCGCAGGCGCCGGAGCACATGGTCGAGAACAAGCGCAATGAAGCGAAGCTGAAGGACTACCCGCAGAAGCTGAAGAAACTCGTAAAGGCGCGCGCACCCGAGGGCGCGGTGGGCTGGGATGTGAAGACGTTCGAGCGGCTGCAGACGGCGCCGCCGGAGGGGCTGACGTCGCGGTTTGCCGTCACGCACGGAATGGTGCTGCTCATGATGGGGCGTCAGGAGGAGGACGGCTGCCGGGCGATGCAGCGGCTGATCGCGGTGAGCCACGAGCCGGCGATGCGGAAGGTCGCGCTGCGGAAGCGGGCGTGGCAGCTGTTCCGCGCGCTGGTGGAGCGGAAGATCGTCGAAATCATCCCGCGCAGTGAGCGCGCGGCGAACCGTGAACCGAGAATGGTTAACCGTGAACAGCGCAAGCTGCGGGTGAACGTGGAACTGCAGCAGGATTTTTCGCTGCACCAGGCGCTGTCGCTCTACCTCCTCGACACACTGCCGAAGCTGAACCGCGAGTCGCATGACTATCCGTTCGACGTGCTGACGCTGTGCGAAGCGATCGTCGAGGACCCGGAGCAAATTCTGCGCGCGCAGGTGAATCGCGCGAAGACGGAGAAGATGGTGGAGATGAAAGCGGCGGGCGTAGAATACGAGGAGCGCATCGCGAAGCTCGACGAAGTGGAGCACCCGAAGCCGCTGCGGGATTTTCTATATGAGACGTTCAACGCCTTCGCCGCGGCGCACCCGTGGGTCGAGGCGGAGAACGTGCACCCGAAGTCGATCGCCCGGGAGATGTTTGAGCGCTACATGTCGTTCAGCGATTACATCAAGGACTACGGCCTCGAGCGTGTCGAAGGCCTGCTGCTGCGGCATCTGTCACAGGTGTGGAAGGTCCTCGCCCAAACCGTGCCCGACAGCGCGAAGAGCGAGGAGGTGGCCGAGATGGGGGCGTATTTCCGCGAACTCATCCACGGCGTGG
The DNA here is from genome assembly GCA_903840415.1 of uncultured Opitutia bacterium. Taxonomy (GTDB): domain Bacteria; phylum Verrucomicrobiota; class Verrucomicrobiia; order Opitutales; family Opitutaceae; genus CAITWF01. Next base: position 128,063 of record CAIMFY010000051.1, on the reverse strand, counting down.
ACGCCAGCCTCATCGAGGAATGGGAGAAGATGAAAGACCCGGAATGGATCGCCGCGGACACGGGCGGCGCGGAGAAACCAGCGCGGCCGGCGAGCTACGATGTGACGCGCGACGAGGCATCGTTTCACCGGCTCGTGCGCGCCGAGATTTACCTGCTACTCCAAGGCGTGGCGCGCTGGGGCGCGTCGGGTGGTCGGACGGCACCGCCGTCGCAGGATGAAGCCGAGAAGGGAAAGGAGGGGAGCTACCGGATGTTCGAGAAATATTTCGAAGAGCGCGGCCGCTTCCGCCTCGACCCCGAAGGCCGTGCCGCAAAGCACACGCATTTCGGGAAGACGGTGGGCGAGGGGCTCGCGGCGATAGGTGAACTCGAAGTTGCACAAGTGCTCGTCGACATCGACGGCGCGAATGATTGGGAAGCGGTCTTCGTTGTCTCGCTCACCGAATCGCGCGCCGAGGATCGCGCGGTGGTGAGCCTCGCTGCAGTGCGGCCAATAGGAGCAATTTAAGCCGTCTTTCGCAGTGCGCGCCAACTATCGAGGCAGCGTTGGGCGGTTTCAAATTCCGGGAAACGGCTGCCTTCCTGTTCGATCAGGTAAAACTCGACTCCGCCCACGGCTTCGACGTTCGAGAGAATTCCCTTCCAGGGCGCAGTGCCTTCGCCAAAGAGCACACGATAACCTTTTTCCTCGGCTTTCGTGCCGGGCGCCCAGTCTTTGAGGTGGACGCTCTTGATGCGGCCGGGATTCGACTTGATCCACGCCATAGGATCGGCGCCGGCTTCGATGCACGTGCCGACGTCGAACTGCAGAACAAACTCCGGCGGCGTGTTGGCAGCGATGATGTCCATCAAACGCTGCCCGCTGCTGAGCGGTGTCCACTCGATCCTGTGATTATGGAAACCGGCCGCCAACCCATGCGACTTCAGTTGCTCGACGGCGGTAGTGAGCTGGCCGCAGACGCGTTTCCAGTCTTCGCCAGTTTTCGTGTTGGGTGGTGGCGATGCCATGATGATGTGCCGCGCGCCGAGGATTTGGTTGAGTTCGATCGCGCGGGCCATCATCTCGCCCGGCGTGAGCGAAGGAAAATTATTGTGGGTCGAGAAGCAGCGCAGCCCGAGATCGTCGAGTTGGCGCCGGACGTCCTTGGCGTAGGGAAATGTCCAGCTGAAGTAGGGCGCGAAGAACTCCACCACTTCATAACCCATCTTCGCCACGATGCGGAGCGTGTTCGGAAGATCACGGGCCAGTTCGCCGCGCACGGAGTAGAGTTCGAGACCGACGGGATATTTTTTTAACGCGGCCGGCGCTATCGGGGGTTCGACGGCGTGCGCTGAAGAAACGAGTCCGGTCGGCAGTAGCGATTGCACCGCAAGCATCGCGGGGACAGCGGAGGAAATCTGGAGAAAACGGCGCCGCGACTGGAGCGCCTGCGGGGTAGTTGCGAAAGCCATGGTGTGAACGTAGACGGGTCAAGGGTAGCAAAACAACCGACAAAACACTCGGCCGATTACCGCTGGCGCCTGCACACGAGATCCCTCGCGCCACTCAAATCGCAATGGGAAATCACGCGTCCAACCGCGACCAATGATGCAGCGTTGCGAGTGAAGGTGACTATACCTTGAGCGCGGCGTGCAGCGGACAGTGGTCGGGATCGATCGGTCGGCCGGCACGATAGTGCGCGAGCAATTGCTGTGAACGCTGCGCGAGCATTCGTCGGACTTCGCGGCGGCGTCCTTTCTCACGCGGAATGACCATCCGATCGTAGCCGGTCGTCTGGTGACGCAGCCACGCGATGGTTGCCGCCGCCGCACGTTGCTCGATCGAAATCCGCTCGGTGCGTGCGACGGTGCCGCTGCCGACGGGCACGGCATGGGCCGCGACCAAGCCTGCGAGTTGCTTGCCCAATTCACGGTAGTTAGGTGCGAAATTGAGAAACTGCTCCACGGCGTCGCGGAAATTTCCTGCGTAGATAACCTCGTCCGCGGCGCGGCGCTGCCGGCCGGCGTCTAGTTTTTTTTGGTAGGCTGGATCTTGCCGCTCGATCGCCAGTTCCGCCCGCAGCACGGCGATGCGGTCAGCGGGAGCCCAGATGCCGCGCGAAAATCTTTTCCGGCCCTTCAACTCGATTACAATGAGCGATGGGCCGTCCAACTTGATGCGGCGACTGAGTGCGGCGTCGCCCGGGGGCAGCAAGTCCCAGTGGGCCGGGACGAGTTCGACGACGCCATACTCGTTGAGCACGTGGCGCGAACGGGAACAGGGACGAACTTCGCGAGACTTGAAAAGCATATGGCAAATGCGATCAGAACCGCGACGCGAGCAACACGGGGGCATTTCGCACCGCGAGCAGGTCGGCCACCCGATCGATGCAATTGGCACCTCCGGGATTCTGCGTGCGCGTCGGCAGACGGTAAGTCAGCAAAATCAGCGCGGGTTTTGTTAGCTCTTACGAATCCAACTTACGCACTGCTCGTTCGCGTCGAGACTTCCACGACATCGTGCGGCGCGGCTTCTTTCTGGCCGGCGGGAGAGACGCGGACGTAGCGGGCCTTCGTGCGGAGCTCCGAGAGATTGGCGGCGCCGAGGTAGCCCATGCCGGATTGCACGCCGCCGACGAGCGTCGCGAGCACATCATCGACGGAGCCACTGACTTCCTTGAGCGCCTCGATGCCCTCGGCGGCGACTTTGCGCGTGCGATCGTTCTTGTCGTGACCGTAACGGGTGGCGCTGCCGGCTTTCATCGCGGCGAGCGAACCCATACCGCGATATTGTTTATAGATCTTCCCGCTGATTTCCATGATTTCACCGGGGGCCTCGCGACAGCCGGCAAGGAGGCCGCCGCAGATGACGGCGTCGGCGAGCGTGAGGGCCTTGACGATGTCGCCGCTCTTGGTGATGCCGCCGTCGGCGAGCAGTTTCACGTTCTTCTTTCTGGCCCCGGTGCTCCCGACATAGAGCGCGGTGAGCTGCGGGATGCCGACGCCGGCGACGATGCGTGTGGTGCAAATCGATCCCGGACCCTGGCCGATCTTGATCGCGCTGGCGCCGCAGCTGGCGAGAAACTCGACGCCAGACGCGCTAGTGACGTTGCCGGCGACGATCGTGAGATCCTTGAACTCGCTGCGGACGAGGCGGACGACCTCGCCGACTCCGGCGGTGTGCCCATGTGCGGTGGAGACGGCGACGCAGTCAACGTGCTCGGCGACGAGCGCGCCGACGTGTTCGAGGATTTTGTCGCGGTCAAGTTCGCCGTTCGGCTGGCGGATTGTGGAAAGGGCGGCACCGGCCACGAGGCGGAATTCGGCATCGCGGGCGGCCTTGCGTCGGGCCTTGGTCTCGCCGACGAGACGCTCAACATCGGTGCTCGTGACGAGGCCGCGCAGGCGATCCTGCGCATCGACGACGAGCATTTTGTTGATGCCGATGTGATCGGAAAAAAACCGGTCCGCATATTTAATCGGATCTTTGCCGAGGTCGCGTTCCTTAACGGTGATGAGCTTGGCGCGGGGCGTCATCGCCTCGGTGACTTTTTTCGAATTGTAGCGTTCCTTGACGATACTGCCGGGGAGGAGGCCGATGAGGTGACCGTGATCGTCGACGACGGGGAACGTCTGAAAGCCGTAGCGGTGCTGCTCGATCATCGAGAGGACGCCCGCGATGTGCTGATTGGCTGCGACGGTGATGGGATCCTGGATGAGGCCGTGGATATGGCGCTTCACGCGCGCGACTTCCTTCACCTGCTCATGCGCCGGCATGTTGTAATGGATGAGGCCGAGGCCGCCATTGAGTGCCATCGCGATCGCCATGCGCGACTCGGTGACGGTGTCCATGTCGGACGAGATAATCGGAATCGAGAGACGTAGGGCGTCGCTGAGTGAGGTCGAGGTGTCGGCGTCCTTAGGAAGAATTTCAGAATAAAGCGTCGCAAGCGAAACGTCGTCGAACGTGAGCGCCGTGGGCAAGTTGGCCCGGAAAAAAGCGTCGGCCGGTAGAAAGAAATCGGCGTCTGCGGCGGCAGGGCTGGTGGCGGGAGTCGGAGCAACCTTCGTCATGGATTGCCATGAACGGAGTAGGCTTGGCGCGGGCGAGCGCAAACAGAAAGTCAGGTTTGCGCGCGAGGCCGGGCGTGTATGACGTGGAAGCGTGCTTTATCAGTTTCAGTATCGCAGGTATCGCTTGTCGTTGCGCGCGCCGGTTCGAACAGCGCACGGACTGTGGGTAGACCGCGACGGTGTGATCGTGCGACTTGAGGACGAGACCGGCACGGCCGGCTACGGCGAGGCGGCGGTGATTCCGTGGTTCGGGACGGAATCGGCGGACGATGTTGTCGCGGCTTGCCGTGAACTCGGCGACAAGGTGGATAACGAACGGCTCGCGGCCCTGCCGAAAAGGTTGGCTTGTCTGAGGAATGCGATCGCGGGGGCGTGTAACGGCACGGCGATATCAGATTTGCCGAGCAACAAAACACTCGGCGTGGCCGCGCTGCTGCCTGCGGGACGAGCGGCGATTGCGGCAATCGACCCGAAAGCTGGGGCCGGGTTTCGCGTTTTCAAATGGAAGGTGGGCGTGGCGGACGCCGCCGATGAACTCGCGCTCCTCGACGACGTGTGTGCGGCGCTTCCGGGCGGCGGGAAGCTGCGGCTCGATGCGAACGGCGCGTGGGATCGGCGCACGGCCGAGCGCTGGTTCGAGCGCTGTGCCGAGCGCCCGGTGGAATTCGTGGAGCAGCCATGTTTTGCTGCGGCGGGCGAGACTGCCACGCGGCGCGGGAAGTCTGACGACCTGCTCCGCGGTTTGGCGGAAAGTTATCCGACGCCGGTCGCGCTCGACGAATCGATCGCGGGTGACACCGATATCGAGCGCTGGATCGCGGCGGAGTGGCGCGGGATTTTTGTCGTGAAGCCGGCGTTGCTCGGCGATGCCGCTGGCGGGCTGAAAAAACTGGCGCGGGCGAAGGCGGACGTCGTTTTCTCGTCGGCTCTAGAGACGGCGGTCGGTGCGCGCATGGCATTGCGGCTGGCGTTTTCCTGGGTGACCCCGAAGGGCACGCCGCGGGCGCTCGGCTTCGGCGTATGGCCGTTGTTTGCCGAGGCGCTGTTCAACGGGCCAGCTGCGGCGGCTTTTCTGCGGGCCAAAGACGTGGAGCGACTCAATCCGGAGGCCGTATGGAACGCGCTAAGTTGAGAAATCTCGCGCTCTCCACGGGCTGTGCAGAGGAGCATGGCGGATTCGTATTTCTACGCGATCCGAAGTGGAGTGCTGAGCAGCGCGCGTGCGTGGAGTCGCTGATCTCGAAGATCAAAAAACGAAAACCAAGCAATCGTCGCGGCTGGCTGTGTTTGCCTACTGGCGGCACGAGTGGAGCGATCAAGTTTGCGCGCCACGATGAACACACATTGACGGCGGCGGTGCGCGGATTCGGCGAGCATTTCGGACTCCGGCGCGTGAACGCAATTGGCGTGCTGCCGGCACACCATGTGAGCGGATTCATGGCACGCGTGCGCTGCATGGCTACTGGTGGAACTTACGTGGACTGGGACTGGAAACGACTCGAAGCGGGCGCGCGTCCAGCGCGGTCGCGCCGACGCGGCCCGTGGGTGATTTCACTCGTGCCGACGCAATTGCAGCGCCTGCTTAAATCGGAACCGGCCATCGCGTGGCTGCGCGGATTTCGGATCGTTTTCCTCGGCGGCGGGCCGATGTGGCCTCAACTCACCGATGCTGCCGCACGGGCGAAGGTCCGCGTCTCACTGAGCTATGGCATGACTGAGACGGCGGCGATGATCACAGCTCTACGACCCGAGGAATTTCTCGCCGGTGATCGGAGCAGCGGCGCGGCGTTGCCCCATGCGTGGGTGACGATCACGAGGAGCGGGGTGGTGCAGATTGCGGGCGAATCGGTGTTCTATGGATATTTTCCTGCGACGAGTAGGACGCGCTATTTCACCACGGAAGACTTTGGCCGGCTCGACGAGCGTGGACATCTTACGGTGCTGGGTCGGCGCGATGCCGTGATCATCACGGGCGGGAAAAAAGTGCGACCGGCAGAGGTGGAGGCGGCGCTGCATGCCAGCGGAGAATTTGCGGACGTGGCGGTGGTCGGTGTGCCGGATGCGGAGTGGGGCGAGGCAGTTGTGGCATGCTATCCGGCCGGCGGCCGGACGCCGGATTTAGTGAAAGCGTGCGCCGCGCTCGTCGGCCCGGTGCGGCCAAAGCGATTCGTGGCGGTGTCGGAATGGCCGCGAAATGCGCAGGGGAAAATCAATCGGGTGGCGCTAATCGCGGCAGCGACAAAATAACCCGCGTGCTTGGGGATTGAACTGGCGGTCGCGGTGAGTCATGGTGGCCTTCCCATGAAACTGCTCGCTCAGCTGATCGTATCGCTGTTGTTCAGTTCAATCGTTGTCGCTCAGCCGGCAGCTCCCGCCAAGAGCCCGGCGCCCAAGCTCGTGAATTCGGTGGTCTACGATTTTAAGGATATGAAGGTAGAGGCGCGTCCAACCGGCGAGCGGCGCGCGGCGTTCGACAATCCGACGGTCACGCTGGGGAATTTCGAGTGCCACGTGACGACGCTTAAGGTTGGCGAGATGTCCGGCGTCGCGCACGCGCATGACACTCCGAGTTTGGTCGAGGAGACAATTCTGATCAAGGATGGCACCGTCGAGGTCGAGATTAACGGCGCCAAGCAGATCGCCGGCTCTGGCTCGGTGATCTATTTCGCTCCGAAGGATCGCACCGCTCTGCGCAATGTCGGCAAAGCGCCGGCGGTCTATTTTGTGCTCGCGGTGCAAGCGGCCCCGACGGCCAGCAAGTAAGCCAGCGCGGCGCGCGGATGATTTATCCGGCCTGCACCCACGCGAGGAGCGCGGGTGGCAGCGGAATGCGCTCGCGCTTCGCCGGCGCGGTGCAGACGTGTTCGGTTCGCACGCTCGCCGCAAGTTTTGTGGGTGGGCCGAGTTTGGTGATTTCGAAACGCAGGGCGAAGGAGTTGACCGATAGCAACACCGGAGCAACGGACACGCGGATTCTGTCACCGGGCCGGAGCGGACGCTTGTAGTCGGCCTCGCTCCGAGAAATTGGGACAACAATGCCGGTAGCGCCGAGGAAATCGGTCAGTTGCAACCCGGCTGCCGCGAGTGACGCTTCGTAGGCTTCGTGGCAAATGGCGAGCGTGCGGGCAAAAAAGACGACGCCAGCGGCATCGGTGTCGGCGAGTCGAACGGTGCGATCGTAGAAGAAAGGCATGCGTCACGGAACACATCGAAGACTCGGAAGTGGAGAAAAAATTTCCGTGTCTTCCGTGTGTTCCATAGGCAAATTCCCGCCGTGACCAAAAACGAGATCGCTGATGTGCTGGCGGAAATCGGCACGCTGCTCGAATTGAAGGGCGAAAATCCGTTTAAGGTGCGCGCCTACCAGACCGGTGCGCGGGCATTGGAAGCGATCGAAGAGGCGGAGCTCGCGCGGTTAATCGGGGCCGGAGAACTCGGCACGATTAAGGGATTGGGCGAGGCGCTCGTGCAGAAAATTTCCGAGTTGCACGCGAAAGGAAAGTTGGAGTTTTTTGAAAAACTAAAGGCTTCGATTGAGCCGGGTCTGGCGGAGATGCTGCAAATTCCAGGGCTGGGACCAAAAAAGATTCGCGCGCTCCACGAAAAACTTAGCATCGCAACCATTGCGGCTTTGACGGAGGCGTGCGACGACGGTCGCGTCGCGGCGCTCGATGGATTCGGCGAGAAGACGCAGGAGAAAATTCTCGCGGGTATTAAAAATCGCGAGGCTTATGGCCGGCGTCATCTCTGGTGGGAAGCGTGGGAAATCGGCGGGCCGATCGTCGCTGGACTACGGGTGCTGCCGCAGGTGAAACGGGCCGAGGCGGCCGGCAGTTTGCGGCGCAGGATGGAGACGATCGGCGATTTGGATTTTCTGGTGGCGGCGACGGAAGTCGCGCCAGTCGTGGCGTGGTTTATCGCGCTGCCCGGCGTCAAGGAGGTGACGGCGCAGGGTGAGACGAAAGCGAGCGTGCGGTTTGAAAGCGGGTTGCAGGCGGATCTGCGCATCGTGCCGGACGAGCAGTTCGTGTTTGCGCTGCACCACTTCACGGGCTCGAAAGATCACAACGTCCAGATGCGCCAGCGGGCGCTGGCTCGTGGACTGAGCATGAGCGAATGGGGACTGGTGCCCGCGGCGGGCGAGGGGACGGCCAAAGAAAAAGCGGAGCATCGAAAAAGCGTGATGGTGCAATCGGAAAGCGATCTGTTCGAGAAGCTCGGACTGCAGTTCATCCCACCGGAGTTGCGCGAGGGCTTGGGGGAAATCGAGGTGGCGGAGAAGCGCGAACTGCCGCGACTCGTCGAGTTGACCGATCTGCGGGGCGCTTGGCACAACCACACGACGGCGTCGGACGGGCGCAATACGCTTGTCGAAATGGTCGGGGCGGCCGCAGCGCTGGGCTGGGAATATTTCGGCGTGGCCGATCACTCGAAGTCGAGTTTTCAGGCCAACGGACTGAGCGAGGAGCGCTTGCTGCAGCAGTTGGCGGCGATTCGGGCGCTGAATGTGTCGGAGAAATTCAAGACTCACATTTTCGCGGGCACCGAGTGCGACATTCTCGCGGATGGTCGGCTCGATTTCGACGACGCGTTGCTGGCTCAACTCGATTACGTGGTGGTTTCGGTGCATAACGCTTTCGCGCAGGATGAGGTGACGATGACGGCGCGCATCATCCGGGCGATTGAGCATCCGCGCACCACGATGCTGGGGCACTTGACCGGTCGGCTGCTGCTGCGACGCGAAGGCTACCGGGTCGATGCGGCGAAAGTGATCGACGCAGCGATCGCGAACAAGGTTGTCATTGAATTGAACGCGAGTCCGTGGCGGCTCGACATGGACTGGCGGCACTGGCGTAAGGCCGCCGAACGCGGCCTGCTTTGCGCGATCAATCCGGATGCGCATGAGACGGCGGGGCTCGCACACGTGCGTGCCGGCGTGAATTCGGCGCGCAAGGGCTGGCTCACGAAAGAACACGTGTTGAACACACGGACGCGAAAAGAGGTTGAGCGATTTTTTGCGTCGCGCCGTTGACGATTTTCGTCCGACTGAGCATATACAGGGCCAATGATTACGACCCGGGCGCGCGGACTGGCGAATCTCCACGTTGGAGCGAGCACGCTGTTGGTCGGGATTTTTTTCTGGGTCTATGCGGAGTTCATCATGGCCTATGTGCCGATCGTGCGGCTGAGCCCGACGGTGAACTTGCTGCCGTACTTTCTCTGCGTCGTCGGAGGGATGATCCTCTCGGCGCGAGATTTGTCGCGGCTGGCGGCGCGGTTCCATGTGCTCGATCTCGGCGGAGCCGCGCAACTGGCGGCGCGACAGGTCGGGCTGATGGCATTGCTGACGTTCACGATGATGTTCGCGACGCAGGACCATAGTATCAGCCGGCTTTTTCTCGGCACATTTTTGGTGTGGGCTTGGCTCGGTCTCGCCGTGCTCAACGCGAAACTGCCCCGCACGCTGGCTCGGATAGTATTTCAGCGTGGGCATCAACTGCCGACAGTGTTTATCGGGCGGCGCGCGTCGTTCGCGCGGCTCAACGAATGGATTGCGCACAAGGAAGCGCTCGGGATTCATCCGGTCGCACTTCTCTCCGACGATCCGCCGCCTGAGGGCGGCACGCCGCTGCCGGCACCGTGGCTCGGGCGCGTGGAGGAACTGCCGCGGATTCTGGCGGAGAAACAGGTTGGCCAGGTCTTGTTGCTCGAGTTGCCGGCGACCGACGAAGAAGCGCGCAGTCTGATCGACATCTGCCAGCACCACGGTTGCCGGTTGCTGATTCACAACAATCTTGCCGAACGCTACACGCATCCGCTGGTGCCGACGATGGAGGAAGGGCGTCATTTCTACACGCTGCAGGAGGAACCGCTCGAAGACCCGCTGAACCGAGTGGTGAAACGCATCTATGACGTGGCGCTGGCACTTCCGGTGGTCGTGCTGGTGTTGCCGCCGCTCTGCGTGTGGGTGTGGCTCCGGCAACGCGCTCAGGCGCCGGGACCGCTGTTGCACGTGCGCGAACGGCGCGGGCAGCGCGGGGAGATTTTTCGGATGCTGAAATTTCGCTCGATGTTCGCCGGACCGGCGGATGTAGCGGCGGAATCGCGGCAGGCGAAGTCGGAAGACGAGCGAATTTTTCCGTTCGGACGGTTCATGCGTCAGCGCAGTCTTGATGAGTTCCCACAGTTCTGGAACGTGCTGTGTGGAGACATGAGCATCGTGGGTCCGCGGCCCTACATGCCGCTGCTCGATGAGGAATTCCGCCAGCAGACTCGTGGCTACCGGACACGACATTTGGTGAAACCCGGCATCACGGGTCTGGCGCAGAGTCTTGGATACCGCGGCGAAATTCTTGAACAGGAAATGCTGCGCCGGCGTGTTTACTGGGATGTGCACTACATCACGCACTGGTCCGCGTGGCTCGATCTTCAAATCACCGGGCGGACGCTGTGGCAGGTGGTGCGGCCACCTCGGACAGCGTATTGAACGCGTGGGTGCTAGAAATTCTTTACGTAGACTGCGCCGTTCGAGTCGGTGAAGGTGAGCGAATCGGGTGCGACTTTCGTGAGCCGCACCCCGAGATTTCGCTCGACGATGTCGTTTACGCGGAAAACTCGATCGTTCATCAGCACTCGACTGTCGCCGCCGGAAGAGCGGATCCCGCCCACCTTGATGGCATCGACGAAGGCATGCACCCGCGGATCATTTGGCGGAGGCGCGGATGAGGTTTCTACACGTTCGGTGACCGGTTGCTCAGGCGGCGGATTGGTCGAGACGGCTGCCGGTGGCGGAACAATGGTGACGGGAAGTGGCGCGACGTCGGGTGCCGGTTTGGCAGCCGGCTCGAGCGCGACGGGGGTGACGGCGGATTTGGTGGCGAGTGAATCGACGACGGCAGGCGGCTTGATCGCGGGTGGCACGATAGCCGGACTCGGGCTGGAGGAATCGACGGATTTGGCGATGATCGGCTTGGGCGTGGGCTTGGGCGGGGCGGGGCGGTTGACAAACCAAAAAGTGCCGACGACCGAAAGCACGACGAGCAGGATGGCGCCGGTCGCGATCAACACGAGTTGCTGCGGGCTGCGCGGTTCGCCGTGCTTCGTCACTTGGTGACTGCCGCCTGGCATCGGGGCAATCGTTCCGATCGGTTCACCAGTGCGCAGCTTCTGCGCTTTTTTCAGCGCTTCGTTGATCAGGCTCATCGGGTGGGCGGTGGTCGGGCGGGTGCCGTGCGAATCAGTTCACCAGGTTCTGCATATCGCGCACCGCGCGACGCGCGTCCCAGAAATTCACTTCGTCGGATTCGCGGATGAACGCTGAGAGCATGGCCTTGTCGCAGAGATTATTCACCACCCGCGGAATGCCGCCGCTGCCGCGATGAATCGCGCGCAGGGCCCATTTGGTGAAACCTGGCCGACCCGAGCCGCCGGCGAGCGAAAGCCGATGCTGGATATAATGCGCCATGTCGACCGCCTTGAGCGGATGCAATTCGTAGTGAACGAGAATGCGCTGCCGGAGCTGGCGAAGTTCTTCCTGCGCCAGCACATCCTTTAGCTCCGGCTGGCCCAGCAGCACGATCTGGAGGAGCTTCTGCTTGTCGGTTTCGAGATTCGAGAGGAGGCGGATCTGTTCGAGCACATTGTTGCTCAGGTTCTGGGCCTCGTCGATGATGAGCACGATGTCGCGACCCTTGGCGATTCGTTCGAGGAGCACGCGGTTCATCTGCGCCACGAGGTCGACTTGGCTTCGCGCGAGCTTGGTCTCGCCGAGTTCGGTGAGGATGGCTTTGAGCATCTGCGTCTCGGTCACACGCGGATTGAGGATCAGTGCGGTGTCGTAGTGCGCGGGATCGAGTTCGTTGAGGAATCGGCGGCAGAGGGTGGTCTTGCCGCAGCCAACCTCGCCGATGAGCACGATGAACCCTTTCTTTTCCTGCACGCCATATTTGAGGTGTTGCAACGCCTCCTGGTGCGTCGGGCTGAGGTAGAGAAAGCGCGGGTCGGGCGTGATGTTGAAGGGCATTTCCCGAAACCCATAATAACTCAGATACATGCGAGGCGTGACGGTGGTGCGGCGCTCAAAAAAACGCACGCCAAATTCGCGGCTTGAAGCGCGTCTGGCGCGTTTGAAATGTCCTTTACCTCCAGCCCACTCGCCGCGTTGATCGCGGACATCGTGAATTCGCGCCGCCTCATCGTCACTCTCTACGCCCTGCTGTTCGCGGGGTTGGGAGTGGGGGCCGGAGCCTTCTTCATCGATGCACGCGAGGAATACCACCAGCTCAAGCAGGCTGAGACCGATGCCCAACGCCGCCTCGCCGAGGCCCAGACGCGCCTCGCCGAGCAGGAAAAGATTCTCCAGCGCCTGCAATCCGATCCGGAGTTTGTCGAAAAGGTCATCCGGCAGCGGCTGGGCTACGCGAAACCGGGCGAATATATCTTCCGTTACGAAAAATGATCCGGCCGACTTTATCTCTGACCCACTAACGCAATGCCTCATCCGCTCATCGATAAATTTCAACGTGCCGGACAGGGGCAGGTCTTTGATTTTTTTCAACTATTGTCGCCCGAGGCGCAACGTCGCCTCCTCGAAGAAGCCGCCGAGATCGATTTAGCGGAAGTCGAACGATTGACGCACACGCTGCTGCGACCGGGCGCGACGGAGGGCATCGATCTCGACGGACTGGCTCCCGCGCCTTACGAGCGGCGACCTGAAAACGGGGGAGACGCTGCGGCGTGGTCGCTCGCGAAGACAGCGGGCGAGGCAGCCTTGCGCGCGGGGAGCGTGGCGGCGTTTACGGTGGCAGGGGGGCAGGGAACACGACTTGGCTACGATGGGCCGAAGGGGACGTTTCTCGTGACGCCGGTGAAGCGGAAACCGCTCTTCCAAGTATTCGCCGAGAAAATTCTCGCCGCTGGCCGGCGCTATGGTCGACCGCTGCACTGGTTCATCATGACGAGCCATGCGAACCACGCGGCGACGGAGGAGTTTTTCGCCGAGCACCATTTCTTCGGCCTCGAGCGTCCGCGGGTGCATTTTTTCCGGCAAGGCCGGATGCCAGCGGTAACGCTAGATGGAAAGATTCTGCTCGAAACGACGGGGTCGATCGCATTGTCGCCGGATGGTCACGGTGGCTCGCTCCGCGCGCTCGATCGCAGCGGCGCCCTCGATCTGATGAAGCGGGAGGGCATCGACACGCTAAGCTATTTCCAAGTGGACAATCCGCTCGTGCGCTGCATCGACCCGGCGTTCATCGGCTGGCACATCATGCGCCAGTCGGAAATGTCGAGTAAGATGGTGCCGAAGGCTTACGCGGAAGAAAAGGTCGGCCACTTCTGCACGCAACGCGGCAAAACGATCGTCGTCGAATATTCCGATCTGCCGATGGCGATGCAGCGCGAGAAGGTCGCGAGCGACCAACTCCGCTACCTGGCCGGCAGCATCGCGATTCACTTGCTGGACCGAGAATTCGTGCGGCGAATGGCGGAAGGCGGCGAGGGCGTCGCGCTGCCTTTTCATCGTGCGGAGAAGAAAATCCCGACGGTCGATGCCGCCGGTCGGCCGGTGAAGCCGGAAACGGCGAACGGCGTGAAGTTCGAGATGTTCGTGTTCGATGCGCTGCCGGCCGCGAAGAACCCTGTCGTGATCGAAACGCTGCGCGTCGACGATTTCTCGCCGGTGAAGAACGCCGCGGGCGTCGATTCGCCGCAGACCTGTCGTGACGATCAAATGCGGCAGTTTGCTCGCTGGTTGCGGGCCAACGGCGTCGCCCTCGAAACCGACGCGACCGGCAAACCGCGTCTGACGCTCGAGGTAGCGCCGCTCTTTGGCTACGATGAAGATTCGTTTGCCGACGCGTGGAAAAAACTTTCACCCCCGCCCGCGATCGTCGACGCTCTCTATCTTGCCTAACCCCATGAGCAATTCACTCGATCGTGTTCACGCCGCCGCAAAAGCTGGCCAGCTAATGCCCAGCGCTGCGGAAAACATCGCGGCGTTCCTTGCCGCCAAGTTGCCGGAATGGGCGCATGCGAGTATCGACGAACTTGTCGCAAAGCAGGCGTGGGCCGAGCTGAACGATCGGTTTTATCGCTATCTGGAGTTTGGCACAGGCGGCATGCGCGGGCGGACGATGGGTGTCGTGCCGGCCATCGCCGAGACAGGAACGCTGAGTGCCACTGGCTCGCCGGAGCATGCAGCGATCGGGGCGAACATGCTCAACGACTTCACATTGATCCGTGCCGTGGTCGGTCTGCATCGCTACACCAAAAAATTCCTCGCGACGCGCGGTGGCGGCCAGCCGCGTTTCGTCATCGCCCACGACGTTAGGCATTTCTCGCGGCATTTCTGTGAGTTGGCGGCCTCAACGTGGGCGCGGCTCGGCGGCGAAGCCTTTATTTTCGACGGGCCGCGTCCGACCCCGCAGCTTAGTTACTCCGTGCGCTGGCTGAAGGCGCATGCGGGCGTCGTCATCACGGCGAGCCACAATCCGCCCCACGACAATGGATTCAAAGCCTACTTTGACGACGGCGCGCAGGTGGTGCCCCCGCATGACAAGGGCATCGTCAACGAGGTGAACGCCGTCCCACTTGGAGAACTGAGCGCGTTTCTCGAAAAAGATTTTCACGGCGTGACGACGCTCGGCCGCGAGGCCGATGACGCTTACCTCGCCGTGGCCACGAAGGCCATGATCGATCCGTGCGTGTTTCGACGGGTGAAGCTCAAGGTCGTTTTCACGAATATTCATGGCACGGGCGGCGTGCATTCGCTCCCGCTGCTCATTCACGCGGGCTGCGATGTGAAGCCGGTGCCCGAGCAGTTGAATTTTGACGGACGATTCCCCACGGTGAAGTCACCGAATCCGGAAAACGCCGAGGCTCTCGCGTTGGCCGTGGCGCTCGCCAACAAGCTGGAAGCCGACTGCGTCCTAGCCACCGATCCGGACGCCGACCGCATGGGAGTGGCCGTGCGCAACCGTGCCGGCCAGATGGAGCTGCTCACCGGCAACCAAATAGGCGCGGTGCTCGCCGACTACCGGATCGCGAAATACAAGGAGCACGGGTGGATTCCGGCCGCCGGCAGTTCGCGCGTTGCGATCGTGAACACGTTTGTCACGACCCAACTGCAGGACGCCATTGGCCGCGGTCACGGCGTGAAAGTCATTAAGACGCTCACCGGTTTCAAATGGATCGCCGCGAAGATTCGCGGTTACGAAGCGCAGTTGCGCACGGCGATGGGCGCGGGTTTCGACTACGACGGCACGCCCTTCGAGCAGCGCGTGAAACTGCTCCAGCAGCACAGCACGTTTTACGCGTTCGGTACCGAGGAAAGCTACGGCTACCTGCCGAATGACTACCTGCGCGACAAAGACGGCAATTCCGCATGTCTGATGTTTGCCGAATTGTGCGCGTGGGTGAAGTCGCGCGGCCTCACGGTGCCGGAATATCTCGACGAGATTTACCTCCGCCATGGTTTCTACCTCGAGGGCGTGATTAATATCTATTACGAGGGCGCGAGCGGCAGCGAAAAAATCAAAAGGATCATCGAGACTTATCGGGCGAATCCGCCCAAGGCGTTTGGCGATGTGCAAGTGACCCAGTTTCAGGATTTTGGCCGCGAGAAAATTTCCGATGCCGACGGCGAGATGATCCCTGCGCAGGATCTCTACGTGGTTTCTTTGTCAAACGGCTACTCGTTTGCGGCGCGCGGCAGCGGCACGGAGCCGAAGATGAAGTTTTATTTGTTTGCCAACGAGAAGGTCGGCAGTGGGACGGAACTCCCCGCGGTTAAGGGCCGGGTGCGGGCGACGCTGGCCGGCCTGAACAAGCTAATCGAAGCCGACGCCAGAGCGCGAGCCGAAGGCTGAGCGCACGCGATCGACGCGTAACTTTCTGGCTCATGGAAAACCAAAACTACGACGCGATAGTGGTCGGCTCCGGAATCAGCGGCGGTTGGGCTGCGAAGGAACTAACCGAAAAAGGCCTGAAGGTTTTGCTGCTAGAGCGTGGGCGCAACGTGGAGCACATCTCGGATTATCCGAACGCGTTGAAGGCGCCGTGGGAGGTGCCGCACCGCGGCAAGGTCACCCGACAACAGCGTTCCGATCATCCGGTGTTGCGGCGCGACTACACACTGAACGAGCTGAATCTCGACTTCTGGGTGAACGAAGCCGAGTGCCCCTACGTCGAGGAGAAACCGTTCGACTGGTTTCGCGGCTATCACGTCGGTGGGCGTTCGCTCACGTGGGGCCGGCAGAGTTACCGTTGGAGTGATTTGGATTTCGGGGCAAACGCGAAGGAAGGCATCGGCACCGACTGGCCGATTCGTTACCAAGACATCGCCCCGTGGTATGATTACGTCGAGACCCACGCGGGCATCAGCGGCTCGCTGGAGGGCCTGCCGCAGTTGCCGGATGGCAAATTCCTGCCACCGATGGAGCTGAACTGCGTCGAAAAGGACGTGGCCGCCCACATCAAAAAACATTTCAACGACTCGCGCCGCATGATTATCGGGCGAGTGGCGAATCTGACGCAGCCGCACGCGTCGCGGGTCAACTGCCAGTTTCGCAACAAGTGCTGGCTCGGCTGTCCGTTTGGCGCGTATTTCAGCACGCAGTCGTCGACACTTCCGATGGCGGTGAAAACCGGCAATCTCACACTGCGCCCCTTCTCGATCGTGACGCGGGTCGTCTATGACAAGGACAGCAAGAAAGCGCGCGGCGTCGAAGTGATCGATGCGGAGACGAGCCAGTCCTACGAGTTCAAGGCAAAGATCGTATTTCTCTGCGCGTCGGCGTTCAACTCGACGTGGATGTTGATGAACTCTGCGACCGACATCTGGCCCGGCGGATTGGGTAGCAGCAGCGGCGAACTCGTGCACAACGTCATGGATCACCATTTCCGTTGTGGTGCGAGCGGTCGCGTCGAAGGTTACGAGGACAAATATGTTTACGGACGCCGTCCGAACGGAATCTACATCCCGCGTTTTAGAAATCTGCCGGGTGGTGAGGCGCGAGACTATACCCGCGGTTTCGGCTACCAGGGAGGCGCGAGCCGTCAGGGTTGGACCCGTGAGATCGCCGAGTTGGGAATCGGCGCGCCGCTGAAGGAGGCTTTGCGCGAACCAGGTTCCTGGACGATTGGCGTGACGGGCTTCGGTGAGATTCTCCCGTATCACGACAACTGCATCCGGCTGAACCGCGAGAAGCGCGACAAGTGGGGACTGCCGGTTCTCGCGATCAACTGCGACATCCGCGACAACGAAAAAAAGATGCGGCGAGACATGATGAATGACGCGGCCGAAATGCTCACTGCCGCCGGAGTGAAGGACGTAAAGCCGACCGATTCGGGCTACACCTTCGGTATGGGCATTCACGAAATGGGCACGGCGCGCATGGGCCGCGATCCGAAAGTGTCGGTGTTAAATGAACACAACCAAGTGTGGGATGCGAAGAATGTGTTCGTGACAGACGGGGCCTGCATGGCATCGGCGGCGTGCGTGAACCCGTCGCTGACCTACATGGCGCTGACGGCGCGGGCCGCGGACTTTGCGGTCGCTGAGTTGAAGACAGGAAATCTCTAACATGCCTCCGACCTCGATCAATCGCCGCGAGGCAATCGTGAAAATGGCGCTGCTGATGGGCGGCACGATGGTGGGCCCGCGCCTGCTTCACGGCGCGTGGGACGCCGACGCACCGGTCGCGGCAAACGGCGTCGTCGCGGCCGACCTTGCGCTGCTCGACGAGATTGGCGAAACGATTATTCCGGCCACGGACGTGCCGGGCGCGAAGGCGGTGCACATCGGAGCGTTCATAGCGATGATGGTGCGCGACTGCTACGAGACGACGGAGCAGGAAGTTTTTCGCAAGGGCGTGAGCGATCTGGCCCAGTCGTATCGATCGAAGCACGGGCACGATTTTGTTGGCGCTCCGGTTGCGGAGCGGACCGATTTCCTCAACGCCCTCGACCGCGAGCAGCAACTCAACACGACGATGAAAAAGGATGGCGAGTCGCCGCACTATTTAAAAATCATGAAAGAGCTGACGGTGCTCGGTTATTTTTCCTCGGAGATCGGCGCGACACAGGCACTGCGCTTCATCGAGGTGCCGGGTTCGTTTAACGGCAGCGCACCCTATAAGAAAGGCGATCGGGCCTGGGCGGTATGACGTCCGACGCGGGCGGAATGGCGTGACCGGCGCTGCGAACACGATTGCGGTCGTGCGGCACACGGCATGGCATGTAGCCGTGATAAGAGATGAGGTCCGCACCCGATGAACCCACCGCCGCGAACGACCGCGCGCACGATGGCACGGGCCTTTTTTGATCAGGGAAACCGGTTGCGCGAACAAGGTCGCGCGTCCGACGCGCTGGTCGCTTACCGCGAGGCGGTCATCGCTGATCCGGAGCTGGGCGAGGCTTGGTTGAATCTCGGGCACCTTCAGGAACTGGCGGGCAATCTCGCCGAGGCGGCTGCGGGCTATCTCCGTGCCACCGAACTGCGGCCCGACCTGCCCGAGGCCCACCTGAATCTTGGCAACGTGTGCCTCAAGCGCGGCGATCATGAAGCGGCGCGCGCATCGTTTCAGCGTGCAGTCGGGCTGCACCCCGATCTGCCTGAGGCCCATCTTAACCTCGGCCACGCGCATCGTCTGCGCAACGAGCTTGCGGCGGCCGAAGCCGCGTGCCGCCGTGCGCTGGTGTTACGCCCCGGCTATGCCGACGCCTGGACCAATTTGGCCAACATCCTGCGCGCGCAAAACCGCCTCGATGAGGCGCTGTCCGCCGCGCAGCGCGCGGTCGCACTCGCACCGCGCTCGCCGCAGGCGCACCTCAATCTCGGTATGGCGCACCTCGTGCGGGGTGAATTGCCGGCCGGCTGGCCGCACGCGGAGTTTCGCCATGCGCTGCGCCTCGGTGGGGCGGGCCGCGAGTTTTCGCAACCGCAGTGGACGGGCGCGGAACCGCTGGCGGGCAAGTCCATCTTGTTGCATGGTGAACAGGGATTTGGCGACACGCTGATGTTCGTGCGCTTTGTGTCAGTGGTGGCGGCCCATGATGCGCGGGTGATTTTGGAAGTGCAGCCTCCATTGAAGACGTTGCTGGAAGAGTCCTATCCCGGACTCGCGGGAGTTTTTGCCAGCGGAGAAACGCTGCCGCGGTTCGACGTGCATTGTCCGCTGCCCAGTCTACCGTTGGCGCTGGGCGTGGAGCTGGCGACGATTCCACGACGCGCGCCCTATCTGTTTGTATCCGACGAGAAACTGGAGCGGCGGAAAACGATTTTTGCCGGCGGGCCCTGCCTTCGCGTGGGCCTCGCTTGGGCGGGGAATCCGACACATCCGAATGACTACAATCGCTCGATCCCGCTTGTGCAGCTGGCCGCTTTGATCGCGGGCGAGGCCGATGTGCGGTGGTTCAGTCTGAAAAAGGAAATGTCGCCTGCCGACGCCGCGGTGCTGTCCGATCTGAAGCGAGTCGAGATTCTCGCGCCGCGATTGGAAGATTTTTCCGATACGGCGGCGGCGATCTGCCAACTCGACCTGGTGATCGCGGTCGATACCTCGGTGGCACATCTCGCTGGCGCGCTGGGCCGGCCGGTATGGGTGCTACTGCCGTTTTCGCCCGACTGGCGTTGGCTGCTCGATCGCGCGGACTCGCCGTGGTATCCCTCGGTCCGCCTGTTCCGGCAGCCGCGGGTCGGTGATTGGGCGACGGTGATGGCCGAGGTGGGCGCGGCCCTGCGAACGTTCAAGGCCCGACCGGCGCGAATGTCGTCGTGAACGTCGCCTGCGTAGCGGGCGCGACCAGTTCGAGATAAAAACTTTCACGACGCTTCGGCGGCACGTCTGGCGACGATCCGTGCCAGATGCGAAATTCACTCGGCGTGGCGAGCGTTACATGCATGAGGACTCCTTGGCCGTAATCGACGTCGAACTCCGCGCGGTCGCGGAAACTGGCGCTGCGCACATCGCGCCAATACTTGAACGGTTCCGGGCGACCGGTGGCGAAAGCGGCCTCGGCGCGGAAATCCGCCGGCAGTTTCACGCGGCCTTGCACGTGGAGCGCGAGGCCAAGTTTTTGCGGAGTGGGGCCGGTGCTCTCGACGGTCGCGGTATCGACGAGGGTGTGGCCGTCGATCGTGAGCGTGCGGCGCGCCCGGGCATCCTTGCGATAAGCGGGCTGCGCCGCGGAGACGCGCGCCGGCGCATCCGAATAGGCGAGCAGTTCGCCGCGTTGCGGCGGCTCCTGGCCCTCGCCGTTGACGAGCGGGACGTTATGATTGAGGCCGCGTTGATAGTAGCCTTTGTAGAGCGGCGAGCCGTAGCCGACGACGCCGGGATCGTGCGTGATGTCTGAGTCGCTGTAGAATGCAGAATAGTTGAGCGCCTCCGCCTGGATGTGGGAATGCGAGAGTTGGCCGTAGTGGAAAAATACCTGCCAGCCGCCGGACTTGAGGAGGGCCATGCGCGTGGATTCGAGATTGCGACTCGTGATCGCCGGCAGGGCGGAGGCGCGCGGCGGCGCGGGTGGCGGATCGAGGAGCTCGTCCCAATCGCGTTGACCGGCCACCGCCTCAAGACCGATGATCGTGGGAAACACGCGGTATGTAGTGCCGAAAAATTCGCGATTCGGAGCGTTGGGAATGCCCCGGTTGTCGGCGGGATTCGGCAGCTGGCCGTTGGGGAAACGCAAATAGAGTGGACTCAACATCAGGTTTTCCGCCGTCATCATTTCGGGCGCGAGTTCGGCGGCGCGACCGGCGATGCCGGCGGCTTTGAAAAGCGTGAGGACCGCCTGCACGACGAAATTATTGTAGCCGAGCGACTGTTCATACCAGAGGTAGTCGCTAGTGATGCCCTCCGCCATCTGGCGGCGCAGGCCGAACTTGCCGTCGATCGCATCGCGCCACATCGCCTCGTCGCCGAAGAGCAGCGCGACTTGCGCGACGGCGCAACGCTGCCATGTGGCGATGTTGTGGATGTCCTGATGATTTTTGTTGAGGACGGCGACTTCAGGTTGGAAAAACTTTTCGCGCCATGCCTGGCGGTGCGCGGTGGATGCGAACTCGCCCAGCAGCCGAACCGTCTCGGTGTAGTTTACGAGATTGGAGGCTTCGGTGAGCGTTTGCCAGAAGAGCCGCGAACCATCCTTCGTCGGCGTCCATTTCAGATAATTGTCCGCATAAAAATCCATCTGACCAGTGGCCCACGTCGCATAGCGCGCATCGCCGGTGAGCCGGTAAAGCCGCGCCGCGCGCACCATCATGGCGGTATTTTTGTCGCGAAACGAGACCACCCACCACGCGAGCAGCTTCGGCGTGATTTCAATTTTCGGATCGGATGGACTGGACAGAAACTGCACTTCTTCGCCGGGAATCTTATCCGTCCAAATGACGGACGAACCGTCCTTCGGGCTCACTCCGTCGTGCGACCAGCCGGCGATCCACTCGACACGGTCGCCCGGTTTAGCCATCCAACCGTCGACTCCGGCGCGTTCGCGCTGCAACCATCCGGCCCACGCCGAACTGTCGGCAACCCGCTGGTTCGCGCCAGTCCAATCTTCTCTGGCCGAGCGCCACGGGTGCCAAGCCTCGTCATAGATTTTTTGATCGGCGAATGTGTTTGCTGGATCGGGTTTGGGGAAAATCTCGGCGCGGAGCGAAGCCGCCAAAATTAGCACAGCGAAGACGAAGTGCGTGGGGCGAAGCATGGCAGCGGGTAAGACGAGCAAGCTGGCCAGGCGTTACCGATGAAAATTCTTCACCAGCCGGCCTACTCAATCTGGGAGCGATCCTGCCGCTGAATTCAGACCCTGAAGATTGCGCCCAGCTTCTTTCCCAGCAGCAGACTCATGCCGACGATGGTCACTCCGAGGAAGACCATTGCCCAGACGCCGAGGGCGCTGGCGAGGAACTTACCGTCGCCGAGAAGTTGGAAGAGTTCCATGATCGCTTTCGTGATCGGGTAGAAGACTTGTTTTTGTGCGAGGATGAGGGAGTCGCTGACTTCCAACATTGCGAATGCAAAGGCGAGCAGGCCGCCGGCGATCAGGTTGGCAGCGATGAGCGGGAGCGTGATGCGCACGACTGAGCGCAGGGGCGGGGCGCCGAGGCTTTGCGCCGCTTCTTCGAGTGTCGCACTTGTCTGCTCGAAGCCGGCAGCTGCGGAGCGCACGACGTAGGGCAGGCGGCGCACCGAGTAGGCGATGACGAGGAGCACGGTCGGATCTTGCACCGGGTTGAGGAAGGCGAAGAATTTTCCCTCCTGCGCCATCGCGAGGTAGCCGAAGGCGAGGACGAGCCCCGGCACGGCGAGCGGAAGCATCGCGAGAAAATCGAGGACGGCGCGGCCCGCGAGGCGCGTGCGCACGACGACGTAGGCGATGGCGACGCCGAGCACGACGTCGATGACGGTGGCGAGACTGGCGAACTTGAGGCTGTTGGCGATGGCGGGCACGGTGAGATCGTGGCCGAGCGCGAGTCGGAAGTTGTCGAGCGTGTAGTCGCGCGGGAGCACGGTGGCATACCAATCGCGCGAGAATGCGACGAGCACGACACCGAGATGCGGCAGCACCGCGACGAACGTGACTCCGGCGAAGAGCACGGTGCAAAGCCAGGCGCCGAAGGTCGGGAGTCGCCGCGCACCACCCATGGTGGTAGCTTTGGCCATCATCGCGTGACCGGCACGGCCGAAGAGGCCCTTGCCGATCGCGTAGAGCGCGACCGATGCGGCGAGCATCACGGCGACGAGCGCGTAGGGGAATGGGTTTCCGCCGATGTCGCGCAGGCCGTAGTAAATCTGCACGCTGGTCACTCGATCGTAGTCGAAGATGAGCGGAGTGCCGAGTTCCGTGAACGCCCAGATGAACACAATCGTGCCGCCCGCGAAGAGCCCGGGCCGGATCAGGGGGAGCGTGATGCGCACGAAGCGGCGGAGGCCGGTGCAGCCGAGATTTTGCGCCGCTTCCTCCATGGCAGGATCGATGTTGGCGAGCGCGGCGAGGGCATTGAGATAGATGATCGGGTAGAGTGAGAGCGCCTCGACAATGGCGATGCCCCAGAACTGGTTCGCTGCGAACCAGTCGATCGTCGCCGCGGGTGCGAGCAGGCCGGTGTGATGGAGGAGGGCGTTGAACGCGCCGTATTGCCCGAAGATTTGCTTTATGCCGATCGCGCCCACGAATGGTGGAAGAATCATTGGCACGAGGACCAACGAGCTGAGGAGATTTTTTGCGGGGAAAAGATAACGGTCACCCAACACCGCGAGCGGGAGCGCGATGAATCCAGCGAGCGTGGTTGCGGCGCAGGCGATGAGAAACGAGTTGCCCAGTGCGCCGAGATAGAGCGGGTCGCGGATGAGCGCACCGAGGTAGGCGAGGGTGAAACGGCCATCGGCGTCGATGAATCCCCCCTTCAAGATCTGCAGCACCGGCCACAAAAAGAACGCCGCGAAAAACACGGCGGTCACGGCAAAGACGGAGCGCGCGAAAGACTGCGACATCGGAGCTTCTGAGTGTGCGTAGGTGCGGCGACATGCGGCAAGTGCGTTTAGTGCAACCTTAAGCGGGCGAAGTGCCCGGAGCATTCACGCGTCGCACGCACCGGTGCGACCGCTTGACATGAAGGCGTAATCGGCGAAGAAAAATCTCGAACCTGTCCACGGGAAAAGTCTGCCCGGACCGGCTCAAGGCGTGCCCTGAGAATGCAACGCAGAGTTGTGAGCGTGGAAGGAGTCACATGGAAAATATAATACCCCGCCGAAAATTTATTGGGACCGCCGTGTTGGCAGCAGCGACAATTCCCAACGCCTTGAGCCGCATGTTCAGCGTTGAAGCCCCGATCGGCGCGACGGCGAACACCGCTGCCATTCCGGTCATCGACACGCACATTCACCTCTACGATCCGTTTCGACCGGGGGGTGTGCCATGGCCAAACCAGGCCAACGAAGTATTGTATAAAACCTCTCTGCCTGCGCGCTATCGCCCGATCGCCGAGCCGCTAGGAATCGTCGGCGCGATCGAAGTCGAGTGTAGCAGTTTGCTGGAGGACAACCAGTGGGTGTTGGATGTGGCGGAGAAGGACGACATCATGGTGGGAACGGTAGGGCGCCTTGTGCCCGGCACACCCGAGTTCAAATCGAATCTCGAGCGATTTCACCAGAACCCGCTTTACCGCGGAATTCGTTACGGGCTGGGACGGAACGGAGGCAAAGAGTTCGATCGGCCAGAATTTGTGGCCGATCTAAAAGCTCTGGCCGAGGCCGACCTGGTGCTGGACACAGCGAATCCGAGCGTGGCGTTGCTTGCCGATGTCGTGCGGGTGAGCGACCGCGTGCCCAATTTGCGGGTCGTCATCGATCATTTGCCCCAGATGGTGCCGCCCACCGAGACGGCGGCGCGTGCTTCCTACGATGCCAGCATGAGGGCGTTCCGGGACCGGCCGCAGATTTTCGTAAAGGTGTCGGAGGTGTTGCGCAACGCCACTGCCACGATCCCGAGAAGTCGCGAAGACCCGATCCGCATGGACACCGCATTCTACCGGCCGCGGCTTGACGAAATTCTGGACGTTTTCGGAATCGACCGTGTGCTCTACGGCAGCGACTGGCCAAACGGAGATCAGTGGCGGCCGGTCCCCGTCGGATTCAAAATCGTCCAGGAATATTTCATGGGTAAAGGTCGGCTTGCCGCCGAGAAGTATTTTTGGAGGAACTCGGTCAACTGCTACAAGTGGGTCAAGCGGACCGCGAGCCAGCGGCAACTCACCTGATCGACGGTCGATCCGCACGGCCTTGAATTCACACAGCGCAAGACGCGGCCGAAGCGTCATCCGACCGGATCTCGCATTGCCTCGGCAGGGAAATACTGACAGTTGAAATAGCATGATGACTCCACGCGACCCCATCACGCGCCGGGAACTTTTGCAGCGGCTCGCACTGCTCACCGGAGCGACTCTCGTTCCTTGGCGCACCTACGGCGCGGTCGAGTTGACCCCCGCCGACAAACTGGGGCTCTTGCTGCCACAGCGCACGCTCGGGATGACTGGAATGAAGGTTACCATGCTGACGGTTGGTGGCTCGCACATCGGACGTCCGTCGGAAAGTGTAGCGCAGGCTGTGATTGAAGCGGCGATCGAAAGTGGCATCCGCACGTTTGACACGGCCCAGCTTTATCAGAATGGCGGCAGCGAGGAGCGCTACGGAAAATTCCTTACGCCGAAATATCGCGAGCACGTGCTGATTTTCACCAAGACGATGGCGGAAGATGGCGCCACCGCGCGCAGCCACCTCGAAGATTCATTGCGGCGAATGAAGACCGACTACCTCGATCTGTGGGCGCTGCACGATGTGCGCACGATCGACAAGGCTGACATCCGCGTGCCGGGCGTGCTCGATGTCATGCTGAAGGCCAAGGCCGAGGGCAAGGTGCGCCATATCGGATTCACCGGGCACGGCAGTTGGAAAACGCATGCGCATATTCTCGGAATGACCGATGCATTCGAAACCTGCCAGATGCCGATAAATGTCGCGGACCCGTCCTACGAGAGCTTCACGCTGAATGTCCTGCCGATTCTCGTGAAAAGAAACATGGGCGTATTCGCAATGAAGACGCTCGCCGCCGATGGTTTGATGGGCGGGCGAAACCACACTGGCCCGCGTGTTATTCCCGACCATCTTTCGGTCCATGAGGCCCTGCGCTATGTCTGGTCGCTGCCGGTGTCGTCGCTCGTTTCTGGCATGGCCAGCGTCGAACATCTTAAAGCCAACGTCGCCTCCGCGCGAAGTTATGTCGCGATGTCGGATGCCGAGCGACGAACGCTGATTTCCATGGTGGCTAACTTGGCGCAGACGGGCGAAATGGAGCGTGGTTTCAAGGGTCAGACCGGAAGCTAATCGCTGTCGTCGATGTGAGATTGCGCTGGTTCAATCATCGATAGAGATCGCGGTGGGCAATGTAGTCAGCGACCGAACCCGGGGTGAGTGTGGTGAGCGGGTGGCCGTTTTTTATGTGGTCACGCAATGCAGTCGAACTGACGTTGACCCATCGGCTGGGACAGTCATGCAAACGCAGACCCGGTATGTCGGCCGGTGGCTTTTGCGGATGGCCGGGCCGCACGAGCACGATGAATTCGATCAGGAGCACCAGTTCGCGAATATTTTTCCAGATGTGCAAGTGGGATAGTTGGTCACTGCCCATGATCCAATAAAGCCGATCCTTCGGATGCTCGTGCCGGAAATGGCGCACGGATTCGAAGGTATAGCTCGCACTGCACTGGCCGAGTTCAAACTCGGAAACCTCGAACTTCGGTTGCGTGATGATCGCTTGTCGGAGCATGGCCAGACGGTCATCAGCCGCAGCGTGGAGACGCTGGCTCTGGTGCGGCACCTGCGCGGTTGGCACGAAGACGACTCGGTCGAGTCGGTGGTGGATGAACGCGTCTTCGGCTGCACCCAGATGGCCAAAATGCACCGGATCGAAACGTCCGCCGAAGTAACCGATATTCACGAGAGGATGAGATAGGTGCCCGGGCCGCGCGCCGCAAGGCGAACGGAAACGGGAGAACCTCGTGTGGTGACTGCGGAGAACGACCAAGCAACCGGCGCGTGGTAATAATTTACAACTGTCGCTCGACACGCCGCGCCGTTTGTCGAAACATCCTGGTGATATCGCCATCATGAATTCTCCCGATTTTATGCCGATTGCGCAGTCCGCCACCGCCGATGCCGATGTCGGTCGAGCTTCTCGTTTTCTCACGGTCTCGCTCGCACGCGAACTTGGAATTTTGCTGTCACTGTCGTTGCTGTTTCCGTTCATGATTCATATCATCCCGGTGCCGGAAGATGCGCAGCTTGGTCCTAAATTGCTGCCCATGTTCTACGCTCCTTTGCTGGCCGTGCTCTGGGGACGCCTGCAGTCGGCGCTGGGTGTCGCGCTATTGGCTCCATGGTTGAACTGGGTGCTGACGTCGCATCCGTCTCCCCCGAGCGCCGTCGTGATGATGATCCAATTGCTGGGCTTTGTCGTGGTGCTTCGACTGCTGCTGAATCGGGTGGGGGCGCGCTGGTTTCTTGCCGCTCCCGCCTATTTGTCGGGCATCGTGGCATCGCTAGCGGTGGCAATCGTGTTTCCCGCGCTCATCCATGGCCGAGGCGCCTTGGTCTGGGCTCTGCAAAGCGTGACGGTTGGCCTGCCGGGCATTGCGATACTCGTTTTGATCAACTGGTTGGTGCTGCGATTTTATCCGCCGAGCGCGGGCGGTGGCGGCCCGCAGGCGGCGTGATTCAGACCATGTCGCCCACCTACGATTTGGCTGGAAGGCCGGCACGGCTTTAATGGATTCTTCGCGCATAATGAAGAGACGACTCTTGGCGTTCGCTTTTCTGTCCGTTCTCGTGCTGCCACTTTCCGCCCAAGTCACCGATACGCCGCAGACTATTGAGCCGGGAAAATTCTTTCTGCGGATGGACGCCATGACGGTCGGCATCAATCGTGATACCACCGCGCCGCTCCAATACACCGCGCTTGGCTTCGCGTCGTCGATGCTCTCGATCGGTATGACGAAAAACGTGGACGTGCAGATCGGCGCGCAGTTTTTCGTGCGGGAGACTTATCAATATCTCGGCGCCCGCAGTTCGCGTTCGGGCTGGGGCGACACGTCGTTCCGCACGAAATGGACCTTCTGGCGCGACGACCAGGCTGACGCGGCCGCCGCGGTGATTCCCTATGTGAAGATTCCCTCTCGGACATTGGGAATCGGCAATAATCACGTCGAGGGCGGCTTCATCGTGCCGTGGGCGAAAAAGCTCGGACCGGGCTCGGAGGCCGGCGCGATGTTTCAATGGGACGTGTTGCGCAACGATGCGAACAACGGCTACGACTCGCGCTGGTTTGCGAGCGGCTTCGCGCGGCAGCATATCGTCGGCGGATTTGGCGCCTATGCCGAGACGACGCTGGCGGTGTCGTCGGCCAGTTCCTCGAGCTTCGCGGGCACCATCGGCGGTGGCGCGACGTTTGATTTCACCAAACTCTTTCAAGCCGACTACGGCATTAGCCGTGGGCTCGGAGGGAGCGCGACGGACTGGACGGGCGTTGTGCGATTGCGATGGACGTTCTGAGGAACGCGCCTTGGTGCCGCTCGAAAAGCGACCTACTTCGCCGGGGCGACGAGGATGTTGCCGGCAGCGGCGAGGCTAAGAGTCAGCGCGCGACCGGAAGATTTTTTCAACGTGAGCAGGCCCGCGGGGAGATTGCGCCCGGTGACACGCACGCGCGTGTCGGGACGTAGGCCGTTCTGCTCGGCGAACTGGAGGAACTCGCCGGATTGCTCGGTTAGGCGAACAATGCGCAGCGGTTTGGCGACGATACAGGTGGCGAGGGTCGCATAGACTTGGGAGTCGAGCTTGCCCTGACGCGTGGGAATCGGATCGCCGTGCGGGTCGGCCGCAGGGTAGCCAAGGAGGGCGTCGAGCCGGTCGAGCACCGCATCGGAGATAGCGTGCTCCAGTCGCTCGGCCTCGGGATGCACCTCGGTCCAGTCCATTTTTAGCACGTCGACGAGAAACGTCTCGATGAGCCGGTGCCGGCGGAGGACGCCGAGCGCAACGCGCTGGCCGGCGGCGGTGAGCTGCACGCCATGGCGCAGATGGTGATCGACGAGGCCATTGGCGGCGAGGGCCTTGACCATGGTGGTGGCGGTGCCCGGCACGACCTCAAGGGCGGTCGCGAGCGCGCCCATCGAGACCAGCTCGTCCGCATCCTCGGAGAGGAGCAGGATTTGCTTGAGATAATCCTCGACGGTGCTGGTTGCCACTGCCGGAGCGTGTGCCAGAGTTTGACGATGGCAAGAAAACAATTTGACTATTCAAAATACAATCGCTGCCTTCCACTGATGCATTGCGATTCGATTTTCTCCGTTCCAGCGCCGGTCGGCCCGGCCTTGGTACCGCCAAGCCACCGATGAAGGAGCCACTGGAAGACGAACGCTCGCTCGGTGCGGAGCTGCCGCCGGCCGCCCCTGCCGGTGAACCGCGACGGGGCCATGTTTCCCTGGAGGGCATGCACGGCACCGTGGAAGTTCCCGGCGACAAGGCCAGTTTCTGGAAGCAGTGGCGTGCCTTCGTCGGGCCGGCGATCCTGATCAGCGTGGGCTACATGGACCCGGGCAACTGGGGCACCGATCTGGCGGGTGGCGCGCAGTTCAAATACGGCCTTCTATGGGTGGTCGGCCTGGCGAGCTTGATGGCAATCTTCCTCCAGGTGATCTCCGCGCGGCTCGGCGTGGCGACCGGCAGAGATCTCGCGCAGTGCTGTCGCGACTGGTATCCGCGCTGGACGCGCTGGCCGAACTGGCTGGCGATGGAAATTGCCATCGGCATGACCGACCTCGCCGAATCGCTCGGCAGCGCCGTCGCCCTCAATCTCCTGTTTCATATTCCGATGCAGTGGGCGATCGTCATCACCGCCGTCGATGTTTTGCTCCTACTCAGTTTGCAGGGGATTGGTATGCGGCTGATCGAGGCCGTGGTCGCGGTCTTCGTGCTGACGATCACTGTCTGCTATGGCATCGAAATTTTTGGGTTGGCACAGACGCAGCCGAATTTTCTGGAGATGGGCCAGGCGCTGGTGCGCCCCAACTTCGCCGAGGCCGGCATGCTCGTCGTAGCGATTGGCATGATCGGAGCAACGGTCATGCCGCATAATCTCTACCTGCACTCCGCGTTGGTACAGACGCGGCGATTGCAAAAAGATGCTCCCTCCATTCGGCGCGCCGTCCGCTTTAACACCATCGACACGACGATCGCGCTGACGATCGCGTTCTTCATCAACGCGGCGATCTTGGTGCTGGCGGCTATGGTGTTCTACGGGAAAACCAGCGTGACGGTGGCGGGCGGCCAGACGATTCTGTTCAGTCTGGATAGCGATTGGATCCGCGTGGCGCACCTGACGCTGGCGCCACTACTGGGGACGACGCTCGCGAGCACGTTGTTCGCCGTGGCGTTGCTGGCGAGTGGACAAAGCAGCACCATCACCGGCACCCTCGCTGGCCAGGTAGTGATGGAGGGTTTCATGCATTGGCGCATCCAGCCGTGGGTTCGGCGCCTGATCACCCGGACGCTCGCCGTGGTGCCGGCGATCTGGATCATCAGTATCCGCGGCAACGGTAGCGTGACGGAGTTGGTGAATCTCAGCCAGGTGGTGCTTTGTCTGATTCTGCCGTTTGCGATGTTTCCACTGCTGCATTTCACCAGTTCGCGCAAACGGATGGGCGAATGGCGCAATGGCTGGTTCCTGTTGATTACCGGTTGGGGTAGTGCCATCCTCATCACCGCCATGGATCTCTACACGCTGCCGGAAGCACTCCATGAGGCATGGGCCGTGATCGTGGGGCACTGAATTCCGAAAAGGCCCCCATGTATAAAAAAATTCTGGTTACCCTGGAAGCGACGCCCACCGACCGGGCCATCATCGATCACGTCAAAGCGCTCGCGCGGTTCATGCAAAGCCAGGTTGTGCTGCTCCACGTTGCCGATGGCTGGGCGGCGCGAACATTTGGCTCCGATGCGGTCAGCCCGGAAGTGGCGGAAGATGTGGCTTACCTGGAAAAGATCCGGGCGGAATTCCAGGCCGCCGGCATCGCGGCGACGGCCGAGTTGGCCTTCGGAGAACCAGGAGACGAAATCGTGAAATGGGTCGAGGGAAAGGGTTGCGACCTTGTGGCGATGAGCACGCACGGACACCTGATCGTGGGTGACTTGTTTCTCGGGAGTACTGTCCGCCAGGTGCGGCACAGCATCAGGGTGCCGCTCCTGCTCCTGAAAGCCAAATAAGGTAGCCGACTCGCTCCGTGCCGCGGCACGGGTGACGCGCTTGGTTCTAGCGGAATTCCAGTCCCCACGTGCGCTTCGAGTAGCCGTAAGTCACAGGTTGCACCTCAGCGAGCTTCGCCAACGCGTCCGCGAGCCGGCCTTCGCCATAGGTTTCCTCAAATGTGGTGATGCGCCTCGCGTAGTCGACGAGGAGCTTTGCCTTTACCTCGGGTTGCACGAACGAGTAAGCGAGGGAGTTGCGGCCCAGTTCGACGATTTCACTCCATGAAAGATCAAACGTTTTCACAGCGGTGAAATATTCGTCGGTGAAATTCGAATCCCACATGCCGCGGTCGTCGGTGTTGAGGCACACGGGGACGCCGGTGCGGAGATATTCGGGAAACGGATGCCGCGTGAGATCGGGCGTGTATTCCAACAGGCGGTTAGAGATGAGATTGACTTCGATGAGCACGCGGCGCGTTTGCTGGAGCAGGAGCAGCGTGTCGGGATCCTGAAGGAGATTTACGCCGTGGCCGATGCGGGTGGCGCCGAGGAGGAGCGTGTCGCGGATATGCGAGTCGTTGCCGTCCATTTCACCTGCGTGAATCGAGAGCGGGAGGGTGGGAAAACGGGCGCGGAGCGAGCGAAACGTTTCCAGAAACCGGCGTGGATAACCGTGGCCATTCTCCTCGATGCCGGCCATGTTGAGGCCGACCCAGAGATCGCGGTGGGCCTCGACCCACGCGTAGGATTCGGCGAGCTTGGCCTCGGCGTTGGGCAGGAAACGCAGAATAGTTTTTTGGAAGCGCACCGTGACGCCCGTGGCGAGTGCGTCGGGCTGGGCGAGGCGTTGTTTCACGAACGCGAGCGCCTCCTCCGTTGCGATGGCGCGACCATCGTTGGTGACGAAGCCGTCGACGCCGAATTGTGTTTCGAGATAAGCCAGATGCTCGGCGCCGAAGGCTTTCATGTTTTCGACGAGCATCTCGGTGGCGACGGGCAGACTGTCACCGAGCTGCCCGCGTCGCGGCCAAATCACTTGGAAAAACTCGGCACGTCCCTCGCCGGGCGCATCGAGACGGAGGCTGTCGCACCACGCGGCGCGCTCCGCGGGCAAGAGATCATCGAGCCGGACAAACTCCGCCCGAACCGCAGGCGAGAGGAGTTCGTAGGTGTGCTGGCGGATGTTGCGAAAGCGCTCGGCGGGCGCGATGGCGTCGGGCTGCGCGCCAAAATTAGCGCGCGTGTAGAAAGAGTCGCCGCCGTTGCGGGCCGGATCGGTGGCGGCGGCAAACAACCACTCGGCGCGATCGGCGCCGCCCGAGTGGTTATGGAGATCGCCGCCTTTCGGCAGGGCGTAAAGGAGCGCGTAAACTTGCGCGGGCGTGGCCGTCGCCTTCAAGGCGTCGAACCGGGCGGAGAAATCCATGCCGGACACCGGCACCGCGAGCAGTAGGGCGATCGGGAGGACTGTGGCTGGGAAACGCATGGGCGACGACAAAGCACGTCGCGCGCCGGGGCAAGTGCGCAAACAAATCCTGGCGGACAAGCGAGGCGACGCCCCTATCGCGGGCACAAAATGGCGTGCGGGTCGGCGCGCGGTCTGCTTCAGTCCAGTCATGCTCACCCGCTTCTCTGTCGCTCCCCTCCACACCATGACTCGGTCGTTGGCGGCTGTCGCCATGGGCCGAGAGGCGCCCGATTTGGTGATCACCGGCGCCCGTGTGTTGTCGACTTACACGGAGCGTATTCATCCCGGACGCGAACTCTGGATTAAGGGCGGGCGGCTCGCGGTCGTGAAACCGGCTGGGACATTCAAAAAGTCCAAACTCAGTGGCGCGAAGATCTACGATGCCCGCGGGGGAATTCTCGCCCCGGGCCTCGTCGATCCGCATGTGCACATCGAGAGCAGTATGATGACGGCTTGCGCCTTCGCCGAGGCCGCGTTGCTCAACGGCACGACCACGGTCTTCTGTGACAGTCACGAGATCGGCAATGTGTGCGATGTGGCGGGCATTGAGTGGATGCTGGAGGATGCGCGGCGCGCGCCGCTGTCGGTGTATCTCACGGTGCCGAGCACCGTGCCCGCGACAAACGCGACCCTCGAAACCGCTGGCGGTGATCTCACTCCGGCTAAAATTGGCAAAATTTTTGATCGCTGGCCCGAGGCGGCCGCGCTCGGCGAAAAGATGGACTATATCTCGGTCGCCATGGGCGATGTGCGCAGCCACGGTATTCTGGCGGAGGCGTTGAAGCGCGGCCGTCCGGTTTGCGGACACATCTACGGTCGCGAATTTGTGGCCGCGGGCGCGGCAAGTGGTATCACCGACACGCATGAGGCGATCGATCGCGAGATTGCGAATGACTTTCTCGAAAATGGCGTATGGGTTTTTCTGCGCGGGGGCAACCCGCAGACGCCCTGGCATTCGCTGCCGCAGGCCATCAAAGCTGTCACCGAACTCGGCGCCAACCCGAAGCGGGTTTGCGTCTGCACCGACGATCGCGATGCGGATGATTTATTTTTGTTCGGCATGGATTGGGTGGTGAGGCAGGCGGTCGCTGCCGGCCTGAGCACGAGCGCGGCGTGGAGTCTCGGTTCGCTGCACCCGGCCACGCGTTATGCGCGGGATGGTGATTTCGGCGGTCTGGCTCCGGCGCGGCGTGCGGACGTCGTGTTGCTTAACGATGCGCTGGAGGTGCAAAATACCTGGTTCGGTGGCGAACTCGTGGTGGAGAAAAAGAAAATCACGCCGTTGCTCGACCGCGCGTTGAGCCATCCGTATCGCTATCCGCGGGCCGCCTATGCGACGGTGAAATTGCCTCGAAAAGTGACGCTGACACCGCCGTTGCCGAAAGAATCCGTCACTGCCAACGTCATCCGCCTTGTCCCGCCCGGGATCGTGACGGCGCATGATCGACTGGCGTTGGCGCCGGCGGTCTCGTGGGCCGCGCAATTTGCTCAACACGATCTTTGTTTTCTCACCGTAGTGGAACGCCACGGTCGGAACGGCGGCGTGGGCTACGGGTTGCTTCGCGAGTTTGGGCTGCGCGACGGTGCGGTGGCAAGTAGCGTGGGGCACGATGCGCACAACATCGTCCTGGCCGGCACCAACGAATCCGACATGCAATTGGCGCTCGCCACGGTTAAGCAGTTGCGCGGTGGCGTGTGCGCGGTGCGCCGGGGCAAGGTGCTCGCAAGCGTCGCTCTGCCGATCGCCGGTTTGTTGTCGGATCAGCGGGCGCCCGTGGTCGCGAAACAGACGACGGCGCTGAAGCGAGCGTGGGCCGTGCTCGGTTGCAAGGTGCCCTACATGGGA
Source organism: uncultured Opitutia bacterium (assembly GCA_903840415.1). Taxonomy (GTDB): domain Bacteria; phylum Verrucomicrobiota; class Verrucomicrobiia; order Opitutales; family Opitutaceae; genus CAITWF01. The sequence continues at coordinate 93,891 of CAIMFY010000051.1, read as the reverse complement.
TTCAACCTGCTGCCGTTGTCCGTGATTCCCGAACTCCGCCTGACTGACAAAGGATTGGTCGATGTGCTTGGCATGAAACTGGTGCCGCTCTTCGGATAGCGCCGGACAAAACGAAAAACGTCACATTAGAAATGTAAGTCGGCCAATTTTTGGCCCGCCGCCTGCTAATAGACGGGTGTGAACCACCACACCCACACCCACCGCCGAACTGTTTCGGGATTGAGCGCCGCGCTCGCCCTGGCATTCGTCACGACGATCGCCGCGCAAACGCCGGCGGTCCCATCGACCGATCAGGTCACAACGATGCAGAAATATGAGGTGAAGGACGTGCCGATCGATCAGCAGATCCTGCCGACGTCGCGTCCGTTCAACTCCGTCTTCGGCACGGATGACAACATCATCGATGTGCCGCGTAACGTCACGATCATCTCCCGCCAGTTGTTGAGCGACATCAGCATCTCTAGTGTGCTCGATTTCTCGAAGCTCACGTCGAGTTCCTACACAACCACGAATTTCGGCGCCCCGTCGAATCCGAGCATTCGTGGTCAGACGGCCGATCTGTTTGTCAACGGTGTGCGTGGGCGCATCACGAGCAACGGCAATGGTCTGCCTCTCGATTTCAATTCCGTCGAGTCGGTGAACATCGTCAAAGGCCCCGCGACCGCGGTGCAGGGCGCCTCGATGTATGTCGGCGGTTTTACCGACCTGATCACTAAGCGGCCCTATTTCGATGGGTTTAAAGGTTCCACCAGTTACACGATTGGCTCCTACGGTCAGAATGCGTGGACGATCGATGTCGGCGGCCCGCTTTCGAAAGAAACCGCGTTTCGCTTCAGCTATTCCGGTGAGGATAGCCAAGGCTACTGGTATGATTACTACAACAAGAACAACTCAGTCTATGGCGCGATCACTTATCGGCCGACGGACAACTACGAAATCTTCCTCAATGCCACGGCGGCCTTCTATCGCTACACCGAAAATTGGGGTATCAACCGCGTCACTCAGGCGTTGATCGACAACGGATTTTATCAGACGGGCATCAACATCAACAACGGCGCCACCGCGACACCCTCTGATCCGCAAAACTCAAAATACGTGACCAGCGGCTTCCCGGTGGAGAACGTGATCGCGTTTGGCCCCGTCGCGACGGCCAACCGCCATCAGCGTCTGCTGATGCCGGGCAATCATTCGACTGGTCGCGAACTCAACGCCCAGGCGATCCAGACCTACACCGCCGGTCCGGATTTCAAAATCGTCAACAACACGTTCTGGAGCTACACCGCCCGCAACACGCTCAGCACGTATTACTACTCTGAAATCATCGATCCTTCGTGGTTCACGGAGAACCGCACCGAGTTCATCTTTACCAAGAAGACTTTCACCGTCAACGCGGGTCTCGATTTGCGCTATCAGCGCACGAAGGCCTACGACGATTATTTCTTCGAGCCCGCCAACGTCTGGGATCTGACCAAGAGCATGAGTTTTGTGAACGTTTACAACTCCGTGAATTTTCCGAATCCCTACACGAGCCTGCCGGTGCCAGGTTGGCCCAACCGCTACGCCACACCGGGCACCATCAACGGCGACACGAACGACAGTCACGGCACGACTGTCGGGCCGTTTGCCCAGGCGACGTGGAAGCTCAGTGACCAATTCAACCTCGTGGCCGGTGCTCGCGGCGATCATCTCAATGCGTTTGTGCGCGAACCGCTCGCCTCGCCGTATCCCTCGAGCAGTATCAGCGTTTGGGACCCGAACTATAACACCAGTCTGGTCTACAAGCCGACGGCTGCCTCAAGCGTCTACGCGACCTACAACTACAGCAAAAACACGTCTGGCGCCGTTGGCGTCGGCGGCGGTATCACCGGTTGGAACGCAGCCGGCACTGCGCTCGATCCGCAGAATTTCACCCAGCCGAGTGATCTTTATGAAATCGGCACCAAGTATGCCCTGTTGAAAAACACGGTATTCCTGAACTTCGCGGTCTATGACCAATCACGGACGTCGAAGAGCACGAGCAGCACCGTCATCCAGAAATTCAAGGCCCGTGGTTTCGAGTCCGAGGTGAATTACCAGCCGGACAAGCATCTTTACGCGACGCTGTCCTACTCGGCGATTGATGCGACCGTCACCGCGCCATTCCAGTCCGACGGTGGCGTGGCGCAGTATGGTGCGGCCTATTATGGCGATGCGAAGACCGTGTCGGGTCTGCCGAAGGGTCTGGTCAACGGACTCGTCTCCTACTCGTTCGACAATGGATTCGGGTTTTCAACCAACCTTCTGGTGACAAGCCCCATCAACAATAATTATGCGGGCACGCTCGTGATTCCCACGCAGTATCAACTCGATGGCTCGATGTGGTATCGCTACAAGAAGTGGGACTTGCGGGTGAACCTCTCGAACATCACCAATCGGAAGAACTGGGCGCCACCGAACGCCGTTTATGGCAACGCCTCGATTCTCGCGCTGCCGGGCACGCAGGTGCAGTTCACGATCAAACGCATCTTCTGAGTTCGGCTGATAACCGACTACTACAGCCGCCTCGTTTTCGGGGCGGCTTTTTTAGGTCGTGCCGCCCACTACGCTCGCAAACGATCGCTGCATGGAAACATTGCCTTCATCGGCTCCGTCACCCGCTCCGGGGATCGTTTATGGCCTGGAGGATCGGGTGCCGTTTGGCACCGCGTTGCTCGTCGGTGCGCAGCACGTGTCGGCCATGGTGGTCGGCACGATCACGCCGCCCCTGCTGCTGGCAGCGTCGCTGAAATTTTCGACGGCAGACACCGCGTATTTCATTAGCATCGCGCTGCTGGCGTCTGCGCTGGGGGCGTTCTTGCAATGCCGCCGCCGCGGTCCGCTTGGAGCGGGATTGCTCAGCGTCACCGGCACGAGCTTTGCCTTCATGCAACCGCTCACTCTGGCGTGGCATGCTGGCGGGCTTCCCATGATGTTTGGGCTGTCGTGCATCACCGCACCCGTGCAAATGCTGCTTTCACGTTGGCTCTCGCGTCTGCGCGCGGTGTTTACGCCTCTGGTTTCGGGCGTGGTTGTGTTGCTCATCGGCACCTCGCTGATCCCGACGGCATTTTTTGGACTCGCGACTCCGCTGAGGGCGGATGCTCCGACGTGGCTCGGTCTCGTGGTCGGCGCGGTCGTGATCGTCGTAATTATTGGTGCGCAGGCGAGCGGGCGTCCGTCGGCTCGCATCTCAGGCGTGGCACTTGGGATCATTTCGGGCTGCGCGGTGTGCGCGCTGTTCGGAGGCGTGCATGCACCTCCGGCGGGAGGCGGCGAATGGTTGACGCGAGTGAGATTCCTGCCCCACGGCTTCGCGTTCGACTGGGGACTGGTGCTCCCGTTCGCGTTTATTTACCTAGTCTCATCGCTGGAAGCGATGGGGGACATGACGGCGACGTCGCAACTTTCCGGTTTGGTGCCGGCCGGCGATGAGCACTGGCGGCGGCTCTCTGGTGGCGTGCTCGCGGATGGGCTGACGAGCACGGTGGCGGCTCTGGTCGGAGGTTTTCCCAGCACGACCTATGCGCAGAACAACGGCGTGATTCAAATCACCGGAGTCGCTAGTCGCCGCGTCGGCTACGTGATGGCGGGGATTCTCGCCGTGCTCGGATTGGTGCCGGCGGTAGGCCGCTGGGTGGCGGCGGTGCCACCCCCTGTGCTGGGCGCTTTGGCGTTGCTGCTGTTCGGATTGGTCGCCGTGTCTGGCTTGCGCCTGATTGCGATGCCCGGCCTCGGTCAACGCGAAGCGGTGATCGTGGCGATGTCGCTGGGCATCGGGCTCGGCTTGCCGACGCAGCCCGGACTAATCGCGAGTTTTCCGGTACTCTTTCGCTCCGTCCTCGAATCGGGGATTTCTGCCGGCGGACTGACCGCGCTGATCCTCAATCTAGCCTGGCCACCGCGCGACCGGGTCACGCCCGAAACGGCCAAATTCTGAAGAATTCGAGGAAGACAACGAGGGCGCTCACGTAGTCGATGGCCGTCATCTTCTTCGCTTCGCCCAGCGCGAGCGCGAGCAAGGCTGCGCAAATGAGGCCCAAGCCGAGATCCCCTCCGCGATGCTGAATGTCAGTGGAATAGCCAGCATCGTCGGCACGGCGGGCGCGGCGATTTTGAAATCCTTCATGTCGATCTCGACGACCGACTGCATCATGAACACGCCGACAATCACGAGTGCCGGCGCCGTCGCGGCAGACGGGATGATCAAAATTAGCGGTGTGAGAAACAGCGCGAGCAACATCAGCACGGCGGCTGTAACCGTTGCGAGGGCGGCGCGGCCACCCGCTTCGAAGCCAGACGCGGACTCGATATAGCTCACGACCGTCGAAGTGCCGCATAGGGCGCTGAAGAGCGTCGCAATGGAGTCGGCCAGCAGGGCGCGGCCCGTCTTGGGCAACGTGCCGTCAGTGCGTAGGAAACCCGCGCGCTTCGTCACGCCGATGAGGGTGCCGATGTTGTCGTGTGCGCTCCGCTGAACCGTGCGAAATAATAGAGACCCTGCCAGGGCTTCTCGGAGCGCTTTCCGAAGCCGGGCAATTGCAGTCGTTGACGATACCGCGTGGGATTAATCCCAGAATCCGGGTTCATAGGAACGTCCCCAGCGATTCCGTCTTCAAGGGTGACGCGCAAGTGGCCGCCTCTGTTTCGCGCGCCGAACCTCTAGCGGGTAAATTTGAGCGTTGTGTGATTCCGGTCACCGGTGCACGATATTCCAGTCTGAAGAAATTAGAAATGGGCACGGGATGACGAAGTAAATGCTTTTGGAAGTCAGTTTCGCACCCGTTGTAAGATTGGTCCCACCTTAACTTCACCTTCAATGAAACTGCTTTTCCGTTTTCTGCTCCTGCCATTCATTGCGGCCCTTTCGTTTCCGGCGATTGGCACGGCCGCACCGAAAAAATTGCTGGTCGTGACGGTGACGACCGGATTTCGCCACAGCTGCATTCCGCTGTCGGAACAGGTGCTCGAAAAACTAGCGACGCAAAGCGGCCAGTTCGCCGTCGATTTTGTGCGCCAGCCGCCGGGCGAACCCAAGGCACCGTCGAAACCGAAGGTCGGCCCGGACGGTGACAAAGCGCCGGCATTTCTCGCTGCGATGGCAAAGTGGGTGGAGGAGAATAGATCGTATCAGGCCGCGCACACAGTCTGGATTGCGACCGTCGTGACGGCGTTGCAAAAACTCAGCCCTGAGAATCTGCGGTCCTATGATGGCGTCGTCTTCGACAGCACGACCGGCGACCTGCCGCTGCCGGACAAACAAGGATTCATCGATTGGATCGGTGCCGGCCACGCGTTCATCGGCGTGCATGCGGCGACCGACACGTTTCACGGCTTTCCGCCGTTTATCGCGATGATTGGTGGCGAATTCTCGCGGCACGGCCCACAGGTTTCGGTCGATTGCATCAATCAGGATCCAGCGCATGCAGCGACGAAACCGCTGCCTGCAAAATGGACGGTGTTCGACGAAATCTACCAGTTCAAAAATTTCGCGCGCGCCAAGGTCCATGGCTTGCTCACGCTTGACAGCAATCCGAACGACAAGACGCCGGGCGATTATCCGGTTTCGTGGTGCAAGAATTTCGGGCAAGGCCGCGTATTCTACACGTCGCTCGGCCATCGCGAAGACGTCTGGGACCCTGGCGCCATGCTGAATGGCGTCCGTAAGAATGGAACCGACGTCGCCTCTCGTTACCAGGAGCATTTGCTCGGAGGCATCCTGTGGTCGTTGGGTATGGCCCAGGGTGACGCTAAGCCACAGGCGGTCAATTGACGCTGTAGGTGCGTTACGCGCAGGGCCAGACGATCGAGAACGCATGTCAGACGAACGGTGTCCGCCTGGATGGCGGATGGGGTGAGTTTTTCTCGGAACACTATCCCCGTCTTGGTCTCAACTTTGATGGTCTAGCCTCCTCACAGTTCGCGATTGAAGGTAGTCTTGCCTTAATTGCGGCCGCCCACGTTCTTCCTATTGATCGAAACGGCGCGTATCGAAACGAAGGCCAAGCACATTGGGTTCAATGACCAAGATTGCGGGCTGAGAACGAACGCCTCTCGAATGCCTGCGCAATGCGGGAATTTCGACAACTACAACTGAGCGAACCCGAGCTATTGGAAATTCGCTTTGGGCAGAGCCTGGACCTTAAGAACTAATAGCCTTTGTCAGGGCTTCGGCATACTTTCGGTGCCCCATTGCATGTTGGGCTGCGGGCCCAGGTGAAATCGAAGGACTCCTCCAGAGACAATTTCGCTGTGGTATATCCAGGGCCGATTCAACGGTGCGCCATTCAGAGTGACTGACTGAACATAAATATCATCGGGGCGCGTCTTCTCCGCTTCCACCGAGAAATTGCGGCCGTTCTCTAAATGCAGGATCGCCCGATCGAATTGAGGGCTGCCGAGGGCATAGATAGGCTGGCCGGGCAGCACGGGGTAGAATCCGAGCGAACTGAAAATATACCACGACGACATCTGTCCGGTATCTTCATCCCCGAGCCAACCGGCCGGACCCGGCTTGTATTGTTCATCCTCTACCTTGCGCACCCAGCGCTGGGTTTTCCATGGCTGTCCAACGTAGCAATAGAGATAAATCACGTGATGAACTGGTTCGTTGATGTGAGCATACTGACCGAGGCCCGCCATTTTGGCTTCGGTCATCTCGTGAATCACCCGGCCGTAGCCGCCCACGCTGAAATCGCTCGTGGCACTGAATAGCGCATCCAGTTTCCGGATGAACGCGTCGCGTCCGCCGAGCAGTTCGATGAGCCCGGGCACGTCCTGCTGCACGGACCAGAGCCATTGCCAGGCGTTGCCTTCGGTATAAACCCCGCCCCAAGCTAGCGGATCGAAAGGCTCAAGCCACGCTCCGTCACCCTTACGCCCGCGCATGAATCCAACCGTCGCGTCGTATAGGTGGCGGTAGTTTTTACTGCGCGCCATGAACGTCACATAGTCGCTCTCATGGCCGAGCGCTCGAGCCATCTCCGCCACAGCAAAATCGTCATAGGCATACTCCAAAGTGCACGAGACTGACTCGCGGACGCCCCGATCAGAGGGAACGTAGCCCAGGCGGATGTAATCCTCCAGACCACTGCGCGCCTTGAATGGTGGCGACCCGGGAACGGTGGCGTCCTTGTGCAGGGCCGCGTAAGCCTTGGTGGCATCAAAATCCCGGATGCCTTTCAGATAGGCGTCAGCGACTACCGAATCGCCATGGGTGCCGATCATGACGTTGCTTTCTCCGGGGTTGGGCCATTTTGGGATGAATCCTCCCTCGTCGTAGGCGTGGAGCATGGCCCGGATGATTTCGGCATCCCGCTTTGGCTCGATGATGGTCAGCAGCGGAAACTGCGCGCGAAAAGTATCCCAAAATCCCGTGTCAGCGAACATCTCACCCTCATGCACTTTACCATCGTAGGGACTCCAGTGAATCATCTTGCCGGTGCCATCGGTCTCATGAAGCAGATGCGGAAACTGCACGGCGCGATACAGAGCGGTATAGAAGGTCTTTCGCGCTGCAGCCGTGCCGCCGTGCACTTCCAATTTGCCGAGTTGCTGTTCCCATACGGCTTTGGCGCGGGCCGCGGCGGGGTCGAAACCCTCATCCCCTATTTCGGTCCGTAGATTGCGCTCAGCTTGCTCGACGCTGATCAGCGAGACCCCAACCCGCACTGACACCGCTTCGCCTTCGCGTGCGGCAAAGCCCACGTAGGCACCGACATGGTTGCCCTTGCGCCGGGCTAAGTTGGATACAAGCGCGGCGACGGGTTCCGCGCTGGCAGGAGCTTGCCGTTCTTCCGGAATTTCCCATGTGCCGGACCGAGAAAAGGCGTGGTCGAAGACTAAGAAAAAATACTGGGTGAAGCCGGGCGCACTGTTCTTCCGGATGGAGGCATTTGTGCCGGTAATCGTATGGTTTTCAGGATGGATTTGCACCGTGCCGCCGCCTTTCATGGCGTCCAGCACGATGTAGGCCTCATCCGTGCTGGTAAAGGTGAAGCGGAACGCGGCGCAATGCGAGGCCGGGGCCATCTCGACCTTAACATGACATTCGTCGAGGAATACTGAGTAGCGATAGGGCAGGGCCACTTCGTTTTCGTGTTTGAAATGTGACAGGCGTGCGCCCGGCTCCACCTTGAGTTTTCCTGTGCCGGGCATCAGCGAAAACGCGCCGTAGTCTGCCATCCAAGCGGACGGACGATGCGTCGCGAGAAAGCCTTGGATTGTCCCGTTGAAATATTGGTAGGGGCGCCCTCCCTCGCTCGTCTGCGCGGTCCAACCAATCATGCCGAACGGAGTAAATACCCCCGGATAGGTGTTGCCGTGTGAAAGTTCAAAAGTTGACCACGTTCCAACCAGCGGATCGGGCAGATCGGCAAGATTCTGCGAATAGCCAACGCTCACAGTGAGCAGCATCAAGCTGAGGCCGCGCAAAAGCAGGCGCCAGAACCTCGCCACGTCCGCCTCCGGCGATGCGTAGTTTGGCCATACGGCTTGGCTGGCGGATTCGGGCATGGAGGAAGCGGGCGGGGGCAATACGAGTGCCGATCCAACTTAATGCTTACCAGCCCAAAGCACCCAGACGATCCCAGTCGGCGCCGTGGGCTCGTTTGCTGTTTCAGCACCAAACGATCAGAAACGGCTGCCCAACTATAGCCTCTGTCCACGATGCCCTTGCACCTATGCAGTTCAGTGAACGGCAAACGCCGCGGAGAGCCCACCTTCGGAGCTGCCTCCCACTGTTACCGTGAAATCGCCCGGCTCGACTTTCCACTCGCGATTGGCTCCCCAGATTGCCAAGTCCGATTGTTTTACCCGAAGCGTTACTGTTTTCGAGTCGCCTGCCTGCAGGTGAACTCGAGAAAACGCCTTCAGGGACTGCATGGACGTAGCGACACTCGCGGTCGTCTGCCTAACATACAGCTGACAGACTTCGTCACCGCCACGCGCTCCGGTGTTGATCAAATCGAAGGACACCACGACATCGTCGCCGCTGCCAGTCGACGGTGCAGCAACCCTGAGATGGGCATACTCAAAGGTCGTGTAACTGAGCCCAAGTCCGAAGGCAAATTGGGGCATGGCGTTACCATCAGCGTATTTCTTACCCTTGGATGGAGCGTGATTGTAGAAGACCGGAAGCTGCCCAACCGATTTCGGAAAAGTCACCGTCAGCCGGCCTGACGGATTGTTTTCGCCGAAGAGCGTTTCAGCGATGGCTTGGCCGCTGTATTCACCGGCAAACCAGGCTTCGAGGATAACTGGCACGTGCTGGGCCGCCCACGGCAGGCAAAGGGCTCGGCCATTCTGCAGCACCAAGACCAACGGTTTGCCCGTCTTGGCGACAGCCTCGAGCAGGTCCTGCTGGTTGCCAGGCAATCCAAGATCCAACCGATCGTGGCCTTCGCCCGAAATGATGTTGTTTTCGCCGAGAGCGAGTATAACCACGTCGGCGTCCTTAGCGAGCGCGACGGCCTCATCGATCTTCGCGCCATCGCTTGCGAACAACTGCGTCCCGGCCCCGACCAGTTGCTTGATCTGCTCGATCATACCGAATTTCACGTCGGGCGTAGCCGCATCGGCATAGTCACCAAGGCAGGGCAAGCTGGCGTTGGGTCCGATCACGGCGATCTTAGAAAGATTCTTCTTGAGCGGCAGCAATGCCCCTTCGTTTTTTAAAAGGCACATCGATTGCCGTGCCACGTCGAGCGACAGAGCAAGATGCGCCGGAGAACGCCGCACCTTCGGGTCCAATGTCTGATCCGCGAAGGGGTGGTCGAAAAGGCCGAGAAGAAGTTTGAGGCGAAGCACGCGGGAGACTGCAGCGTCGAGCGTGGACTGTGAAATCTGTCCGCTCTTCACGCCGTCACAGATCGCATTCTGGAACGTGTCGTGGTCGAAGTCGTAGAACTGCATGTCCACGCCGGAATTTATCGCGAGGCAGACGGCTTCGTGCGCTGAGCCCGCGACATGGTGGCTGCTGTAAAGGCGCCGAATCGCCCCGAGGTCCGAGAGAACAAACCCTTGAAAGCCCCATTCCTGCCGCAGAACCGTGTTCAAGAGCCATGGATTTCCCGCGCACGGGACTCCATCAATGTCATGATAGGCAGCCATGATGCTCATGGCATGGCCCTCGCGCACCGCCGGTTCGAAGGATTTTAGCATGACACTGCGGACCTCTCGCTCCCCGGCATGGACCGGCGAAGTATTGAGTCCGCTTTCCGGCGATCCGTGTCCGGCAAAATGCTTGGGTTCGGCAATGCAGGTGTGGTTCGTATCGAGTGAATCGCCCTGCATGCCGCGAACCATCGCCAGCCCGAGTTGCCCGGTTAGAAACGGATCCTCGCCGAAATCCTCCTCCGCTCGCCCCCAGCGAGGATCGCGAGCGACGTCCAGCACCGGACCGAGGATCATGTGGACTCCACCGGCTCTGGCTTCGGCGGCGATCGCTGCGCCCGTGTCCTGTGCAAGTTGCGTGCTCCAAGTCGTGGCCAGATTTATACTTTGGGGAAATACTGTCTGGTTAACACCCATATAGCCATGCAGACCTTCCTCAATGAATAGCGCTGGAATGCCGAGCCGGTTCGATTGAATGACCCAGGCTTGGGCGGCGTTATAAACAAACGCCGAGGGATACAGGTCATGGATTGCGCCGGCACCCAGCGTGCCAAACGATTTGGCGGCTTGTTGAAGATCGAGCACCGCATCGGGCTTGGAGCGTCCGCGTTTGATCAAAGCTTTGGCGTTGAGAAACGACTTGCAGCCGTCATACATGTCGAGCTGTCGCGCCTTTTCGGCCACCGTCATGCGACTCACGAGGTCGCGGAGGCGATCATCAACGGACAGTGCCGGGTTGCGATAGGCAAAATTTGGTTCCGCGGCCGGCGACCAAGTGAAAATCGCACCCATCAGCAAATTCAGACCAAACAGTGCGGATAATTTGGCCGAGAGCCATTGGCGCATGGGGTAGGTTGGAAATTGTTGCAGACGACGATCAGCGAACCGGACGAAAGCGCGGGAAATGATTTTCAACGCAAGGCTGTGAGCACGCAAGTGAACTCAACTTCGAGGTGAAAATCTTGCACCAGAGCTTCGGTTACAAATCAGGGGCTCTATTGTGATGTAGTGATTCGCCGCAAGTTCGCTGAGGACCGTCACCTCTTGGTTCGTGCTCAGCTAAACGGCCAGATGTGGAAGAACTCGGCGAGGAAAACTGCGGCGACACCATAGCCGAGGGCGGTCATTTTCTTGGGTTCACCGAGTGCTAGCGCCAGAAGGGAAGCACAGATGAGCCCGAGACCAATTCCCTCGGCGATACTGAACGTGAGCGGGATTGCCAGCATCGTGAGCACAGCGGGTGCGGCGACTTTGAAATCCTTCATGTCGATCTCGACGACCGACTGCATCATGAAAACGCCGACAATCACGAGCGCCGGCGCCGTCGCGGCGGCCGGGATGATCAAAATTAGTGGCGTGAGAAACAGCGCGAGCAACATCAGCACGGCGGTTGTGACCGTCGTGAGGCCGGTGCGGCCACCCGCTTCTACGCCCGAGGCGGACTCAATGTAGCTGACGACAGTTGAGGTGCCACAGAGCGCGCTCAGAATCGTCGCGATCGAGTCGGCCAGTAGGGCGCGGCCGGCCTTGGGCAACGTGCCGTCGGCGCGAAGAAAACCCGCGCGCTTCGTCACGCCGATGAGGGTGCCGATGTTGTCGAACATATCGACGAGGAGCAACGTCAGGATAAGTGGTAGCGCCATGAAGATGGCGTTGGAACTAGTGAGAAAGTGAAAAGTGAGTTTGAGGAACACCGGTGCCGGCGACGCCGGCAGCGAGAAAATGCTCGCTGGCAATTGCGTAACGTGCGCGCCACCGCCCGCCGGCACCACGAGACCCGCCAGCGTGACGATCGCGATGCTCACCACGATCGCACCGGGCACGCGGCGGGCGACCAAGATCGCAGTGAGCGCGATTCCGATGAGGCAGAGGGCGACGGGCCCGGACGAGAAATCACCATGTGAGACGAAGGTCGCGTCGTTTTTCACGATCACACCTCCGTTTTTAAGACCGATGAATGCGATGAACAGTCCGATGCCGCAGGTGACGGCGATCTTCAGATGAGCGGGGATCGCGGCGATGATTTTCTCGCGCACGCCGGTGATGGAGAGCGCGAGAAACACCACGCCGTTGATGAACACCATGCCGAGCGCTTCCGACCACGGCACGCCGCGGCCCAGGCAAATCGTAAACGTGAAAAAGGCGTTGATGCCCATGCCCGGCGCGAGCGCGATCGGGTAGTTGGTGAGCAGCGCCATCAGGAGCGTCGCCGTAGCCGCGGTGATCGCGGTGACGGTGACGAGCGCGCCCTTGTCCATGCCGGTGTTGGCGAGGATCGCGGGGTTGACCGCGAGGATATAGGCCATCGCGGCAAACGTTGTGAGACCGGCGGCGAGTTCGCGGCCGACGGTCGTGTGGTTCTGACCGAGCTTGAAGAGCCGTTGGAGCATGGGCGATTGAGCGGGAATGAGTCGGTGCGGGGTAAAACTATTTTCGTTCGACGGTCGGCAGTGTGGTCGCGAAACGATCCCAATGCGCGACGAGTTCGTGAACGACACGGCTGCCGACGCGATAAGCGGCTTCGAGTGACGGCAGGTAGGCGCTATAGATGCCAAGCGATTCACCGCTCATGCTGTCAGAGGCGCTGCCTCCGGGCCATTGCATGTCGTAGTTGCTGGCGGTGCGGAGGACGAGGACGCGTTTCGCATCCACCTTTCCTGCGCGCTGGAGATTGGTGAGCGAGCGGAGCGTGCCGCTGTCTTCCATCGCAGTCGTGACATAGTTGGCGCGGCCCTGCGTGTAATAATTGATCCACGCGTTGGCCCATTGGTTGAGTAACCGGCCGTGCCAATAGGTGGAGGAGGCGAGGTTGGCGCCGATGGTGACGAAGGGAGGGCGCATGGCGTTGGGCGTGTCGGTGTAAGTCTCGCGGCGCTTTTTCATCTGCTCGTTGTCAACCAACGGTGTGTCGCGCGTAAGTTCAAACGCCCAGTGCACCAGCCCTGAATCAAGCTGGTAGAACTGGCCGGCGGCGTAGTCCTGCACGAGCGGTGGCTGCTCGTAGGGTTTCGTTTTGCCCAGCGGCACGTAACCGGTCTTCCAGTCCGCAGGCATCTCGCGGGCATCGATCTCGTGCGCCAGATCGCCGTCGACGACGTAGTCGGCCCACACCGCCGATCCGATCGAGGCGTCCGCGGGATCGACGCCGGCGATGCCGGCGACGAGCCAGTAGCTTTGGCGCAAATCAAACTGGGGATCGAGGCCGAGGGCCATGATGCTGGCGGCCGCGTTGGTGTTTCCGCCGCCCGTGACGATGCCGATGACGGTGCCGTCGGCGTTTGCGCGGACGGAATGAAACGCGGCCGGCACCGGGATGATGCGGTCGAGATGCTCGCGCTCGACCCAGAATTGAAATTCGCCCGGCTTGTCGCCGGTGTCGGCGCCTTGTTCAAACATCGTCACGACGACGACACGCGGTTTCAAAACCTCAGCACGAAGAGAAGCAATGAGATAAAACGGTAGGACAAAGCGGGTGAGAAAACGGGCAAGCATGGAAATTCGTGGCATGACCTAAGCACAGCTTGTGCCGCGCAGTGTTCACGTCAGCATCATCCATTTATCGCAATGATCATCGATAGCCACGTCCACCTTTATCCACCCGAATTGAATCGTGAACCAGTAGCGTGGGCCGCCACGCACGGGGAAAATCACTGGGCCGCGCTCTGCACGAGGCGCCGTGCCGACGGCCGTGCGGTGCAAAGCTTTCCCAGCCTCGACGAACTGCTGCACGAAATGGATCGAGCGGGAGTCGCGCGCGCTGTGCTCTTGGGCTGGTATTGGGAGAAACCGGAAACCTGTGCGTGGCAGAATCGATTTTTCGGCCAGCTCGTGCGGGCGCATCCCGATCGGTTGATGGCGTTTGCGACCATCAATCCGAATGCGGGTCACTGGCCGACGCTGGCTGAGATGCACCGCGCGCGGGACGAGGGCTTGATCGGCTTGGGTGAACTCTCGCCGCATGCGCAGGGCTACGCGATGGATGATGCCGTGTTTCGCGAGGCGCTCACCCTGGCGGGCGACTGGAAGATGCCGGTTACGCTGCATGTCACCGATCCGGAGAGCGGCGAGTATCCGGGGCGAATTGCAACGCCGCTGGCGGAATTTGTCGGGCTGGCGCGCGCGTTTCCCCGGGTGAATTTCATCCTCGCGCACTGGGGTGGGATGCTCCCGATGCGCGACACTTCTGTGCGCGAACTTACAAATGTCTATTTCGACACCGCGGCGTCGCCGTTGATGTATGGCGCGGAAGCGTGGAGCCAGTTTCTCGGGGCGGGTCTGGCGGAGCGTGTGCTGTTCGGATCGGATTTTCCGCTGAATCTTTATCCCCAGAGCGAAGCCCAGCCGACGATGTTGCGTTTTATCGATGAGGCTAGAGCGGGTGGGGCGGGCGATGCGGTGCTGCGGGGCAACGCCGTGCGCCTGCTTATGCCCTGACTGTCTCGAGCACCCAGTGGACGACCGCGCTTTGCGGATGGTTAACCACGATTTGCAGGCCGGTCGTCAGTCCCGATGGCAACGCGACGGGCACAGTCAACACCGGCAGTCCGGCCAGACTGACCGGAGCGGTGAGTGCGAGGAGCCGGCTGCGATTGGCCAGCGTGCACTCGGCTTTCGTCAGCGCGGCGCAAGGAGTGGCGGGCATCACGAGAAAATCGTAGGCAAGGAAAAACTGGGTCCACCGCATCCGTAGCGTCGTGAGGGCGAATTGAGCCGCATCGATTTGCGACGGCGTCAGCGTGTGAACGCGATTCAACCGCTGCCACACTGCCGGATCGTAACGGTCGCGAAACCGGTTCTCCCAACTCTTGTGCACCTCCCACGCCTCGAGTGCGACGAGGACGTTGTAGGTATCGAGCGCGCCCGCAAACGCGCGCCGCAGATCGTGCTGCAATGCGGTATCTGCCGGTGGGGCGAACCGACTGGCAGAGGCGGCACAGGCGGCTGCCACGTCGGTGTCCATGTCGGGCATCGCCAGATAGCAACCGCGAGGCGTGCGTTCGCTCGTGCGCAATCCGACGAGCGCGCCGATGGTTTCGCGCATGTCCGTCGCGTTGGCGGTGAACCAGCCGGCGGTGTCAAAGGTCGGGGCGAGTGGAAACGCGTCGCTGATCCAACAGTCGCGGGGGGTGAGACGAAAACCAAAGAGCCCGCAGAAAGCCGCCGGCACGCGCACTGAACCGCCGGTGTCGGAACCGAGCGCGAGCGGCGCGATTCCGGCCGCAACGATCGCCGCCGATCCGCTGCTCGAACCACCGGTGGTGCGGCCCGGAAACTTTGGGTGCTCGCAATCGCCGTAATGGGGATTCTCGCCAGTGATGCCGTAGGCGAATTCGTGCAGATGGGTCTTGCCGGCCAAGACGCCACCGGCAGCGCGCAGCGCCGCGATCAGCGCTGAATCGCCCTCAGGTGTCGCGCGGACTTCAGGAAGAAACACCGATCCAGCCAGCGTCGGCGTTCCCGCCACGTCGAACAAGTCCTTCGCAAAATACGGCAAGCCGGCCAACGGCGCGTTGCGGGGCGCGCGTGCGAAACGATCGGCGAGTTCCGGCTCGGACACGAGCGAAGCGATGACGGCGCGCTGTTGGCTGGAGGAAAGCCGTGTGCGCACTAGCTCGTGAACCTTACGCGCCGCGGCGGCGGGCGAAAGTTGACGCCAGTCCAGAAAAATCATGGCGCAAATATCGGTGAGGACGCGCTATGACGCAACTCCTACGCTTGAGGCTCGCGCGGTCTGCGTAAAATGATTCTAGCATGCGCCATGCGTTTTCGGGTTTCTGCCCTCGTTCCAATACTGGCCATGCTCTGCGCGGCGGGCTGCGGGCGCCCGGCGCCTGCGGCTGCTCCGCCGGCTGGTGCAAGTGACAGAGCGGAGTTGCACAGCGTCGTGTTTCAGACGGATTGGTTTCCGCAAGCCGAGCAAGGAGGCTATTATCAGGCGCTCGCGAAAGGCTATTATCGCGACGCCGGATTGGCGGTTGAAATTCGGCCGGGGGGCAACGCGGTGGGTATCAAGCTCCCGGTGGCCAAAGGCGAAGCCGATTTCGGCATGAATCGCAGCGACGATGTCATGGTCGCCATCAGCCGCGGCCTGCCGCTCGTGATTGTGGCGGCGACTTTCCAACACGACCCGCAGGCCGTGATGATCCATGCTGAGAGCGCGATAAAATCGTTCAAGGACTTGCAGGGCCGCACCGTGACTGCGCCCCTGAGCATGACGTGGATTCCGTTCATCCAAAAAAAATACGCGATCAAGTTTGCGCTGCGTCCGGCAAATTTCGCGCTCGCCGGATTTTTCGCCGATCCGGAGGCGATTCAGCAATGTCTCGTGACCAATGAGCCGTTTTTCGCCCAGCAACACGGCACGCCGGTTCGCACTCTGGCACTCGCCGACACGGGGTTCGATGTATACCACGCTATCATTTGTCGCCGGGAACTCGTGCGGACATCGCCGCGTGTCGTGCAGGCTTTCGTGGCGGCTTCGATTCGGGGATGGCGCGACTACCTTACGGGCGATCCCACTCCAGCGCACGCGCTGATTCTCAAGCGCAACCGCCAGATGACGCCCGAGCAACTGGCCTTTTCCCGCAGCGAAATGATCCTCCGCTCACTCGTCACCGGCGATCTGGCGCGAGGCGAAGACATCGGGCAAATTTCGCTCAATCGAATCTCCGAGGAACTCGATGTCCTAATGGACCTTGGTTTGCTCGACACGCCGATTGGCGTGAACGCGGTCGCTACCCGCGAGTTTTTGCCACCAGTTCAGCACTGAATGATTTTGCCACGGCGCTGTCGAGACGCACGCTCGGCGACAAACCTACCATGAATCCCGAAGCCAACCTCACCGCTCTTGGTCTCACGCTCCCGCTCCCGCCTGCCGCTGCGGGCAGCTACGTGCCCACAGTCCGCACTGGCAACCTGCTCTACTGCGCCGGCACGATCTGCATGATCAACGGCCAGATGACGCATAGCGGACAGGTCGGCAAGGAGCAGACGGTCGAGTCCGCCAAGAAATCCGCCGAAATCTGCGCGCTCAACACGCTCGCCAATATTAAAGCCGCGCTCGGTTCGCTCGATCAGGTGGCGCGGATCGTGATGGTGAACGGCTTCGTCAATGCCATCGATAGCTTCTCCGACAGTCCCGCCGTGATCAACGGGGCGAGTGATCTTTTCGTGAAAGTCTTTGGGGACGCCGGCAAACACGCTCGCGCCGCCGTGGCCGTCAACGGCCTCCCGCGTGGTTCTACGACCGAGGTGCAGGTGGTTGTCGAAGTGAAGGTGTGATTGCACGAACCAGGCTCGGCGGTAACCTTTTGGTCGACGACGCGTCTAGTCGTCACTCCCATGAAAACTCTTCTCCGTTTGTTTTTGTTCGCTGTGACGTTGGCCACGACCGCTCTTTTTGCGCAAGCGACCACAGAGAGTTCCGCTCCGGTTTCGCAATCTCCGCACAAGGCCTTGAAGGTCGCCAAAAAGAGCCACAAGAAGCACAAAAAAAAGAAGAAGTCCAAGTAAGGACTTTCGTTCCCATCGCTGCTGGCGTTCGTTCCAAAGCCCTTAGAGGAGGGGCACTGGCCGGCGGGCTCAAACGAGCTGCTTGACTAACACCTTCGCGTTTCGGCCGCTCTCGTCGTAAAGTTTCAAACGCGCCTCGGGAAGGATTTCCTTGGTCGTCTCCTCGAAGGCGAGGACGTTCGTAAAGAATCCGAAGCTTTGCGTCGAGAGAGCGATCACCTGTTTCGCGCCGCGGGCCTTGGCTTGGAGGCACGCATACTCGACCATCTTCTTCCCGATGCCACGGTTGTGGTAGAATGGCATAACGTAGAGGGAACCGACTTCGGCGAGCTGCGGTTTGTCGGGATAAAAATAGAGTGTGACGACCGCGATGATATTCTCGTCGATCTCGAAGACGAAGAACTGGTCGATGTTTTTCTCGATCGCCTGTTGCGTGCGATGGATGAGTTCTTCACGCCGGACGGCGCTGCGCGTGAGATTGTAGATGAGGCGCACGTCGCCCTTCCGCGCCTGGCGGATTTGTTGGTAGTCGTTGCCGTAAACCAGCGAGCCGACGCCATCGTTGGAAAAAATCTCGTTGAGCAGGCCGTCGAATACGCGGCCGTCGAGGATATGCACGCGCGGCGTGCCAGTCTCGATCGCCTTCACGGCATGCTCAGCTTTGCTGCGCCCGGCGTCGGCAATGCGCGTCGGGTCGTCGGCGAGGATTGTTTTCACGGCATCGACGGAGATTTCGCGGCGAAGCTTGCCGTCGATTTCGAGGCCGAGTTGCGGGCCAAGGTAGATAATCTTGGTGGCGTGCAGCGCCTCGGCGAGCTCGGCGGCGAGCAGGTCAGAGTTGACGCGCAACGAGCGGCCGTCGGGCCCAAAACCGATCGGGGAAAGCACCGGCACGATTTGTTGTTCGATGAGGGCGCCGAGAAAATCCTTGTCGATGCGTTCGACTTTGCCGGTGAACTGCTGATCAATCCCCTTGATGATGCCGGTGGGCAGCGCGCGGACGGCGTTGGTGGTCGCGCATTTCAGACTGTTTTGGGTGAGCCCTTCGACGAGCGCGTGCGAGACACGCGACGAGGCGCGGATCGCGAGATCGAGCGTGGCGGCATCGGTGACGCCGGTGCCGTCGGTATTCGTGATCGGAATGTTCCGCATTACGGAGAGTTCCTGAATCTGCAGGCCGATGCCGTGGACAAGCACGACCTTGATCGCGAGTGAGCGGAGGACGGCGATATCGACGAGGAGATTGCTGAAATTTTCGTCGGCGACGATCGCGCCATCAATCGCGATCACGAAGATCTGGCCGCGAAACCGCGGCACATACTGCAGAATCCCGCGGAGATCCGTGGGCTTAATCGTGGTCGCGGTGGCGGAGTTCGCGACAGGTGGAGTGGGCTGGCCGGTGCCGTTGCTCATCGTGGGATTGGGCGGCAGTTGTCGACGATGGCTGCCGGCGCGTCAATGCACTTGCAGCGTCCAGGCGCGCGACGAACGTTGGCCGAGTAGTGTCAACTGGTAGCGGCCGGGCTTCAGCGCGCCGGCGGGCACCGTGAGGAGCACCGGTGTTTCCCGCGAGCGGGCGAGGAGGCCGCCGGTCAGTTTCTCAAAATTTGGCGTGATCCAGATTTCGTCGCCGCGCACATAGAGCTCGGCGCCGCTGAGTTGCTGTTTGTTGTCGGGCAGCGCGCACGTGACGTAGATCGAGTAGGGCGCGCCGCTGCTCGTGCTCGGTGCGGCGGCGACGCTGATGATTTCCGACGGCAGCAGGGGCGATTGCACCAAGGTGGAGCGAAGTGCCGATGGCACGCCGCCGGGCGCCGGTAGCGTGGCGGCGCCGGTAGTGCGGGCAGGATCAACCGGCCGCGCAGCACCCAGCGAGACGCGTTGAAAGCCTGCGGAGAGGAGACGCAGGGTGTTGGCGCGGTCCTGGAGGTCGTGGTAGGGCTCGAACGCGGGTCCGGGCTTTCGAAAGTGCAGCGTCAGATAGGTGTATGGCACCAAGACCGCGACGATGACGACGACGATCCATTTCATCGGCCAGGGCTGACGTTGCTTCGAGGCGGGCATGAGTGGGCATTAACTTCGGTCGCGTGCGGGCTCGCAAATAAATTTGCTCCGGTCCGCGATGGCTGTTTCGTTGCCGGGCTTCATGAAATTCTGGTCGCAGTATTTTGTCCCGACACTGAAAGAAAGCCCGGCTGACGCCGAAATCGCCTCGCACAAGCTGCTGGTCCGGGCGGGCCTCGTGCGCAAGCTGAGCGGCGGGCTCTACACCTATCTGCCACTCGGGTTGCGCGTGATGCAAAAGCTGACCCAGATTTGCCGCGAGGAGATTGAGCGCGGCGGCGGCATCGAGCTTTCGATGCCTCACCTTCATCCTGCGGAAAACTGGCAGCAAGGGCCACGCTGGCCGGCGGCGCGTGAAATCATGTTTCGAGCCGACAGTTCCGGCGATGGCAAGCGTTCGCCGCGCGATCCGGAGTTCGTGCTCGGGCCGACCCACGAAGAGGTTATCACGCCGCTCGTGAAGGCCGAAATCACCAGCTACCGCGATTTGCCGAAAAACTTCTTTCAAATCGGCACCAAGTTCCGCAACGAGATCCGGCCGCGCTACGGTCTGATGCGGGCGCGCGAATTCGTGATGATGGACGCCTACTCGTTCGATGTGGACGATGACCGCGCGATTAAAAGCTATCATGCGATGAAGGCGGCCTATGAGGCGTTTTTCAAACGCATCGGCGTGCACGCGATTGCCGTCGAGGCGGATACCGGAGTGATGGGCGGAAGCTTTTCGCATGAGTTTATGGTGCCCGCGGAGATTGGCGACGACGATGTCATCTACAATGAGGCTAGCGGCTACGCGGCGAATCGGGAAAAAGCGATGAGCGCACTGGTGCCGGCGGATTTGCAGGACGCGGCGCCCGAAGGAGCGCTGGAGGAATTCCCGACGCCGGGCGTGGTGACGATCGCGGCGCTGGAGGCGGCGCCTTACGCAGTGGCGGCGGACAAACAGTTCAAGACGCTCATCTACATGGGCGACGGCAAGCCCTTCGGGGTGATTCTGCGCGGCTGCGACGAACTTGAGGAAGCGAAACTTGGCTCGCTAGGCTTCACGCTTTTTCGGCCCGCGACGCCGGATGAAATTGAACCCGTGATGGGTGCGAAGCCCGGCAGCCTCGGTGCCGTCAAGGGCACGATTAAAAATGTGGGTGCGTTGGCGGGCGTTTTCGCCGACCAAGCGATCCGACTTATCGGCAATGGCACTACCGGGGCGAACAAGGACGGTTTTCACGTGCGCCACGTCAACGTGAGCCGCGATCTCGCGATTACGAAGTTCGGCGATTTCCGCCGCGTGCGGCCGGGCGAGCCGGACCCGCGGTCGGGTCAGCCGTTGCAGGTGAAACGCGGCATCGAGGTCGGGCACATTTTCAAACTCGGCACCAAATATTCGGAAAAATACGGCGCTGTTTACACTGACGACCAGAAGCAGTCGCACGCGATGGTGATGGGCTGCTACGGTATCGGTATCGGCCGGACGCTACAGGCGATCATCGAGCAAAGCCATGACGCCGACGGCATCGTGTGGCCGTGGAACAGCGCGCCGTTTCACGTGCTCATCTGCGTGCTCGATCCGCAACTGCCCGAGGCGATGGACCTCGCGAAGAAGCTCGCGACCGCCGCGGAACGCGCCGGCGCCGAGGTGTTGATTGACGATCGCGCGGAACGGCCCGGCGTTAAATTCAAGGACGCCGATCTGATCGGAATTCCGCTGCGGCTCACCATCGGCGGCAAGGGTTTGAAGGAAGGTATCGTTGAACTGAAGTGGCGCACGCAAAAAGACGTCGCCAAGGTTCCGCTCACGGAAGCCGAGCAGCGCGTCGCTGCCGCGGTCACGGAGGCGCGGTCCAACGCAAACGCCTGATCAAAGATGCCGCAGAATCGCACACACACGTCGCCCGAAACTCAGTCGGCCACCGAACTGCGGCTCGGGGACGTCTGGCGCGTGGTAGTGCTCAACGATCCGGTCAACCTGATGTCCTATGTCGTGCTCGTGTTTAAGAAAGTATTTGCCTTCGACGAATCGACGGCGCGCAAACACATGCTCGAAGTCCACGAACTGGGGCGCTCCGTCGTGTGGAGTGGGCTGCGCGAGAAGGCGGAGGCGTATGTTTTCACGTTGCAGCAGTGGCATCTGACGGCCGTGCTCGAACCCGATGAAGCGCAAGCGCATTGAGGTCAAACTCGCGCTGCCGGTGGTCGCACCGCTGCTCGATGTGATCAAGGAAATGGCGGACGGCTTGGGCCAGCAGCTCGCGGCTCCGCTGGCGGTGGCCGATCTGGATGCGGAATTTCACGACGCGTGGGTTGGGGAACTGGTCGGCGCACAGAGCGCGGATGTGCAACGGTTGCTCGCGCTGTTTGACGATGAATTTTTCCGGGATGGAGTGGTCGCATTCGATGAAGACAACGCTGAGTGCATCCTTCGGGCTTGCGCGGCGATTCGGCTCAGA
The DNA here is from genome assembly GCA_903840415.1 of uncultured Opitutia bacterium. GTDB lineage: Bacteria > Verrucomicrobiota > Verrucomicrobiia > Opitutales > Opitutaceae > CAITWF01. The sequence goes on along the minus strand of CAIMFY010000051.1, from coordinate 71,743 downwards.
CTTCGCGAACATCACTTGAAATCGGTGGCCGATGAGACGCTGGAAACCGGCGAAGTCGACATGATGGCGCTCGAAGAACCGAAGCGGCGCGCGTTCATGTGCTACTTGTTTCTGGCGACGGTGCAGGAGTTGATCATCCAGCATCTCGACGCGAGCATCCTCGATTCATGATTCGCGTTTGACGGCGGGTGCCGGCGACCTACCTTTGTCGCGACACCCTGCAGTGTTCGAGGCGTTTTAATAACTGCTCTTTGCCTTAGAATTATTACGGGAGCTGAAACCGTCGCGGAAGATGCTAGGCCGTCCATCGGAAAGCAGACGCTGCGGAGGAGGCGCCCACCTTAACCTAAAAAGGTCCTGAGCCTTTGAGCGCACGGCACAGGCGGAGTGTCACTTCTTCTTCCCATGAAAATCCACGAACTCAACTTCCTCCACCTGTTCCACGTCTCAGCCGTGCTCGTGCTCGTGGCCTACACCTTCTTCGCGTTTGCGGGGCCGGCCGAAACGCGCAAGCGCGTGCTGATGATCACTGGCATCGCGAGTGTGCTCGTGCTGCTGACCGGTGTGCGTATGTGGCAGGGAGTCTTCGCTTTTCAGGCGTCCGCTTGGATCTTCATCAAGCTCGGATGCTGGCTGGGACTGTCGGCGCTCACGGGCCTGGCCTACCGCAAGCGCGAGCAGGCCAACACCCTCATGATCGTCGCGTTGGTGCTGGCGATCACGGCGCTGGCGATGGTTTACCTGAAACCGTTCACGTCCTGAACGCGCCTCTCGCGTCATGACTGGTTCGCTGTGCGGCGCCTGGGTGGACGAGACCGGGCGCGTGCATACGAGCGTCGCCACCGCCAGCGGTGGCCGCGAGGAGAGGATCGAAATATTTCGGCCTTTTGCATGGCTGAACGACACGCCGCCCGACACGAATCTCCATGGCCTCAGTTTGGAGCGACTGACTGGCTCCGCGCCATTTGACCGCATGGTCCATGCGGAGAGTCTCGGTATCTTCGACACGTTTTTGAAATCGGCCAAGGAGGCGGGAAACGTGGACGCGATCCGACCGCTGGAGAGCCAATTCCTCCTGCAACACCGCCGCCGGCTCTACCAGGACATGAGCTTCGCGCAGCTGCGTCGCTGCGAACTCGACATCGAAACCGGTGCACCCGATGGCAATTTTCCCGATGCGACGAAGCCCGAGGATCGCGTGCTGGCGATCGGATTGCGGTGCGGTGAAACGCCGCGACTGTTGCTGCTTGAGGCCATGACTGATGAGGCGGAAAAGCGATTGCTCGAATCGCTCAATGCCGCGCTCGCCGAGATCGACCCCGACGTGATCGAGGGACACAACATCTTCAAATTTGATCTTGATTACCTGCGGCAGCGCTGCCGGAGGCTGAAGGTGCCGTGCGAATGGGGACGGTTCGGCCAGCGCGCTTCATTTCGCAATTCCAGACTGAAAGTCGCCGAACGATGGATCGATTTTCCCCGGTGCGATCTGCCGGGGCGCGCGGTCGTCGACACCTATTTGCTGGTGCAACTCTACGACATCACGACGCGCGAATTGACGTCGTTCGGGCTGAAGGAAGTCGCCGTGCATTTCGGGATCACCGAGGAAGACAGCGCGGAGCGGACTTACATCGCGGGGGCAAAGATTCAGGATGCCTTCGCGCATGATCGGGCAAGATTCTGCGCCTACCTGGAGGACGACCTGCGCGAAACCCGCGGGCTCGCCGACCAACTGCTGCCGACATATTTCGAACAGGTGCGCACGTTTCCGACGATGCTGCAGGAGGCGACCCTGCGCGGTGCGACCTCGAAGATCGATTTGCTCTTTCTCGAGGAGTATTACCACGCGCGGCAGTCGTGTCCGGCGCCACCGGAGGTTCTGCCGTTCGAGGGCGGCTACACGCGCAGTTTCCGAGAGGGCGTGTTTCGCCACGTGCTGCATTTCGACGTGGCGTCCCTCTACCCGAGCCTGCTGCTGCACATCGCGCGCAATCCGAAGAATGACTCGCTGGGCGTCTTCATCCCGCTGCTGCGACGGCTGCGGGAGTATCGGCTGAAATATAAATTGATCGCGCGCAACGGGCCCTCCGAAGACGAGCGCGCCGAGGCGCAGGCGCGGCAGGCGAACTTTAAGATCCTGATCAATTCGTTCTACGGTTACCTCGGATTTTCGGGCGCGCGTTTCGGCGACGGCGAATTAGCGGCGGAGGTCACGCGTCGGGGGCGCGAATTGCTCCAGCAACTGATCGATGAATTTGCGAAGCGCGGCTGCACGATCCTCGAGGCGGACACGGACGGGATTTACCTCTCGTCGGAACAGTATTTCGCGGAGCCCGAATCGTTGCTGGCGCTCGTGGCGCCGATTCTGCCTGCCGGCATCGAGTTGGAATACGACGGGCGTTACGCGGCGATGTTTTGCTACAAGGCGAAGAACTACGCGCTCTACGACGAGAAAAAGATTATCTTGAAAGGCAGTGCGCTCCGGTCGCGGGGCATGGAGCCGTTTCTCAAAAAACTCAGCGACCAACTCATCCGGTTTTTGCTGGGCGCGACAACCGATTCGCCGGTGGCACTCATTGACGATTTCCGCTCCCGACTGCCACGGCGGGAAGTGCCGGTGGCGGAGTTGGCCAAGAGCGAGACTCTCAACCAAGCTCCCGAGAACTATGAGCGGCTGATCGCGGAGGGCGGCAAACCACGCCGGGCTTCGGCGGAAGTTGCCTTGCAACTCACGCCGCGCCCGCGAATGGGTGAGCGGGTGAGCTACTACATCACCGCGAAGGCCAAGGGCAAAACCAGCGATTGGCAGCGTGCCCGCGCGCTCTCGCTCTACGACGCGGCGAACGCGCCCTACGATCCGGATTACTACACGGACAAACTCGACGACTGGCTGGAGCGCTACGGAATTTTTCTGAACGTGAAGCCGCGCGGCGACGGGCAGGGCGAGCTGTTGTAGAAAAGAAAAAGGCCACGCAGGGCGTGGCCTTGAAATGCGACAAGCGAGGCCTCGAATCTAACTCCATCGTAGATCGGTGCGCGACATTGGGAATTGCCGGACGCGTTTGCCGGTGGCGGCGAAAATCGCGTTGCCCAAGGCGGGCGCGATCGGGGGAATCGCGGGCTCGCCGAGGCCGGTCGTCGGATTATTCGACGCCAGGAAATGCACCTCGATTTTGGCCGGAGCCTGCGGCATGCGAATCATCGGATAGTCGTTAAAGTTGGCTTCGACGATCCGGCCGTGATCGAGGTTGAGTTCCTGGAACATCATCGTGCCGATGCCGTCGATGACCGAGCCTTCGACCTGGTTTTCGGCGCCGCTGCGGTTGACGATTTGCTGGCCGACGTCGCACACCGAGACGACGCGGTCGATCTTGGCTTCGCCGGATTTCGACACCGTTACTTCGACGACGTGCGCGACGTAGCCCGAATGACTCCAGTGAAACGCGATGCCCTGGCCGCGACCACGCGGGAAGTTTTTAGGATTCCAGCCGGCTTTTTCCGCGACGAGTTTGACGACGGCAGTCATGCGGGCGGCATCGTAGGGACCGCCCATCTTCTGTGAGAGCAGATCGAGGCGAAATTCCAATTGATCGCGGCCAGCAGCGAAGGCGAGTTCGTCGATGAAGCTTTGGATCACCCACGAGAACACGTTGTTGCCGGGAGCGCGCCACGGGCCCATCGGAATATTGCACTCCATGACGGATTGCTCGCAGAGATAATTGGCGAGGAAGTTCGACGGGAACTGGTCGGCGTCGAGGCTGCCGCCGCTGCCAGGTCTCACCGCCATGCCGGCGCCGCCGCGGCCGGCGCTCATCGTGCCGAACGTGACGAAGTGGTTCTGCCAGCCGACGATCTTGCCGTTGGCATCGAGGCCGCCTTTGAGGAAGTGAAAACCGCCGGCACGGAATTGATCGTGACGCAGATCGTCTTCGCGAGACCACGTGAGTTTCACCGGCGCGTTGACTTTTTGGGCGATGGCTGCGGCCTCGACGAAGAAGTCCTGACTCAGGCGCCGGCCAAAGCCGCCACCGCTACGGGTGAGATGGACGATGATTTTTTCCTTCGGAATCTTGAACAGGTTCGCGACTGCATCCTGCCCGCCACCAGGATTCTGCGACGGCGCCCAAAACTCGAAGCCGCCGTCCTTGAACCACGCGGTACAGTTCTGGGGCTCAATGCTGGCATGGGAGATGAACGGATAGGTGTAGCTGGCCTCGATGGTTTTGGCGGCACCCGCGAAAGCCGCCGCGACATCGCCGGTTTTCTTGACGGTGCTTTCGCCGGGTTGCTTAGAGAGTGTGGTCGCCTTGGCGGCAAACGCATCCCAGCTGTCATTGGCAAATTTGCCCTCGTCCCAAGTGACTTTGAGTTGCTTGCGGGCGCTGAAGGCCGACCAAGTTGAATCGGCGACGATCGCGACGCCGGGCAGGAGGCCACCGAGATTGCTTGTGCCCTCGATGACAAATGCATCCGTCACTCCCGGGAGCGCCTTGATCGCGTCGAGGTTGGCGCTGACAACTTTGCCGGCGAAGACCGGACATTTTTCATACACCGCGTAGAGCATCCCGGGGAGCTTCGTATCGATGCCGAAAAGCGGCTGGCCGGTGACGACTTTGGAATTGTCGACTCCGCCGATGCGCGTGCCGAGGAGCTTATAGTCCTTCGGATCTTTTTGTTTCACGTCGGCGGCGGCGGGGACGGGGAGGGTCGAGGCCTTGGCGACGAGTTCGCCGAATTTCAGCGCTTTGCCGGAGGTGCGGTGATGCACCGCGCTGTCGGCGGCAAAACACTCGCTGGCGGGGACGCCCCACGTCAGGGCGGCAGCCTCGACGAGCATCGTGCGGGCGGTGGCGCCGAGCCGGTGAAACTCGTTGTAATTATTCGGCGTCGAACGACTGCCGCCCGCGCTTTGTCCGCCATAAGCCGGATCGAGATCGCCTTGGACGATGACGACGTCCTTCCAGTTCACCTCAAGTTCCTCCGCAATGATCATCGGAAGCGAGGTCTTGATGCCTTGGCCAATCTCGGGCTGCTTCGAGACGAGCGTGACGACGCCGTCGGGGGCGATGCGGATGAAAGCGTTCGGCTTGAATTCGGTGCCGGCGACTGGCTTCACGACATCAGCGCCGAGCGCTTGGCCGGCCGATTTCAAGTAGAAGCCGAGCACAAGGCCACTGCCAGCCAGCGCGGAGAATTTCAGGAAGCCGCGGCGATCAATGGGGCCGGTGAGAGTGGGAGCGTTCATTGCTTGCCTCCTTTCGCGCTGGCGAGTTCGGCGGCGTGTTTGATGCCGGCGCGGATGCGCACGTAGGTGGCGCAACGGCAAAGGTTGCCGGCCATCTCACCATCTATCTCCTCGTCGGTGGGCTTGGGATTGCTCTTGAGTAAGGCAGCCGCCGTCATGATTTGACCGGACTGGCAGTAGCCGCATTGGGGCACATCAAGATCGGTCCACGCTTGTTGCAGTGCATGCAGGTGGCCGTCCTGCGCGAGGCCTTCGATGGTGGTGACGGCTCGGCGGCCGACATTCGCGACGGTCGTCATGCACGAGCGCATCGGCTCGCCATTGAGGTGGACCATGCAGGCGCCACACTGGCCGATGCCGCAGCCGAATTTGGTGCCGACGAGATTGAGGGTATCGCGGAGCACCCACAACAGCGGGGTGTTCGACGCGACATCCACAGTGTAGGACTGGCCGTTAACATTCAGAGTATATTTGCTCATGAGGGAAAAAGAAACGCTGCCGGGCGAGACGCAGAGGAGCTGACGACGTTGCGGACGGTAATTGAAAAGAAACCGCGGTCAACGAGTGAGCCGCGGTTTGACGGAAATATTTGAGCCGCGGAAGCCGGGTGCTATTTTCCCGCCGCGCTCCGGCTAGCAACCCAGTCGACGATAGCCGCGTCGTCGTGTTCAAGTCGCCAAACGACGCTGAGAAACTCCGCGGGCAGGATGTCGTGCGTCTTGAAAAAACTCCGATCGCCGCCGCAGCAATACATCAGCGAGGCGGGCAGCTCGCCGCGGAGTTTCGCCTTGGCCTTCGGTATGAGGCGCGGCAGCCAGGCGATGCCACGGACGGCTTCGGACTTGGCGGGCATTTTCTCGACGTCGAGCACCGCGCCAGAAGCACGTCCCTGCTGGACGCTGAAGAAATAATTATGCCGCACCACTTCGATGGCGACGGCGCTGTCCGGCCCGGGTTCACCATAACCGACGTGATCCTCGGCGTAGTCGTAGAGGTTCTGCGCGGTCAGGCCGTGGGTGGTGAGCCAGGCCTTTTCCTCGACGGAGCAAAACGTGTCGGCTCCGCGCCTGCCGGAGACGAAGCGGTCGACGGCTGAGTCGTAGAGCGCACGGAATTTCGAGGCGAAATCGTAGTGTTTCATCTGAAGTAAAAAACAGACGAATCCGAAAATAGCAAAATCAAGCCGGACGAAAATCGATCAGACGTTTGAAGCGGTCGACGCGCTCGACGACAACGTCGAGGCGGCCGTTGAGGGCGAACTTCCGCTTCGTCTTCCGCCCAATGAGTGCGGAGGCATCGCTGTTCGGATAATAGCGATCGTCGTCGAGTGTGTTCATGGAAACGAAACCGAAGGTCATCGACTCCACGAGTTCGAGGAAGAACCCGTTCGGGCGCACGTCGGTGATGATGGCGGCGAATTTTGTCTTCGGTTTCTTCGTCACTTCGCGCTCGAAAAATTCGAGCAGCTTGATCTTCACGCTCTCGCGCTCGGCTTCGGCGCTGTTGATTTCCGTGAGGCTGAGGTGTTCGCCGAGGCGTTCGACGCCGCTGAGGTTATAGCCCGCACGTTCGGCCGACGCGGGATAACCCTGATGCTTCACGAGATAATAGTCGAATACGCGGTGGACGACCAAATCGGAGTAGCGGCGAATAGGCGAGGTGAAGTGCGTGTAATCGCGCTTCGCGAGGCCGTAGTGGCCGTCGGGCGTCGAGCGATAGGCGGCTTTTTTCAGGCTGCGAAGGAGTTGGGTGCGGAGTGTGTAGCCCTGCGGATGCGTGCGGAGGATTTCTAGCAGCTTCACGACTTCGGCGCGCTGACTGAGATCACCGACGATGATGTCGTAGGTTTTGAGCTGGCCGCGCAGTTCATTGAGCTTTTCCGGATCCGGCTCGTCGTGGACGCGGTAGAGTGACGCGAGCTTGTGGCCGCGGGTGGCGTGAGCGACGGCTTCGTTGGCCGCGAGCATGAACTCCTCGATGAGCTGGTGGCTCTCGTCGTGTTCAATCTTCTCGAGGCGATCAGCATAGCCCTTTTCGTCGACGAAGACTTTTGTCTCCGGCATGTCGAGGTCGAGCGAGCCATGCGCCATGCGATCCTGGCGGAGCTTGCTGGCGAGGCGCCAGAGCGTGCGAATCCACTGCTGAAGATCGACGAGTTCGCCGTCGCTGAGATCGCGGAGCGCGCGGCCGGTCGATCCGGTCTGGTGCTTAGGCGGCAGCGGCAGGGCACGAATGCGCTCGAGATCGTTTTCAAAAAGAAACGCGTAGGCCTGCTTGTAGGTGAGCCGCTTGCGGCTGCGGATGACGGTGTTGGCGTAGGCTGTGTGGCGGATGGCGCCGGTTTTGCCGAAGGTGAGAAAGACCGCCTTGCACAACCGATCCTGGGCCTCGACGAGCGAGCAGAGGCCGTTGGAAAGTTTTTCGGGCAGCATCGGAATCACCGTGCCGACGAGGTAGGTGGAGTTGCCGCGCCGCTGCGCCTCGCGATCGAGCGCGGTGCCCTGGCGAACGTAGGTCGAGACATCCGCAATGTGGATGCCGACGCGCACTTCGCCGCCGTCGAGCGTCTCGATGGAGAGCGCGTCGTCGAAATCCTTGGCGTCGTCGGGATCGATCGTGAAGGTTGGGACTTCGCGGTAGTCGAGCCGGTTGGCGAGATCGCGCGGCTGCACGCGGTCGGGCAGGGCGGCGGCCTCGCGTTCGACGTCCTCGGGAAAACTCGGCGAGAGATCGTATTTCTCGAACACACCCAGCAGCTCGGCGCGCGGTTCATGCGTGCGACCGAGGCGCGAGGTGATGAGGCCGGTGAGCGGATCGGTGCGGCGCTTCCATTCGTGGAGCGTGACGATGACCTTGTCGCCCTCCTCGGGCTGGGGCGTAACTTCGCTTTTGGCGGGATCGTCGACGATGATTTGGTAGCTGAAACGCGGGTCGTCGGGCTGGACGATCCAAGCGCGGCGATCTCGTCGGAGATCGCCGACGAGGGTGCTGCGGCCGCGTTCAAGGACTCGGACGACGCCGCCGATTTTTTCGCCGGGCTTGCGGCCTTTGCGGCCGGGAAACTCGCGGGCGAGCACGCGGTCGCCGGGGAGCGCCACGCCGGTATCCTCACCAAAAACTTGAAGGGCGGGTTCGCCGAGGGCGAGACTCGCCGGATCGTCGCGGACGACGAAGGCGGAGCCGCCGGCGCGAAATTGGATGCGGCCGGTCAATTCATCCGGTCCGATGGTAGGCGTGGCGGTTGACGAGACGGTGGAGCGCACACTGCCCGGAGCAGTTTTCTTCTGAGCCGGGCCGCGCTGGCGGTCGGAGGGGGCCGCGGGCGAAGGTGTCGGAGCCGTCGGGTCGGCGCCGCGCCGGGTCGGCACAAAAATGGGCCGCGCTTCGACGCGTTTCGTCACAGCGGCGCTGCCGCGCGGCGCGATGCGGCCATTTTGGGCCCGAGCGAATTGGCCGGCCTTGAGCACGAGGCGGACCTCGTGGGCGAGCATAGCGCGCTCCTTTTTTTTCAGACCGAGCCGGTTGGCCAGCTCGAATTCGTTAGCGGGAGAATAGTCAGGCTCGCGCAGAAGCGAGAGCAGTCGATCACGGAGACTCATGTAATTAAGAGATGGCGCGGCGCGCAGGCCGTGCTTTGAGATTGGCCTTAACAAAGAGGTGGGGTAGGGATTCGGCGATGAAAATCGTCCATGCAGCCAGCGAGGCGTTTCCGTATATGAAGACCGGGGGACTGGCCGATGCCGTCGGAGCGATGGCGGGAGCGCTGGCGGACAAGGGCCACGATGTGGCGGTGTTCCTGCCCGGCTATCGTGCGGCCCTGGCGCATCCGGATGCCGCGCAGGCCGAGCGTAAACTCCGGCTGAAAATCGAGATGGGCAACGACTTCATCGCGGGCGACGTGCGGGTGTTTTCGCCGCGAAAAAATCTTCGCGTCTTCTTGATCTGCCGGGAAGAGTATTTCGATCGTTCGGCGCCTTACGGCAACGGCGAGCGGGATTACGAGGATAACGCCGATCGGTTTATTTTCTTTTGCAAAGGTGTCGTCGAGACGCTTCGGCTGGCGGACTTGCAGGCGGATGTCGTGCATGCGCACGACTGGCAGGCGGCGCTGCTGCCGCTCCTCGTGCGCGAGGCCGAGCGGCGGCACAACGTCACCCTAGCGTTGAAAACGATCTTCACGATTCACAATATCGCCTATCAAGGACTGTTTCCGGCCCCGACGTTTGCCCGCACCAATCTGCCGGACGAACTCAACAACATCGATGGTTTAGAATATTACTCACAGATCAACCTGATGAAGGGTGGCATTCTGTTCGCGGATCGGGTGACGACGGTCAGCCCGCGTTATGCCCAAGAGATTCAAACACCGGAGTTCGGCTGCGGGCTTGATGGCGTGGCGCAGACGCGCGCAGACGACATCGTGGGATTGCTCAATGGCGTCGACGCCGCGGTGTGGAATCCCGCGATCGATGCGCTCCTGCCGGCGCGATATTCGTCGGCCAATATGGCGGGCAAGCAGGTGTGCCGCGCGGAGTTATTGAAACGCTGCGGCTTCGCGGCGAATTATTCCGGTCCGATTTACGGCATGGTCGCGCGATTCACCGAGCAGAAAGGGGTGAATCTCGTGCTGGAGAATCGTAATTTCTTCCTCAGTGCGGAATGCCGTCTGGTGGTGCTCGGTTCCGGCGACAAGGCCCTCGAGGACGCGATGCACGCGTTTACCGCAGAGGCGCCGCAGAAGATTTCGTTGAGTGCGCGGTTGGACGAAGCCATGAGCCATTTGATCGAAGCGGGGAGCGATTTCTTTTTGATGCCATCGCGGTTCGAGCCGTGTGGACTCAACCAGATGTATTCCCAAGTTTACGGCACGGTGCCAATTGTGAGCCGCGTCGGCGGATTGGCGGACACGGTGATCGATCTCGACGAACAACCGGCGACGGGCACGGGTCTCATGTGCGCGCCGACCGCGGTGGGTTTGCGGGCGGCGATGCAGCGGGCACAAACCCTTTTTGTCGATCGACGGCGATATTCGGCAGCGCAACAACGCGGCATGGCGCGCGATTTCGGGTGGGCGACGGCGGCAAAAGGTTACGAAAAACTTTATTCGGACTCGCTGTGATTGCGTGAGTGTCGCGCCGGCCATTATTTGGTTCCGTCAGGATTTGCGGCTACAGGATAATCCCGCCCTGCACGCGGCGATCGCTCGTGGCGGCGGTATCGTCCCGCTCTACATTCTCGACGATGCCGGCGAAGGCCGCTGGCGACCGGGCAGGGCGAGTCGCTGGTGGCTGCACCACGCGCTCACGGCACTCGACGCGGCACTGCGCGATCACGGTTCGCGGCTGATTATCGCCCGCGGGGATTCGGAGACGGTGTTGCGTGAGACGGTGCGCCTGACGGGCGCGAAAGTCATTTTTTGGAATCGCCGCTACGAACCGGCAGTGGTGAGTCGCGATACCGCGATCAAGGCGGAGTTTGTGACGGCTGGTCTGGAGGTCAGGAGTTTTAACGCGGCGCTGCTGAACGAACCGCATTCGATCGCGAACAAGCAGGGGCGGCCGTTTCAGGTTTTCACGCCCTATTGGCGACACTGCCTCACGTTGCCGGTCGCAGCTCCGATCAAATTCACGGCTTCAATCCTGCCCGCGCCGGAGCCATGGCCAGCATCGCTCGCAGTCGATGAACTCAACTTGCGCCCGCGTCGGCCGTGGGACGCTGCTTTCCCGGCCGCGTGGCAACCCGGCGAGGCCGGCGCGGCGAAACGTCTGCGGACTTTCGCTGCTCGTGCGCTGGACGACTACGATAACACCCGCGATCGGCCGGCACTCGCTGGCACGTCGATGCTCTCGCCGGCACTCCATTTTGGAGAGATTTCGCCCCGCCAGGTTTGCGCGGCGGTGAAGGTGCGCTCCCGGGATTCGGGCGTGTTTCCCCCAAGCAACGGCGCGCGGGTTTTCCTCGCTGAGATCGGTTGGCGGGAATTTGCGCATCACCTGCTGTGGCATTTTCCGCGCACGCCGGAGGCGCCGTTGCGCGACGAGTTCAGTCGCTTTCCTTGGGCAGATGATCTTGGGGGCGAGAAATTGCGCGCGTGGCAACGCGGTCTCACAGGCTACCCGATCGTCGATGCCGGCATGAGGCAGCTCTGGCAAATCGGCTGGATGCACAACCGCGTTCGGATGATCGTCGCTTCTTTTCTGGTGAAACATCTGCGGCTGGCGTGGACCCATGGGGCGGCATGGTTTTGGGATACGCTCGTCGATGCCGATCTCGCGAGCAACACACTGGGGTGGCAGTGGAGCGCGGGGTGCGGGGCGGATGCGGCGCCGTATTTTCGGATCTTCGCTCCGGTGCTGCAGGGAGAGAAGTTCGACGAGAACGGCGACTATGTCCGACGCTGGGTGCCGGAATTGGCGCGGTTGCCAGCCGAGCACATCCATGCACCGTGGACAGCGCCTGAGACCGTGCTGACCAAGGCCGGCGTGCAACTCGGAAAGAATTATCCACACCCGATTGTCGATCATGCGGCGGCGCGAGCCGCGGCATTGGCGGCGTTGAAGCAATTGCGCGCATGAAGATCGTCATCGCTGGAGCGTCGGGTTTAATTGGGCGTGCGCTGCTGCCGGCGCTGCGGGATCGGGGTCACGAGGTGATCCGTCTCGTGCGGATTCCGGCTCGAGGGGCGGATGAAATTTTCTGGCGACCGGAGAATCGCGAGTTGGATGGCGAGCAACTGGTGGGCACGGATGCGATCATCAATCTTGCGGGCGAGAACATCGCGGGCGGTCGTTGGACGGCGGCGCGGCGTGAGCGGATTCTCGCGAGTCGGGTCGATGCGACCCGCACGCTCGTGACGACGTGCGCAAAAATGAAGCAGAAGGCGACCGTGTTTATCAACGCCTCGGCGGTCGGATTTTATGGCGACGCGGGCGATGACGAGGTGACCGAGGCGAGCCCGGCGGGCCACGGATTTCTGCCAGAGACGTGTCTCATCTGGGAAACCAATGCCGAAAGTGCCGCGCGAGCGGGAATGCGAACGGTGTTGCTCCGCTTCGGCGTAGTGCTGGCTGCGAACGGCGGGGCGTTGGCGAAAATGCTGCCGGTGTTTCGTCTCGGGTTGGGAGGGCGGATGGGCGCGGGCTCGCAGTGGATGAGTTGGGTGAGCATCGACGATGCGGTGGGAGCCGCGATGCATGCACTCGATCACTCCGCATGTTCGGGCGCGGTGAATGTTGTCGCGCCTGAACCGGTCACCAATGCGGATTTTACTGCGACGCTCGCACGCGTGCTGAATCGGCCGGCGGCGTTTCCGGTGCCGAGTTGGTTGCTGCGCGCGGTGTTTGGTCAGATGGCAGTCGAGACGATTTTGGCGAGCACGCGAGCGCGGCCGGGGCGGTTGAGCGCGACCGGTTACGTATTTCGCTTTACCGATCTGGAGGCAGCGCTACGGGCGGCGGTCGCTCGCTGACCAGGTCGCGCAGGCAGAGAAGTCAGACCCACTCACAAGTTGGCGATCTCTTCGACGCGGACGCAGGCCACTTCGCGGTCGGCTTCGAACGAGGAGAGCCGCGGCACGCTAGACTTGCAGATTTCCTTGGCATGCGGACAGCGGGGGTTAAACGCGCAACCTACCGGAGGATTCATGGGCGACGGCGGATCGCCGGGGAGGACGATGCGCTGGCGCGTGCGCTCGACGTCAGGGTCGGGCGTGGGAATTGCGCTGACGAGGGCACGGGTGTAAGGGTGACGCGGGCGCTCGATGATGTCGGCGGCGCGGCCGAGCTCGACGATTTTGCCGAGATACATCACGGCCACCCGGTCGGAGATGTGTTTCACGACGGACAGATCGTGCGCGATGAAGACAAGTGAGAGGTTCATCCGGCGCACGAGTTGGGCGAGGAGATTCAAGATTTGCGCCTGGATGGAAACGTCGAGGGCGGAGACAGGTTCGTCGGCGATGATGATTTTTGGTTCGAGGGCGAGCGCGCGGGCGATCGCGATGCGCTGGCGCTGGCCGCCGGAAAATTCGTGCGGATACTTTTGCATGAACCGCGGCGCAAGACCGACGATGCGCATGAGCTCAGCGACGCGGGCCGGAACATCGGCGACCGGGCAGACGCCATGGACCAGCAAGGGCTCCGCGAGGGTCGCGTAAACCGTCATGCGCGGGTTGAGCGAGGCGTAGGGATCTTGGAACACCATCTGCAGGTCGCGACGGATGTCGTGGACTTCGGTGGTGGAGCCGGTGGTGAGATTTTTACCCTCGAGGATGACCGCACCGCCGGTCGTCGGCACCAGTTGCACTATCGTGCGCGCGAGCGTGGACTTGCCGCAGCCGGATTCGCCGACGAGCCCCAGTACTTCGCCGCGAGCAAGGGTGAGCGTGACGCCGTCCACTGCCTTCACGGTGCCAAGGTCACGTTTGAAAAGAAAACCCTGCGTGACCGGGAAGTGGGTGCGGACGTCGCGGAGTTCGAGGATCGGATCGGCCATGGAATGCGTTTAGATTTCGCCGGCTTGCACGCGGAGGCACGTCTGCGCGTGACCCGATGCGAGCTCGATCAGCGCGGGCGTGGTAGCGGTGCAGCGCGCCGTGGCGTGTTCGCAACGCGCGGCGAAGGCGCAGCCGGGCAGCGGTTTCGAGACGTCCGGCGGCAGACCGGCGATAGTGTAGAGCTCGGCGCCTTTGGGTTGGAGTGACGGAATCGAGCGCTGAAGCCCTCGGGTGTAGGGATGCTTCGGCGAGTGGAACAGCGTGCGCACGTCGGCCGCTTCGACCACGCGCCCGGCATACATAACTTGCACGCGGTCACAAAGGCCGGAGACGACGCCGAGGTCATGAGTAATAAAAATCACGGCCATACCGAGCTCGCGCTGCATCTTTTTGATCAACTCGAGAATCTGCGCCTGCACCGTGACGTCGAGCGCGGTAGTGGGTTCGTCGGCGATGAGCAGTTCGGGTTTTGTAATCAACGCCATCGCGATCATCACGCGCTGCCTCATGCCGCCGGAAAACTCGTGCGGATAGAGGTGAATGCGTTTTTGGGCGTCGTTGATGCCGACGGACTCAAGCATCGCAGTGGCGCGGGCGAGGGCGTTGTGCCGGGTAATCTTTTCGTGGATGAGCAGTGGTTCGATGAGCTGCTCGGAAATCCGCATGTAGGGATTGAGCGACGTCATCGGGTCCTGAAATATCATCGCGACGCGTTTGCCGCGAATCGCGCGGGCCTGCGCAGGCGTGCAGTGAAGCAAGTCGGTGCCGTCGAAGAACGCGGTGCCGCTCTCGATGCGGGCTGGCGGAATCGGCAGCAGTCCAATGATCGAATAACAGGTGACGGATTTTCCGGACCCGGATTCGCCGACGATGCCAAGCGTCTCGCCGCGCTCAACGGAGAAACTCACGCCATCGACCGCGCGATAGATGCCGCTGCGCGTATGAAAATAGGTGCGGAGATCGGTGACGGAGAGAAGCGGCACGGGAAATTTAGACGAGCAGTGCGCGCAGACTGGCTATCACGATGTCAGGCGCAAGGTCGGCGAGCGCCGCGCCACCTGTCGGCGGGCAATCGGGTGGTTGCAGGATCTTAACTGGCGCTACGAAGACGGGGCCAGTGCGCTGCGGATTCGTCGGGCCAAAGAGCGCAATGAGCGGCACACCGAGCGCATTCGCGAGATGCATTCCGCCGGTATCGTTCGTGACGAGAAGTCGGCATGTGCGCAGCCGATCCGCGAACGCGACGAGATCGGTGCGGCCGGAGAGATTTTCAACTCGTGCCGGTTCGAAGCCGTCAGCGACATTTGCGGTCAACGTCGCGTCGGCGGCGGTGCCAAACACGATGAAGCGCTCGGAGGGGAACGCGGCGATGAGTGTGCGCCAGTGCGCGACCGGCCAGCGCTTTTCGGGGTTGTTTTCGGAGCCGCAAATCAGGCCGATGGGCTGAGAAGCTGCGAGTTGAGGGTGCAGCGTTGAGAGGGGCGTTCGGTCGGGCGGAGCAGTAAGTCCGAAGTGGCGGAGGAAAATTTCCCAAAGTTCGAGCTGATGGTGAACGCGCTCGTCGAAATCGTCTGGCACCCGGCAAACATGAGAGAGAAACGGGCGCGATTTGTCGCGTCGTTCGAGACCAAAGCGTTGGCGGCAACCGCCTAACCACGCCTCAAGATCGCCGCGAATTGAGTGAGTGAAAAGCAACCAAACGTCCGGGAATTCAGGCCGCATTTTCCAGAAATGGAAAAAATAACCGGCTCCGCGATGTGGCAGCGCTTGTACGCGGTCCGCGACCGCCCAGGATTCTAGGAGCGGCAGAAATTGATTCTTGGCGAGGAGTGTGATTTCCGCGTCTGGTCGCGAGGTGCGGAGCGCGCGCAACAGCGGCACGGTCATCACGACGTCACCGAGCCAGTTGGGGAGACGGATAAAGATTCGGGTGCGATGCGGCAGCTTATCGAGCGCGCGGGCGCCAAGGTCGGCGGCGAGGAGATTGCGTTTGGCCTCGAGGCGAAAGCGCTTTTCCGGGATGTCCTGATTACGCCAGCGGTCGTGGGCCCACAGCCATGAGGCGCACAGATTGTCGTCGCTGAGGAGGAGGGTTTCGAGCCATCGGTTGAGGTTGATGGTGACGGCTTCGCTCGTGCGCGGACCGGGAATAAGTTCGACCGAGATCTCGACACGCCAGAAGCCGAGCCGGCGCGGAAAAATGCCGTAAACGCGGGCGTCGAATTTCTCGGCCATAAGCCCTGGCAACTCAGTCGTCGAGCACACGCGGCCAAAAAGCGTCGTCAGAGCGCCTTGCATCCCGGCGTTTTGATCGAAGAGGACGCCGACAAAACCCGAGCGGCGCAGGATTTTCAATGCCTCGGCGAAACCTTCCTTGCGCGATAGCAGCTTCAGACCGAAGCGTTCGCGGGATTGCTTAACGAAGGCGTTGGCGGCGGGATTGTCGAGCGGGCGGAAAATGATGCCAAATTCCGGAAAGCTCCCTGACACGACGAGCGGCTGTGCGGTCTGCGCCTCCCAGTAGGCAAGGTGCGGCGAGCAAATGAGCGTCGCGGCGGGTGCCGTGCGGTGCAGTTCGTAAGCGGCAACCAACGCGGGCGAGGCCGTGATGATTTTCCGGTAGCGCGCGGCGTCGAGAAATGGGGTAGCGAGCGAGAGGAGGCCGGTTTCGATCAGGCGGCGGCAGCTCTCGCGGCCGATCGCGCGGTGCCAAGCGGGCGATTTTTGGGGAAACGCATGATCGAGGTTCGACAGCACGAGTCGACGGCGACGCGGCAGTAAAAAAAAGATCGCCTCGCCGAGGGCAGCGGCCAGCGCACCCAAGAGCGGCTCGGGGGTGCGGGCGACGAGCCAGCCAAGGATTTTGAGAAAAAAAAGCGACACGCGGACAGGAAGACGGGATTTGGCGTTTGATTTCCGCCGGGAAAAACCATGAAACGTAACGCTCATGTGGTTAAAGCAGATTCGCATCTGCCCTCCGCGTGCTTCCCGTCCATGACCGAACTCCTCATCATCAAGCCTTCGTCGCTCGGCGACATCGTGCAGGCGCTGCAAGTGGCGACCTCGCTGAAAGCGCAGCGCGATGGGCTGCGCATTTCCTGGGTGGTGCGGGAAATCTTCGCGCCGATCGTTCGGGCCTGCGAGGCGGTCGATCACGTTTATTTGTTTGAGCGCAACGCAGGGACGAAAGGTTTCCTGCGCCTGATGAAGGAAATTCGGAAGACGAAATTCGACTATGTCTTCGACATGCAGGGGCTGCTGCGGACGGGGTTGATGACGTCGCGCACTCACGCCAAGCACAAGATTGGGCGCACCGATGCGCGCGAGTGGTCGGGGATCTTTTACGACGAGAAAGTGCCGCTGCCGCCGGAGGGACGGAAAAGCCATGCGTTGGATATTCTGCTGCAATTCTGCCCGGTGCTCGACGCGAAGCCCGAGCTGCGTGGGACGTTGCGCTTCCGCGAAGTCGACAGTCTCAACCTGCGCTTTGCCGATTCGCGCGGCGGGGCGCGGCCAATCGTGATGTTTCCGGACAGCCGGCGCGCGGAGAAATGCTGGGGCGGCTACAAGCAGCTCACCGAATTACTGCTCCGCGAGGACAAGTCCCGCAAGATTGTCTGGGCGGGCAGCAATTACGTGCACGATCGCGGGGCGTTTCCGCCGGCGCAATTTTTCAATCTCACGGGCAACACGAGCCTCGTGTCGCTCCCCGCGCTGATCAAACGCGCTGACTGGGTGATCTCGAACGACAGCGGGCCGATGCATCTGGCGGCGGCGCTCGGAGTGAAAACGTTCGGCATCTTCGGTCCGACGGATCCGCGGCAGTTTGGACCGTATCCGCTGAACGCGCCGACGAATTTCACCGTGCAGGCGCCGGTGGGCGACCTGAAACTGCTCGCCGTAAAGGAAGTCTTCGCCCGTTTTCATCGGGCGCAGACGCGCGTGAAGTAGCGCGGGCCTCAATATTTCCGTCATGCTCGATCCCAAACTCATCCGCGAAACGCCGGACATCGTCCGTGCGGCGATTGCCAAGAAACATCTCCAAGTCGATCTCAATGCCGTGCTGGCGATCGATGCGGCGTGGCGGACGCAGTTGCAGGAGGTGGAGGCGTTGCGGGCGAAACAGAAGGCGGCCAACGCGGCGATGGCCGCACTGCCCAAAGGTTCGCCGGAGTTTGTGGCGAAGGTGGCGGAGATGAAAGCGGTGTCGGCGCAGGCGAAGGATCGTGATGCGCTGCTCAAGGAGACGGAGGAAAAATTTCGGACCGCGATGCTCTCGATTCCCAACGTGCCGCACGCGAGCGTGCCGGATGGGAAGACGCCGGAGGAAAACGTGGTCTTCTCGTTGCACGGCTCGCATGAGACGCCGCGGCCGCATGCCCGGCCGCACTGGGAAATTCCGGGTTTCGAGAAATTGTTCGATTTTGCGCGTGGCGCAAAAGTCACTGGTGCGGGTTTCCCGTTTTACGTGGGTGATGGCGCGCGGTTGGTGCGGGCGTTGTTGCAGTTTTTCTTGGATGAAAATGTCCGGGCGGGTTATGTGGAAGTCGCGCCGCCAATCTTCGTGAATGCGGCGAGCGCGACAGCGACGGGGCAGTTGCCCGACAAAGAAGGGCAGATGTATGAGACGACACCGGATCATCTCTACGCGGTGCCGACGGCGGAGGTGCCGCTGACGAATTTCTTCCGCGACGAGATCGTGGACGAGGCGGCGCTGCCGATCTACCGGTGCGCCTACACGCCGTGTTTCAGACGTGAGGCGGGCAGCTACGGCAAGGATGTGCGCGGGCTCAATCGGCTCCACCAGTTCGACAAGGTCGAACTCTTGAAATGGGTGCACCCGGCGACCAGCTACGACGAACTCGACAAGCTGCGCGACGATGCCGAGCGGCTCTTGCGTAAACTCGACCTGCCGTATCGCGTGCTGCTGATGTGCGGCGGCGATCTCGGATTTGCGCAGTCGAAGAAATACGATCTGGAGGTCTGGTCGGCCGGCCAGAAACGCTGGCTCGAGGTGTCGAGCTGCTCAAACTTCGAGGCGTTTCAGGCGCGGCGCGCGCAGATTCGTTTCCGTGCGAAGGAGTCGGGCAAACCGGAACTCGTCCACACGATCAACGGTTCCTGCCTCGCCGTGCCGCGCGTGCTCGCGGCGTTGCTGGAAAATAACCTGGAACCGGATGGAAGCGTGAAAATCCCGACGGTGCTGGTGCCATATTTCGGCAAGGAATATTTGAGCTTTCAGTAGACGCGGTCTGTCATTCTGAGCGAAGCGAAGGATGACGAATCGAAAGACAGTCGATTGGCCGCACGCGGCGGAGCGCCTCGCCGCGACGTTTCCGCGCGGGCGGCTGCATCCAGCAGTGCTGCAATGGGCGGAGGCCAGCGGTGCGCGAGTGACGTGGGGTGTGGCGTTTTCCGGCGGAGCCGACTCACTGGCGTTGTTACTCCTGCTTTGGGCGCACTGGCCGGAGCGGCGTCGGTGGCTGCGGGTGTTGCACTTCAACCACCGCTTGAGAGGGCGATCTTCGGAAGCAGATGGAAGATTTTGTGCCAAAGTGTGTGCGTCACTTGGCGTCAAGTTTGGATCGGCGGCATGGACGGAGGCACGCGCGAGCGCAAGCGAGGCGGAGGCGCGCGCAGCGCGCATGACGTTTTTCGAAAAAAATTCGCGCGTGCTCTGGCTCGGGCATCAGCAGGATGACATCGCGGAAACGATGCTCATGCGGCTTGCCCGCGGCAGCGGGAGCGCCGGATTGGCGGCGCCCCGGCCGGTGCAAGCGATGCCGCGACAGCGCACACATTTGCGGCCACTGCTGACGCTGAAAAAGAGCGATATCGTCGTCGCGTTGCGGGCGGCGGGGGCAATTTGGCGGGAAGATGCGACCAATGCGGGTGGCGATTTTTTCCGCAATCGCGTCCGCCGCTCGGTGATTCCGGCCTGGTCGCGCGCGGCGCAGCGCGATGCGCTCGCGGGTGCGGCCCGCGCCCGCGAGTTGTTGGAGGAAGACAATGCGGCGCTGGAGGCGCGGGTAGAAGAACTGGGGGCACTAGCCGCCGATCGTTCGCTCGTGCTGCGGAATCTTTCCAGCCAGCCACGCGCCATCGTGCGACGGGCGCTTCACCGGTGGCTCCAAGTGCAACCGCAGGCGGGTGATTTAGCGCGTCAAGGATTCGACGCCCTGCTGACTGCGGTGGAGCGGGCCCAGCCAACACGATACAGTCTTGGCCGACAGGGTTTTGCGGTGATTCGCGGCGGGGTGCTACGGTTTGAGCGCGCGGAAAGAAAACACTGAGATTCCACCGGTGCGCCAATTGACTTCCCGACCGGGAACATCCACGGTGCCAATCAAGTCCATACCACTCGATGTCCGAACCCGACAACAAAAAGACCCGCCGCTCGTTGAAAAACCTGCCGCCGGATCGCTTTCAACCCAAAATGCTGCTGTTCTGGCTTGCGCTGGTCGCTGCCGTGATCGCGTTGCTCACCTTCGGGCCGGGCATGACGACGCCGCAGGACACATTGCAAATCCAGGAGGTTGTTGATCGCGCTGAGGCCGGTAATATCCAACACGACGAAGCGGCTAAAATCGCCATCATCCGGCCCGACCCGGGTGGCGGTAGCAAGGACTGGGTTAACATCGCGGGCTGGAGCCGGCGCGACGGCAAGGAGAAATTTACGCCGTTTCACGCTGCCGGTCGCCTGACCGATGTGATGCAAGAGCGGTTGATGAAGACGAAATCATTCGTCGAGCAACCTTCGACTACGCTGCTCAGCGCCATCGCCCAGCAGGTGATTCCGTTCGTCATCATCATCGGGCTGCTCTATTTTCTGTTCGTGCGCCAACTGCGCCAGGCGGGCCGCGGGGCGCTCAGTTTCGGCAAGAGCCGGGCCAAGCTTCTCACGCGCGATCGGGATCGGTTGACGTTTGCCGATGTCGCCGGCTGCGACGAGGCGAAGGAGGAAGTTTCCGAGGTCGTCGAATTTCTGAAGGACCCGAAAAAATTCACCAAGATGGGTGGTCGGATTCCGAAGGGCATTCTGATGGTCGGACCTCCGGGCACCGGCAAAACGCTCCTCGCAAAAGCGGTCGCAGGCGAAGCCGACGTGCCGTTCTTCAGCATCTCGGGATCAGATTTCGTGGAAATGTTCGTCGGCGTCGGCGCCAGCCGCGTGCGCGACATGTTTGAGCAGGGCCGCAAGAGCGCGCCGTGCATTATCTTCATCGATGAAATCGACGCCGTCGGCCGCCAGCGCGGCGCCGGCCTCGGTGGTGGCAATGACGAACGCGAACAGACACTCAACTCGCTCCTAGTCGAGATGGACGGCTTCGATACCACCGAAGGCGTGATCATCATCGCGGCGACCAACCGGCCCGACGTGCTCGACAGCGCGCTGTTGCGACCCGGCCGCTTCGACCGCCAGATTTACGTCGATTTGCCGGACATCAACGGTCGCGAACAAATTCTCCGCGTGCATGCGAAGAAGGTAAGTCTTTCCGAAAACGTTGACCTTTCCGTGATCGCCCGCGGCACGCCGGGACTCTCTGGTGCCGAGCTCGCGAATTTGCTGAACGAAGCGGCGCTGCTCGCCGCCCGCCGCAACAAAAAGCGGATCGACATGAGTGATGTCGACGATGCGCGCGACAAAGTCCTCTGGGGCCGCGAACGCCGCCGCGTGATGGACGACGCGGAGAAACAACTCATCGCCTGGCACGAAGCCGGTCACGCCATTGTGCAGGTCGTCCTCGACGATGGCACGGTGCCGGTGCACAAGGTCACGATTATCCCGCGCGGACAAAGTCTGGGCAGCACGACTTACTTGCCGACCAAGGATCTGCTCACGCGGCCGAAGAAAAAACTGCTCGATCAAATCGCGATGGCGATGGGCGGACGCATCGCGGAGGAACTCGTGACGGGTGACTTCAGCAGTGGCGCCTACGGGGACATCAAGCAGGCGACTCGGATCGCCCGCGCGATGGTTTGCGACTATGGCATGAGCGATCTCGGGCCGGTTTCGTACGGCGAGAATCAGGACACGGTGTTTCTCGGGCGCGACATCACGCGTTCGCAGCACGTCAGCGAAGACACGGCCCGACGGATCGATGCCGAGGTTTCGCGCATGATTTCCGAGCAATACAATCGCGCGAAGGAAATCATCACTTCGCATCGCGCCGCCCTCGACAAGATCGGCGCCGCGCTGATCGAGCATGAGACCATTGAGGGTAAGCACGTGAAGGAGATCCTCGAATTTGGCGAAATCCGCTCGCCCATCGTGAACGAACCGCTCTCCAAGGTGGCCGCTGACAAGAGCGCCAAGAAGCCTTCCGATAAGTCCGCCGCCCCGCCCGAGATTGAGCACGGCGGCGCGACACCAGCGCCGACGCCAGCTTGAGTGCTTAGCCGTGGCGGTGGTCAAGTCCGCCGCTACGGGTGGGTCAAAATCAGCCTTGGATTCCCGGCGGCGAGCCGCACAGTGGAATCATATTCCCCGTATGAAAATTTGCTGCATTGGCGCTGGTTACGTTGGCGGTCCGACCATGGCGATGATCGCCCTCAAGGCCCCGAAAATCGAAGTCCGCGTCGTGGACATGAATGCCGCGCGCATCGCCGCCTGGAATTCTGACACGCTCCCGATTTATGAACCGGGCCTCGACGAGGTCGTGAAACAGCGGCGGGGAAAAAACCTGCATTTCTCCACCGACGTCCACGGCGCCATCAAAGCGGCCGACATCATTTTCGTGGCGGTCAACACGCCGACGAAGACCTACGGCGTCGGGGCCGGTCGCGCGGCGGATCTACGGTTCATCGAGTTGGTGGCGCGCACAATTGCCGAGCAAGCGAACGGCCCCAAAATCATTGTCGAAAAGTCGACGATTCCCGTGAAGACCGCCGAGACGATCAAGGACATCCTCGCGGCGAACGCGCGCGGTCACAAATTCGAGGTGCTTTCGAATCCGGAATTTTTGGCCGAGGGCACGGCGATCGCGGACTTGCAGTTGCCGGACCGCGTGCTGATCGGTGGGGAGCGGACGCCCGGCGGCGAAAAAGCGATCAAGACGCTGGTGGAGGTTTACGCCACCTGGGTGCCGCGCGACCGGATTATCACAACGAACCTTTGGTCGAGTGAGCTTTCGAAGCTCGTGGCCAATGCCTTCCTCGCGCAGCGCATTTCCTCCATCAACTCGATTTCGGCGCTCTGCGAAGCGACGGGTGCTGATGTCGATGAGGTGGCTAACGCGATTGGCCGCGACTCGCGGATCGGGCCGAAATTCCTAAAAGCGTCGGTCGGCTTCGGCGGTTCGTGTTTTCAAAAGGACATCCTGAATCTGGTCTATCTCTGCGAACACTTCGGATTGGCCGAGGTCGCACATTACTGGGAAAGCGTCGTCAAGATGAACGACTGGCAGAAACACCGCTTCGCCTCGAAAATCGTGCGTTCACTGTTCAATACGGTCGCGGGTAAAAAAATCGCCGTGCTCGGATTCGCGTTCAAGAAGGACACGAACGACACGCGCGAATCGGCCGCCATCGCGGTGTGCCGCGATCTGCTCGCCGAGCAGGCGCAGGTGGTCGTTTACGATCCGAAGGTGCAGGCGGAAGAAATCCGCCATGACGTGCTCGGCAACGGCAAGGACGATCCGCGGCTCACCGTGGCGACGAGCGCCTACGAGGCGGCGGAGGGCGCCCACGCGCTGGCCGTAGTGACGGAGTGGGATGAATTCAAGAAACTCGACTACAAGAAAATCCACGCCGCGATGGAGAAACCGGCGTTCGTTTTTGACGGTCGCAACGTCCTCGATCTCGCCAAGCTGCGGTCGATCGGATTCCGCGCGAGCGGAATCGGGAAATAGGTTCGCACGGGGGGGGGGCGACCGGGGCGCGTCGGGCGAAAAGCCGGGCTCAGTGTTTGGGCTCGGGCGCGCTGGCGTCGTGAGCGTCGCTCACCGTGTTCACAATGGGCAGGCCGGTGGCGCCGAGTGGGAGATAGATTCTTTGCGCCGTTTTCAGGTTTTCGATGGATTGATATTGGAGGAGCATCGGCGTGAGCGAGGCTGAGAGTTTGAGGTTGGCCTCGGCGCGTTTCACGGCGATGGCCAGCTCGCGATCACCGAGGGCTTCGCCGTTGGCCTTCTCGATTTCCCGCGACTTGTTGGCGATGTCCAACTCGATGCTTTTGCGTTCGAGTTCCTGGGCGGCGGCGACCTTCATCGCGATTTTTTCGAGCACTTGCGACGGTGGCTGGGCATTGCCCACGACGACTTGCAGCACCTCAAACGGCGTCTGCACGAGGCGCGTCGTCAATTCCTGCTGGATCGACAGTCCCATCTGGGCGAGATGCTCCGACACGGCGAGGCCGTCGTATTTGGCGAATTCCTCCCGGACAAGCGTGCGGAACGGTTCTTTAATATAGTTCGAGTAGCTCTCCTTGGCTGTCACGTCGGGAGAGCGCGACTCATCGAGTCCGCCGAATTTTTCCATGTAGAGCCTGATTTGGTCCGGCGTGGAGCGCAGTCGCCAGACGATGTGGGCCCCACCGATGATCGGGAGTTTGTCTTTGGCGATAAGTGTGGAGGAGCCTTCAAAAAGTTCGGGATACGAGTAAGGCGTGATGCTAAGCAAATCCCCAAACGCGCGCCACCGGAGGCCAGTCGAAGACGGGCCAAAGATCACCTCTTGAAACGAAGTGCTCCCCACGATCGGCCGCTCGACGACATAGGCGGCGTAGCCGGCCGGCGCCTGCACGTTGTGGTAATTGGAGGAGATGACTGCGGCGGCAATGACCGCGAGGATGAGGAGCGGGAGGAGGGTAAGACTAGTGCGCATGGCGGGAATAGGGTTGAGGAATTATTGCGAAACGCGGACGACAGACGAAGAGCTTGGTGGTAGATTCGTAGGCTTTGGGAGTCGCAGCGTATAGTATTTTCAGATTACAAACAGTCGGCCTGTTTCAAGTTGAAGAGCTGGCGGCGAGAGCTCTGCGCTAACCACGCCGCAGATTCTCCAGCGGCCATTCAGTGCAATTGCCAATGGTAACCACCGGAAGTCATCGACGTGAAGTCACCAGTGGTGAGTTTGCCATCGTCGAGGATGGCGTCGACCCGCGTGAGAATGGGGTCGTAGGTAGCGTTGGTGACGTTGATGAGTCGGAGACGGGCACTCGGTCCGGACCAGGTGTAGCCACCACCAACTGCAGAGCCTTGCGCAAACACGGACGGTAGATACGGGCCCATGTTAGTTGGGATGGCTCCAGCGGTGGTGGTGGCAGCGGGCCAGCTTCCGCATTCCTGCACATAATGTTGGAAGCCGTTGGCAATGACGCGAAAGTCGTTCGCCATCCGCGACGCCAGCGACCGTTCCTTTATGCGGTTGAAGGCAGCGGTAGCGAGGGTGGCGAGGATTCCTAAAATCACGACGACAACCATGATTTCAACGAGCGTGAACGCTCGACGGGAGCGGCGGTCACAGGCCGCGGCGACAGTGAAAGGCTGAGTCACAATCAATGCTCGCCGGCGATGCGGGCGGGAGCGACGCCGGGCTTGATGACTTTCGTGACACGCTCGTAAACGGGATTATCGGCATCGCGGACGCTGAGGTCTTTCTCGGCGGTGATCGAAATGTCGCGAAGCGTGATGTTGGTGATCTTGCTGTCGGGGAGGCCGTGGATGATGCCGGCGTTGCGGCTGCCTTCGATGGTGATGTGATCGAGGAGGATGTTGTGAATGGCGGGAATTTTCGTCGGGTCGCCCTTGAAGTCGGGGCGGTTGTTATCGATGTAGTCGAGTTGGAGCACGATGGCGTTGGTGACGTTCTTCATCTGGAGGTCGGTGTAGCGGATGTTTTCGACGAGACCGCCAGCGCCGCGCATGGATTTCAGACGGATGCCGTTGTCGGTGCCATCGAAGGTGCAGTGGCGGACGAGCATGTTTTTGATGCCGACGCTGGTCTCGGAGCCGATGGATATGCCGTGGCCGTGTTTGATGGTGTTGTTCTCGATGAGGATGTTGGTGCCGCCGGACTTGATGCAGATGTTGTCGTCACCGGTGTCGATGTCGCAGTCGTGAATCCAGAAATTGGTGCCGGGACCGGGGTCGATGGCATCGGTGTTCGGCGCGCTGCCATCCCATGGGGCGCGGATTTTCACCCGCTCGACGGTGAGATCGGTAATATTTTTCGGCACGAAGTGAAACATCGAAGAGTTGGTGAGGGTGATGTCGGCCACGTGAAGCCGTTCGCACCGATCGATGACGATGAGGTGAGGGCGGCGGTAGACGATGCGGCCACGGTGGGCGCGCTCGGCGCGTTCGGACCACTCCCACCAATGCTGACCGCTGCCGTCGACGGTGCCGGGGCCGGTGAGGGCGACGTCATGGAGTTTGCTGCCGGTGATGAGCGGACTGGGTACGCGGTAAACGGCGCTGGCCTCGGCTTGAGTCTTGAACGTGGACGGATGTGGAAGGCCGAGGGCTTCGAATGTCTCGGGGGCCTTGATGACGGCGCCGGCGTCGAGATGCAGGTCAAGGCTGGAGCAGAGGACGAAAGGTGCGGTGATGAAGACACCACGCGGAATGACGAGCTTTCCACCACCGGCCTTTTCCACGGCGGCGATGGATTTTTTAAAGGCGTCGGTGTTCATCGTCTTGCCGTCACCGACGGCGCCGAAATCCGTCAGCGTGAACGTGCGCTCCGGTATGACAGGCAGAGCGGGTTTGACGCGCTCCGCGGCGGAGACGTCGACTTCAAGGGCCCGCGGTGCAGTGGTGACCGCGGCGATTGGCAGCGGAAGCGCGGGAGGAGTTTCGACCTTGGTGGTGGTGCAACCTGGGACGAGAGCGATCGCGAGGAGGGCGACGGCAGTATGGAGGAGAGTGTGACTGGAGCGATTGGGGTTCATAAAAGGCGCCTGAGTGAAACATCGCGGACAGGTGCCCGCAAGATTGCAAAAGTAAGACGCCAGGGTGCCTCCGTGAGTGCGCAAAAAAAGCCGCTCGGGAAAACGCGGCTGTTGATCGGATCGGCGAAACGTAGATTGGCGCCAAAAATTAGATGCAGGACTCAGCGGTATATTTTTTCCGCCGGCGCCAGAGAAGGAGACCGAGCGCGCCGCCAATGAAGATCGCGCCGTAAGTGGCGGGTTCGGGAGCGGGAGTAATTTGGTGATCGTAGGATTGCCAGGCCGTGGCGGAGTTGGGGTAGCCGGCG
The DNA here is from genome assembly GCA_903840415.1 of uncultured Opitutia bacterium. Taxonomy (GTDB): domain Bacteria; phylum Verrucomicrobiota; class Verrucomicrobiia; order Opitutales; family Opitutaceae; genus CAITWF01. The sequence goes on along the minus strand of CAIMFY010000051.1, from coordinate 44,804 downwards.
AAGGTGATTTGGTTTTCAGGGGTGGTGCCGCGCGTGCCGGGGGTGGCGCCAGTGAGATTCTGGGTGTAGAAAAAGTCGCTCATGTTGATCCAGTTGTTGACCGAGAGGGTGACGCCGGCGTTGAGCGAGACGCTCGTGGAGTTGAGCGTGGAGGCGGTGGTGTTACCGAAATCGAGGATCGAATTGCCGGTTACGCTAAGGCTGCCGAAGGAGTCCGAGGTGCCGTTCAGGAAGAGCGAGCCGCCGTTGAGAATGATGTTGACGCTGGGGTCGTTGAAATTCGCGGCGAGCGTGAGTGTAGCGCCCGCGCCGACAATGATCGTGCCGGCGCCGGTGAGTGAACCGCCGAGCGTGCTGCTGCCCGAGCTGAGCGTGAGGGTGTCTCCGGTGCCCGCGCCGAGGGCGAGCGTGCCGTTGCTGGTGATCGAGGCGATGGTCTGGCTGAAATCGTTGAGGTTGAGAATCGAGCCGGCGTTGACGGTGATCGCGTTGGCGCTGTTGAAGACGTTGGCGGCGTTGGACACGAGCGTGCCGGCGGAGACGACGACGGTGCCGGCGAACGAAGCGTTGTTGCCGCCGAGGGCGAGGGTGCCGGTGCCGTCCTTAGTGAGGCTGCTGGCGGAGGTGCCGGTGAGGGCGCCGCTGAGCGTGGTGTTGCCGTTGCCGCCGACGTTGAGGGTGTTGCCGGCGAGGGCGACGGTGTACGAGGCGGTGAGAGTGCCGGAGTCGGATTGGATGCGGGAACTGCCGGCGAGAGTCACGGTGCCGGAGATCGTGGTGTTGCCGGAAATGTTTTCGATGGCGCCGTTGTAGGCGGTGGTGCCGGTGCTGTTGAGCGTGAAATTGTTGGCGAGCGAGACGGTATTTTGCGTTTCGATGCTGCCGCCGCTGTTGACAGTGACGGTGCCGGTGCCAAAGGCGCTGTTGGAGAGCGGCGTAACGATCGAGCCGACGGTCGTGCCTCCGGAGTAAGTGCTGGCCGCGCCGCCGAGTGTCACACTGCCCGTGCCAGACGTGACAATCGAACCGGCGCCGGTGATGTTGCCATTGAGCGTGCTGCTGCCGGTGCTGGCGATGGTGGCAACCGCGCTGGTGCCGAGGTTCAGCGTGCTGCCACTGGTGGTGGAGAGGTTAGAGAAGGTGTTGGTGACGGCGTTCGCGAGGTTAAGCGTGCCGGCGTTGAGCGCGACGGTGGCCGTGGAGGCGATCTGACCGGAGGCGTTTTCGTTTAACGTGCCGCCGTTGACGGTGAGGTTGCCTGCGATCGAGGTGGTGTTGGCGGCTTTGGCGAGGGTGAGCGTGCCACTGCTCAACGTGGTGGTGCCGGTGTAAGTGTTGGCGGCACCGGAGAAGGTGGTGGTGCCGGTGCCGTTCAACAGGACGCCGCCGGTGCCGGTCGCGATGGCGGAACTGATGGTGGTGTTGCCAGCGCCGCCGAGTGTAAGGTTGGTATTGGTGCCGCTGATGCCGCCGGAGAGCACGAGCGTGCCGGTGTCGGTGTTGATCGTGCTGGCCGAGCCGAGAGTGATGGCGCCGGAAAGCGTGGCGGTGGTCGCGGCGCCGGGAGCGGCATCAAGCGCGCCGACGCCGCCGTAGCCGCCGCCGTTGAGGGTGAGGGCGTTGGTGAGCGTGCGACCGTCGCTGATTTTCAGCGTGGCGCCACTGGCGACCGAGGCGCTGCCAGTGCCGAGGACACTATTGGTGGTCTGCACCTGCAGGATACCAGCATCGACGGTGATGTTGCCGCTGTAGCCACTGTTGGTGCCGGAGAGGATGAGCGTGCCGCTGGAGAGTTTGTCGATGGTGGAGGTGCCGGTGAGGTTGGAACTGACGGTCAACGCGCCCGCGCCCGAGACGTCGATCACGGTGTTGGCGCCGATGTTGACGGTGCCACCGCTGATGGTCTGGCCGTAAGCGGACTGCTGGATGATACTGGGAACCGTGCCGTTGAGGTAGAGCGTCTTGGTGCCCAGACCAACGTTGAATCCCCCGGTGGCGGAGGAGCCGGCGGCGGTGTCGAACTTGATCGAATTGACGTAATAGTTGTTATTCATCACCGGCGCGAGGCGGGTGGTGCCGGTGAAGTCGAGTTTTTGCGCGGAATTAGTGGTCGTGACGGGAGCAGTGCCGCCAACCCAATCGGCACCGGTCGACCAATTGTTGCTGGCGCCGCCGCCAGTCCATGTGAGGAAGGTGGAGTTGGGCGTGATGAAAAAGGCGTTGCCGAGACCATTGCCGGCGTTGGCGGACGTGGTCGCCTCGATCGAACCGGAACCGTAGCCGGCGAAGTAAATCGAGTTGAGGAGCGCAGTGGCGAGGCCGGCTTGGGTCGTGCCGAGCACGTCGGAGCCGCTCGTCCAGTTGCTGATGGTGAGGATGCCGGAGTAGGAGGTGACGTTGCCGAAGACGAAGGAATTGGCGCCGGCGCCGAAGTCGATCGCGGCGCCGCCGGAGAAGGAGAGGTTGCCCACTTTGTCAGAGAAGCCGTTGAGACTGAGGGTGCCGCCCGCGAGATTGAGGGCGCCGCTGCCGAGGGAGTTGTTGGCGCCAAGCTGGAGCGAGCCGGCGTTGACGGCGGTGGCGCCGGAATAAGTGTTGAGGCCGCTGAGTTGGAGCGTGCCGGCGCCGGTCTTCGTGAGGTTGCCCGCGCTCGTGCCACCGTTTTGGATGACACCGGAAATGTAGGAGGTGCCGCCGTCCACCTGGACGGTGAGGGTTTGCGCGGTGTTGTTGTTCGAGAGATTGACGGTGCCAGATTGCGTGGCGCCGGCCAGATTCAAGAGGTAGCTGCCGCCGGTCTGGGTGAGGGTGCCACTGGTCGTGATGCCGGAGAAGGTGGCGTTGCCTTGAAGCGTAAGAATGTTGCCGACCGTAGTCGCGTTGGTGGAAGAGAGCGTGCCGCCTGAAATCGCGACAGCGCCGGTGCCGAGTCCGCTGGCGTTGTTGACCGTGAGGTTGCCCGCGCTAAGCGTGGTGCCGCCAGAATAGGTGTTCGTGCCGCTGAGCGTGGTGCCACCGGTGCCGCTCTGGACGAGGGCGCCAGTGCCAGAAATGTTGCCGGAAAGGGAGGTGTTACCGCTGCCGTTGAGCGTGGCCGTGGAACTGCCGAGGCTGACCGTGCCGGTCAGCGCAAGCGCGGCCGAACTGTTGTTTTGAATCTGAATCGCGTTGTCGACGATCAGGTTGGAATTGACAGTTTGGGTTGCCGCACCGTGCGTCTGAGAAACGAAAATCCCCGAAGGCCCGATGGCCGAGGTGCCGTTGAACTCTAGGCTACCACCGGAGAGCGTGTAGCTGAACGGCGCATCGATCTGCAGGTTGCGGACGATCTTGTTGCCGGTGACCGCGATGGTTTGCGCGGTGTTGACGAAGGTATTGTCGAACAGGATATCGGAGCCGCTGGCCGGAGCTGACGCCGGGGTGTTGTTCCAGTTGCTCGCCGTCGCCCAAGCGCTGTCCGCGTTGGTATTGGTCCAGAGATTGGAGACGACGCTGGAAAGCGCCACGCTCTGCACTTGGTGGACATCAGTGGAGCCGCCGGTGCCGGCGGTGAATCCCATAATTAGGCTGCCCGGTCGCGTGTAGCCGGAGAGGTCGATCGAGTAGAGCGGGATGAAGTTACCGCTACCGCCCGTCGCCATGTAAACGGTCATTTGATTCGTCGCCGTGATCACGACCTCGATCGTGCGCTGATTTGCGCCGGTGGGGCGCGTGGTCGAAGTGGGAAACGCGATCGAGTTGGTGCCGAGGTTGCCGGTGCCGCCGAGGTAGTTGTAGCCGGTGAGGCCTTGGCCGGGACCGCGGACCGCGATGGCGTTGGGCACTGAGCCGGTGCCGCCGATGCGGCCTTCGGTGGGGTTGGAGAAATTGCCAAACTCGTCGATGCCAACCCCGATGTAGCCGCCGTTCATGCCGCTGATGTCGGCGCCGCCGCCGCCAGCCGCGGTCTTCTGCGCGTAGCCGAGACTGCCGCCGTAAGCGCCGACGCCGAAGGTCTTGCTGGCGTCGGCGAGGAAGAACGTGATGCCGTCGGCGCCGGTGCCGTTAAAGGAGGCGTAATTAAAAGTCGCGGTGATGGTCGCGTGCGCCGCGGCAAATGCGTTGGTATCGTAGGCGTAGGTCGCCTGATTGCCTGCGCTGCTCGTCATCTGCAGCCAGCCGCTTCCAACGGCGTCCGTGCTGCCCCCGGCGGCCGAAGCAGTCAGCACGGGCGCGTAGCCCGAGCCGCCCGTTGTCCATCCGCTGTCGAGAGTAGCTCCGGTAAACGAACCGCTGAGGGTCACGGTCTGTCCAGCCAACTCCGCAGCGCCGACGACGCTGAGCGCGAGGAGGAGAGCGAGAACGTTGTGCCGGGAAGTTTTGATGCGTTATTGTTCGGCCATAGTCGCACCCCCAGCAATTAAGAACTAGGGTTTAAACCCTACGGCTTACGCGTAGCTCAGCTACGTAGCTATCGGCGCTCTTGGGCAACATCTTAAGCCAGACCAACCCGATCGAATTCGGCGCCTGTTCTGTGCCGATGGCCGCTTCTCGTCCAGCCGACTACGGCGCCCGGTGAATCTGGGGAGTCCATATCGCATAACTCGGCTCCTCGTGCAGAAAGGCGTCCGGTGCCTCCGTCGAGCGCAACAGGTCTGCGTCGGCCACTCGCGGCCACAGCTCGGAGAGGGAGTAGGGGGCGCGACCGACGCCCTCGGGCAGCGGCGACCAATGGCGGAAGTTATCCGGCATCACGAGTTCGCCGCTCAGTTCGCTCAAAGGCTGTCGCCGCAGTTTCCCGCCTCGTGCAAACGAATGCCACAAATCGCGGCGAGCGTCGGCGATGACCGTGACATCGTCGCGGCCGATCGACTCGGCCACGAGAGCGAGGCTGCAAAACGCAAAAACTGGCCGCGGCGCGATCATCTGCCACGTGCGCAGCGCCATCGCCGTCGTGCGAATCCCCAGCACGGAGCCCGGCCCATCGCAGAAAACAAACGCCCGAATCGCGCTGATCTCGACTCCGAGTTTTTCCACGCAGCGAAATACACCGGTGCCTGCTTCTTCCTCAGCCGTTTCCCATTTTGCGCCAGCGGGATCACCGCCGGCGAACCATCCGACTTGCACGCGAGCCGACGCCGCATCGAGCATCAGCATTGGTGTATTTGGAGCGAGAACTTGGCGTAGGCTCGGCATCGCGCGGTTACGAAACGCTCCGGCGGTGCGGCGCGCAAGCGAACAGAATCCGGCATTGACCGGGGTAGGGCGCGCCGTAGCGTGCACGATTCTCAATCCAAACCACTCCGCATTGCTCCCGTGAATGTCCAACTGAACAGTGTTTCCGCCACCCGCAAGAGCCTCGTCGTCACACTCGATCCGAGCGAAGTCGATGCCGAGCACGCCGCCGTCATCAGCGAGTATTCCAAGCTCGCGCGCCTGCCCGGCTTCCGTCCCGGCAAGGCCCCGGCCGCCATCGTGGCGAAGCATTTCGGCAAGGAAATCACCGGCGAGTTTAAGCAGAAAGTCGTCGCGAAGGCCTACCGCAGCGGCCTCGAAAAGGAAAAACTCGAGGTGCTCAACGTCGTGAATGTCGAGGAAGGCAAAATTGAAAAAGGCCTGTCCGCCGCCGTGACTATCACTCTTGATGTGCGTCCGGAATTCACACTCCCCGACTACGTCGGCCTCCCGACTGAAGTCGCGTCGACTGAAGCGACGGACGCCGAAATCGACAGCGTTCTTCAGGGCATGCGCGCTGAGCGCGCTGATTTCAAACCTGCCACGCGCCCAGCGCAAAAGGGCGATTATGTGAAGCTCGGCTACGAAGGCACGATCGACGGCAAACCCGTCGCCGAGCTCGTGCCCGACAAGCAACTTTACGGCAAAGTCCCTCAGACGTGGGAAGAAGTCGAAGGCGCCAACGACGGTGTCATCCCCGGCCTCGGCAAACACCTCGCCGGGCTCGCCGCCGGCGAAAAGAAGGACGTGCCGATTATTTTTCCCGTCGAGTTTCCCGCCGCGCCCGGGCTCGCCGGGAAGACCGCCACCTACGCCGTCGACATTCAGGAAATCCGCGAACGCGTGCTCCCGGAAATCGACGAAGCCTTTCTCAAAACCCAGCAGGCTGATAGCATCGACGCGTTGCAACAGAACATCCGCAATAACTTGAAACTCCAAAAGGAGTTTCAGAACCGCGCCGCGCAGCGCCGCCAAGTCACCGAGGCGCTGAGCGCGAAGACCGACTTCCCGGTGCCGGATTCGCTGGTAGAATCCGAAACGCAGGGCGTGCTCCGCAATTTCATCGAGGAAAACATGCGCCGTGGCGTCCCGCAGGAGCAGTTTGAGAAGGACAAGAAGGAATTGTTTGAAGGCGCACGCAAAGCCGCCACCGGCCGCGTGAAAGTCCAGCTCATGCTCGCGAAAATTGCTGAAGCCGAAAAAATCGAGGTGACCAGCAGCGATCTCGACGCATTCATTTACCGCGAGGCGCAGCGCTCGCAACAAAAGCCCGACAAGCTCGCCAAGACCCTCGCCAACGATCGCGAGCAACTCCGCTCGGTGCAGCAATCCATCGTTTTCGACAAGGCGGTTGATTTCCTGGTGTCTAAGGCTACGGTTAAGACCATTCAGCCGAAGGCTCCCTGAGCCGATAACCACACCACACACCGTGAGCTACTACGTTCCTATCGTCCTTGAAAACACCGGCCGCGGAGAGCGGTCGATGGACATCTATTCGCGCCTGTTGAAAGACCGCATCGTCTTTATCGGCACGCCGATCGATGACAATGTGGCCAACGTTGTCATTGCGCAGTTGCTTTTCCTCCAGATGGAGGACGCGAAGAAGGACATTCACGTTTACATCAACTCGCCCGGCGGCGTCGTGACCGGTGGCATGGCCATCTATGACACGATGAATTTCCTCCAGTGCGACATCGTCACCTACTGCATCGGCATGGCCGCGAGCATGAGCACCGTGCTCCTCGCCGCCGGCACGAAGGGCAAACGCTTCGCCCTGCCCAACAGCCGCGTGATGATCCACCAGCCGAGCGGCGGCGCGGGCGGCCAGACCGCCGACATCGCCATTGCCGCCAAGGAAATCCTGCGTTGGCGCAAGACGCTCAACGAAGTCATCGCCAAGCACGCCGGCAAGACTCCCGAGCAGGTGGAAAAAGATTCCGATCGCGATTATTATATGAGCGCGCCGGAGGCCAAAGCCTACGGCCTCGTCGATCACGTCGTCGAATCGACGCGCGAAGCGCAAAAGATTGTGGTGCCGTCCGCGGCCTGATGGTCGCGACTTACGCAATCTCCGCGCTCGACTCGCTCCGCCCGGCTCCCACGCTCCCGCCATGGCCAAATCCGCGCGCATGACCCTCTGCTCGTTCTGCGGCAAGTCGCAGGCCGAGGTGAAGAAAATCATCGCCGGCCCTGGCGTCTACATCTGCGACTCCTGCGTCAACGTCTGCAAGACCATCATCGATCGCGAGGTCAAGACACCCACCGTCGATGCCAAGCCGCCGATCCGGCTCATCAAGCCCTCCGAAATCAAGAAGACGCTCGACGACTATGTCATCGGTCAGGATCACGCGAAGAAGGTTTTGGCGGTCGCGGTTTATAACCACTACAAGCGCCTGATGTTCGACTCCGGCCAGTCGATCAAAGATCCGGCGGCGCTCTCGCCGGAGTTTACCGACGTCGAAGTTGAGAAGAGCAATATCCTCCTGACTGGTCCGACTGGCTCCGGCAAAACGCTGCTCGCTCGCACGCTTGCAAAGATTCTCGACGTGCCCTTCGCGATTTCTGACGCCACGACACTGACTGAAGCGGGTTACGTCGGGGAAGATGTCGAAAACGTTGTCCTCCGTCTGCTGCAGGCCGCGAACTACGACGTGAAAAAAGCCGAGTGTGGCATCATCTACATCGACGAAATCGACAAGATTGGCCGCAAGACGGAGAATGTCTCGATCACGCGCGACGTGTCTGGCGAAGGCGTGCAGCAGGCGCTGTTGAAAATTCTCGAGGGCACGACGTGCAACGTCCCGCCACAGGGTGGCCGCAAGCACCCCAATCAGGAATATATCCAGATTAACACCTCGAACATTCTATTCATCTGCGGTGGCGCGTTTGTCGGGCTCGATGCGATTGTGCAGCGCCGGATGGGTTCGCATAGCCTCGGCTTCACCGCCGTCGCCGCGCAGCACGAGCAGGCGCTCAAGCCCGAGCAGATGATGAAGTCGCTCGCACCGGAGGACTTGATCCGCTTCGGCATGATTCCGGAATTCATTGGCCGGCTGCCGGTAGTTTCTGTGCTCGACCAGCTCTCTGTCGCCGATCTCGAAAAGATTTTACTCAAAACGAAGAACGCGATGGTGAAGCAGTATTCCAAGCTCTTCGCGATGGACGGCGTGCGCCTGAAACTGACCCCCGATGCTGTGAAAGCGATCGCGCAAAAGGCCATCGAGCTAAAAACCGGCGCGCGGGCGCTGCGCTCGATCATGGAAAACCTTATGCTCGAGGTGATGTATGAATTGCCCCAGCGCGACGATGTGACTGAGGTGGTGATCGATGCGGCGGTCGTTGCCGGCCGCCGCAAGCCCTCGCTCCGCCGCGCCAACAAAGTCGAAACGACGCAGGACGCAGCCTGAGTTCGTCTCAAGCGCGCCGCCGCCGGCCGATCGCCGCAAAAAAAACGCCGGCGCCACAGAAAGCGGCACAAACTGTAGGTTTGGGAATGGCACTAACGGAATTTAGGTCGTCGTTGATCTGACTGACATAGACCGCGAGATCGACCGCCGCTGTTCCCATTCCCAGATTTGTGCTGCCTGAAGTGAAATCGCCCGTGCCACTGAAAATCCCGGTAAGATACCAAGTGCCGGATGACTGATAAAACAAGCCGCCGCCGGAATCGCCAACGACACCTTGTCCGCCGGAGTTGCCCAGTCCACTCGCAAGTGTGATGACTCCCGGTCCCCCATAGGATGTGTCGCTCAAGGTGTAGTTGACGTAAGCGTAGATAGTGTTGTTGGCCCAACTTTTCCCGCCGCCGAAACCGATCATTTGCACCGTGCTTCCTGACGCAGGATTGGCGAGAGACAGGTTTGTCAGGCTTGGCGTGCCGTTGATCTGGAAGAGGGTCAGATCGGCCACGATGCTATTGCAGGTGAAATTCGTGAAGACTGTGCCGGTAGACAAGTAAGTCGTGTTTCCGAGTGCAAAACTGCCCGCCCCCACGTGCGCCGCTGTCAGCACCCAACCACTGCCTCCATAATTACCCAAGAATACTCCGCTCGCTCCGCCAATCGACCCGACATAATTCCATGCTGCCGATCCGGGATCGGTGCCATTGTAACTGGATCCAGTTTCGACGGCGTGAACGGCAAGCGTCAGGCTGCTCAGCACGGCAGAGCAGGTGAGTCGCCATGGTATTTTAGTCGTCAAGCTTATGGGCTTATGGAACGGATGACACCTAAACATCGTTTGGCTCGGATCAACACCAACCTATGTGGCAAGGAGCAAATTGCGATGCAGTGTTTCGGGATTTGAACGACGGCGAACTGTCCACGCAGTTTGCGCTTTTCAAGCTCGTGTCCATGCGCTGCGCTGATGTTTGCCCTGTATGAAATTACTCCCTGCTCTCGTATTGCTTACGTGTGCCGCTTTACTGCGCGCCGCCGAGCCGCAAACCGAAGTTCGCTTTCTCTCCGGCCACGGGCCGAAAGATGTCGTGCCGTGGGGGTTTTCCGTGACCGGCGGACGACGGGCCGGCGAGTGGACCACTATTCCCGTGCCGTCGAACTGGGAACTGCACGGCTTCGGCACCTACAACTACGGCCAAGAAAAGAACAAGTCCGACGAGCATGGGCTCTACCGTCTGCATTTCGCGGTGCCGCCCGAATGGAAGGGCCGCCGCATCCGCCTCGTGTTTGATGGCGTGATGACCGATGCCGTCATCAAACTCAATGGGCGCTCGACGGGTCCGGTGCATCAGGGCGGGTTCTACCGTTTCCGCCACGATGTCACGGCGCTGGTGAAATTCGGTGACGGAGCAGCGAACGAAAATTTCCTCGAGGTCGATGTCGCGAAAGTCTCGACCGATGCGCAGACCGAACTCGCGGAACGCGGGGGCGACTACTGGGTTTTTGGCGGGATTTTCCGTCCGGTATGGCTGGAGGCACTACCGGCGAGTGCGATCGATCATGTGGCGATAGATGCGCGGGCCGATGGCTCGCTCACGGCCGATGTCATCTTCAGCACGCTGCCGGCTGGGCGCGTTGACGGGCTCACGGTCGCGCCGCTGCGGGTCGATGCGCAGGTGATCGCGGCGGACGGCACGCCGTTTGGCGCGGCGTTCTCGCAGCCACTCACCGCCGGCGGTGCCGGCCGTGTGCGGATCGCCGGGCGCGTCGACAGTCCACGCACGTGGAATGCCGAGGCGCCGAATCTCTACACCCTGCGCCTCGCGCTCTGCCGCGGGGCCGACACGCTCCACGTGATCAATCAGCGCTTCGGATTTCGGACCTTTGAAGTGCGCGATGGACAGGGGCTGTTTCTCAACGGCCAGCGCATTCTCCTGAAAGGCGTCGACCGCCACAGCTTCCGGCCGGAGACGGGGCGCGCGCTGAACCGCGAAGAGTGTTACGAAGATGTCCGACTGATGCGGGCGATGAATATGAACGCGGCGCGCATGTCACACTATCCGCCCGACGAAGCTTTTCTGGAGGCGTGCGACGAACTCGGTCTCTACGTGCTCGACGAGCTCAGCGGCTGGCAACACTCGCACGGCACGACTATCGGCCGGCTTCTCGTGCGCGAGATGGTCGAGCGCGACGTGAACCACCCCGCGATTCTTTTCTGGGACAACGGCAACGAGGGTGGTTTCAACCGTGATCTCGACGGCGAGTTTTCCCTCTACGATCCGCAACAGCGCCGCGTGCTCCATCCGTGGGACACGTTCAACGGCGTCGACACGAAGCACTACGTGAGCTTCGACGATTTTGCGAAACGCCTCCGCGGGGCGAACCTCGTCATGCCCACCGAAATCCTGCACGGCCTCTACGACGGCGGAATTGGCGCGGGTCTCGATACTTATTGGAGCGCGCTCAGCACCTCACCGGTTGGCGCCGGGATGTTCCTCTGGGTGTTTCACGACGAAGGCGTCGTCCGCACCGACCAAGGCGGCCGTGTGGATGTGTTCAGCACGTTTGCGCCCGACGGCATCGTTGGCCCGCACTTCGAAAAGGAAGGTAGCTACTTCACCGTGCGCGACGTTTGGTCGCCAGTGCAAATCGATGCGCCGAAGCTGACCGCCGACTTCGCTGGCTCGCTGACCGTCCACAATCGCTACGATTTCACGCAGCTATCCTCATGCCGCTTCACTTGGAAACTCATGCGCTTCGACTCGGTGGAAAAGGTTTTCGCCTCCGGCACCGCGACGGCACCGGTCGTCGCGCCACACGCGGACGGAAAACTTTCGCTTTCGCTGCCCGCCAACTGGCGCGAAGCGGATGCGCTTTCGATCACCGTCGCCAATCCGTCGGGTGCGGAGCTTTGGACTTCGACGTGGGCCACGCCTTCGCTTGCGACCCGGACTGCCGCCGCTCTCGCGTCGCCTACTGCAGCCGCTCGCAGCTCAAAAAAATCTGCGACCGAGATTCAACTGATCGGTGGCTATGTAACCGCCACGTTTGACGCCGCCACCGGGAGCCTGCGCGATGTGCGCCGGGGCGAGAACGTCTTCACGCTGGCGAATGGTCCGCGACTCGCCTTTGCGCGACCTGCCGCCGCGTCGGCGGCCGAGTGGTTGCCCTTTGCTGCGGGCGACGCTCCCACGGCGGCGATTCACACCTTGCCCACACCGCACCTGGCCAACGTTATCGAAGCAGAAGTCGAGGGCGTGCGCGCCGTGGCATTTGCCGCGCTGAAACTCGAAATCTCACCGGACGGCACGGCGTGGAAAACGATCTTTGATAGTTCGCGGCGTGGCGGCGACGGAACCCGCTATGAGTTTCCACCACAGACCGTAGCGGCAGTTCGCATCTCGAACGTCCAGAATGAGCGCGCCGTGGCGATGGCCGTGAAGTCCGTCCGCATCGGTTACGCGGCTGGGCGTTTCCCCGTGGCGCCTGCCGCGCCTGCCGTCGTTTCGATGGGCGCGTCTTCACTCGAAACCCACGGAGGGCCGAACGGGCTTGATCTTGCGCGCTGGACGATGCGCGGCGATGGCTCGCTGCAACTTGACTACGCCTACACGCTAGAGGGCGACTTCGCCTATCACGGCATCACGTTCGATCTCCCGGAGACGCAGATGGAGAAACTCACGTGGCTCGGTGAAGGCCCGTATCGCGTCTGGCAGAATCGGCTCCGCGGCACGACGCTTGGTATTCACGCGATCGCGCACAACGAAATCCAGCCGGGCGAGTCGTGGGGCTATCCGGAGTTTCAAGGTTACTTCGCCGGGCTCCGCTGGGCGCAACTCGCCACGCCGGCCGGCGCGCTCACGGTCACCAGTGCGTCACCGGAACTTTTTATCCGCGTGGGCACGCCGCGCATCACGCACCCCACCACCACGGTCGATTTTCCGTCGGGCGATCTTTCTTTTCTCCACGCAATTCCGGCGATCGGTTCCAAGAGCAAACCCGCCGAGCAGGCCGGACCGCAAAGCCAATGGGCGAAAGCCGCCGGCCGCTACGAGGGCACACTCGTTTTTCGCTTCGACCATTAAGCCCGCCGGGCGCGGGGCGACAACGGCGTGCTACCTCACCGCCGAAAAATCACCGACGATCTTGCCGCCCTGCACGAAGAGGATGCGATCGACCTTGACCATGTCGGCGAGCGCGGCGCCGGTGGCGGCGGGTTGAGTGCCATTGTCGGGACCGAAAACGAGAAATCCGAGCGCTCCCCGATCGAGCAGTGTGATCGCGGTGCTGCGGTCCTGCGGCGACAACGAACCGAGTTCCTTCTTGTCCTTCCGATTGAATGGCCCGGCGGTGCCGACGCCCGGGCCGATGTGTTGGAGGACAACTTCACGGGCGACTTCGGGGCCGCCGGGTGTGGTTGAGCAGCTGCAGAGCAGCGACAAGAAGAGCACGATGAAGGGAAAGGAGCGCATGAGTTATCGACTGACCCACTTTGTGCAGGGCCACCAAGGGTGCAAGTCGTCGAAGCTTAAACAAAGTTACACGCCAAACGTCCAGGCTCTGATCGAGGAGGTTGATTTACCAATGCGCGTAGTCGCCTTTTTCGAGGCCTTTCGCGAACTCGACGAAAAGTTTCACGCTCCGCTCCACATCCTCCAGATCGACGATTTCGCTCGGAGTGTGCATGTAGCGGAGCGGGATGGAAACGAGTCCGGTGGCGATGCCGCCGCGGCCCATCTGGATCGCGCGGGCGTCAGTGCCGGTCGGTCGTGGGTCGGCTTCGATCTGATAGGGGATCTTCAATTTCTTCGCTGCGTGGAGGAGACGATCGAAAATTTTCGGATTGATGTTGGCGCCACGGCAGAGGATGGGCCCACCGCCGAGTTTGGTTTCGCCAAACTTGCGGTTGTCGCAGTCGGGGTGGTCGGTCGCGTGGCCGACGTCGACCGCGAGGGCGATGTGGGGGTTGACGGCGTAGGCGGAGGTGGTGGCGCCGCGCACGCCGATTTCCTCCTGTGAGGTGGCGACGCTCACGACCTTGGCGGCGAGTTTTTTCTTTTCGCGCGCAAGACGGATAAGCGTCTCGCCGACGATGTAGGCGCCGACTTTGTTGTCGAATGCGCGCGCAGTGCCAATGCTGCCGCGGATGAGTTCAAGTTCGTGATCGTAGGTGGCGGCGTCACCGATCGAAACGATTTCGAGCGCTTCCTTTTTCGAAGACACGCCGATGTCGATCCAGATTTCGTGTTTCTTCGGCACCTTCTTGCGGTCATCGTCATCCATGAGGTGAATGGCGCGTTTGCCAGTGACGCCTTTCACCGGGCCTCGCGCGGTCTGAATAATGACGCGGCGACCGGAGATGACGCTGAGGTCATGACCGCCGATAGTGTCGAAATAGAGGAATCCCTCCTTGTTGACGTAGGTAATTATGAGGCCGAGTTCGTCCATGTGGCCAGCGAGCATGAGGACGGGATCGCCGGTGGGGTTGAGAGTGGCGAGCCGGTTGCCGAGCGCATCGCCAGTGTAGGCGTCGGCGGCGGGTTTCACATGGCGATCGAAAACGGCTTGGGCCTCGCCCTCGTAACCAGAAGGTGAGCGGGCATGGAGAAGTTCGGCGAGAAAGGCAGGGACTTGGTAGGTGGACATGATTCTGCGATTGTGTTTAACAGAGACTGAATTCGAAAATCTAAAATCAACAATGACGATCTATCCGGCCATCGACATCAAAGGCGGGCGTTGCGTGCGGCTCGCGCAGGGACGGGTTGAGGCGGAGACCGTCTACGCGGAAAATCCGGTGGAGGTGGCCGTGCAATTTAAAGCCGCCGGTAGCACTTGGATTCATGTGGTCGATCTCGACGGCGCCTTCACGGGTGAGCCGCAAAATCTCGCGGTCGTGCAGGCCATCGCGAGCCTGGGGATGAAAGTGCAGTTGGGCGGCGGGTTGCGGACGCGCGGTACGATCGAACGGGCGTTTGGTTTCGGCGTGAGCCGTGTGGTCATAGGCACGCGCGCGGTGGACGCGGATAATTTCGTCGGCGATGCTGTGCAGGCGTTCGGAGAAAAAATCGCGGTCGGACTGGATGCCAAGAACGGCATCGTTGCCGTAAAGGGCTGGGTGGCGAGTTCCGGCATGAGTTCGCTTGAAGCGGCGCGCCGCATGGAAGCGCTTGGAGTTCACACGATCATTCACACCGATATCGGAACAGATGGGATGCTGACCGGACCGAATTTTTCCGCGCAGAAGGCGATGTTGCGTGCCGGGAGGTTTCGCGTGATCGCGAGTGGAGGCGTGTCCCGGCGCGAGGACGCGATCGAATTGGCAAAGCTAGCGCAGGGTCACGCTAATCTGGATGGCGTGATCGTCGGTAAGGCGCTTTACGAAAAGCGCGTGGATTTGCCAGATCTGTTGGCGATCGCGCGTGAGTCGATTGCGCGCGACGCCTGAGCGGCTTAAGCGCCTATTGCCGCTCGGCCACAACGAGAAACTGGCGGCCGAAGAGCGGCCAGACGAACGACATTTTCAGGTAAAGTCGCACCAGGGACATCGGATAGGCTGGCTGGTGAATGGTCGTGTAGGGGAGAAACCGCGGAATCATGCGGCGGACAACAAAACCGTTGTTCTCCAGCGCCTCGGCCAGCGACAACTCGGTCAGACAGAGAAAGTGATCCCAGAAATCCCAGTAGGCGCCTTGGACGAATTTTATATTTGGTCCGAGGGCGATGAGACGGCCGCCGGGCTTAAGGCAGCGCGCCGTCTCGAGCAGGGTGCGCTTGAGCGCGAGTTTATCGGGCAGGTGCTCGAAGAAATTGCTGGTAAACACGACATCGAGCGAGCCATCCGGCAAGGGCCAGGCGTGGGTGCAGTCTTGCTGAAAAAGTTTCACTGCGGGATCGAGGTGCTCAGCGGCTTGGGGATTGAGATCCATCGCGAACCGCTGGCCGCTGCGCACGTGGTTGATGAATTCTCCGTAGCCGCAGCCAAGATCCAGCACGGTGGCATCGTGCGGGATTAGGCGTCCAAAATATGCTTCGACGAGTGTCGCCCAGAGCTGCTGGCGATAGCGCGTGCGTTCGGCTTTGAATCGGCGCTCGTAGATCGCGCGCAGCTCGCTGGGGTCTTTAACGCTGATGCTCATATAGGAGGTGGCATGGCCACATACGTCGGGATGACGTGTGACCATATGAAGCAAAGTTGCATTCCCGGAGGCGGTAGGGCGAGCGGCAAAGACCGCGATGAAACGTCAGGAGACTTCAAGCGCGTGTCGGTGGAGTACCCGGCGTGAACAGGTAGTCCGCCCCAACCTGAAACTTCGGACTCGGGGCCGAGGAGCCGATCTGCTCCCAGCGATAACCGGATTGCAGAAGCAACGAGGTCATGCCCTCAATTTCCTGTGGGCTGTGAAAACCGGCGACGATCAACGGTCGGACGGCGGAGAGCGTTTCCTGCATGCCTTGAAGAGCCTGGTGACCGTGGCCCTCCACATCGATCTTCACAAAATTGGGTGCGCGCAGCTCACCGGTGCGAACCAGGTCGTCGAGCCGGACGGTGTGCACCGTGAGGGCTCCAGTTTCGACGGTGCGCTGTTCGCCATCGTAGGGCAGGTGCGTCGTGGTGGTGGCGAGGTTACCGTAAGTGTAGAGTTCGGCGGACCCGGATTGCGCCGAGACGGCGGCAGGGTAAAGTTTCAACCACGGGAGGTGGTTCATGGCGCGATGGTGCTCCAGTCGCGCAAAACTGACTGGGTTGGGCTCGAACGCGGCCACCTGCCCGGTCGGACCGACGCGGCGGGCGAGGCCGATGCCATAGAAACCAAAGTGCGCACCAAGATCCCAACAGTTCCAGCCACGAATATCACCGCCGCCGAGCCCGCACAACGCGGCCTGCAACTCCGGTTCGTGTGTGCCGCGCCAATAAGACGTCCACGGATAGAGCGTCCACCGTGCTCCGGCGACAAAGCCGATGCGAGCCCGGATCGGCCAGCGCCCGAGCGGGGTGCGGCCGAGGATGAATTTGGCGAGTAATTGAAGCGGGCCCATCAGCGGGATAGGATTTTTTCAGCGATCTCCTCGAGCGGGTAGGTGACAATTTCGGCCAGTGTCGGGTGATACCAGGGTGCGCGCAGAAGATCGAAAACGGTGGCGCGCATGACGATCGGACCGCTGAATAAGTGGATGAGTTCGCCAGCGTCCTTGCCGACAATTTCGGCGCCGAGGATTCGGCCGCGCTTCGGCTCGGCAATGACCTTCACGTAGCCGTAGGTCGCATCCATGAGGATGGACTTGCCGTGATCGTTGAACGGATAACTCGCGACGAGATATTTCACGCCGCGCTCGTCGAGTTCGCGTTCGAGCCGGCCAACGGTGGCGAGCGCCGGATCAGTGAAGACGACGTTGAGGAGAAGAGAGTAGTCCACCGGTTTCAGATTCCTCACGCCGGCAGCGTGGCGCGCCGCGAGTTCGCCCTGCTGGATGGCGATGTGGACAATCTCGGCGGGGCCGGAGCAATCGCCCGCGGCGTAGATGTGCGGCGTGCTCGTCTGCTGCCAGCGGTTGATTAGGATCTGTCCGCCGGGGCGGGTGCGGACGCCGGCGGCGACGAGGTTGAGCGTGGCGGTGTGGGGCTCGCGGCCGAGGGCGTTGAAGAGGTAGGCGGCGCGGCGCGAGATCCTTTTGCCGCCGTGGAGAAACGTCACCGTCGTGCCATGCCGCCCCTGCGTGATCGATTGGACCGTGGTGCCGGCGAACAACTCGATGCCTTCGTCAACAAAGGCTCTTTGCACGACACACGAGGCGTCTTCGGAGTGATCGCGGAGGATGTTCGGGCTGCGCTGGACGATCGTGACGCGCGAGCCGATGCGGTGGAGGAACTGGGAGAGCTCGCACGCCACGATGCCGCCGCCGAGAACGATCACGCTCTTCGGAATGAAATCGAGCTCGAGCACGTCGTCGCTCGTCCAGAATTTCGCGGTGGCGAGACCAGGCACCGGTGGGACGCTGACCTTGGAGCCGGTGCCGATGAGGATGTGTTTCGCCGAAAGTCTTTTCCCGGTCGAGAGCTCGACCGTGTATGGATCGAGGAAGCGTGCGTGGACGCGGATGAGATCAAATTTTCCGGTGGCGAGTGCGCGTTGGCGGTAACCGGCAAAGTCGGCAATCATCGCCTGCTTGCGCACGTGAATCGCCTTCATATCGGCGTGGGCGGAAGGGATTTTCAGGCCGAAGGTTTTCCCTTTCTGCGCGAGATGAAGAACCTCGGCCATGTAGAGCAGCGTCTTCGACGGCATGCACCCGCGAAGGATGCAGAGCCCGCCGAGTTGGCGGGCGCCATCGACGATCGCGGTGCGCAGGCCGAGGGAGACGGCGACGCGCGCGGCGTTAAAGCCGGCGCTGCCGCCGCCGAGCACGAGAAAATCGTAGGGAAGCGTCACAATTGAGAAGGATCAGGGATTCTTGAGAAGATACACACTCATGCCAGCGGCCGTGCTTCCTTTTCGATAGAGTCTCAAATCGCTACCGTCATAGCTGCTCATTTCTCCTTCTGGCAACAGGAGTGTGGCAAAATAGCCGGCCGAGATCAAGCCGCCGAGGCCGCCGGACTCGAATCTCCGGCCAGCCGCTCGGTCGAAGCCATAGTTGAAGGAGAGCACCAGCGGCGGAGAGTGGGCGTTGAGCCAAGGCAAGTTGAGGCGAGTGTCGGCTGAAAACCGCGGCTCCGGTTGAGATTCCCATCTAGCCCAACGGATGGAGAGTTCGTCGGCGAGCGGGCGCAGATCAATTCGCCCGGCTTTTCCCGCCAACATGAAGATCTGCATGGCGGTGGAAAGAGCGAGAAAAGCAGCCAGTGCCGCTGGCGCGGGACGCTGTGCAGCTAACCCGAGCGACAACACCGCAAGCATCAGCAATGGCGTAAAGAAATAGTTGGACCACGCACCGACTTTGCAACTTGCCCAAAACATGACTGGCGTCGTGAGGACGACACCGAGACTACCGAACACAGCGGCATCAGCTGCAGATACGTTGTCTGTGGGCAACTCACCGTCCGCGGGGAACCGCGAATACAATAAGCCCGCGGTGAGCACGATCAACGGAGCTGTCTTCAGCCCGGCGTTGACCAAATTCTTCCAACCACCGAGAAAATAATAATCGCTGACGGCCGCCGTGCTCTGCATCGTAGCGCGAAATCCTGGGTCAATCAACCAGTAGGTTACCATCCAAAGCGCGAGGCTGCCGCCCGTCAGAATTGTCGCCAGAACCAGTCGCCGTCGCACCGCCAAAAACGCGGTCGCCGTGCCGAGACCGAAGATGTAGGTCGGCTTGAACGCCCAGGCCGCATAAAAAAACACCATTGCGCCAACGACGGCCAAGATTGGGCGACGCGAAAGGTGGCGTAGGAGCAAAGCGATGGCTGTCGCTTCACACGCGAGCGCCCAGACATCGGGCCGCGCGGTGTGAGCCCACCACCCGACAAGCGGTCCGAAAAAAACCCAGGTCGCGACAGGGATCGTCACAGGCCAATATTCCGCCAGCAGCCATCGACCGATCAGGCCCAGCATCAACACTCCCATGAGACCGCCAACGGCCGTCAGGATTCGCGCAAAGCGTGGCATCGCGGCGTCGCCATAGCGGGTGACGACTGGCCTCAATGGCGCCGAATAAGAAGCGTAAAATAGCCAGTTGAAATAGGCAGCCGCGAAAGGCAGTCGCGTGTTGTCGAGGTAAACGGGCTGGTGATGCACTGCGCGGTGGAGAGCAAACAAGCTTTCTTCCTCGAAACCGGAAGTGGTGGCAACCCCCGGCGGAATTCCGGCGATCACCCAAGCATTCAGGCCCCTTTGGACAAACACCACCGTCGAGCAGATGGTTGCGATCATTGAGAGCCAAAAGATCACGCGCTGCATGGTGACCTCAGTTCTTGGGGCAGCTGGTGCGACAGACATCACCTTTAGCGTCCCTTGCCAAACAGCATGATGTGGATTGTCTTCAGGACGATCGAGGCGTCTAGCATGAAGGAGAAGTGGCGGATGTAGTAGAGGTCGTATTCCAGCTTGCGGAGTGTGTCCTCCATGTTCGCGCCATAGGGGTAGTTGACTTGCGCCCAACCGGTAATGCCTGGCTTTACGAGGTGCCGGAAATTGTAGCAGGGGATTTCGCGTTCGTAGTTGGCAACGAGGCGATCCCATTCGGCGCGGGGGCCAATGAGGCTCATGTCGCCGCGGAGCACGTTCCACAATTGGGGCAACTCGTCGAGTCGGCTGGAGCGGAGAAAATGTCCCACACGGGTGATGCGCGGATCGCTAGGCTGTGTGTAGAGATCACCGTCGGTGGGTTCGACGCGCATGGTGCGAAGCTTCACGAGACGGAACGGCAGGTGATTTTTTCCTATGCGGGTTTGAAAGAAAAAAATGGGTCCGTGATCACCAAGCCACACGGCCAGTGCACCGATTAGGATCAGGGGCGAGGCGAGCAGGAGGCCGAACGCGGACAGTGCGATGTCGCTCGCGCGCTTGAGGCGCTCGAAAACTGGTTCGCGCGCGATTTGAAATCCTTCCTGGAAAAGCCACGTCTGATTCAGGCGATAAAGCGGAATTTTCTGCCAGTAAACCTGGTGAAAGAGCTCAAGTGTGTAAGTGGGCACTCCACTGAAATAGAGTTCAACCAAGCGCTGGGAGATGTCGGTCGGAAGCTCGCGCGCGGACTCGCGGAGGATAATGGCCTCAATGTTAAGACGGCCATTTTGAAGGGCATCGAGCACCTCGGAAAAAGGGCGCAGCCGATCGCTGCTGTCGTCCGGAGCGAAGGGCACGGCTGATTCCTCGCTGACGACGGTAAAGACGACGGGTTGGGTCATGCCCATTTTTTTGCATTCGACGCGAAACGCTAAGCAACTCGATCGATCACCGAGAAAAACGAGGCAGTGTTCGCCGCGGGAACTGAGCACGACCGGATATATCAGCCGGCGGTAACCGAGCGTAAGTGGAATCAGTGCGAGGAAGCTGAACGCGATCACGCCGCGGCTCGTTTGAAGTTCGTAGCCGGCTGGATTAAACGCAAAGGTGAAGAGTAGCGTGGCGCCCAGTGCGCCGAGAAGCGCAATGGAATGCTGACTCGTGTAATCCACGCTCAGCATGTCGGTGCGCGCCTTGTAGCCGTCGATGAGATAAATCGCGAAAATAATGGCGGCAATCGGCCACTTGAGCGGGTCGAGGATAAAGTGCTCGGCCACGCCGAGACCGCGGAAATGGGTCACTACGTTGAAAACGACTACTGTCGCCGCGACATCAAGCACCAGGAGAGCGATGCCGGTGGAGCGAGGCGTGTTCATCCGTGGCTTAAGACGATGCGCGAACGACGAGGATCAGCAAGGCTACACGGCATCGAGCAGGGCGCCCCAGCGCTCACAGGCCAAGGTGGCGCAGTGTGTGCGGGCGAATCGCGCGGCAGCCTCACTCCGTCGTGCGCATTCTGCCGGATCGGTGGCGAGGGTGCGAATCTCGGTGGCGAGTGGGCCGATCTCAGCGCGACCGAAGGCACGACCGAAGTGACCTTCGACGACTATACGAGCGATTTCCGATTCACGCGGACCAATTACAATCACGGGACGGCCCACGGCGGCGACGCCGTAGAGTTTGCTCGGGAAAACGTAGCGTTCACAGCCGGGCCGCAGCGTGACGAGGTGAACATCGCCTAGACCCAGTATTGCGGCGAGTTGGTCGCGGGCTTGTGGCGGGAAAAAGTGAACACGGTCGAGTCCGCATCGTTTTGCTTTCGACTCAAGCGCGGCTCGTTGGGCGCCAGCGCCGATGAAGACAAACGAAATGTTGGCGTCGTCGCGGAGCACGTCTGCCAGAGCAATCACTGGATCGAGATCGTGGACGCGGCCGAGATTGCCGGAGTAGGCGACGACGAATTGGTCGGCGAGATTCCAGCGAGCCCGGAGGTCAGCCGACGCGGTCTGCGGTTGGGGTGCGAGGCCCGCGGGCGGCCAGTTGGGAATGACGGCGAGCTGCCGATCGGCGACCCCGGCGGCGGTAAGCACGGCGGCCATATCGCGGCCGAGCGTCACGCACATGCTGGCACGACGCCACGCGAGATTTCGGAGCGGTCGGATTATTCTCAGCCAGCTGTGGCTCGTAAGTTCGATGGCGAGTTCCGGATAAATATCCTGCACCCAGTGAATCACGCGCGCGCCGCGGCAAGCGGCGACCAGCCATGCGCTGACGCCGAGAAGCGGCGGATCGGTCATGGCGACGATGGTGTCGCCGCGGCGAGAGAGAGAATAGAGGCGCGCCATCGCACCGATGTGATAAGTGATAAAGTCGATTGCTTTGCGGATTAGTCTGGGGTGCGAAGACCGCGAACTGGAAACGCGTTCGATGCTGACGCCGTGGCGCGTTTCGTGGCGTGGCACGCGGGCGGCATCGGGATTGCTCGTGATCACGACGACATCGCGACCAGCGGCTGCGAGCGCCTCGGCTAGATCGGTGAGGAGTTGCGCGGTGGCGAGTTCGTCGGGCCAGTAGAAACGGTTGAGAAAAATGACCCGCACAGTTTAGGAGGTTCGGGCGCGAAGCCGGTGGAGTTCGGCGGACGTGAAACCCTCATAGCGCGCAAGCAGCCGACAGTAGCGCAGGCCGGCCACGCCATCGAGGAAGCCGAGCCGCAGGAAATATTGATAAGTGAAACGCAGGAAGGGACGACCGGGTAGCGAGTAACTCAGGCGTTTGAGCGCACGACGGCGGACGAGACGCTCTCCCGAGAAAAGATCGGTAATCGAACTGCCCGCGGCGGACACGAGGTGAGCATGAGCCTCGGCGCGCGCATAACGGCGATGTTTGTCGAGCCATTCGGCTTCACCGCCGCTTGAGAGATCGTGGAGATAATTCGCTGACAAGCGGGCGGTTCGCATGTGCGGTGCCTCGCGCTGACCGTGACCGACTTGGATAAACTCGAATTGCGGCGCACGCACGAAACGCGCCTGCCAGGCCGGGAAATCGGTGCAGCGCGGAATCCAGCGGCCTGCCCACAGCATGCGTGGCGCAACGAGAAAACCGTCGAGATCCGTGCGCGCCGCAGCGATCTGGCACTCGGCGACGAGTTCCGGATTGAGCTGCTCATCCGCGTCGAGGTGAAAGACCCAAGGATAGCGAAAGGGAATCTCTCGCTGGGCGTAGTTGCGCTGTGCGGCGAAATCATCGAAACGGCGCGTGAACACGCGGGCGCCGGCTGCGCGGGCAAGCTCAATCGTGCGGTCGGTGGATCCGGAGTCGAGCACAACGACATCGTCGCAGTCGCTGGCGGAAGCGAGGCACCGCGGCAGATCTCGTTCCTCGTTCAGGGTGAGAATCAGGACGGAAAACATGCAGCGGCCAGACAGGAGTGACAGAGGTTCATGCGCTCGTGATCCGCGGGGCGGCGGGATCGGGCGCGGCTGGGCCGATGGTCCGGGTTTCGCGCTCATACAGGCGCGCGTAGTGGACCGCGCAGAAGAAACAGAGCCACCACGAAAGATTTACAGCGAGGTTGCCGAAGGGAAATTCGATCCAGGCGTAGAGGAGCAAAAGCGTGCAGCCACCCAGCAAATAACGCGGCACCGCGCTAGCGAGATGGCGGGCGCGCAGCTTCAGCAGCGGAACGATCGCGCAGAGTGCTAGCAGTGTGCTGCCGACGATGCCATGCTCGGCCAGTGCTTGGAGCCAGTCGCTGTGCGCGTCGCGATAAAAAACCGGCAGTTTGTCGACGGAACGTTGGGAATTATAGAGTGTGAAGACATGCGGGTAGGAGCCCATACCCCAACCAAACCAGAGTTCGTCGCGCGCCATCATCCAAGTGTCACGATAAAGCACACCGCGCGAGCCGATGTCACCACGCACGTGCATGTCGTCGAGTTGCTCGCGGGTCTTGGCTAGACGTAGTGTGATGCTCTCACCGGCAATTTGCCAGATGCCGGCTGCTGCGAGCAGAATCGCCGCCAACGCTCCGACCACCGGCAGAAATATCGATTCACGGAATTCGCGGCGCTTTTGCATAACATGAACGAGCCAGTGAAGCAGTGCAGCACCCAGCAGAAGAATCGCTAGAATGGTGCAGGAGCGTGAAGTGCTCAGCGGGACGGAGGCGGCGAGAAAGAAAAGAACCACTATACCTGTAAAAGCCGGTGAGTGAAAAAAACCGCGCGAATCGCGACGGCGCGCATAGTGCCAGATTAGGCCAAGACATACCGCTAGCATCAAAACCATGAACGCGCCCCAGTGATTATGGTATACAAACGACGAGAAAAACGCCTTCTGCGGTGAGGCTACGGTGTCGAAAAATAAGCCCGACGCGTGGGAGAATTTCTGCACGGTGCCGAATACGGCGAGCGCAAGCGCGTTGGTGGCCGCGACCAGCAGCAACCCGCGCAGTGTCCGCCGCTGGCGAACGACGAGGACGACATTGAAGCACGAGATCCAGGTGACGTCGAACAACGCGAGGGCACCGAGGCCGAGTGAGGGTTGCGCGGAACTGGGCAGCCAAGTCAGCGCGCCCGAGTGCTTCAGCAGAGTTTCCGAGTCGAATTTTACGGCGTGAAAACTCGGATTGAGGCAACCGATGAGCACAAACGCGTTGAAAGCCACCAGCGGCCAGAGCCAAATCCAGAGCCGCAACCAGCCTTCCTGACGCGCTTCGCGATCTTGCAAAGCGGTGAGCGTGAGCAATCCACCAATCCCGCCCCACCAGCCGAAGTAGGGTCGCAGCCAGTCCGCCGCTCCGCCAAAGCCCCACGTGATCGCTACGAGGAAGATTC
The DNA here is from genome assembly GCA_903840415.1 of uncultured Opitutia bacterium. Taxonomy (GTDB): domain Bacteria; phylum Verrucomicrobiota; class Verrucomicrobiia; order Opitutales; family Opitutaceae; genus CAITWF01. The sequence goes on along the minus strand of CAIMFY010000051.1, from coordinate 20,408 downwards.
CGACATGGCTGAGCACGACCCACTCGAGCGGACGCAAAGGCAGCTGGCCCGATGGGATTCGCGGACCGACACCGGGCGCATATTTCAGCGCATCGTTGCGGCGGTCGGTAGTGCGAAGAAAACTCATTTTGATCCGAGCAGGCTTTGGTAAAATGCCGCCAAAGTATTGGCGGACTTATCCCACGAAAACTCACTCAACACCCATTCGCGCGCGCGCCGGCCGCGTTGCTTGAGCACATGAGTTGTTTCGGCGGTGGCGGCAACGAGTGCATCGCCGAAGTTTTTCCACGGCACACACCAACCCCGCCCGTCGGTGTTCAGGCCACGCCACGGAGTCGTGTCCGTGACGACCGCTGTCACGCCGTGGGCTAAAGCCTCGGCGATCACGAGGCCGAAATTTTCGTTGTGCGATGGGAGTAAGAACAATGAAGCGACGGCGTAGGGAGGCGGCCGGTTTACACCCGCAAACGCGCGCACACGGCCCGCACCCGACATACGCATCACATAGGCATCCAAATCGGCCGGAGAGTAGTCTTGCGGAATGCCGACGAGCAGGAGCAACCACTCCGGCGGTGCCTGCTCCAGCCAGAGATCGATGAGCTCGATGACGCGCTTCTTTTGATGAAAACGGGAATAGAACAAAGCCACAGGACGTTTCGCCACCTCGGGACAAGCGGTGTTCCAATGCGCGGCGGCCGCAATCACATCGGCATCGGCTGGAGCGTCGACGGCATTCGGCGCGACGCATACGGGTTGTTCGAAGCCGAGTTCATGGATGTCATTGGCTTCTTCTGGACTGGTGGCGTGCCAACCGGTGACCCCTTCGAGGGCACCGGAATGCACGAGCGTGCGAGCGAATTTTTTTCTCCAACTGTGGTGTCGCCACGCCCACGGGCCCATCATCCCACGTGGGGACAGGACAAATTTTGCACCGGAGCGCTGCGCATGTTGATGAGCATAATGCACGGTGCGCAACCAGAGGGAATGATGGTGTATAATCTGAGCATCGCACGCCGCCAACGCGGTGCGCAATCTGGAGGACGGACAGAAAAGTTGTGGCCAGCCGCGGCGGAATACCTCCACGCGGAGGGTTCCTTCGATGCGAACCTCGGCGGCGTTATCGGGCTGAGTAGCGAGTAACGCGACGTCATGCCCGGCTCTCGCCAAGCCCGCCGACAGCGCATAAACTGATCGGCTGGGGCCGCCGTATTGCTCCTCGAGGCTCGGAACGATCTCGCAGAGCTTCATGGGCGGCTGGGCTCTGGGCGGTCCTTAATCGGGCGGCACGGCGAGCCGACACAAATTTTCCGAGGAGGCAGATCGCGCACCACGACTGAACGGGCGCCGACAACGCAGAGTTCTCCGATCGTCACACCGGGGCCGACAAAAACGTCGGCAGCCAACCAGACGTTTTCGCCGATGACGATGGGCTGCGCGACCAGTGGCATGTCCCAGCGCGTGAAGTCGTGAGTGCCGGAACAAAGGTGGCAGTTCTGACTGAGGTTAGCTCCGCGACCCAACGCGATCGTGGCGAGGTTGTACAGGGTCACGTTCGGCCCGACCATGGAGCGAGGCGCGAGCGAAAGTTTCCAAGGAAACGTGACCCGGGCGGTTGGAAAGATGACGACGCAACGAGGTTCGGGAATATCCGCGCCAAACAACCGGAGAAGGCGCGCCCGGAATCCGTGCAGCGGGCGTGGGCTCCAGCGAAAAAGGCTCGCCTGCACGATCGCCCAGCACCACCGCAGCAGCACTTCGCGACGCGGATAGGGCGTCGCGCAATGCTGACCAAGGTAAGATGATTCGTCAGACATGTTGGAATTTTTTGATGTGCGGTGAACGACTCAATGGCGAAGAACACCCAATGCGCCGCGGAGCCTACTTAGCAGGCGAGACGGTTCGCTGAAGATCACCGAGCACCGTTCGCGCACATTCAGCGAAGTCAAAGTGCCGCGCGTGAGCTTGGGCGCGGGCGGCCAATTCGCGACGAAGTGAATTGTTGCCGATCAAGCGCGCCAGCGCATCGGCGAGTAGTTGCTCGGCCTCTGGTGAGGTGTGGTCAAAGACTAATCCGGAGTCACCGTCGCACACCAGTTCACGAAAACATTCGAGGCCGGAGACAACCGGAACACAGCCCGCTGCCATCGCCTCGGCCACAGCCACACCAAAGGTTTCACCGCGGTCGGCCAGACTCGGATAGCAAAAAATGTCGAGCGCACCGTAGCGTCGAGCGAGTTTTTCGGCTTCGAATTCCGGGCCGGAAAAAGTGAGTCGGGCGCCGAGCGCGGGTGCGAATTCTGCGACAAGGGCGTCGCGGAAGATTTCTCCGCCACCGCCCGACTGCACACGGATTGGGCCGGCGATTTCTAAGCGCCAGGCGGGCAAATCCGCGCGGGTCGCAAGGCGCGCGGCGGCGGCCAGCAGCAGGCGAATTCCTTTCTCGGGATGCACCCGGCCGATGTAGCCAATCGCAACCGGGGTCGGTGGCTGGGACTTTGCGGCAAAACGCGCATGCAGCGCCCAATCGATTGGAAACGGAAAAGGAGCGATCCGCGACGCGATCCGCGAGTTTTCCACGCGCAATTTCATCGCGACGGCCTCACTGAGAGCGAGGATCAGCGCGACACCGCCGTAGGTTCGGCCCTGCCCTTTGGGCATGCGGGCGACGACGGCTACCACTCGGCCGACCGAGGCGCGCGCGCGACCCAACCACGCGGGCAACGTGGGGCTGTTGCAAATCACGATGTCCGCTGCTGGCAACACCCGGCTCACGCGCACGCCCCACCAAAAATCCTGCCAGAGATTGAGAGGGAGAAACCGGGTGTGGTCTGCTCCGCGCACTCGTAGGTGCGCCACACCATTAAGTTTTTCTCGAATTGCAAAGCCAGGCCAACGTCGGGAGACGAAGGTGATTTCGTGTCCGGCCGCCGCAAATTCCTGTGCAAGTCGATACCAAATTTTCTCGGTTGCACCGCCAAGGACCGGCGGCACGGGTAGAAAGAAACCGGTGACGATCGTGATCTTCAAATGGGACTTTGAGGGTCTTTTACCTCAGGAGTTACTTGCGCTTGGTTGCTGGTATCGATGCGAGTGCAGCGAGCAGGCCGGCGGTGGTTTCAGCGTAGGTGTAGTGGGCGATGCGCGCGGCGACGTTGGCGCGGATACGCGCGCGTGACGTGGCATCGGCAAGGGTCGCAAGAGCTAGGGAAAGTTTTCCCGCAAGATCGTTGGGCTGCGTGGAAGAGAAGACCCAGCCAGTTTCCCCGTCGGTCACAAGATCACGCTGGCATCCGACCAAATCGCTGACGAGCGCAGGGACACCGAGGAGCATGGCCTCGTTTACTGCCAGACCCCAAGTCTCATAGTGTCCGCGCGACGGTAACACAAATAGATCGGCGAGGAGATAACGCGCAGGCATTTCGGTCTGGTTGGCAAAGGGCAGGAAATGCACGGCACCGGCGGGAGATTGGCGGACCAGTTCGAGTAACGCAGCTTTTTCCGGGCCGTCGCCGACGAAAACGAGCGCGACATCTTTTAGTTGCAAGCTAAGGAATGCAGATAGGAGTTCCCGCGGTTGCTTAGCCGCGACCAGCTTGCCGGCAAACAGGACAACGCGCGTCGAGGTGGCGAGTCCGAGGTGTTGTCGAAGCGCGGCTGCCGCAGACCGATGCTGCTGTTGGCTCGGATCGAAGAGCTGGCGGCTGACCGAATGCGGGCAGGAAAAAAGCTTTTGTTCCGACACACCGAGCGCGAGAAAATAGTCACGGTTCGCTGCACCGACCGGCAGCAACGCTGCGAACTGCGCATAGAGCGCACGTAGTGCGAGCCGGGCGCCAAGCCGCGGTGCGCCCCGTCCAAGCAGGTGTGAGTCGCCGCGGAAGAGCAGCGGCACGCGGCGGAGCCGAGTAGAAACGATTGCGCGCACATGACTCGACCAGTTGTAGCCAAAAAACAGCACGGCAGTTGGGTGCCAGTCTGTGAGCCGTGCTGGCAGAGTGGGGTTATGCAAACCGTGGAAATGATGGGTGCCGGGTTCGTACGCGACGTTGGGAACAAACTCGTGGTCGTAACCAGACCGGAGGTCGACGTCCCAACTGAAGGTGGCGTTGAACTGCCTGTCGTGATGAGGTGTGACCCCGAATTCCCAGAGATAGAAAACACGGAAGACGAGCGGCGTCTCGGAGTGCAGCCAGCGAAACCACGGACTGTAATACTGAGTAGGGTGCGAGAGCACGATGGCGAGCCGGTGCGGGCTCGCGAGTGCAGGGACCGACGTCATCGGCCGAGAATATTGCGCATCACGAAAGGCACACCCAGCACGGCCATGCAGGCCTGATAAAGCGATCCAAGCCAGGCCGCCATTGTCATCTCAGTTTGGAATGACCAGGCCATGAGAATGACGAGCACCAAACCCGGATACGAGAGGATGGGACTGTTCGCGGACCAATCGCAGAATCTTCGAAAACAAAACGCAAGGGTGGCGCCGAGCAGCCCTACGCCGAACAGGCCGAAATTGGCATAGGCCTCAGAGACTAAGCCGAATGCTATCGTCGTCTTAGTCGTAGCGTTTTCGTCCTGGAGTCCGTAGTAAATGGACAAGCGATTGGTGCCGGCGTGGGCGACTGGCTTGTTGCTACCATAGAAGAAGCTGGGGATGAACTGGGAGGGAACGTAACTGTAGGTCAGTCCACCGAGGTAGGCTTGGCGCGAGGGCGTACAGTCAACGACGAGGCAGAGGATGTGGAACAGCGAGGTGCGATCGAGAAGCTTGCTGCCCGCATGGCTGCTGTTTTGGGTGCTGCCGTCGGCCGAAAAATTGAGGCCGTTGCCAAACCATTCGGAGAAAAATGCCGGGACTCCGGTAATGGACGGCATGGGCGCCTTGCCTTCCCAGTATTTGTCCCGCATCACACTCTTGCCGTTGTGCAACACGGCGATAATCGGCAGGACGATGACGAGCGGGAGGATGGGAATTTTTTTACCTCCAGACACATAGCCGAGCAGACCGAGAGCGAGAATGGAGAGACCGCCGATGAGAAACAAAGCCGCGAAGCTGAAGGTGACCTGGAGGGCTAATTGAAAAATAAAAATCCCCTTTCGATAATGCGGCAACGTGCCCTGCCCCCACATGCGACTTTGCAGAAAGGTGCTGACGATGCCGACGCCATAACACACGGCGCGAACCGGACCCATGAGATCGTAGGGAATCCAGTCGGTGAACCCCACAATCATCGTATAAACGGTAGTGATGATCATACCATAGCCGAGGTAGTCGGCGATGTCCCCGGTGATGACTTCGGTCCTCCAGACGGGCGTATTCTTGGGCTGTCCCGAAGTGACGGCAAAAGTAAAATTGGCGATCAGTTGGTAGAGGAGCACACACAACGCGGCATTGGTGATAGTCTGATCTGGGTAGATTCTGAGCTGCTCGTGTCCACCGAGCAAAGGAATGGCGTAGGTATTGATGCCTGTCAGCATAAGAACCTCGAAGACGGGGAAGCGGCTGTCCGCTCGCTTGGCCCACATGAGCGCGGGAAATGATGCTCCGACGATCATGAGTAGTCCAAACCACAGGTGAATTGGATCGCCGACTTTGGCGGTCAATGCATAATAACAGAGTGTGACCGCGAGCGCAACGAGGCCGGTCGCAAAAAGCCGACTACTGCTCTGGGCCGCACTCTTGTGGCTCAGTGAGGTGCTGCCGAGTCCCGATGTCGGTTTCGGTGCCTCTGCTTCTGGCACCGGAAAGAGTTCATTTTCAAAATCGTTCATGATGGGGCGACGGCTCGAGCGTAAGCGCTATCAAACAGCCGACATTGATCGCGGGTGAGGGACTCGGCCAGGAAGTGCTCGTCGAAGTAGCGCTGATTGCGAACGGGCAGCGATCCGGCGGGAAAGCCGTGGAGCGCACAGTCGAAGAACCGTGCGAGCGCGGCGTGGGCTTCGTCTTTGGGCCCGTGCTCGGTCATCGCGACCGTGAACGCGCACGCTAACTCGCGGGTGAGCTGTTCAAGCACGCTCTGGCAAAAAACGATCGCGAGCATCGGGCGATCGGCGAGAAAGTAAGGGTAGATTTTCGATGGCGAGTAGGCGAGATCGCTTGACCCAGGCAAGAGAAGGATATCGGCCTCGAGTTGAAGTCGGAGGCATTCAAAGTGGCCGAGCCGGTGAGGAATCTCATCAACTTGGTCGGCAACACCGCAGAGTTCGGCGACGGGCATGACAGAATCGCGCCCTTGCCCGGGAGCAACATAGCTCGTGCCAAAAAAATGAAAACGCAACCGGCGCGCTCCGATGGGATTCTTCTCACGATAAAGGCGCAGTCCGTCAAACAAGACGGAAAGCGAGTGTGGCATCACCGGACCCGATGCGCCGGTGTAAAGGATATGAATTTCACCGCCTTGCCGCTCGTAGCGCACCGCGGGCGGTGGCATGGCGAGGGCCACGGCAATGTCGTGCTGACTGGCGCCAAAGCCGATAACAGCCGTAGGGACGGAGGCAAATTCGGAATAGCGTTTGAGCAGGTCCTCAAGGTAACTGGGCGAAACGCTCATCACTCCAGCCACCCGGCGAAACGACCAACCTTCGAGCATCCAAGCCATTAAGCGCGCGACTTGATACTTCCAGCCTCCCGGTGGTCGCCTTGAACCGGCGCGCTCGTAGTAATCGGTGCGCCAAGGATCTTGCATGTCAAAAACATAGGGCGTGCCCAGCCATGCACGCCAAATTCGACCGAGCGTGAACGTCACAAACTGGGTATTTGAAAAAAACACGAGATCAATGCGTTCGCGCCGGATGATACGCGCACCGGAAAAAAGAAAATTCAGCCAGCAACGCAGGCCGATATTGTGAACACCCAGTAATCTCGTCCAGCGCAGCGACAGTGCTGGACAGCGAATAATGGTTACGTCCGATGGAATGGACTTGGACAATTCGGGCTCGCGCATACCAGGGATGTCGCGATCGTCAACGCACAGGACGATAGGCTCCCAACCATGGGCGCGATAATCGGGTAGACTCATGCGCACCCGCTGGAGGTCCGGTGCATTGAACGGCGGAAAATGGGGGCTGACGATAAGGACGCGTTTCATGATGCGTTCAATCAATCGCGTAACCGACAGGCGCAGGCAGCGGCTGCAGAGCAGGCCTGACCCTGAAGAAATACTCGGACTCGACGTCGAGCAACCGGATAATACTGCGTGGGAGGGCAGGCTGTGACTGCGGCGGCAGCGGCTTGCTTTGCGAAAGGTAGCGTGCGATCGCGTGGCGCTTTATCGAAAGGAAATCGCCTGTTGGCGCGCGGTAGACGCGGCCTGGTCGGGCCAGTTGTCGCAGCAGTGCGCGAGTGTTCCACCAGAGCCAGACCGGATATTCCCAGACGTAGGCCGGCGTGCCGGCCCGTCCGGCTGCTGCCATCACCAGCTCAAACGCGGCTGTGTGCTCGGTGCTGCCCTCGCTGCTACAAGGTAGGAAAAATTCCGCTGGCGCTAATCGCGTGATTAATGCGGCGAGGCGGGCCACGAGTGCGTCGCGGCGTGCGGCTGGCAGACAGGCAAGAGTGCCATCGGGCTCGTTGAGAAAATGGATCGCAGTGGAATCGACTCCGAGAATCGCGAGGGCCTGCCGCGCCTCCTGAGCGCGGATAGCGGCGATCTCCGCCGGCGTCACACGCGAATGTTCGCGATGCGAGCCTGCCCCGTCGGTGATGAACGCGACGTGGACTGGGTGTCCCGAATTCCGTTTACTGGCGATGAGCGCACCGCAACCGAGTGTTTCGTCGTCCTGATGCGGGGCAAACACGATGGCGGTGCCATGCTGCCCGACGTAGGTCTGGCCGGTGAGTCGCCAGATCAGCTGGCCGCCGCGTGCAACAAACAGACGCACAAATTCTTTCGCCGGCTGCCAACCTATTGGTGTCTCCATCGAAGAAATCGGCACAGCAGGAATGTCAGGCTGTTGGGGTGACCAGAGCGTGCTCGACAGCGGACAACAAGCGCGGCGTGTCGATCTCCCAACAGAATTTTTCGCGGGCGGCGGCGCGCGCAGCGCTCTGGCACTCACGCAGTCTCACCCTATCGGCGAGTAGGGCGTCGAGTTGGGCGGCGAACTGCGTTGTCTCGTGAGCTGCGACCAAGAGGCCGCTGCCGGGCGCAGCACGCATGACTTCGGTCTGGCCGGCGGTGTCGGTCGCGACAATGGCGAGGCCAGCGTTAAGATACTGGAGAATCTTATTGGTGATCGTGATGTCGCGACTCGGCGGCCTGTGGGCTTCGAGCGCGAGGCCGAGATCGAAGTCGGCGAGTCGATCCGGCAGCTCATCCGGTGCGACCGGCGGCTGAAAGACGATCCGATCGCGCCGATCGGTAGAGACGCTCGCCAGGAGCTGGTCGCGGTAGGCGGTGCGCACGTCGCCGAGGAAAACGACGCTGCTGCGAACGGTGGTTTGGTTCCACGCCGCGAGGAACAGCTCGAGCCCGCGACCCGGCCCGACGGTTTGCGAAAACCATACGAAGGCGGGAGGCTCCGCGCCGATCGGCCGGTCGAGGCGCGTGTGGGACTGCAAAGGAAACGTGTTGCGGATCACGATCGATCGAGTGCCGCCATAGCACTGGGCGAGCGTGTCGGCCATGCGGTCGGAGGTCGCGGCGACATAGCTGGCGTGATGGAGCGCGAAGTGCTCGGCGCGCCGCAGCAAGCGCAGCGGCCGGCCATGCCGATCGGCATGCAGCAAATCCTCGGAATACCAGTCTTCGAAATCGACGGCGAAGCGGCAGCCGGCGCGCACGAGTGCCGCCGCCGCCCAGAGCGGAATTTCCGTGTGGACAATCGTGAGGTCGGCGGGAAAGCCGCGTGCCATCGCCAGCAGGCCGTAAGCGGGGCCGAGTGCCTGCGGGGATTCGATTCTCAGATACCGCAGGGCCGTTCGTGCCAGACGCGTTGTCCCGCGCGAGAGAAGGCTGCGCAGCCGCGTCGCGACTGCGGGACCGGCGAGATCGAGCGTGAGGCGGCGGAAGGGCAGGCCGCGTTCGAGTTCGCGATCCATCGCTTCGAATCGGGCGGAGGCGGAAACGGTTAGCACCGTCACATCGTAGCCGGCCCGGCCGAGGGTGGCGGCTTCCTTGACTACGCGCGGGTTGCGGCACAGATGCAGCGCGCTTAGTATGAGGATGCTCGACGGCTTCATTGGAACGCCCAGCTCGTGGGTTTCGCCGGGGGCAAAGTTGAAGCGGTTCGGTCCGGGCTGGCTGACTCGATCGAGACAACGCACGGTGTCGCTCCAGGGTTCGCGATTTTCAAAATTAAGGATACTTGCGATTCAGCGGACGCAGCCAAGGTGATCGGCGATACGTTCGAGCGTGCGAGCGATGGTGTGATCGGTCAGGGCGCGCCGCTGGCCGGCGGCACGAAGCGCGGCGCGGCGCGCCGGATCGCGGTCGAGGGCACGGCATTTTTCCACGAGCTCCGCGGCGTCACGATACACCTCGATCTCCCGGCCAGGATCATAGAGTTGGTCGAGCCCCGGCGCCCATTCCGTGAGGTAGCAGGCGCCGGTCATCGGGGCTTCGATGTCGCGGAGACGAGAGTAGGCGCCCGGCCGGTCGAGGGGAAAGCGCAGTGACGGGAAGCGGTTGACGCCGAGGCAGACACGGCTTTCGCGCAGCACCAGCCAGTAATCGGCGCCCGGCATCGGACGCACGCGCGGTGCGAAATCGAACTTTACCGATACCGGTGGAAATACCGTCCGAAGGATCTTTCGCGCCGCCGCGGCGGTCCCATGCTGGCGCGCGTAGTTCCACTGGTTGAGCACCGCCCGGCCGCCCTGGCCGCGCGGCGACGGAGCGCCCACGGCGCCGTCCCAACCATGGCCCCGCAGGTCGGCTTCGAGTCCGAGCGCGAACGCCGCGGCGAAAAGCCGCTCGCGCGTTTCGTCGCGCGTGCCAACGAACGTGGGGGGCAGGGTCTCGCGGTCCGGCAACGTCCGGTAAGCGGGCGGCACCCAGCATGCCATGGGCGCCGCCAGTGCGGGCAGCCCAGCGCGGGCATAGAGCGGGAGCGCGGCGGCCTCGGGCACCCAATGCAAATCGAAGCTTCGAAATTCCCCAGGCACGCGGCGGAAGAGGCGGACATGGTCGCAGAAAAAATTTACGCTCGGGATGCCTACCGCCCGCAGCTCCGCGAGCGCGCCTGACAGCACCTGGGTGGGAAAGAGATAACCAAGAAACCAATCTACGGGCTGCCGGGTATGCTCGCGTTTCAGCCAATCCAAGGCGCGAGACCAAGTGGACTCGAGCCACGCGGCGTGCTCGACTGCCGGCCGGGCGACGAGGCCCGCAGCCCAGTCGCAGCCGGGCGCCTCTAGGCATTCGTGGCCAGCCTCGGCGCAGGCGGCGCGAAAATACCCGGCCCAAAAATCGTAAGCGGGGACGGGATGGCGCGTCCCGAGATCCTGCTGGCAACAAAGAAAGATTCGCAGCGGGCGAGCCATGAGGGTCAGTTGCGGCGGCGTTGCTGGATGCGGCGGGCGAATTTCCAGCCAAATAATACGGTGAGCAAACGAAACGCGCGGCCGCCGCCGGGTCGCACGTCAGAGCCGCCGTGGACGCGAGCGAGATCCTCGGCTCTTGCGACAACGGCGGGAGCGTCAGGCCACGCAGCGTGAGCGAGTCGCTGCATAAGATCGGCACAGGCGCGGCGAGTGCGGGGACTGTCTTCAACGGTGAGTAGGTGCTGCATGGACAGCTCTTGTGAGAATAGTGCAGAACGCCACGACGCCTCGGAACGGCGGCGGCTGAGGCTGCTGGGTAGGTTGGAGCGGTAAAAGGTCCGCGCTTCGGCGCAAAAGCGCACACCGGTCGAGCGCAAGAGCACGCGGCAAAAATATTCGCCGTCGTCGTTGAGGGTGAGGCGCTCGTCCCATGGTCCGGCGGCTTCGGCGAGTGGGCGCGACATGAGCCACGCGGCAGGTGGCATCATGCCGCGGCCGGCGAAGTTGAGCGCGAGCCAGTCGATGGGCGCAGCATCGCGCCAATTCTCCTCCGGCGTGAAAATGGCGGTCCGGATATCGCGTTTGAAACGTCCCCACGGACCTGCGGCGATTCGATTGGTCGGGGCTGCTCTTAGTGCGGCTACCTGTTGCGTAATTTTGTCCGGTGCGAGCAGGTCGTCGGCGTCGAGAAACTGAATGTAGTGCCCGTGCGCAAGTCCGAGGGCATGGTTACGCGCGGCACTGGCACCGAGATTGCACTGGGTGGCGACGGCGACACCGCGCGATTCAAATTGGCGGCCGATTCCGACGCTGGCGTCGGTCGAGCCATCGTCGATAACAATGATTTCCTTGTTCGGCCAAGTTTGTGCTAGCGCCGATTCAAGCGTCTCGGCCAGCCAAGGGGCGGCGTTGAAGCACGGAACAATGATTGAGACCAAGTCAGTCAAGAAGACGGGATTCTCGCGCCGAGACAGATATTTTTGTGGGTCCTGTCAGCCCGCGGCGGCGGGCAACCAGAATTCCGTCCACAGAAAAACACTGGGATTGCGGTAGATCCATTAAGAGATCGTAATGATGTTCGGTGAGGAAATTACGGCAGCTGGCATGGAGCGCGTCGCCGTGGGTAGAAACGAAAAAATAATCGATCTGCCCGTGAGCAATCATCTGGCGCGCCCCGTCGAGCATCGCTCGCTCGGACGCTTGGATATCTGCATGCAATAGATGAATGTGATGAAGTGGGAGTTTTGCGGCGAGCTGATCGACGGTGATGATGTCGACTCCCTCGGCGGTTCGACTGGGTTTCTCGGCGACGAAACCTCGTGTCACCGATGCCGGGGTTAACCCATTCAGGCGAAAATTGCGCGCGCCGAGGTCGAGGTTGGCAGGAACAGGTTCGACCAAATGGCAACGACCGCCGGGCACATCCCGTGCAAACCAGATCGAATAAAAAGCCCAATAGCTGCCTAATTCCAGCATCGTGGCGTCAGGCGGAAGTTGTGGCAGCACTGTGGCAAAGGCGATTTCTTCCTGTGGTTCATGCACGCCGTGAGTGCGGCGGAACAAGGGGATGCATCCCCGATTGTAGTAACAACCTTTCTCAATACGGATGCCATTGTGCATCACTTGGACCTTTCCCCGGGTTTGGCCGGCTTCACGGACGTAGGGTAAGCGGTTAAGATCAGGGCAATCTAGAACCAATGTTGCGCGCGCACTCAGCTCGCGATATGCTATAAAGTAGCACCTGATTCCGAAAGCCCACCTCCAGATTTTTCGGGCGGGCGAAAATGCAATCCGGAAAAGCGGTTGCTGTTCGAAATGACGAACGAGTGCTGAAATGGTCATCCAACGAGGTAAACTATCGGGATCGAGACGAGAGGCACGCCGGGAGAGATGGTGAAATACCGAAGCGGTGGTGGCGACGCTGATGCGTCTACGCGGGCGGCTGGCGGTCTAGACGTGAGGCCGAGTGGCCGTTGCGGTAAGTAAGCTCAAGTCGGAATGGCTCGAAATTAGTCTCGGCATCGAACGGTCCGAGGAAGCGATCGGCGAGGAGATCGGTGCGCACGAAAAAAGCGTTGGAGCCGACGATTTCGCAATGCACGAGCGCATAGCCGAGTTCCCGGCCGAGCTGCTCAAAAGCCTTGAGGCTCGCCCCGAAATTGGCGGTCCCGTCCCAAATGCGCTCCGCCCGGTAGGCTACCCGCCAGTTCACCGAGGGCGGAATGACGGCATTATATTCCACGATGACGACGCGCGCGCGCCAGGCCCGGAGGGCTTCCCAGAGGTAGAGGGTGTTCTGGTCGATATCGATGGAGAGCAGGTCCAAATCGGCAGGCACGCCCAGTTCGGTGAATTGCGCGGCGATGGTTTCGCGCGTGACGAAGGAGCGCTGGAAACGGAGCGTGCGGCTTTCGGTTTCGCTCAATCCTACGCGCGGCGGCTCGGAGTCGAGCCAGAAGCCGGTCCAGCCGAGGCTGTGAAAGAAGGCGGTGTTGTTTTCGACGCCGTCGCCGATGCCGATCTCGGCGAAGACCCGGCGGCCGGTGCCGATGCGGCGAAGTATTTCGGCCGTCACGCCGTCCTCGCCATGTTGCGAGCACACCTGTCGCTCGAAAGCGTGCAGACAGAGCGGCCCCTCGCGCGTGGCTTTTTCGGTGCACAACCGCTCTGTAATCTCGGCGCAGCGCAACTTTCGGAGCGCGTTCAGTTCGGCCCGGGTTTCGTTGGTGAGACTGGTGACAAGACCGGCCGCGCGATCGATCTCGCGGATCAGCGGCAGAGATTTGTAGAGGCGCTTGAATGCATTCATGCGGAGGCGGGCGGGTGGGCGGGCTTCAAAGCTGGACAGATTTCAGCCGGGCCGCGACTTCATCAACCGCGATCCCGGGGCGGCTCGCGACCTCGTTGAAGAGGGGCCGCCGCCCGGCGTCCTCAGTGGCGGGAGGTCGCCAGCCGGCGAACTTAGGAACTAGCAATGCTGTGTCACCGAGCAAGAGCGTAGCGAGGTCGCGGTAATTCTGGCGCAACGAGGGTAGCAAGAAAGTCGCAGTCCGGCGGGACGATTCGATGGTGAGCAGGAGGACGGCGTCCATCGGGAAACAGGAGACTATTTTCCAACCGCGTGATTACTCGGAGCACTGGCGACCGGCGTCGATTCGGAGGAACCCGTGACGAGAAACGCGAGCGTTTTTCGATTGGCCGCTTGGGCGGACAAATCAAGCAATGCCGCCAGTGCGACGCCGGCGCAGACCCAGGCGCGGCGCCAGCGCCATCCGGGGCGGATCACTGTGAGGCGGTGCCAGCATGCCAGAACCAAAAAAACGAGCGCCAGATAGGCGTAGTAACTGTAGACGTAGGGATACATTCTCTGATGCGCAGTCACCTGATACCTGGCAGTCAAACTGATGGGGAGATTCGGTAGCACGACCAGCGCCACTGCGAGCACGAGCACGCGACGCGACACGGCCACCGATTCCCGGGAGATGCGATCCAACAACACCGCGGTCGCGCAAACCTGGAGCACCACCAAGGCGAGGCTCGCGAACGGAAGATCGCGGAAGAGGTGGAGCACTTCCGCCGGCTGCCGCCAAAACGGTCCGGGCGCGCCCATGACCGTCCGCTTCGCCAGCAGTTCAAACCCGGGCACGCACGCCGCCGTTTGGCGCCACAAGCAGAGAAGAGCATCTGAAATGTTGACGGAGAATCGCGTGCCGCTGTAGGTGGACTTAAACGTGGACGCAAATAGCGCATAAACTGCCACGTAGCCGATGACGCCCGCCACGATCGGCAGCGAACGGCGCAGAAAGAGCCGGCCCCGAGGACTTTCGTCCCGCCAGGCTTGCAGGATCACGAACGGCGCATAGACGATGAACACCTCGCAGAGCAGGCACGCGGCAAGAAAACACGCTCCGCTCGCGAGACCGGCGACGAACGAGCCGTCGCGGGCATAGTTTGCCTGTGCGAGCATTGCCCCCAACAGCGCAATGAAACCCAGCGAGATGTTCGGATAGGAGAGCACCGGATAGAACTGGGGGGGCAGGTGCAGCGCGGCGACAGCGACCAAGCCATACAACATTGCCCAAGCGGCACTGTGAGTCAGTTGTGCCAGCCAGCAACCCAGCAAAACCACGGCAACGAAAAACAGAGTGGCGCGCGCCATGGCGAACCCGACTGGTGATTCGATGGAATAGAGGAGCCAAGGCACTTGATAGAGCGGCGTGGCATAGTAGAACCGCCCCTGCGACTGACTGGCGTCCGTAAAATACCGCACTATTTCGCCGGCCGATGCGATCTGCTGACAAACGGTGTCATCGCTGTTGGCGAGCCGGACGCTCTGGGTTGTGACGACGAAGTGAAACACCGTGAAGGCGAAGGCCAACCCGACGAGCAGGCGCACGCGGATCGGAAGGGACTTTAGCGAGACATGCGTCAGGTTGGCCAAACGGAAATTCTCCATCGCAGAGGAAGAGGGTGCTGAAGCGCTTCTGAGGTCTAATTGAATGAATAGCGATCGGGCTGGCCGATCAACCCCCGGCTGGCGGACTGATGTGACGCCAACTGTGACGGAAGTAGCCGCGTTTCGATTCCGCCACGTAGTGATGCAGCACGGCGCGCGGGGCAAGGCACTCGGCCAAGGCAGGCATCAAGATGTAATCCTCGCGCGGCGCGACCGCGCAGGAGCGGCCGGCGAGCAGCATGGCGATGAGGGCCTGTTCGAGATAATAGCTGGTGCCGTGCGTCTCTATTAGACGGCGGCACCACGATTCGAGTTGCTCCCAATCGAGCGCGTCGCTCTGCAAGCCCGTGAGACCGACGTTGACGAGGTGGGGGATCGGTGCGCCCGCGAGTTCTGCCATGAGCGCGGTGGGATAGCCGTAGGCATCGCCGACATCGACCATGTGCAGGGGCCGGCCGGGCGCGGCGAGCCATGTCAGCAGAAAATCCGGCCGGCGGAAAAAGAGCATGTCGGAGTCGAGCACGAGCCGCCAACCGCGAGCGCCGGCGTGAACATCGGTGAGTTTGAGAATATTTGGATAGTGGCGGCGGCGGTCGTGGAGAAACGGAAAGCGGGCGGGCGGTAGCAAGGTCGCGAAGATTGCGTCGTTGTCGGCCCGGCGGCGGATTTCCGCGGCGGGAAAAAGCGTGCGGAGGCGCGCGATCGTGGCGTCGTCGAAGGAACCGTCGTCGTGCAGCACGGCGCGAAACGTGACGCCGGTGTGGAGTTGGAGCGAGTGCAGGCAGAATGCCGTCTGATACCAGAATTTTTTTCCGGTGAGAAAATGAAGTTCCGGGAATTGCGCCGCCGGGGGCATGCGCGCGGTGGGCAGGGTGGCGGCGGCACGCTCCATCGCACGGCGGCCCTGGGCATCGGTCCATTGGTTGCCCGGACCGCCCTCGCGACGACAGCGTGCGAGCCAAGCGAGAGGCCGATGGTAGGCCAGGTAAACCAGACGGCCGGGCGAGAGAGCCGGTGACATGACGTGCGAGAGAGAAACCCGCTCAGAGCCAGCGCAGCAGGCGGAAGATCTCGAGCGGGAGCGGACTGATGAGGTCGATCTTCGTGTAGACGACGTGGGCGGCGGGAACGAGGAGACTCGCGAGGCCGAGCAGGAGCAAGGCCCTCGGGAAGTGGAGCGGAAATCTTTGCGCGAGCACGAAACAGCCGAGAAGCACGAGCGGCAGCGCGATCGCGGCGGAGCGACTGAGGTCGGAAGCGAGCAGCCACGAGACCACCAGGGTTGCGAGGAGCATGGACGCAATGGGCACGCGGCGTCCAGCCGGAGCCAGCCAGACCGCGCCGGCGACCAACGCCCAGCCGAGCCGCAGGGCCATCCACCACCCGAAGGGGACGAAGGGCGCCAGGCCTAGAGTCGTGCCGGGGACGGAGCGCAGAAAATCTGCCGTGACATGCGCGCCGGCAGAATTACGACTGAGCCAGAAGCGGAGTCCGGCGTAGGGAAGCAGCCACAGCGCGACGCCAGCACGGGCGTCGAGAAAGGGTTCGTGGCGATCGAGACAGCGGCCGCACCAAGCGAGGGGGAAGCCGATGATAAACCGCTCATCGATCCATGGACAGAGCGCGCAAGCGATCGGTAGAGCCCAGGCGGCGCGGCCAAAGGCCACGGCGAGCAGCCCTAGCCAAATCCACGCATCGTTCATGCCAAACCAATGCAGCGGCACGAGGACCGCCGAGGTGGTCGTTACGAGCAGAGTGCCACCGAAGACGAAGCGCGCATCTGCATTGCGACGTCGGAGCAGGACGGCGACATAGCTCGTCAGGACGAACACGCCGAGAAACGGCACGACGAGCGGCTGATTACCCCTGAGGCCGCCAAAATGACAGACGAGTGGCGGAAGGACGCGCCAGAGCATGGCGGGCTCGATGTCGCGGCGCAATGGATGTTCGCACTGGAGGAGGTAGGTGTGGGCGCGGTCCCACTGAAACGTGCCGGGCAGATACGTGCGCATTAACCAGAGGCGCGGGGCGAACATGAATAATGTCAGGACGAGGCAGACGAGCGCGCAGAAAAAAATGCGAGTCCGGGAATTGAGTTCGAAAGAACGCGGCAATGTCATCGGCGTGGAAAAAATTAGGTGGGCGGCAGGACCGAGAGGAGTTTGGCAAAATCGACGTCGCTCAGCGTGCGGCAAGTGCGGTAGGGCTGGCTTTGCAGGCGACGCAGGAGCCAGCCAGCCGGGACCGGGCCGAGTAGGCGCGCGAGATTTTGAAACACCGGTCCGCCGAGCCGGTGAAAGCTGTCGTGCGCGGCAAGGCGCCGCCAGATCGCTAGTTCGCGAGCGCAAAACTCCGGGGAAAACCCCCGCGGCAGCCGCCGCCACGAGAGAAACGCTTTTTCGGCCACTAGCTGGCGGGCGCGGGCAGTGGCGGGTGTGTCGGGGCAGGTGCGCGCGAACGCCTCCATGACGGCAAGGGAACCCGCCGCGAGCCGCTCCCAGTGGTTGGTGATCCGTTCGCCGGGATGACGGCCACCGATTGTGTGGGCGCCGTGAACCTTAATGACGCTCGCGGGGTGCGGGGCGGCGTTGTGGTAAAACCAAATTTCGGCGACGGAATTGTAGAGGGCAGACGGCGGAAACAACGGCGCCGCGAGCACGCGCCGCAACCATTCAGTGCGGAACACCGGACAGTGTGGCGCGGGTTGCACGGCGATGAAAAATTTTGCACTGTCGTCGGTGTCCAGCAACGGTTCGTCCGGGACGATTTTCAGCTGATCGTAATCGCCCTCGAGCGTGCAGCGGGCCTGGTCGGTGTAGCTCACATCCGCCGGGCCGGCGTCGAGCGCAGCGATCTGCAGACGCAGCTTTTCTGGCGATACGAGATCGTCGGAATCAAGGAAGAGTACGTGACGGCCGGTCGCGCGCGCGAAACCAGCGAGCCGCGCGAATAGCAGGCCTTGGTTTTCCTGGCGCTCGAGCACGCTCGGCACAAAACCAAACCGCGCGAGCGTGTCGGCGGTCGGAGGCGTGGAGCCGTCGTCAACGATGATGGTCTCGACGTGCAAGCCCACGGAGGCGCGCCGGACGCTTTCGAGCGTGTAGCGGATGACGTCACCGCGGTTGTAGATCGGGATGATGACGGAGATGTCGGGTGCGTTCATCACGAAGTCGCTGGATCGAGAAGTGCGACGCGATAAATGACTTCGACGCGGTTATTCCAGACTGGGGTCAATGTGCAACGGAGCCGGCGGCAGACGTGGTCGAGCAATTCGCCTTCGAGCGGGACGCCCTCCAGATAAAACACGCCGTCGGGAGGCGCGGCTGGCTCGAGAGTGAAATTGCGTTTGAAATTTGCGCCCCAAAGATCGAACCAGATGAACTGCGGATAGAGGCGGGCCAAGGTTGGCGCCCAGCAATTCAAATAAACCTCGGCCTGGCCGAGACTGTAGGGGATTGAGGACGCGCCGTAGTAGGGAACGATGTTCGCACCGGGAAGATTCCGCGCGATCCAATCTGGCGCCTCGAGTGCGGCGGCGCGCTCACCGTGTACTAAGGCAATTTGTCTTGTGGCAACCGGCAGCGCGAACGCCAGCACCGCCGCGCCGCCGGTGGCAACAAGCAGGCGACGGAGCCTCAGCGAGAGACGCCCGCTCTGCCAGCGCCACAATGCGTAAACGGCCAGCGGCGCGGTGGCAGCTGTCGGCAACAGATAGCGCGTGGAGCCACTCGCCTGTTTTGCGACAAACACCACCGCGGCGGCCAGCGCGACGACGAACGCGAGCGATAAGCGCCGTCGGCGTGCGGTCGCCGAGTCAGAGTCGGCACGTCGCCAGCCGAGAGCGAGCACGAGCGCGGTGGAGGCGAGCACGAGGCTGAAAGCCGAATTGTCGGCGACCGTGTTGAGGATCGCGTGGCGCCAGCCTTCCCGTGGACGGAAGGTGGTGACGCCGCTGCCATAGCCGCCATCGCGCGCCGCGAGGCGAAACACCCACGAGGCCATCCGGTGCCAGCGCGGCCACGCCGGCGCGATCATGATCGAAAACGCCGCCAGTCCCGCTGCGGAAAAACAGGCACGTCCGCGCCAATCCGGCAGCAAGACCAATGGAATCACCAGCAGGGGCGCGAAGGTGTATTTCGTCGCGAGGCAAACGCCACCGAGCGCTGCAATCGCCAGCCACGTGGGGCGGTGCTGCAGGTCGATTTGCCCTTCGGCCCACAATATCCAGACCGCGGCCCAGAGATGGGCGCCCGCGATCAACAGCGGTTCCGGGCGCACACCGGAGTAGCCGGCAAGGACGTTGGCAATGAGCAGCGGCCCGGCTTGGGATACGAGGGCGGCGCCCAGGCGGCCCGTGCGCCGGAACACCCAGATGCCGGCCGCGAGCGATGCGCCGATGGCGAGCGCGATGAGGACGAGGCCGATCGCCTGCGCGTGCCATTCCGGATCGGCGAGGACGGCGTTCGTGAGTTCGTCCGAACTGACGAACAGATGCAGCGCGCGCAAGGTTAGCGCGCCGATCTCCTGCACAGTGGTTCCGGGATGATCAATGTGAGTCGGTGCGGAAAACGTAGCGATATGCAGCGAGCTGAGCAGATAAGTGTAACTCGGGTCGCTCATGCGGCCGCCCCAGTAGGGTTGCTGCTCGCGCAACTGCAGCAGGGCGAAAACAGCGCACAGCAAGGGCAGCATGAACAAGGCAGCGTAGGAGCGGCGGCGCGTGCGGCCGTCAGCCATGTCGAACGAATCGTGCATGGGGATCATGGGGGTGCTGTAGCACCGGCGGCCACAAGGTCGGTCCACCGAAAAAACCTGGGAGAACGATTTTGATCTCGGCACACCACGCGAGCAGATCGGCGCCGCGGGAGTCGGGCGCAAACCGCGTTGCGATGCATTCGAAGCCGAACTTCATGCGCGCGGTCACCGGCAAGGGCGGCGCGCCGTGGAGAATCGTGGCGAGCGCGTGGGCCGTGCCCGAAAGAAGCTCCCGCCGGCGGCGCCAGGCGAGCAGGGTAAACCGCGTGGCGGCGCGTCGGGCGGCGCGGCCTGCGGCAGAACCGGGCAGTGGCAGAACAGTTGATGCACGAACGCGAGTGCATTGAGCGCCTGGCGGGCGGTGCGCGGCGGCGACAACGGGAGCGGCGGCGGTGGCTCGGCCCGAGCGAGCGCATGGGCCGCGAGGTTGAAGCGCAGCCAGTCGCCCGCGATTTCATCGTAGATATTCTCGCCGTCGATCAGAGGTGCGCGCAGGGCAGCACGCAATGAGGCCACACGAAAAAACTGGTCGACCGGGGATGCGCTGGAGCACTGGCGAGCCTCAAGGTGTGCGTGGGTCGAGGCGGCATCGAGCGTTTCGTCGGCTTCGAGTAACAGCACGAAGTTGGTGCCGATGGCGCCGAGCTGATTACGCGCGAAGGCGCGGCGACTTTCGGTCGGCGGCAGGTCGACGGCCACACCGACGCTGTC
>CAIMFY010000050.1 GCA_903840415.1 uncultured Opitutia bacterium | reverse complement strand
CCCACACCGCCGTGAGCCGCGGGCCGTGAAACGACGACCTAAAGCTTATGCCTTGCTCAACAAACCCCGTCATCTGTACAAAGAATCTCCCCATCGCAATCGCTGGAAACCAACGTGTTCCAATTAAGCGCCATTCAGTTCAGACCTCCTGACCTAGCCCCCCGTCAAAATGTCCGCTTTTTATTCACGGTTGGCCGGCGACCGAAAAGTGAAGCCGCAGTCGCGAACCCGGAAAAGTGACCGGTGTCCGGTTCAAGTCCGTGCAGACGGCAGCAATGGCGCGGCTGCGATGCGGCGAATTGGGCACTGACGGAATGATTCCCGCCTTTGGCTGATTTTTACGTCAAGCGTGCTTGGCAGGTCTTTACGTCAAACTCTCTGTCCGGCTTTGATGCGACCGTTTCCAATACCTTGGGTTTTGGGACGAGTAGCTTCAGCGAACTCGTCGACTCGCCGTTTCAGTGCCCTGCAATCAGGGTGGACGCATCGTGCAGCCACGTGTTCAGCACTACACGAAATTCACGATATTGATTGGGCGCGCCCCCGGGCTGGTCGGACGACGCCGGGGCTTCGGAAGCGTGCATCTTTGCCGAGAGGTCGTTGATTTCGCCGGTGAGGAACTTCGCACACGCGTCAAAGTGTGGCGAGCCCTTGAGCCGTAGCGCGCAGGTCAGCACCAGCTGGTCGCGGCCCAAGCGTTCGCCGAAAATGTTCGGCGAAGCACGGCTGGCGCGCTCGCACATCTCGGCCACGGCGTCTGGCAACTCGGACCAATCGAATGGCTCCAAGGTGTCCAGCAACGCGATCTGGTCTTGGGCGGGGGCCTCGAGGATCCGATCGTTGGGGCCGATCGGGTGGTCGGGAAAACAGCGGTTAAGCGCATTCGTCAGGTTGCGTCGCGTTACTTTGCCTCCCCGATCACTCGGGGAGGTTTGTAACTTGCGAACGACAAAATGATGGAGGGCGTCGAATGCGCCTGCGTCATGACTCCGCCGGAAAGCCGCGACGGTCGCGATCTGTTGCTCGCTCGTCTCCCGGCCCAGCTCCGCGCCGGTGTCCGCCACGTCGCCGTAATTCATGAGGAGGGGACGCCGCAGGAGAGCGGCGACGACGCGGCGCCCTTCTTCGGGGTAGTAGAAAAGGAGTCGCTGCACGGCGTCATAACAACGGCCGGGTTGTGTCCCCAAGGCATCATTTTCCCACGCGTCGGCTTCGAGCAAATGTTCGTGCTCGTCACGCGTGAGCCCACCCCAGTCCTGGCGCGCGGCGGCGGCCAAGGCCGGAAACTCCACGGGCGAATTAATGCTGCGCGAGCGGATCTCCCAGATGTGGTCCTTGACGACGATTCCGAACACGAGCAACCGGCGGTCGACAATCTGGCCGAGCGCGAAGAAGCACAGGTCCCCGATTTTAACCGTATAAGATTCTCCCTCTTTCAGCGTCCGCGTGGTTTTGAAATCGACCTCATGATTCACGGGCGGGCTGAACACGGCGCCGGGTTTTCGCGGATCGAACCCATCGGCGAACCAGGTGCCGCCATCGTTGATCATCTGGGGTGGGTGGTAGTCAACCAGCCGTGTCGGCCGCGCATCGCTCAAGTGAGTGAGGAGCAGCGGCACGGCGTCGACTCCGCGGCGAATGAGTTCGGTCATGACGGGCGAACGCGGATCGCGCGGAAGATTCTGCTCGCCCCGTTGTGGCGCATCCAGCGGTTGGAACGCGATGACCATGGCCGGCCAGCGTCGCTGCGGATCGCCGGGCGCTTCGTCCTGCAGCCGATTGATGAGCGTTGCGGTAGAAAGAGCGGCGACCGCCGGATCGCGGGAGATCGATCTTATCGTAACAGGGACAGACGGCATAGACGCCGCAAGTCCACAACTTGGGTTGCGTGCGCACAAAATGAGCCCGGCTAGCACCGTAGGCCTGAGAAATCGATGTGTCACGGTACGTGCGACTCTGTCGATTGAATGAACACGGGCAACGCGATTTCGTTCTGCCAAAATCCACCGTCAGCGGAACGCCCAACTTCGACGGGAAGCCGGCCGGACGGCTGAAAAATCGGCGCCGCTGTGCCCATGACGTTGGTCTTGGAAACAGCCGTTTTAGTCGGGCCGCTCACATCGGTCACTTATGGGGTCTTTCTGCTTTGGGCTGGTAAGCCCAGATCGGAATGTCTCTTTTAATCTACCCACTGCCCAATGTCGGACAGCCAGCCAGCTTCTGCCAGTCGTGCCGTTTTTCTGAGCTACGCGTCCCAAGATGCGGAGGCGGCACGGCGCATTTGCGATTCGCTGCGCTCGGGCGGCGTGGAGGTGTGGTTCGATGCCGACGGCGGACTCGAACACGGTGACGAGTGGGACGCAAAGATCCGCCGCCAGATCAAGGAGTGCGTGCTGTTCATCCCACTCATTTCCGCTAACACCCAAGCACGGCACGAAGGCTACTTCCGGATCGAGTGGGAACTCGCTGCCGAGCGTGCAATGGGCATCGCGAGCGGCGTCGCGTTCATCTTGCCAGTCGTGATCGATGACACGCGCGAGCCCGACGCGCTAGTGCCGGATCGTTTTCGTAAAGTGCAATGGACGCGCCTGCCCGGCGGCGTGGTTACGCCCGACGTGCAGCAACGATTTCTCAAACTGTGGTCGCATCGCGTGGGCGTGGCTTCGCATGAGGAGAAGCGCGCCGCCGCCGCGAACGGAAACGCGCCTTCGTCGCCTGCATCGTTTCCTGCACCGGTCCGCAGCAAAGGTTACGCGCTCATTGCAGCCTTTGCCGTGGCGGTCGTTGCGCTCGCCGGCTGGTGGATGTCGCGCAGCGACGCGCCCAAGCCCGACCCCGCCGCGACGACGCCGAAAGTCGCAGCGGAAGTGAAGTCAACTCCGCCATCGGTGCCGACTGCGCCGGCCGCGAACGAAAAATCCCTCGTCGTCCTTCCGCTCGAAAATCTCAGCCCCGATCCGGAGAACGCGTTTTTTACCGACGGGATGCACGCGGAGATCATTTCCACGCTCGGTCGCATTCCCGATTTACGGGTCATCTCGCGCAATTCGACTTTGGTCTTCAAGGGCGGCGCTATCGCGATCGCGGAGGTCGCGAAGAAACTCGCGGTCTCAAATGTGATGACCGGAAGTGTGCGCCGCGAAAAGAACCGAGTG
This sequence comes from uncultured Opitutia bacterium, assembly GCA_903840415.1. Lineage (GTDB taxonomy): Bacteria > Verrucomicrobiota > Verrucomicrobiia > Opitutales > Opitutaceae > CAITWF01. Next base: position 1,684 of record CAIMFY010000050.1, on the reverse strand, counting down.
AAAATTCAGCTGGAGCTGCGGCGGGCGGGCGACGAGGCGCTCCTTTGGAGCCAGTCCTATGAGCGAGACTTGAGTGATCAGTTTTCGACCCAGTCCGAAATCGCCAACGACGTCGCTCGTGCGCTGCAAATTCGGAGTGCGAGCGGCACGATGCAATGGGCGCGTCTGTTCACTAACAATCCGGAGGCCTATGACCTCTTTCTGAAGACGCTTGAACTCTACAATACGCCGTTCGGCGCGGGAGCCAAGGGTCTCCCGATGGCGGAAGAATGCGTGCGGCGATTCGAGAAGGTATTGCAGCTGGATCCACAATTCTCTGTCGCAACCTCCTATCTCTCACGCGCGCACATCAATGCCGCCTCGCGTTCAACCGATCCGAAGGCACGTGCTCTACATGTCGGTGAAGCCAAAAGACTCGCGGAGGAGTTTTCCAAGGCACTGCCGGGCGGCGCGGGCGACGGTGCCTTGGCCAACTATTACTCGAATATTGAAAACAATTATGAGCGCAGCCTGATCTACGCCCAAAACGTCGTGCGCGCGCTGCCTAATGACGCTGCAGGCTACAACTATCTCGGCATAGCCTTGTCAGGCCTCGGGCGTTATCGCGAAGCGGAAGCCACTTACCGTCATGCCTTAGGCATTGACCCGCTAACATCGTCCTATTCGGAGAACTTGATCACTGCTTTGTGCAGGCTCCGCGACGAAGTGGAAATGGAGAAAGTCATCAAACGTCATGTTTCGCTCACAGGGTCTAAAGCTAGTTTAGAGCGAATCGCGTGGGCGGGATTCATCGCCAGGGCGGAGGTGCCAAAAGATCTTACCGTTGTGGGTCCTCGCGACCAGCTCACGATGCTCTGGACCGCGCGGCGTTTTTCGGAGGCTCTTGCCAAATGTGATGAAGTTCTCGTTGGGGCGGTGAGCAATGAGTTTGATCGCGCTTTTTGGCTCGGTTGGAAATGCCTACTTCTCGAAACGATGTCGCGAAACGGAGCTGAGCGCGTGGAAGCAAAGGGTAACCTGGTTGCGTTGACTGAAAAATGGGCACAGATCTCCCCCGATAAGTCGGTGGGCGTGCGTGATAGCCTTGGTGGTGGCGTGCGCCAAAACATGGGCGTCGGTCTCCCGGAGAATCTTCGGTCTCTCGGCACATGGGTGTTCAGTTGCCTAGAGCGTGGAGACGAAGCCGTCAGCACGAGCAAGGCAGCCATTGAGCGGTGGAACCCTAAATCCGAACCTCGGCAGCTCTGGTTCAGTGAATCGAATGCGGCCGTCATTTTTGCTAGGTTCGGCCGAAAGAAGGAAGCGATTGAGCTGCTGCGCCACTTGTTGAGTGTGCCGTCGGAAGTCACCGTGCCCTTGCTGCGCGCGAGTCCGAGTTGGGACAACCTCCGCGACGATCCCGAGTTCAAAGCCCTGCTCGCCGATCCGAAGAATTCCGCGCCGCTGTGACGGATTGGCCCGTCCCGAAAGGCACCCTTTTTGACGTCTGACGAAGATCAAGAGTTTGCGTAAGAACACGGCTTACGTAACTCGTTGGGAATAATTGCCGCGAAAATCCCTGTTGCTGAGACGTGCGTATTGGAAACACGCCGCCTTTGCAGCCAACAAGCGGTGGTTAAGAGCGCGGGGCTTGGCGATGATCGGATCTTGACTTATGTCGGAACTGACATATCAGAAAGCCGTG
>CAIMFY010000049.1 GCA_903840415.1 uncultured Opitutia bacterium | reverse complement strand
CGCCGCTTTGACTCCAGCTTCTTTCCCACGGCGCCTCGCGGCACCGCAGTTGCTTTTGTCTAATGCTTTAGCTTTCACTTTCGGTATCTTGCATCAGGGACTTTCACCCCGTCAGTTCACTCCCATGCCAGGCACACACCATCTCGCGGCGGTCCTGCGGCGCCACTATCCCGACGCGCCGATTCCGACGCATGCGCCAGCGCGGGCCGGCGACATCCGCCACTCGGTCGGCGCGCCTCAGCGCGCCCGGGCCGAGCTCCATTTCACGGCAGACACGCCGCTCGAAGCCGGTCTCGCCGCCTTGAAATCAGCCTCGGTTGCCTAGCGCACCGCTGAAAATCGATCGGCGGCCGGTTCCGCCAAACTCAGTTGGGCAGCCGCAAGCAATCGCGCACGGCGCTCGAAAATTCTTCCATCGAAAACGGTTTCGCCAACACCCGATCCACGCGGGCCCGGTTGATCGCCTGGAGTTGCGGCAACGTCAGCCGGCCGCTCACGATCATCAGGCGGCCGACGTAGTGCGAGGCGCGGGCTCGGTGCGCGAGTTCGATGCCGTCGAGCCCAGGCATGTTCACATCGAACACCATCAAGTCGTATTCGCCCAGCCGCGTCGCAAGATGATCCCAGGCGGCGTTGCCGTCGAAGCGTATCGTCACGGTGTGACCGCCACGCCGCAGCGCCTCGCCGATCGACTCGGCGACGAGCGGCTCATCCTCAGCGAGAAACACGCGCGCCGCACCCGCGGCGCCCGCTGGGACCACCGGCGCGGGGAGCTCCTGACTCGCGGGCGCCGGCCATACGGGCAGCAACACCCGAAACGTCGAGCCCTCGCCCGGTGTCGTCTCGAGCTCAACTCGCCCGCCCATTTCGGCGACGAGATGCCACACGGTCGCGAGGCCGAGGCCGGTGCCCTTCCCCACTTCCTTGGTGGTGTAGAACGGTTCGAACACGCGTTCGCGCACCGCCGGCGTCATACCCAGCCCGTTGTCGCGCACGATGAGCAGTTGCCAACCGAGCGGCTTGGTTCGCCCCGCCACGACGCCGATCGGCGGCGCGGAATCGGAGGTCAGCGCCTCGGCCTCGACGCGGATGCAGGGCGTCCAGCCGGAGGACTGCCGCGCGAGTTTCTCGAGCAGCGTGTCGCGCGCATTCAGGAGCAGGTTGAGCAGGATTTGGTTGAGATCGGTGGAGTTGAGCCAGAGGGGCGGCAGGTCTGCGGGCATCGTGCTTTCAAACACGATGCGCCGATCGACGGTCTGGCGGAGTAGTTCGAAATTGTTTGCGGTGATCGCCGCCAGCCGGATCGCCTCCGCGCGGCTTTCACCTTTTCGGCCAAACGTCAGCAGCCGGCGCGTGAGCTCCGCCGCCCGCTGCGCCGCCTGGATGATCACGGCCACCTGCTGCTGCAGTCGCGTGTCCTTCGCCCAGTCGAGCTGGATTTCGCCGGCCTTCAACATCACGGGCGTGAGGAGGTTGTTGAACTCGTGCGCGATGCCGCCGACGAGTTCGCCGACGGCGCGCAGCTTCCGCGTCTGCGCCAACTCGTCGTCAAGTTGGCGGCGCTCGGTGACATCCTCCGCAAGCACACACACGCGGGCGTGACCGCTGCCGCCCGGCGCGAGCGGGACGAGCGTGAACACAAAACATTTCTGCGCCGCCGCGAGGCGCCGCTCCTCGCGCACGTAGCCCCCGGCCGCCGTCTCGCGCCGCAGCAGCTCCCGCAACTCCCCCGCCCACTCGCGCTCGAGATTGAACTCCGCCAACGGCCGTCCCACCGCCAGCCGCACCGGCACGCCAAAATGCACCTCTGCCTGCCGGTTGATCGCGAGCACGCGCTCACCATCTGGCGCCGCCTCCAGCACGCACATCGCCATTGGAATGTTGTCGTAGAGCGCCTGGAGTAGCGCCTCCTTCTCCGCGAGTTGCGCCGCCTGGCCCACGATGCGTTTCCGCAGCGCTCGCTGCCGCAACAGGCCCAAGACCGCCGCGAGCAACCCGATCGCCAGCGCCGCCGCCACGTAGTAAATCAGTTCCTCGCTCGTGAAAACCGCCGCATCGAACTTCCCGAACCACCGCCGGTAAATCCGATCGTATTCACCGGTTCGGTGGAGGATGGCCAGGCCTTCGTTGAGCCGGGCGAGGAGTTGTGCGTCGCCTTTGTGCACCGCGAAACAGCGTCGGATATCGTAATCTGCGAACGGCTGTCCAAACAGCACCAAGTTATTTAGTCCGGATTTTTCAATGACCGCGAGCGCGGTCAGGCGCGAAACGAACACCCCGGCGCACCGGCCTTCCTCCACGAGCCGCAGCCCCTCTTCCGACGAATTCACGAGCACGATCTTTGGCTGGAGATGGCGTTCGCGAAGGAACGTCTCGCCGATGCTGCCCACGCCGATCAACGCGAATTCGCGACCGTTGAAATCCTCCAGTTGCCGTATCGGGCTGCCTTTTTTCTGCACAAACACCACGCCCTGCAACGTCAGAGCCGGCACCGAGAAATCCGTGAATGCCATCCGACCCGGTGCCTCGGTGTAGTCCTGCAACAAGTCGAATTCACCCATGCGAAACCGCTGGTGCAGCAGCAGGCTCGGCGCCTCCACCCGCCGGAACTTCAGGTTCATCACCCGCGCCGTCGCATCCAGCAGATCCACTGAAAAGCCCTTCCATTGGCCGTCCTGATCCAGAAATCCGTAGGGGAAACTATCGTTCGTCGCGCCCACCACCAGCGGCTGGCGCTCCGCCAAGCTCCGTGCCAGATCGGGCTTCGCCTCCTGCGCCACCGCGGCGCCCACCAGCAGCGCCGCCGACAGCAAACCACCGGCCGCACGCAGGCCGCCGAGCGAGAATCGAAGTGACGCAAACCAAGAGTGAAACACAGGAGCGATCCCCATCGATGGACGACCCACCCGACGGAGCCAAACTGAAAGTGCGCGAATTTTGCCATTCGCTGCGCATCCGCGTTTGGCCGCGAAAAATTAAGCCGCCGTCACCCGCCGATAAGCCAGCGAGTTTCCACAGACTCACGCCCATAATAGACTCGCGAGCTGCGTTCACCCACGCCAATAAGACGAGCCTCCCCAACCCCTCCAGTCACCCTCAATCCCTATGAAATATCGATCCTTCTGGAAGCTGGGCGCGGCCACTCTGGCCACGTCCTTCACCTCCGCGCTTCACGCCGGCGAAGCCGACATCAAGATCCCTGATCTCACCCACGTCCGCTTCGACGGCTTGGGCGGCGTCAGCGGTATTACGCTGATGTATCTCGGCATCCTGCTTTGCGCCGTGGGCGCGATCTTCGGCCTCGTGCAATACACGCAGACCAAGGCACTCCAGGTGCACAAGTCGATGGCGGACGTCTCCCACATGATTTGGGAAACGTGCAAAACCTACCTGTTCACGCAGGGCAAATTCCTCGCGATTCTCTGGCTGCTGATTGGCGGCTGCATGGTCTATTACTTCGGCGTCCTCTCGCACAACACCGCCGCGCACGTCGTCGTCATCCTCCTCGCGTCCGTCCTCGGCATTCTTGGCAGTTACGGTGTCGCGTGGTTTGGCATCCGCATCAACACCGTCGCGAATTCCCGCACGGCCTTCTCAGCGCTGAAGGGCAATCCGCTCAACACGCTCTTCATCCCGCTGCGATCCGGCATGAGCGTCGGCCTGCTGCTCGTCTGCGTGGAGCTGTTCTTCATGATCTGCATCCTCGTGTTCCTTCCTCGGGAACTCGTTGGCCCCTGCTTCATCGGCTTTGCCATCGGTGAATCTCTCGGCGCCTCCGTCCTCCGCATCTGCGGCGGCATCTTCACCAAGATCGCCGACATCGGCTCCGACCTCATGAAGATCGTCTTCAAGCTGCCCGAGGACGACCCCAAGAACCCCGGCGTCATCGCCGACTGCACCGGTGACAACGCCGGCGACTCCGTCGGGCCGACCGCCGACGGCTTCGAGACCTACGGCGTCACCGGCGTTGCGCTCATCTCGTTCCTCGCGCTCGCGCTCGTTGATAGCGCCGAACTCTGCGCGATGCTCATCGTGTGGCTCTTCACGATGCGTGCGCTGATGATCGTCACCTCGCTCGTCTCCTATTTCATCAACGAAATCGTCTCGAAGGCGAAATACGGCAATTTGAAGGATTTTGATTTCGAGGCCCCGCTCACGCACCTCGTGTGGATCACCTCGGCCGTTTCGATCGCGATCACGTTTGTCGCCTCCTACTTCCTCCTTGGACATCAGGCGGGAATCGATCCCGCGCTGTGGTGGGTGCTCTCCGTCATCATCAGCTGCGGCACGGTCGCAGGCGCGCTGATCCCGGAGTTCACGAAGGTTTTCGTCAGCACGAATTCCCGCCATGTGAAAGAAGTCACCAACTGCTCCAAGCACGGCGGCGCCTCGCTCAACATCCTGTCGGGCCTCGTCGCGGGTAACTTCTCCGCGTTCTGGATGGGTCTCGTCATTATGTTGCTCATGGCGGCGTCCTACTACTTCTCGCAAAACGGCGCGCTGATTCATCTCATGCCGGCGAAGTTTGCGTTCGCGGCGCCGATCTTCGCGTTCGGTCTGGTGGCCTTCGGCTTTCTCGGCATGGGCCCCGTGACAATCGCGGTCGACAGCTACGGCCCCGTCACCGACAACGCCCAGTCCGTCTACGAGCTCTCCCAGATCGAAGGCCGCTCCGGCATCGCCGCTGAAATCGAGAAGGACTTCGGCTTCAAGCCCGACTTCGAAAACGCGAAATACCAACTCGAGAAGGGAGACGGCGCCGGCAACACCTTCAAGGCCACCGCCAAGCCCGTGCTCATCGGCACCGCGGTCGTCGGCGCGACGACGATGGTGTTCGGCATCATCATGCTCCTGCAAAAAATGTATGAGCTCCAAGTCGCCTCGGGCGTCGCCGGTCCGTTCAAGGAGGTCATCGGCGCCCTCTCCATCGTGCAACCCGAGATCATTCTCGGCCTGATCATGGGCGGTTCCGTGATTTATTGGTTCACCGGCGCGTCCTGCCAGGCGGTCGTCACCGGCGCCTATAGCGCGGTCGTTTACATCAAGGAGCACATGAAGCTCGACGCGAAGACCGCCTCTGAGAAGGACTCGAAGGAAGTCGTCCGCATCTGCACAGTCTACGCGCAAAAAGGCATGTGGAACATCTTCATCGTCGTGTTCTGCTTCGCCCTCGCGCTGCCGTTCTTCAACGCCTACTTCTTCATCGGCTACTTGATCGGCATCGCGTTCTTCGGCCTCTTCCAGGCCATCTTCATGGCCAACGCCGGCGGCGCTTGGGACAACGCCAAGAAGATCGTCGAGGTCGAGCTCCGCCAGAAGGGCACCGAACTCCATGCTGCCACCGTCGTCGGCGACACCGTCGGCGATCCGTTCAAGGACACTTCGTCCGTCGCGATGAACCCCGTCATCAAGTTCACCACGCTCTTCGGCCTCCTCGCCGTCGAAATCGCGGTGACGATGACGAACCAGAACATGAAGACCGCGATCGGCGCGTTCTTCTTCGCCGTCGCGCTGGTGTTCGTGTATCGAAGCTTCTACGCGATGCGCATTCCGGACGAAGCCGCGACCAAGAGCTGACGCATCACTCTCGATTAGTTACCCCGAGGGCGGCCGCAAGGCCGCCCTTTTTTCGTGGCCGTTGCGTCGGCGTGAACTTTTGCGCGCCTTTTTCCGACGTCAGGAGTAGGAACCAAGCACCTCTTCTTTCTTTTTTTCCGACCATGCTCCGCCCGATGGACGACGCCCTCACCCACTCGCCATCATCGCTATCGCGACGCCCCGCGCCACCGAATCGTCGAACCATTTTTGGTCTGTCAGCCACTTCGCCCCCGACATTGCTAAACTTTCACCGGAGAAAAAATTATGAGCACACTCCCCCGCACTCTCCTGCGCCCCGCGATTGCGCCTCTCGGTTGTCTCCTCATCCTCGCCGGCTGCTTGCAGGAACGCCTCTGCTGGTCGCCCGAGGGCAGCCGCGCCGCCATCATCACCGCCGACGGACTTTATTTCACCGATGCCGCGGGGAAACTTTCACCGCTGCTTCTGCCCAATGCCTATCGCGTCGCGTGGCTCGGCGATTCGCAACGCCTCGTCGTGGCCCACTCTCGTCCGGTGAAGGATTTTGCGACGCTCGCTCGCGCCCCGGGCCCGGATCGCACCGTGACGCTCACCGCCAAAGCCGAGTCGCTTTGGCAGCAGTTGCAGCCGCTGAAATCCACCAAGGAACTGCCATCGATCAAGCCCGACGATGTCGTCGGCTGCCTATTGCTCTACCTGCGTGAACGCTATCCAGAACGCCTGAAAGAAAAGGTGGGCGAAGAATGGAAGGACCTCTTGTCCATGCAGCGGAATTGCACACGCTCACCGTGGCGCGTCTCGCGGGCGACCGCCTTGAACTTGGCGCCACACTCTACGAAGGCCTCGCCAAGGTGAACGACATCCGCCCCGCGCCCGGCGGCTCAGCCGTCGCTTTCGTGACCCATGTCGAGTTGAGTCCCGAGTCCGACGACAGCCTGCAAATCAGCCTCAGTGCGATCGACGGCTCGTTGCCGGCCAAGGTCATCGCATTCCAAACCTCCGCCCGCCCCGACTGGTCCGTCGACGGCCGGTCCCTGCTCTATTTCAAGAGCGAAAGCGAAGGCCGCGGCGCCAACCGCGGCGATGATTTGCGACTCGGCACGCTCTCAGTTACCAATGTATTTGAAGCCGACGGCAAGTTCTCGACCGACACCAGGACTGACACGCTCGCAGGCCTGATCTTTTACGACCGCAACCGCGTCCGCACGCTTCGCGACGGCCGCGTGCTCTTCAACGCCGCCGCCTTCCACCTCCCTATCTCCGCCAAGGATCGCGACACCCGGGAGCAATTCTTCGTAGTCGATCCGGCCACCGACACCATCACGCCGCTCTTCCCGCGCGATCGGCTCACCGCCCTGCCGCCATCGCTCGCGCATTTCGAACTCAACCCGGACGAGAAACAAATCCTCGTCGTCGACGACAACGGCCGCGTCTGGCTCCTCACGCTCGCCGATCAGCGCATCGAGGAAATCTACGCGGGCTTCGGCAAGGAAGATTCCGTCGCCCCGGTGTGGCGGCTGTCCGGAGAATTTACCTACCGAAGAATAATCGGTCCCCGCGCCGAGCTCGTCCACCGCCGCGGCGCCACCGAGACCGTCCTCAGCCGCACCCGGCCGGACCACGTCCTCCAGCAATTGCTCAAATAATCTGCGGTGCCCGGGCCCGCCGCCGCAGCCGTCAGTCTTGCGCTCCGGCACCCGTCGCGTTTCGCTTGGCGGCAATTCATGGCGACAGTTCCACCGAGTTCCGGCGCACCATCTGCAGACATTGCACCCCCGCGCGGACCGACCTACCTGCTGGCGACGCGCGAACTCTCCGCCGATTTCACCCAAGTCGGCCCGGAACAGATTCCCCGCGAACTCGGAGCGGTCGACGCCGCACAGTTTCTCCGCCTCCTCGAAAAACTCGTCGCCGTCGACGCCCTCGCCTTGGTCGACGCCGACCCTCAGCTTTTCGTCACCGTGAAGACCGGCCGGTTTTTGATTCAACCCCAGGGCGGCAAACTCCTGATCCGCCCGACCAACGCCCTCGATCAGATTTTCTTCAAACTCTCCCCGACTGAGATTCCTCCGTTTCTCGATGGGGCGCCACCACCGCGACCACCGCCGGCACCCACCACGCTCATAGGCTCTGCCGTGGCGCGCACCGAATCCAATCCGTCACCACCGGCACCCGCGCGGGCGCTGGCCCCAGCGCGAGAACCCCGCCGCGCCTTCGGGCTCGGTATCTTGGCCACCGTCGGGCTCCTCGCGGCTGGCGCGACGTGGTTTCTCCTCGTCCGAACTCCCGCGCCCGATTCTCGGGCGATTCCCGTCCCGACCTCGAAATCTTCACCCCCGCCAGCGGCGCGCGCCCCCGAGTTCGATCCAATTGAGTCGCCCGCGCAATTGACGGAACTGCGGCAACAATTCGGCGGCACCTATGTGACGAGCGGTGACAGCGGCGAGCGCCTGCTCGAACTCCGCGCCGACGGCACCTTTCACTATCAGGTCTTCGGCTCCGGACTCGCCGTCACGTCGCATGACACCGGCACCTACACGTTCGCCGTGCGCCACGGCACGACCACCCCGGTGATCCAGGCCGACGCCCTCGGTCCGATCGAAATTCGTGGCGAAAATTCCCTCTTCGTCCGCGGCGCGGTCTTCACCCACCTGCTGGTCGCCGCGAAATAAACTACGTCCGGCGACCGCCGCTGACCCTACCCCGTCACCACCGCGCAAGTCACTTTCACCGGCGCGGCGTTGGTGCGGCCGAAGATCGTCGTGAGGGCGGCGCTGGTCGCATCGCGACCGCGGGAGATCACGGCGATGTGCCCCGGCGGAATGTGATCGGTCGGATCGAAGAGCCGCCAATCGCCGCCGAGATACGCCTCAAAGCAGGCGTGAAAATCCATCGGTTCCAGTCCTGCCGCGTAGCCGCCGACGTAGCGCGCCGGAATCGAGAGCGCGCGGCAAAACGCGACCGCGAGGTGCGTGTAGTCGCGGCATACGCCCTTGCGGCCGATCCATACGTCCCATGCTGAGGTGCGGCCATCAGTGACGTTGGGCGCGTAGACGAGGTTCGCTTCGATCCAGGCGGAGATGGCGCGCACCTGTTCGCCGCGATCGAGGTATTTGCCGAAGAGTTCCCACGCAATCTGCGAGAACCGATCGCTCTCGCAGTAGCGGCTCGGCAACGTGTAGGAGAGGATCGGGAGCGGCAGGCGACCAGGGTTGTCGGCTTTCACGGCGGCGGGAAGCGCGGGTCGGGCGACCTCAACGTCCGCCGCGTAGCGAAACTCAAACGGCCCGGCCGGGACTTCGCAGCGGAGCAGGCGCGCGCCCTTCGAATCCTGGACGATCTCGGTGGCAACGGGCGGCGTGCAGACAATTTCCTCGCGGAGGACGCGTTGCTGCGTATCGGAATTGGCGAGGACGTTAAACGTGAAAGCGGCAGTGGGCGTGGCGAGAATCTGATAGCCGAGGGTGCAGCCGACGGAAAGGGTCATGGAGAAAAACGCGAGTGTGTCTCCGTCGGCGCGCGCGGCAATCCGAACGTAAGCCGACAGGCGAAAAAAACGCGGAGCATTTCGGCCCCGCGTTGCACATTAAAAATCTCCCGCCGGATCAGAACTGAATGGCGCTTAATTGGAACACGTTGGTTTCCAGCGATTGCGATGGGGAGATTCTTTGTACAGATGACGGGGTTTGTTGAGCAAGGCATAAGCTTTAGGTCGTCGTTTCACGGCCCGCGGCTCACGGCGGTGTGGG
>CAIMFY010000048.1 GCA_903840415.1 uncultured Opitutia bacterium | reverse complement strand
TGAAATCTTGCAAGTTGTCAGTGTCTCCTCACTTGAGCAAATACCATTGGAAGAGCTATTTGCGAAAGTCGATACAACAGAATCGGGAGTTGATATACCCAACCAATTGGAGATCAACTACTCATAACTGGACAGCCGTGGTCTGGAGCAAATGCGTTATCGCTCTCAAGTGATCGAACAGCACCAATCAACAAACCTCGCGCCAATCATCCTAAGACAAAGGCAAGGACCGAAGCGTGCAGGGGGTAATCGAATCGCAAGAAAGCAGAACAGCAACAGGGGGAGCGCCAGAGGATTTCGTCCTTCACACCGCAGTCAAACAAATAAAGACACGTGTCCTTAATTAACTTTGAGTCCGCGGTAATACCAATTCCTTCACGCGCGCCTGAATCCGGCGAGCTAGCTTGGGCTACGGCTTGAGCGTCTTATGCGGGGCTGCCTGTCGGCTTGCGACACGAACCGGGGTGGACGCCACCGTGGGTCACCACGGCGCGCGCCGCATCGAATGACTGAAGATCGGTTTCGCCTGATTCTTGTGGTTCGGTGCGGCCGCCGGTTTTAGGCAGCCGAGCGGATCGGTATCCCGCACGGAAATGAGCATCGGAATTCGCCGCTCCTCCGCCGCGTAGCCCATCGTCATGGGTCAGGTCGGCATAACGAAAGAGCCCCTTGGTCGTCCAGAGTGTGTCCCAGTCCCACAACGTCGTGGAATATTGCATGCCCGGAAGGCTCGGTGCGATGTTTGCCTGAGACAATATTCCTTGCGGCGGCCGAAGGAGTTGCAGTGCGGTGCGGGTGAAATAATCTAAAGTTTTCCTGCTGAGCTGGTCACGGGCCGCCGGTAATAGCCCCGGTGTTGGGGCAGCGGGCGCCGGCGCGGCAAACATGCAGTGCGCACCGAGGCTCGAAACTCCAGTCACAGCGAGGGCCGTGAGCATCTTTCGCCGGGAGATGAATTTCATTATCAATCAGGCGAAAATAAGGAGCCGGCTGATCGCATTGAAGCGCTCAGCCGTTGAGTCGCGCAAAAGATTCCACAGGGTTGGCGAACAGGTTCTTCGCGTTGGCCACATGGATCTCCTCGGATCCGGAATTCAGCGCCTCCATGGCTTCGCGAACGAATTCTTCTAGCGGAATTCCGATGCCCCGACCCTTCGGGCCCATGTAATCGTGGAGCTCAGTCGAGACCGCCGGCGGCGATAGCTCGATGACGCGCACGGCAGTCGTCCTCAGTTGATGGCGCAGAGACAAGGTGAACGACCGGAGCGCGGCCTTGGTTGCGCAGTAGACGGGCATCACAGCGTAGGGAACATACGCTAGTCCGCTTGTCACGTTCACGATCCGAGCGCTCGGCTGGGCGAGCAGGTGGGGTAGAAACGCTGCCGTGCAGGACATTAGCGAGCGAAGATTCGTGTCTATCTCAAGATCGCAGAAGTCGAGCGGCATGGACTTCTTCAGGTCGTGCATTCGCTGAACTCCGGCATTGTTAACGAGGCAATCCACGGCACCGAACTTGCCGGGCACCTCTATCGCCGCGCGCACGAGCGCCGATCGGTCGGTAATATCGAGGGCGTAGGCTTCGATGCCCGGATTAGCCTTGCAGACTTCCTGAAGGGCTTCGATGCGCCGTCCCGCTATGATGACTCGTGTACCTTGGCGAGCGAGCGCCACTGCAAGGCCTCGGCCAATGCCGGAGCCGCCACCAGTGATGAAGCAACGTTTGCTGGGAAATATCATCATTTCAGGCTAACGGTCCAGTGATGCTTCACAAGCACCCAAGGGAAAATAGGGCGTTGTCGGCAGATTCGAGCGTTGGCAGCGGCTTCAAGGCGGGTGCTGTGTCGACCGCGGTTCGGGCAATCAAAAGAGACGGAGGCTAGAAGAGCTTAGTCGGCGTCATCTCCGACCACTCATGCCAGCAAAACTGCATGAGTAAGGATTGAAGACGATTCTAAGGCGTTTTTTCCTCCGAAAGACGCTGGTGCCCGGGGTGGGGGTCGAACCCACAAGACTTTCGTCGGTAGATTTTGAGTCTACTGCGTCTGCCAATTCCGCCACCCGGGCGTGCGCCTTGGAAAAGAAGGGGCCGTCCGCAGGGTGTCGACACCGAAAATCTTCAACTTCGACTTCCGTCGGGAAACTCTCAGCCGAGTTGTCTGATTGCTCTGGTGGCGACCGAGTAGATTCAACTTTCACGGACACAAAACCGCGCGACGAGTGGGGAATGAAACTGCAAACTCTCGCCAGCGGGGCTGGCTGGTGTAGCGCGGGAGCGATAGATTTCAGTCTGGTTGCACAATGTGATTAGCTCAACTGGAAGCGTGTTTAGCTGCACTCGCGTGTATCGCGATTCGCGGCGTAGCAAGATTACACTCTGCCTACAATGAAGCGCGTGTTCCACCAATAATTCTAATCCCTCCTCAAGATTGAAAACTTTAGCACCTTCCGTCGTCAGAGATGACACCATGATCCGTCCGATCATTGATATTGCCGGCCGCCTCGACCTCTCGGCTGATGAGCTTGAACTTCACGGGCGCTTCAAAGCCAAACTCCCACTCGCGCGGATCGATTCCGAGCGGATCGCACGGGCGAAGCTCATTCTAGTTTCAGCGATCACACCGACGCCAGCCGGCGAAGGTAAGACGACAACAGCCATCGGACTCGCCGACGGCCTGTCGCTTCTCGGCCACCGTGCGGCGGTTGTGCTACGCGAGCCCTCGCTCGGACCGGTCTTCGGAATGAAAGGCGGTGCGACGGGCGGTGGCCGCGCGCGTGTCGTCCCGCACGCCGACATCAATCTCCATTTCAACGGTGACTTCGCCGCGATCGAGAAAGCGCACAACCTGCTCGCGGCGCTCGTCGACAATCAGCTTCAAAAGAAGAACAACAACATCGGCCTCGACCCACTCACGATCCGCTGGAAACGCGTCTGTGACATGAACGATCGCGCGCTCCGCCGCATCGTCGTCGGTCTTGGCGGTCGCGGCTACGGTGTGCCACGCGAAACCAGTTTCGACATCACCGCTGCCTCGGAAGTGATGGCCATTCTCTGCTTCGCGCAGTCGCGCCACGATTTGCGCGAACGACTCGGCGGCATCTTTGTGGGCTTTACGCACGACAAGCGTCCCGTCTATGCGCGGGACTTGAAGGCACACGGTGCGATGGCCGCCTTGCTTAAAGACGCGATTTTCCCGAACCTCGTGCAGACGCTTGAGGGCACGCCGGCGATTATCCACGGCGGGCCGTTCGGCAACATCGCCCAAGGCACCAACTCCGTCCTTGCCACGAAACTCGGCCTGAGCCTCGCCGACTACGTCGTGACGGAGGCTGGTTTCGGTTTCGATCTTGGTGGCGAGAAATTCCTCAATCTCAAATGTCGCGCCGCCGGACTCTGGCCGGACGCGCTCGCCCTTGTTGCCACGATTCGCGCTCTCAAATACCAGGGCGGTGCGCCACTCAAGGAACTCACGGCGCCAAATGGCGACGCCCTGCGCCGTGGTTTCGCCAATCTTGACAAGCATCTCGAAAATGCGCGCGACTTTGGCCTCGCACCCGTGGTCGTCATCAACCGCTTTCCGAGCGACGACGCGCAAGAGATGACGTTGCTCGTGCAACTTTGTGCGGAGCAAGGCACACCGTGTGTCGCTTGCAATGAATTCGAGCAGGGTGGCGAAGGCGCGCGCGAAGCCGCGGCGGCGATCGTCGTCGCTGCGAACCGCCAGCCGCGCTTGCCCCAATTCACCTACGAACTAGGCCAATCGGTGGAAGAGAAAATCTCGGCCGTCGCTACTCGCATCTACGGCGCCGGCTGCGTTGAATTTGCCGCGAAAGCGCGGACCGATTTAAAGGTGATTGCCGATCTGGGACTCTCCGGGTTGCCGATCTGCATGGCCAAAACCCAATACTCGCTTTCCGACAATCCAGTGCTGCTCGGTCGGCCCCGGGATTTCGTTTTCACCGTGCGCGAGATCGAAATCGCCGCGGGCGCCGGCTATCTCGTGCCAATATCCGGGGAGATTCTTCGCATGCCCGGTTTGCCGGAGGTCCCAGCGGCCGAGCACATCGATATTGATGACGACGGCAACATCACCGGTCTGACGTGATTTGCCGGCTTGCCGTTTACGGCGTCACGCGCGTGCCAGTGCGACCGTCGAGGGCAGCCGAAAGGCAAGCCGGGCACGTGATCACGGCAGTGCCACCGCGCTGCTCGACGAAATGGATGCACGCCTCGATTTTCGGCAGCATCGAGCCCGCCGCGAAATGGCCCTCGGCGATGTAGCGCTTCGCCTCGGCCACAGTGATTGTATCGAGTGCGCGCTGGTGGGGCGCACCGAAGTGTAGACACACTTTTTCAACCGCCGTCGAAATCACGAGGAAGTCGGCGTCGATTTGTGCCGCGAGCACCGCCGAAGCAAGATCCTTGTCGATTACCGCCGCGACGCCCGTCAGCAGTCCATGTTCATCGGCAACCACCGGAATCCCGCCGCCACCTGCCGCGATTACTACATAACCGTCGCCGACTAGCTGTCCGATAACGCGGGATTCGACGATCTGCATCGGGCGCGGCGACGCCACCACCCGCCGCCACCCACGACCGGCGTCCTCGACCATCTTCCATTGCTCAACGCGCATTCGCTCCTCGGCTTGGACGCGCGAATAGAACTCGCCGATGGGTTTGCTCGGCTTGTGAAATGCTGGATCGTCGCGAGCCACAAGCGTCTGCGTGACGATCGTTGCGACCGATTTTTCCAGTCCACGGCGCCGGAACTCGTTCTCCAGCGCCTGCTGGATCTGGTAGCCGAGCGCACCTTGCGTGTCCGCCACGATCGAGTCCAGCGGCACTTCATGCAGGAGACCGCGCGAATGCTCGCTGCGCATCAGAATGAATCCGACCTGCGGTCCGTTGCCGTGCGTGATGACAATTCGATAGCCGCGTTCCAGCAAATCCGTGATGTGGCGCGCGGTTTCGACGACGGCCGCATATTGGTCCGGCACGCTCTGGTGGCGCGCATCCGTGATGAGCGAGTTGCCGCCAATGGCGATGACGAGAGTTTTCATGAGAACGTGCCCAATCTCATCACTAGCGTGAACTGCTGCGCCGCCATCACGTCAACCTTTGCGCAATTTTTAACCAAGAAATGCGACGCAATGTGCAATACATGGGGAGGGCCTCCCTCCTTTTGATGGCAAGATATGCGGAGTTCCCTCGCTGCTGCTTTCCCCTCGCATGAAGCCCTCGTTTCGATTTTTCACCGACGCCCAACTTGTGGCGGAACTCGATCGGTGTATTTATTGCGAGGAGAAACCTTGCCAGAAAGCGTGTCCCGCCGATTGCTCACCGGCAGATTTCATTATGGCGGCGCGCGGCGGCGCGAAATCAGATCTTCAGCGCTCCGCGGCGATGATTCTGAGTGCCAATCCGCTCGGCGGTGTGTGCGGTGCGGTCTGCCCCGACATATTTTGCATGAAGGCGTGCTCACGTCGGCTCTTCGACCGGCCCATCGAGATTCCAGCGGTGCAGGCGGCGATTGTGGAGAAGGCGAAGCGCTTCGGCCTTTGCGCATCGCCGGCCGCGCCAAGCAACAACAAGAAAATCGCCGTCATCGGCGCCGGCCCTGCGGGACTTGGCGCGGCGGGCGTGCTCGCGCAATACGGCTACCGCGTCACCGTTTTCGAACAGCGCCGGCAGCTCGGCGGGTCCATGAACCTCATCCCGGATTTTCGGTTGCCGAAAAAGATCCCGCGCACGGACCTTGCATTCGTCAAAAAGCTCGGCGCGATCGCCTTCAAGCGTGGCGCCGCCATCGCCGAGCCGGCTACGCTGCTGAAGAAGTTCGACGCCGTGATCGTCAGCGCCGGGCTCGGCCGGCCGTTGCAGCTCGGCATTCCCGGCGAGGAGCGTGCCGTCTCGTGGGAAGCGTTTCTCGCGACGCAGAAAAAAGGAAACTCGGTTGCTGGCAAACGCGTCGCGATCCTCGGTGGCGGCGCGGTGGCAGCGGATTGCGCGACGACCGCGGCGCGTCGCGGCGCAGCAACGGTCGAGCTGATCTACCGGCGGCGGTTGCAGGACATGCCGGTGACGGCTTACGAGCGCCGGCTGCTACTTGAGCACGGCGTAGAAATTTCCACCGGCCTGAAAGCGCTCGCCGTTGTGCTGTCCGGCCGGCGCGTGAAAGGTCTGCGGCTCGCGCGCCAGACGCTGCCCGAGGGCAAGGCGTCGCAGCCCGAAAACTTCGTCATCAACGCGAACGAGCCGCCGGTCTTCCGTGAGTTCGACGTCGTGATCTCCGCCATCGGCAATCGCGCCGCGCTGCCGACACCCTCGACTCCGGGAATTTTCTACGCCGGCGATTTGGTGCTCGGCTCGTCCACGGTCGTCGAGTCGGTCGCCTGCGGGAAAAACGCCGCGCTCGAAGCCGATGCGCTCCTGCGCGGCGAAGCGCCACCGAAGATCGCGAATCGCGCGAAGAGCCATGTCGTGCTCGCGGGCACCAAGCGTCTCCCCGTCGCGATGGACGCCGATTTCTTCGGCCACCGGATTCTCTCGCCGCTGCTGCTCTCCGCGGCACCGCACACTGACGGCTACGAACAGATGCGCGCCGCATACGAGCGCGGCTGGGCCGGCGGCGTGATGAAGACCGCGTTCGACAACGTGTCCATCCACATCCCGGGCGCCTACATGTTCGTCCTCGACCACACGACCTACGGCAACTGCGACAACGTCTCCGGCCACTCGCTTGATCGCGTATGCCACGAGGTCGCGCGGCTCGTCCGCGAGTTTCCCGATCGCCTGACACTCGCCTCGACGGGCGGTCCCGTCAGCGGCCGCGACGAGGTAGACCGCGCGGTGTGGCAGTCGAACACCCGCAAACTCGAGGGCGCCGGCGCGATGGGTGTCGAATACAGCCTCTCGTGTCCGCAGGGCGGCGACGGCACGTACGGCGATCTCGTTTCGCAGAACGCCGAGCTCACCGCGAAAATCGTCGGCTGGGTGCTGGAGACCGGCGCCGCCGATGTGCCGAAACTTTTCAAACTCACCGGCGCCGTCACCGCCATCCAGCCGATCCTGCGCGCGATTCAGGAGGTGCTCGCGAGTCACCCGCAGAAAAAAGCCGGCGTGACGCTCGCGAACAGTTTCCCGGCGCTCGCGTTCCGCCCCTCGGCCACGCGCCGCTGGGACGAAGGCGTCGTCATCGGCATGTCGGGCGCCGGCGTGCTGCCCATCAGCAATCTGACGCTCGCGAAAGCCGCCGGCATGGGCGTCACGGTCTCCGGCAACGGCGGCGCGATGACCTACCGCGACGCCGCCGGCTTCCTCGCGCTCGGCGCGGAGACCGTGCAGTTCTGCACCGCCGTCATGAAATACGGCCTCGGCTACGTGGACGAGCTTCACTCGGGCCTCAGCCACCTGCTCGCGGATCGCGGCCTGCGCTCGGTGCGCGAGCTGATCGGCTCCGCGCTGCCCGAGCCGATCACGGATTTCGGCGCACTGCCGGCCACGAAACAAATCCCCGAAGTCGCCGCCGCACTCTGCGAACATTGCGGCAACTGCGAGCGCTGCCCGTATCAGGCTATCGCGCTGAACGGCCGCGGCGTGCCCGAGTTCGACGCTGCGCTCTGCGTCGGCTGTTCGCTCTGCGCGCAGAAATGTTTCGCCGGTGCGCTCGCGATGCGCCCCCGCACGGCCACCGAACTGGCCGCGCTCGTCGAACTCTGAACCGCCGCCCGCCATGTCTCGCGCCCTCCTCATCGAAAACGGCACGCTGCTCTCCACCGGCGGCATGCTGTCCGTGCGGCGTGACCACTCCATCCTGATCGAGGACGGGCTCATCACTCGCATCGCCCCGCGCGCCCGGATCGGCCGGTTCACCGGGGAACGCATCGACGCTGCCGGCAAGGTCGTGCTGCCGGGCCTGATTAACGCCCACACGCATTTCTATTCCACGTTTGCCCGCGGCCTGACCAAGGCGAAACCGTCGAGCGATTTCATGGGCGTGCTCCGCAACCTCTGGTGGCGCCTCGATTCCGCGCTCACCACCGAGGATTGTTACTACAGCGCGCTCGTCGCGCTGCTAGACTCCATCCGCCACGGAACGACGACCCTGATCGATCATCACGCCAGCCCGCACGCCGTGAGCGGATCGCTCGACGCGATTTGGCGCGCCGTTAAGGAATCTGGCCTGCGCGCCTGCCTCTGCTACGAGGTTTCCGATCGCGACGGCGCGCGCATCGCAGAGGAGGGCTTGGCGGAAAACGTCCGCTTCATCCGACGCTGCCAGACGGACGGTGGCGCGCACCTCCAGGCGCTGTTTGGGCTGCACGCCTCATTCACGCTTTCGGATGCGACGCTGACGACCGCCGCGAGCCTCGGGCGCGAACTGCAAACCGGGTTTCACATCCACGTCGCCGAGGCGCAGGGCGATCAGGATGCGGCGCGTCGTTCGTCCGGACGGCGCGTCGTCGAGCGGTTGAAAAGCTTCGGCATCCTCGGCGAGCGCTCGATCGCGGCGCACTGCATCCACGTCACGCGGCGCGAAATGGATTTGCTGGCGGAGACCGGCACCGCTGTCGCGCACAACCCCCAGTCGAATCTCAACAACGCCGTCGGTATCGCCGACGTGATCGAGTTGCGGCGGCGCGGCGCCCTCGTCGGACTTGGCACCGACGCGATGACGACGAACATGCTCGAGGAATTGCGCGTCGCCCTCTGGGCGCAGCACCTCGGCCGCGACAATCCCTCTGTCGGGTTCGGCGAGGTCACCGGCGCGCTCTTCCTCGGCAACGCCAAGATCGCCGGCCGGATCTTCGGGCTGCGTTTCGGCGAGCTCCGCCCCGGCGCCGCCGGCGACCTCGCGATTTTCGACTACGATCCGTCGACGCCGCTCACGGGCGCGAATGCCCTCGGCCACGCCGTCTTTGGCCTCTCGCAGGCGCCGGTCGACACGACCATCGTCGGCGGCCGCGTGCTGATGCTGCACAAGAAGCTAACGCTCGATCTCGACGAGGCGTGGATCAATGCCCGCGCCCGCGAACTCGCAAAAAAATTATGGCAAAGAATGTGACCAAGAAAACCAAGTTCAAGAAAACGCCGCCCGTGGCGATTAGCTACGAGGCGATTCGCCAGCGCGCGAAGGCCATGGAGGGCGACACCGTGCGTTTCCTTTCAGACCTCGTGCGCACGCAATCCTTCTCCTCAAAGGAGCGCGCCGTTGTCGCCGTTATCAAGCGCGAGATGCAGCGGATTGGTTTCGATTCCATCCACATCGACGGGCTTGGCAACATCATCGGCCGGATCGGAAAAGGGAAGCGCGTGATGGCGTTCGACGGGCACGTCGACACCGTTTACCCGGGCGACCTCTCGCAGTGGACGTTCGATCCGTTCAAGCCGTTCGTGAAGGACGGCAAAATCTGGGGCCGCGGCACCGTCGATCAAAAGGGCGGCGTCGCCACGATGATTCACGCCGGTCGGCTCATCAAGGAACTCGGCCTCAACGATCAGTTTTCGATCTATTTCACCGCGACGGTCATGGAGGAGGATTGCGACGGACTTTGCTGGCAATACATCCTCAACGAGAGCGCGCTCAAACCGGAACTCGTCGTCATCACCGAGCCGACGAACCTGAACATCTACCGCGGCCACCGCGGCCGGATGGAAATCCAAGTCGACGTGAAAGGCCGCAGTTGCCATGGCTCCGCTCCCGAGCGCGGCGACAACGCCATCTACAAAATCGCCCGCATCGCACTCGAAGTCGAAAAACTCAACACGCGCCTCCGCGACGATCCGTTCCTCGGCAAGGGCACCGTCACGATCTCCGAGGTGCGGTCCATTTCCCCTTCGCAATGCGCCGTCGCCGACGGCGCCAGCCTCCATCTCGATCGCCGGCTCACGTTCGGCGAGACCAAGGAAAGCGCGGTCGCCGAGGTGCAGGATGCCGCGACGCGCGCCGGTTATCCCGACGCGAAAGTCATCGTGCTCACCTACGAGGTGCCCGCCTATACGGGGAAGGTTTACCCGACAGAGAAATATTTCCCTACGTGGGTCATGGAGGAGAGTTCGCCATTCCTGAAAAACGCGGTCGCCGCTTACGCCGGCGTGCTCGGCAAAGCGCCGCTCGTGGACAAGTGGACTTTCAGCACCAATGGCATCGCGACTGCCGGCATGAATGGCATCCCGACCTTCGGTCTCGGGCCGGGCAACGAAGTCTATGCGCACGCCGCGAATGAAGCGTGCCCCGTCGAGCACCTCAGCGCGGCCGTCACGTTCTACGCGGCACTCGTCGCGAAACTGAACGGCAAAGTCTAAACGCTATGGTCGGATTCGTTTACAAGTGCAGCACGTGCCAGCGGCGCTACCCGCGCGACGAGGTGCGCTACCTGTGTCCGGAGTGCGGACCGGCGTATCGCCCGGGCATGCCGCTGATCGGCGTGCTCACCGCCGAATTCGACTACGCGGCCATTCACAAGAAATTCCGGAAACCGAAACCCGACTGGAGCCTGTTCTCTGCGGTTGAATCGAAATTTTTTCCACCGTATGCGATGAGCCCGACGCCGTTCTTCCACGCGGCGAAGCTGGGCGCAGCGTTCGGGCTGGCCGATGTTTGGATCAAGAATGATGCGCTGCTGCCGAGCGGCTCGCTGAAGGATCGGGCTTCATTTCTCGTCGTCGCCGAGGCGAACCGATTGAAGGAGCAGATGATCGTCACCGCCTCGACCGGCAACGCTGCCAGTGCGCTCGCCGCCGTCTGTGCCGCGGCCGGTAAGCGCGCCGTCATCTTCGTTCCGCAAACGGCGCCGAAGGCGAAGCTCGTGCAGATGCTGCTCTACGGCGCGTGCGTCGTGCCGGTGCAGGGCACCTACGACGACGCGTTCCGGCTCTCGCTCGACTACACCGCACGCTACGGTGGGCTTAATCGCAACACTGCCTACCACCCGCTCACCATCGAGGGGAAGAAAACCGTCGGGCTGGAAATGTGGCAGCAGAATCGTTGGCGCGTGCCGTCCGTGATCGTGGTCCCGACTGGCGACGGCGTGATTCTCGGCGGCGTCTACAAGGCGTTTCACGATCTGCGCGCGGCTGGGCTGATCCCGCGGCTGCCGCGGCTCGTCTGCGTGCAGGCGAAAAAATCCGACGCGATTCACCGCTACCTCACGACCGGACGGTATCGCAACGCGAGCAATCCGGCGACGGTGGCTGATTCCATTTCAGTTTCGATTCCGTCGAACGCGCACCTCGCTCGGGCGGCGGTGCTCGCGAGCCGCGGGTTTTCGCTCACCGTCACCGACGCGGAAATCCTCACGGCCCAGCGCACGCTCGCGGCGACCACGGGGGTGTTCGCCGAACCGGCAGCGGCGGCGGCGGTCGCCGCGCTCGGCAAGCTGCGTGCTGAATCTCTCGTGGGTTCGCGCGATCAAATCGCCGTGCTCATCACCGGCCACGGGCTCAAGGACGTCGACGCCGCGATGAAAAACCTCCACATGCCCGCCGCGATCGCGCCGACGGCGGCCGGGCTGGCGGGCGTCGCCGCGCGCCTCGCCACGAAAGGAGCCGACAAGTGAGTGCCGAAAAAAACAAAGCCTGGCGCAACGACGCCCACGCCAAGGTCACCGGCCGGGCAAAGTTCACTGACGATTTGAAGTTCGCGCGGTGTCTCCACGCGGCGCCGGTTTATTCGGATTACGTTCATGCCAAGATCATCCGCGTCGTAACAGAAGATGCGGCGAAAGCGCCAGGCGTCGTGAAAGTGCTAACGGCGTGCGATGTGCCCGGTACGAATCGGTTTGGTCAGATCATTCGCGATTTTCGCATCTTCGCCGACGACAAGATCCGTTACCATGGCGATGTTGTGGCTATGGTCGTAGGCGAAACCCGCGACCTCGCGATTCGTGCGGCAGCGCTCGTGCGGGTCGAGGCGACGCCGCTGCACGCAGTGCTCGATCCGGAGGAAGCGCTGCGCCCCGGCGCTGTGCTCGTTCATGAGCAGCACGGCTCGAATCTCGTCAACACCCACCGCGTCCGCCGCGGCGACATCGATGATGGCTTCCGCCAGGCGGACTTTGTGATCGAGGAGAATTTTCGCACGCAGACCATCGAGCACGCTTACATGGAGCCCGAAGTCGCCGTCAGCGTGCCGCGGCCGGACGGTGTCATTGAAGTTTGCGGTAGCATGCAGCACCCGTTCAGCACGCGACGGTTCGTGGCGGCGTGCCTTGGCGTGCCGCTGTCCGAGGTTGAGGTCATCGGGACGCCGATGGGCGGTGGCTTCGGTGGCAAGGACGACACCGCGGCGATCGTCTGCGCTCGCACCGCGCTCGCCGCGAAACTCCTCGGCCGACCGGTTAAGATGGTGTATCGGCGCGACTGGTCGATTCGCGAAAGCTACAAGCGCCATCCCTATCGCGTAAACTACAAGATGGGCGTGACGAAAGACGGCCACATCACGGCCGTGCAGTGCAAGATACTCGCGGACGGCGGCGCGTATTGCTCGGTCACGCCGTGGGTCACGTGGCGTTCGACGGTGCAGTGTTGCGGACCCTATGTCGTCGAAAACGTCCACTGCGACACGCAGGGCGTTTACACGAACAACATCGTCGCCGGCGCCATGCGCGGTTTCGGTTCGCCGCAGATGAACTTCGTCGTCGAACAGATGGTGGAAATTGCCGCGAAGAAAGTTGGCCTCTTTAGCATCGAGTTTCGCCGCCGCAATATGGTCCGCCAGGGCAGCGTGACGATCACCGGCCAGAAACTCGACACGCACAAGGTCGCGATGGACGAGGTGCTCGACGCCGTGCTCAAGGAAACCGGCTACGAGGAAAAACTCGCCAAATGCTCGCACGGTAAATCTGCCACCGACGAACTCTACGGGATTGGTCTCGCGATGAGTTACCGCGGCGTCAGCCTCGGCGCCGAGGGCGTCGATTTCTGCGCTGCGATCATCAACGTCCAGCCCGACGGCTCAATTCTCCTGGAAGTCGGCGTGCATGAGAACGGCCAGGGCGCGGAGTCGGCGATGTCGCTGCTCGCCGCACAGGAGTTGGGCGTGAGTCTCGGCCGCATCCGCTATCGTCGCGCCTCGACGTCCACGGTTCCCGACAGCGGCACGACGGTCGCCTCGCGCGGCACCATCATGGGTGGCGGCGCGGTGACGCTCGCCGCCCGCGAATTGAAACAGAAGATTGCCGAGGCGGTGTGCGAAAAATTACAATGCGCGATCGCGGACGTGCGTTTTGCCAACGATCGGATTTTGGGACGAACCGACGGTGAAACGATTTCGTTTGATGAGGCGATTCGCCAAATGTTCCAAACCCAGCGTTTTCCACATGCATTTGGGGTGTTCCGAGCACCGCGCGTCTCGTGGGACGAGCACACCGGACAGGGCGACGCCTACTTCACTTGGGTTTATGGCTGCCAAGCCGTCGAGCTGACGGTGAACAAGAAGACCGGCAAGGTGAAGTTGCTCCACGCCACCGCTGCCCACGACGTCGGCCGCGCGGTGAACCGCGAGATGGTGCGCGGCCAGTTTTTCGGCGGCATGGCCATGGCGGCCGGCTACGGACTTCACGAGGAGATCAATTCGAAGGACGGACGAATCACCAACCTCAACCTCAATACCTATCGCATTCCGCGCGCTATGGACCTGCCCGAGATGACGGCGCTCATCGTCGAGAATCCCGACCCGCAGTCGCCGACTGGCGCGAAGGCGCTCGGCGAACCGACCACCGAGATTCTCGCGCCGGCGATCGCCAATGCCATCTATCACGCGACGGGCAAACGCGAATTTGCGCTGCCGATCAAACTCTCGGCCCAGCCGGAAGAACTGCCCGAGGAGGAGTGCCGGCTATGAGACTTCACCTAAATGGCCGGGAACTCGAGGTAGCCGAAGCCGTCGGCGAGCGCCGACTCGTGGAGTTTCTCCGCGACGAACTCGATCTGACCGGCGCGAAGAACGCCTGCGACATTGGCGCGTGCGGCGCCTGCACCATTCTGCTCGATGACGAACCGATGAAGATTTGCATCAAGCGCGTGAAGGACGTCGCCGGCCACCGCATTCTCACGATCGAAGGTATGGCCGCGCCGGACGGCACGCTGCATCCGCTCCAGCAGGCGTTCGTCGAGTGCGGCGCGATCCAGTGCGGGTTCTGCACGCCTGGCATGGTGCTCGTGGCGCACGCGTTTCTCCTGAAAAATCCGCGCCCGACGCGCGACCAGATCCGCAAGGCGATCAACGGCAACCTCTGCCGCTGCACCGGCTACCATCAAATCATCGACGCGATCGAAGAGGCGGCGGTCCACTACTTGGGCGCGACGGCGGCCGCGGCCAGGGTCTGAATTTTTACCGAACCATGAAAATCGTCCAAAAGAACCTTTCGCAGCTCGCGAAACTGAAGACCGACATGTTCGGCAAGGACTTCCTTCTCACGTGGGAAAAGACCGATGCCGAAATCCGCGCCCTCGCGCTCGTCGCGGAGACGCTCTCGGAGCTGCACCGCGCAAAGAAATCGCTGCGCGTCTTCGACGCCGGCCTCGCCATCTCGATCTTCCGCGACAACTCGACGCGCACGCGCTTCAGCTTCGCCTCCGCTGCGAACGCCCTCGGGCTTGGGCTCTCCGATCTCGACGAGCAGAAATCGCAGATCGCTCACGGCGAGATGGTGCGCGAGACGGCTAACATGATTTCGTTCATGGCCGAGGTCATCGGCATCCGCGACGACATGTTCCTCGGCGAGGGCAACACCTATATGCGCGAGGTCGCCGCTGCGGTGCAGGAAGGCTTCGACCAGGGCGTGCTTCACCAGCGGCCAACACTTGTGAATCTCCAGTGCGATATCGATCACCCGACGCAGTCTATGGCCGACCTCGTCGCGCTCAAGACGCACTTCGGTTCGCTCGAGGCGTTGCGAGGCAAGAAAATCGCCATGAGTTGGGCCTACTCGCCGAGTTACGGGAAACCGCTCTCCGTGCCGCAAGGCATCATCGCGCTGATGACGCGCTTCGGGATGGACGTCACGCTCGCTCACCCCGAGGGCTACGGCCTGATCCCGGAAGTCGTCGCACTCGCGCGGCACAATGCAAAGAAGAGCGGCGGGGAATTTGCCGTGGCTTCGAGCATGGAGGACGCGTTTCGCGGCGCGGATGTTGTTTACCCGAAATCCTGGGCGCCGTTTTCCGTAATGCAGCGCCGCACCCCGCTCCTCCGGCAGGGCGACCGCGACGGGCTCAAGGCGCTCGAGCAGGAATGCCTCGCGAACAACGCGAAATTCAAAAACTGGGAGTGCGACGAGGCGAAGATGAAGCTTACACGCGGCGGCAAAGCGCTCTACATGCACTGCCTGCCGGCCGACATTTCCGGCGTGAGCTGCGCGCAGGGCGAAGTGGCGGCGAGTGTGTTCGAGCGGTACCGGCTCGCGACGTATCGCGAAGCGAGCTTCAAGCCGTTCGTCATTGCGGCAATGATCCTGATGGCACGCGTCAAAAACTACCCCGCCGCCCTCCGGCGACTGGTCAAGGCCTGATATGTCCAAAATTATCAAACAACTCCGCCCCGACGTCATTCGCAAAACAGCCAAACGCTGCCGCGAGCGGGGCGTCGTCATCCCGACTTTCGCCCAACTGCGCGATCCGTCGCTTATCCCGCCGACGACCCGCGCCAAGCTTAAGCGCGTCGGATTGTGGGATGTGAATCCGCTGAATCTTTTCCGCATTACGTGGAAAAACGACGTGCGCACCGGTGGCTACGGCGGCGTGAACTGCCTCGAAATTCCGCCGGCGATCACCGGCGTGAAGGCGCGGGTCATCGGCCTGGTCGGCTCATATTTCCCGACCGGCGCGCATAAGGTCGGCGCGGCGTTCGGCTGCCTCGTGCCGCGGCTGGTGAGCGGCGAATTCGATCCCGAGGTGCACAAGGCGGCCTGGCCCTCGACGGGTAACTTCTGCCGCGGCGGCGCCTTCGACTGCGCGCTGCTCGGCTGCACCTCCATCGCGATCCTGCCCGAGCAGATGTCGCGCGAGCGCTTCGAGTGGCTGAAGGAAATCGGTGCGACGATCATCGCCACGCCCGGCTGCGAATCGAACGTGAAGGAAATCTACGACAAGTGCTGGGAGCTGAAGCGCGATCCGGCGAACGTGATTTTCAACCAGTTCGAGGAGTTCGGCAACCCGGTCTTCCACTACAATGTCACCGGCCCAGCGATCGAGGAAGTGTTCGCCGGCCTCTGCGACGACGGCCTGCGCGCCGCCGCTTTCATCTCCGCGACCGGTTCAGCCGGCACTATTGCGGCGGGCGATTTTCTTAAGGTGAAGCACCCGCATTTGAAGATCGTCGCGACCGAGGCACTGCAATGCCCGACACTCCTGCAAAACGGCTTCGGCGCCCACCGGATCGAGGGCATCGGCGACAAACACGTGCCGTGGGTCCACAACGTCCGCAATACCGACGCTGTCGCCGCGATCGACGACGAAGACTGCATGCGCCTCGTGCGGCTCTTCAACGAGCCCGCCGGCCGCAAGCATCTCGCCTCGCTCGGCGTGACAACGAAGCAACTGAAGCAGCTCCCGCTCGTCGGTATCTCCGGCGTGTGCAACCTGCTCGCCGCGATCAAGACCGCGAAATATTACGACCTCGACGAGCGCGACGTGATTTTCACGGTGTTCACGGACTCGATGGAGCTTTACGGCTCACGGCTGAATGAACTGCACGCCGAGCACGGCGCCTACCGTGAGAAGGATGCCATCGCCGATTTCGCCGGGCCGCTGGCGCACCAGTCGATCGATTACTTCAAGGAACTGTCCTTCGCCGAGCGGAAGGCTATCCACAACTTGAAATATTACACGTGGGTCGAGCAGCAGGGGAAGGCGGTCGAGGAGCTGAACGCGCAATGGGCGCCCGATTACTGGCGGGAGTTGTTTGAAGGGGAGGTTGCGCACTTCGACCGGTTGATCACGGCTTTCAATGCGCAGGTGAAGCGCTGAGAGGCAACGTAGGGGCACAAAATAGGGCGCCGATTACCAGTCGGCGCCCAACTGTCCCAACCTTACAAACCAAGAACTGAACACCGGGTGCTAGACGAAAAAACTGTAGGTTTGTTCAGCAAGATTGGACCCAGTGGCGAGAGTTTACATGGCCGTAACAATGGACGTAGAATATCACCGCTGTCCTGACCGTTCGAAAACCATAGGCTTTTATCGCAACGAGCCTGTGAAGGCGGGTTGAGATAAAGAGCCAATGAGGCCGCGCGAACAGCGAGTGCGGCCGTTAATCTCCGGGTTTGCACCGGACACAATGATCGCCGCGTCGGTTCGCGGTAT
>CAIMFY010000047.1 GCA_903840415.1 uncultured Opitutia bacterium | reverse complement strand
CTGGCCGGCACTTTCAAATTGAAGCTTCTCGGCCACCGTTTGGTGAACCGGGCTCCCGCCCTTCGATTGATTAGGTTTCATTCACCATCAATCAGTTCCCAATCGGTGGCTCCCTTTCAACTGAATGGTTACGGCTAAGCGTGCCGACCCGCTGGGCTGATTCGCTTAGGCAGGGAATCCGGCATGTCGCGTTCCGTCCGTAGTGGCGAGCCGGACCGAAAGTGGCCATTGCTGAGTCAAATTTTCGTCCATAGCTCGCTCTCGCGGTAGCCGCAACAAAGCAACCGACGTCCAGTTGTAGCACTGAAGATTGACCCTGACGTGTGGTCTGAAAAAGCAATCGGAATTTCGTTCTTGGTTTCGGAAATTCGATCCTGCACCGTGCGTTTCATTATGCACCCTGTCGGCCGGGCTTTCGCAGGCAAACGAGTGTTCGTCACGGGGCACACCGGATTCAAAGGTTCGTGGCTGTGCGAATGGTTGCTGGCGATGGGCGCAAGCGTGAGGGGTTTTGCACTCAACCCGCCAACAACTCCGGCCTTGTTTGACCAACTTGCGCTGGCCAGCCGGCTGGAGGATGGCCGGGGTGACGTAAGAGATGCAGCATACTTGGATGCGGCTATCGAGGCCGCGCAGCCGGATTACATTTTCCACCTAGCCGCCCAGTCTCTGGTGCGGCGTTCCTACGCGGCCCCGTTGGAGACGTTTGCCACGAACGCAATGGGGACCGCGAATCTTCTGGCGGCGCTTCGATTGCTGAAGAAACCCTGTGCAGTAGTCGTCGTGACCACGGACAAATGCTACGAAAATCTGGAGCAGGGTCGGCATTACCAAGAAGGCGATGCCTTGGGGGGGCATGATCCCTACAGCGGCAGCAAGGCGGCCGCAGAAATCATCACGAGTTCGTGGCGCGACTCCTATTATTCACCGGAGAAGATTCTGGCGGGCTCGGTGCTTCCCGTCGCGATTGCGACCGCCCGAGCAGGCAATGTCATTGGTGGCGGTGATTGGGCTTCCGAGCGAATCTTGCCGGACTGCTGGCGGGCGTTGAGTCAGAGCGAGCCGATCCGGCTTCGGAATCCGACAGCGGTGCGGCCTTGGCAGCATGTGCTCGAGTCCGTGGGCGGCTATCTGCTGCTGGCTGCGGAACTCCGCTCCGCGTTGAGCGAAAAATCGCCGCGGCTGGTGGAACTATGCACCGCGTTTAATTTCGGCCCCGTGCCCGGTGATCATCGTTCGGTGGCCGAGCTCGTGGAAGAGGTGCTGAAACACTGGCCCGGCTCGTGGGAGGATTCCTCCAGTCCAACGGCCTTGCATGAGGCGCTATTGCTCCATCTTTCCACGGACAAAGCTGAGCGGTTGCTCGGTTGGCGCCAGCAATGGAATTTCTCCGAGGCGGTCAAGCGAGCGGTGATCTGGCACCGCACCACACCTGACCAAGTGCGAGATTTGACCCAGCGCCAGATTGCCGATTATGCGGTGGGTTTGTCGCAATGAGTTTTTCCGAATCCAGTCTGCCGGAACTAACCGCCGAAATTTTGCGGCTCACTCGTCTGCATGCGACCTTGGCGCATGATAAAAATCGCCCGGCGGATGCGCGCACGGAGGCTTTTAACCCGGGGCAGACGCAGGTGCCGTATTCGGCCAGGGTTTTCACCGCCGACGAGCCTGAGGCCGCCGTCAAATCGTCGCTCGAATTTTGGCTGACGCTGGGACGCGAGGGGGATGCGATGGAGCAGGAATTGGCAGCCGCGCTCGGAGTGCGGCGTTCGATCCTCGTGAATTCCGGCTCGTCCGCCAATTTGCTGGCGGTCGCGGCGCTCACTTCGGCTAAGCTCCCACCGGACAAACGGCTGCGGCCCGGCGATGAAGTAATTACCTGTGCTGGCGGGTTTCCGACTACGGTTGCGCCTATTGTGCAGCTGGGCCTGTTGCCGGTGTTCATCGACAACGACCCTGTGTCGGGCAACGCCGACTGCTCGCAACTCGAGGCGGCCTTTCGACCGGGACGCACGAAGGCTGTGATGCTGGCGCATGCGCTCGGCAATCCGTTCGACCTGACCGCAGTCACCGCCTTTTGCCGGACGCACGATCTTTGGCTGATTGAGGACAATTGTGATGCGCTCGGCAGCCTCTACTCGCTTTCCGGGAAAGCGGCCCGGCTCACGGGCACCTTTGGCGATCTTTCCACGCAGTCGTTTTATCCGCCCCACCATATCACGATGGGCGAGGGTGGGGCGGTGAACATCACCCGCGACATGCGCTTCAAGGTGATCGTGGAGAGTTTTCGGGACTGGGGGCGTGATTGCTGGTGTGCGAGCGGCGTCGATAACACCTGTGGCAAGCGGTTCAACTGGCAGCTCGGGGAACTGCCGGAAGGCTACGACCACAAATACATCTACAGCCATCTGGGTTATAATCTGAAACCGCTCGACCTGCAGGCCGCCATTGGGCGGGTGCAACTGAGGCGTCTCCCCTCATTCGGCGCCGCCCGTCGTCGCAACTGGCAGCGTTTGCGGACGGGCCTGGCTTCGCTCGAAAACTATTTCGAGTTTTCGCTGCCGACCCATGCGACGGCTTGGACACCGGATGGCTTTACTTGGGGCGCCGTGAAGGGTCCGCGGGCCGATCCATCCTGGTTCGGATTCATGCTGCTCGTGCGCGGCGATGCCCCATTTACGGCGGCTCAACTTACCCGGCACCTCGATGAAAAGAAGATCGGCAACCGCCGGCTCTTTGGTGGTAACCTGACGCGACAGCCGGCGTTCGTGCAATTGCGCCGCGATAATCCGGAGGCGTTTCGCGTAGTCGGCGAACTGACCGGCGCGGACCGGCTGATGCAGTCGGCATTGTTTGTCGGGGTGTTTCCCGGTTTGACCAACGCCATGCTCGACTATGTCATCGACGCAATCGGTGACTTCTGCCGCTCGGCGGCGCGAACCGGTTCCACTCCCTCATGAAGACTGTGATTCTCTGCGGCGGCAAAGGCACGCGTTTGCGTGAGGAGACCGAGTATCGGCCGAAGCCGATGGTGCCGATTGGCCCGCGTCCGATTCTCTGGCACATCATGCGGCGCTATGCGCGTTACGGCCATTTGGATTTTGTGCTCTGCCTGGGCTACAAGGGTGACCTCATCCGGGAATACTTTCGCAATTATAAGTGGCACACTCGCGATGTAAGCTTTGCCCTCGGGCAACCGGAGACGGCGCTTTTTCACACCAGTGAATCGGACAAGGACTGGCGCCTCACCCTTTGCGACACGGGTCTCGAGTCACTCACCGCGTGGCGGGTGCGGGCGGTGCGCGAGCATGTCGGCCAAGGGACCTTTTTCCTGACCTACGGCGACGGCGTCGGAAACATCGACCTCGATGCTTTGCTGGCCTTCCATCGGAAAGCGGGCGCGGTTGTCACTCTGACGGCGGTGCATCCGCCAGGCCGCTTCGGTGAAGTGGGCCTGAGTGCCGAGGGCCGCGTGGAAAGTTTCAACGAGAAGCCCCAGACTGAGTCGGGCTACATCAACGGCGGTTTCATGGTCTGCGAGCCGGCGCTGTTTGATTATCTGCCGGATGATCCCGCAACGATGCTCGAGGAGGCACCCTTGCGGAAGCTGGTGGCAGAAGGAAAACTCGCGGCGTATCGGCACGAGGGCTTCTGGCAGCCGATGGACACCTACCAGGAATTTGCTCTCCTTAATCGCCTCTGGAACGAGGGTAAGGCACCTTGGATCGAATGATGCGCGGCCCTCGGGAGGCTGTGCCCGCATGTTCCGAGTAAGGATAAGGGGTGGTCTTGGCCGATGTGACTCTAACGCCCGCCCTGCTTCACGGGCACTCCCGCCATAGTAGTAGCCCGTCGGACTTAAAGATTTTGGAATCCAATGCCGGGAGGAATATGGGCGGGCAGCAAAGAAGTCATGATCGCCAGCAAGGGCATGAAAGCAAAAGTCCGCGGCTACGTGTCTGATCGCCTCTAGTTCGAGATAATCGCAGCTGTCCGTAATGTCGACTCCGACTGCGCTGAGATAATTCGAAGCAATCGGAGTGACCGTAGAGTAGGCAGGAGCCTTTAGACGGCAACGCCGTTAAAAGGCTCCCGCCTACTCTACCCGGAGTGACTATCCCTTGAGGTTCTGCTCCTCGAACGTCGTCCAAAGCACGGTGGCGATGGCGAGTGAGCACCAGAGCATCAGCACCGCGGGATTCTGGAATGGGAAATCCCACCACGAGTAGCCGACGAGGAGCAGGCTGCCGAAAACCACGCAGACGCTCATAGGATTGCGCCAAAAAAATTGCCGGCATAGGGCCGTCAACCAAAACGCAGCCCCCGCCAAGATGAGCAAGATGCCGGGCAGTCCGAGTTCGACAGAGATTTCCACGAGGTCGTTGTGGGCGTGCTCCCAGAACATGCGCTGGCCGCCTGGATAGTAGTAAATTTCGGGATAGCGCTGCTGGTAGGTTGGGAAGAGAAACGCATAACCGCCGGCGCCCGTTCCGGTGCCCCAGTTATCCTTCAGCATGTCGATCGATGCGGTCGTTGCGACTCCGCGAACCGTCAGGGACAAGTCCTGGTCGGATATTCCTTGGCCCAGCCGCGTCCACGCCTCATGGGAACTCACGGTTTGCAGGCCCGTCCTGAGGAAGTAGCCGAAAATGAGCATCAGCGCCACGGCCACCACGGGTTTGCGCGTGGTATTTGGGACCGCGATTTGATGGAAGATAAACGCGCCGACGGCCCCGACGAGAAAAACGAGCATCACGATGGTGACTCCTCGGGCGTAACTGACGAGGATGGTGCTCGCGATGCAGGTGGCGAAAAAAGCGAAAAGCCCCGCCGGATTGGATTTCTCAAGTCGGCGCAGTCCGCGCAGATAGTGCCAAGAGGCCAAGCCACAGATGACAAACAGGGTGAGAACGAGGTAAGCGGCCGCGTGGTTTTTGTAAACGAAGCTCGCGAATAGTGAGCCATAGGGAATTTCCACGAACCAGAACATCTTTCCGTTCGGCAGGAGTTTTTGCGCCAGACCGAAAATGGCGAGCGCCAGTCCGTTCAGTGCCACGACGAGAAAGAAAAACTGCAACGTGCGCCGCCGGGTGAATCCCGTCCAAATGGCGCAGACCGTCATCCACGCCGCAGCATAGATGATCAACTTTCGCCACGGTCCGCCTCGGGCCCAAGGAACGTTCACGCCGGAGGGTAGCCAATTTATGTGGTCTATACTCTGCATCCACCAACCCCGGTCGCTCTGAAAATACGACCAGGCAGGATTTAAACCTTGGATTGTAATGTAGCCTACCAGGAGGAGTCCGATCCAGAAAATGGGGAAGGATTTTAACCGGGGCCACGGGTAGAGGCGAAACGTGTTGGATCCAGATTCTTCGGGTGTGTAGTTACGGGGCACGAGGGCGACGCCCAGGCTGATTATCCCGAGAGTCAGGCTGATCACCTGACTCCAAGGTCGCATCCCGCCGATGGCCCAGGGAAGAAACACGACGTGCAGTCCGATGATCGCAAGCAGCAGCAATTCCGTCGGGTGAATCTTAAGGCGTTTGGTATTCGCGCGGAAATGCTCAAGCGACCTTAGGCGCTCGGGCTGATCGTGAGGTGAGGAGGAATCCACGCGGGGGTGAGCATGCCGTCAATCGATGTCCGGGGAAGCGAATTTTTCCTCTGACTGCGGTGGAACGACGGCGCTCCGGACGTTTTCTGGCAGTCTTTTGAGGCCTTGGCCTGTAGCGTTCGGCTCGCCGAGTTAGTGAAGGCGCTGGCTGCCAAGGTGTGGGTGCGCGAATGGCCGAAAGGCGCAGTCCGGGGTTCGAATGAGTCCAACTACCCACAAAAGGCCGCCGACGGCGGACGAATTGCGGTTGCTGGTTTCTTCCCCGCTGGCTTCATTTGAAAGAATGGCACGACCATGGCGCTACTGGATTGGGCTCTCTCTAGTTGGCTCTGCTTTGGCGGCTTTGCTTGCACTGGTCATTGTCCGCTCGGATTTTTCCCAGGCTGAACCAGCCCGCTGGTTTGTCCCTGGACCTTTAGGTCCTGAGCGGGGGTATCCACTTATGGTGGCGTCGCCGCGGGCTTTTTGGACTCGGGCCCTGTCGGGAGTGGATCGTGACGATGGCGGGGAATGGAGCCGGCATAATCAGCTGACGGATTCGCTTTCGTTTTCGCATGCGTTGTCGCGGGTGTTCCCGCCGGAACTGTATCAAACCCATCCGGAATTCTTCCCATTGGAGTCGGGCAAGCGGCTGCAGCCGCCGAATTCCGGTCCAGCGTATTGGAATCCAGACATCGCCCGGGAGGACGTGGCGAGATATGCCGCCGGCGCGGCAAAGAAATATTTCGAGTCTCACCTGGGCGTGGAGAGTTTCGCTTTGGGCGTGAACGATGCGCTGGTGTGGGGTGAGTCGCCGGAGTTGCTGGCGCTGGCTACGCCGACCCAATGGTTCCGCGAGCGGCCGGATTATTCGCCGGTGGTGTTCACCTTCATGAATCGGGCGGCCGATGAGCTCGCGAAGACGCAGCCTGAAAAACTCCTGGGTGCTCTCGCTTACTATTTTTGTGAGAACGTGCCGCCGTTTGCGGTGCGCCCCAACGTCGTGCCGTTTTTGACCGCGGACCGGGCGCAGGGCTACGAAGCTAAATTCCGCGCGGAGGAGTTTGACCTGCAGGAACGCTGGGCGAAGTCCGGCGTGAAGCGGCTCGGGATGTACGATTACGTTTACGGGAACGGATTTTTGATTCCCCGCATCCACACGCAGTTGCTCGCCGAGAATATCCGCCATGCCCGGAGCGTGGGTTTTACCGATTATTACGCGGAGGTGAATCCGAACTGGGGGCTCGATGGGCCGATGCCGTGGCTCTTGGCGCAGCTACTGCGGGATCCGGCGCAATCGAAAGATGCACTCCTCGACGAATACTACCGGCGGTATTTCCAGGAAGCGGCGGGTCCTATGCGCCAGTTCTTCGAAGCCTGTGAGAGGCAATGGATGCATCAAGTGGGAGCGCCGTATTGGTTGAAACACTATCGGAATGATTCGCAGGCGGGCGTGTTTCCGTCCGCGGTTTGCCGCGATCTACGTCAACTTCTGGACGAGGCGACGAGACGCAGTGTTTCGACGGTCGTGCGCGATCGCGTTCGGTTGACCAGTGACGCCTTCGGCCTGACCGAGCGATTGGTGGCTTTTGAAGCGGTCCGCGACCAAGTTTCGCGCACGGTCCTGCAGCGGGACAAAAGCTGGCGGGAATTGGCGCACGAGTTGGGGGCCTATCTATCGGCTCGCCGGGAACTGATCCGCTTTGCCGATGCCCTTCGGCGCGACTCGCCGCTCGCGATCGCTCCCTTTGGTTGGGATGACTATTTGAAGAACGATCCGTTATCGGCGGCGCTGTTTCGAATTCGAGACCTAGCTGATAGTACGGGAGAACGGACCGCCGCAAATGTGGAACTGGCGAAATGGGCGGAGCCCATCGTTTCGGCGCTTTGGCCGGCGATTCAGTCGGCGAAGAGCGACGTGGTGCTCGAACGGAACGGGCAATTTTCAGGAGAACTCATTCCGGCGCGGCGAATTGCCAGTTTGGACTATGGCCTGTCGCTCCCAAAGGAGTGGATCAGCAAGGTGGAACCGTCGCAGAATTTTAGGGCCGAATTGTCCGGCATCAGCACGTCACGAGTGCTGCGGGTCTCCGGCACCAAGGACACCATGCTTTTTCAGTGGAACGCTTTGCCCAATACCGGGCTCGTGCAGGGGAGTGTGCGTCTGAAGGGTCATGTCTCGTCCGGGACCAGCGTGAGTGTGATGGTCGGTTGGCTGGACACCAAGGAGCGCAACGTGGGTTTCAAATCCTTCCGGCTGCCCGATGGCGACTGGTCGGATTCCGTGACACTGGAGGTGGCTGGTTTGGCGCCGGCGGCGGCGGTTTGGGTCGGGGTGGGGCTGCGGATCCAGAATCAGATCTTGGGCGACTGGGTCGAGATGACGAATTTCCGGCTAAGGGCTAATCTTTGAACTAGACCCGACCCGACATTCTAAAGTGGTGGCTCGGACCGGAATCGAACCAGTGACACAAGGATTTTCAGTCCTCTGCTCTACCAACTGAGCTACCGAGCCATCGGTAGGAAGGGTCAGAGCAAAGGGTGCCCGCGGAGCGCGTCAACGGGAATTTCCGCAAGTTATCGCCGGGACTGAAGCAACTCGCGGGCGGGTGTGTAATTCGGATCGGCGGCCAAAGCGCGGCGGGCAGCGGCCAGCGCGCCCTCGCGATCTCCGGAGCGGAGCAGCACGGTCGCCTGAGCATACGGATAATCGGGCGAACCAGGCGCGATCGATTCGGCCGTTTGCAACGCCGCTGAGGCATCGGCGAACCGCTCGATTTTCGCGAGCAACAGTCCAAGGTTATACCAAGCGCGATCGAATTTTGGATCGCGGTCGACGGTGAGGCGAAAGGCCAGTTCGGCGTCGGACAACTGGCCGGCCTCAGCGAACGCGAGTGCGGCGCGGTAGGCGGCCGCCGCATCATGCGGCTGCAATTGCGCCGAGCGGAAAAATTGCGCGGCAGCCTGGAGGGAGTTGCCCTCGCTGTTGAACACGAAGCCGAGCGCATCGCGGATGCCCGGCGAAAACAGATCCCACTGGGCGGCGAGTTCCATTTCTTTCTGCGCCTCGGCGAGGCGACCGCGGTTGGCGAGATCCTGGCCGAGCCGGAGCCGGCCAGAGGGTTGGTCGAGAGTGAGCGAGAGGTAGGCGTCGAGTTCGGCGCGCTCGGGGGATCCGTCGGCCAACGATGCCGACAGCGCCCATTCGGCGTCGAGCCGCACGAGTCGCACTGGATCGTGCAGCAGGGGGCGCAGGAGATGTTGCGATTCGGCATGGGCCGTCAGGGCACGCACGGCGGCGGCGCGTTCGAGTGGATCGTTGGCGGCGAGCGAGGTGCGCGCCCCGGCGACGATCTCGGCGGAGGCATCGGCATCGGGCGACGCAAGGTCGAGGAGCGTGGCGCGCCACGCGGGGATGTCTTCAGTGGTGAAAACGCTGAGCAGTGCCTCAGCGGCATTGGGTTGGTGTGCCTGAGCGGCGGCGACGGCACGGGTGCGGGCGCGCTGGTGCGAGTCGAGTTTGGTGCCATACCACGCGTCCGTTTTTCCGATCGACCACTCGACTGATTGGTCGGTGTGGCAGCGGTTGCAGGCGTTGGGGATGCCGAGTTCTTTCGTAAGCAACGGATCGGGCCGCAGCCAGCCGTGATCGTGGCGCGGGGCGCGCTGCATGTAAGTTGTCGTCGGCATGTGGCAGGTGACGCATTGGTTGCCGGTGCTGGTCGCGGCGTGGTGCGAGTGCGCGACCGGATCGATCACGGGCGCTTTGCTGAAGGCGACGGGCGTCGGCGCGCTGTGGCAGCGCAGGCACAGGCGATTGTCGGTCGCCGGAAGAATGGTTTGGTT
Organism: uncultured Opitutia bacterium; assembly: GCA_903840415.1. GTDB lineage: Bacteria > Verrucomicrobiota > Verrucomicrobiia > Opitutales > Opitutaceae > CAITWF01. Next base: position 45,539 of record CAIMFY010000047.1, on the reverse strand, counting down.
CGTGTGTGGATCGTGGCAGTCGAGGCACGTGACGCCGGCGTGGCCCATTCGGCTGAGGCGGATCGAGGTCCAGTTGAAGTCTTCGTCGCGCTGCTGGCCGTCGGGATAAAACACCGCGGCATCGACGGGCAGCGTAACGCGGTAGTGGTCGTCGTAATTGTCGCCGGGTTGAAAGCTGGCGGTGAGCGCTTCGTTGCGGCCGTGGCACGGCGCGCAGGTCTGCATGATGCGGGAACGATCGCCGCTGAACGGTTCGGCGGATTTTGGATTTTCGATTTTGGATTTTCGATTGTTGTGATCGGTGGGCATCGGGCCGTGGCACTGGATGCAGCCGACGCCATGTTCGACCCACTTCGAGGCGTAGCTGTCAGTGGCGGCGGAATAATTTTTTTGGTAACCGGTCATGTGGCATTGCGCGCACATCGAATTCCAATTCATGCCGCGGCCGGTCCAATGACCCCATTCGCCGGGCTGGCGTCGCTCCTGTCCGAAGACGTTGAACCATTCGTGCTTCACCGGATCGAAGGCCAGGTCGGTCGGCTGCCAGCGTCCGCCCGCGGCGGGCAGGAGCGGCTGCCGAAGCGGTTTCGATCCAAGCATGAGATCAGGTTGGTGTGCGATCGGAGGAGTGCCCGGTCGAATCTCGGTCATCGACGGATGGTGGTTGTCCCAGCCGATTTCAAAACGCGAACCGCCGTCCTCGATCACCGGTGAGACCGTGAACGCCGCTTGATCGCGAGCGGGGTCGATCGGACGGTTGGCGAGCGCGTGGTCGGTGGTGGCCCAGCCGGCGTGAATTTCGGCGTGGCAGCGTGCACACGTCGCCGAAGTCTGCTCAATCGCCTGCGCAACGGTCCGGCGCGGCACGGATACGGGTGCGCGGCGCGCACAGCCAGCGAAAGCGAGCGCTGCAAGCAGCCAGAGGACGAAGACGCAACGCACAGGCATGGCGAAGTCAGTTTTGCAGGAGCGATTTCAAGTCGGCGAGCGAGAGTGTCGCGGCGACCGCTTCGCTGGCTTCAAACACGTCGGCGAGCAGCGCACGTTTCTCGGCCTGGAGGGCGAGCACTTTTTCCTCGACCGTGCCGGCGGCGATCAACTTGTAGCTCGTGACGGCGCGCGTCTGGCCGATGCGGTGGGCACGGTCGGTGGCCTGCGCCTCGGCGGCAGGATTCCACCACGGATCGAAATGGATGACGGTGTCGGCGCCGGTGAGATTGAGGCCGGTGCCGCCGGCCTTCAACGAGAGGAGAAACACCGGCGGTGCGTCGGGCGCGGCCGCGGCTTGAAATCGATCGACCTCGGCTTGGCGGGCGCGCGGCGTCATCGCACCGTCGAGGTAGCAGTGGGCGATTTGTTGCGCGTCGAGCTCGGTGCGGAGGAGCGCGAGGAGAGAAGTGAACTGCGAAAACACGAGCACGCGGTGGCCATCGTCGATGGCTTCGGCGAGGAGTTCGTTGAAGCTGTCGAGCTTGGTGGAGAGATCGGCGGCCGACTCGGGCGCGACGAGTCGCGGGTCGCAGCAGATTTGGCGCAGGCGGAGGAGTTGGGTGAGGGCGGCGAAGGTGAGCTTCGCCTCACTTGCGCCGCCGGCGGCGAGATCGAGGAGATCGCGCTCGGATTTTTCCTGGGTGTCGCGATAAAGCCGGGCCTGCGCGGCGGTGAGTTCACACCAGACGATTTGCTCGAGTTTTTCGGGCAGCTCGGGCGCGACGGCCTTTTTCGTGCGCCTCAAAATGTAAGGCGCGGTCTGCGCGCGGAGGCGTTGGTCGAACCAGACGCGATCCTCGCCGCGAGTGCCGGCGGGACCGCGCGTGAGGTAGCCGGGCAGGAGGAATTCGAAGAGCGAGCGCAGATCGTCGAGGGAGTTTTCGAGCGGTGTGCCGGTCAGGAGAAAGCGGGTGCGGGCGCGGAGGGCGCGGAGGGCGGCCGCGTTTTGTGAGCGGCGGTTTTTGATGTGCTGGGCCTCGTCGGCGATCACGGCGGCGAACTCGACCGACGTGAAGAGCGCTTGGTCCCGCGAGAGCGTGCCGTAGCTCGTGATGACGAGATCGTGCGCGGCGAATTCGCCGGCGGTTGCGATCCGGTGATCGCTGTGATGAACGAACACGCGTAACTGCGGCGCGAAGCGGGCGGCTTCGCGGCGCCAGTTTTCGAGGAGCGACGCGGGGCAGACCACGAGGCTGAAGCCGCGTGGGGAGTTGAGCGTTGAAGATTGGGCGTTGAGCGAAGACAGCAGCGCGAGGGCTTGGAGCGTTTTCCCGAGGCCCATTTCGTCGGCGAGGATGCCGCCGAGTTGGTGGCGGTGGAGATGCCAGAGCCACGCGGCGCCGAGACGTTGGTAGGGGCGGAGTTGGGCGTTGAGCGTCGGCGGAATCGGCGCGGCGGGGAGCGCGGTGAGATTTTTCAGCGCGCCGCTGCGCTCGCGCCACGCGGCGGGGGCGGCGAAGTTGGGCGAAAGCTCGGCGAGAATCTCGTCGGCGTCGACTGTCTGAGCAGCGGTGATGCGCAGCACGCGGCGCGGCGCGAGCCCAGCCGCAGGATCGCCGGCGAGCTGGCGCTGGGCGGCGGCGAGTTTTTGGAGTTTGGCCGAGTCGAGCAGGAAGATTTTTCCGTCGGCTTCGAGGTAGCCGCGGTTCGAGGCGACGGCGGAGCGGAGCGACGATTCGTCGGCGGAGCCGGCGCGGAGGCCGAGCGTTACCGCAAACTCACCACCGGTCTCCGCAATCTCGGCGGCGATTTCGGCGGCGCGGAGATGCGCGGTGTTTTTCTCGAAATTCGGAGTGAATTCGGCGTCGAGATTTTTGCGCAGGCGGGCGCCGTGCGTGGCGAGAAAGTTGAGCGTCTTGTGCCGATCGCGCAGCCACCACTTGCGGTTCGAGGGCTCGAGCGTGAAGCCGCTGGTTTTGAGCAGTTCGACCAGCGAGGCGTAGGCGAGCGATTCGCGCGGGGGGAGCGCAATGGCAAGGAAGTGTTCGCTGCCGTCGATGAGCAGCGAGGCGGCGGCGGAATTTTGGAGTTTGGATTTTGGAGTTTGGATTTCGGTGCGCGGTTCGAGCTTCGGGCTGGGCTCGGCGAGGAGGGTATCGTGCGCCCACGCGACCGGTCGGCCATTTTCGACGAAGAGCGGTTGATCTTCGACGGCGGCGGCGAGTTCGCGAAGTTGGGCGCGGGAAAGCTGAAGAAAGACCGGCGGCTTTGGTCCGCACCAGCGTTGCAAGAGCGCGAGGGCGGGGAGCAGCGCGGGCGGCGGCGCGCCGTCGGCCAGCGTGAGTTCGACCTTGATCGCGATCGCGTTGCGTGCGGCGGCGGCGGCGAGGTTGGGCGGGAGCACGAGGCGGAGCATGGCGAAACCAGATGGATTGCTCCGTCGCTCGTGTTGCCCGCAATGACAAAATGGTGCGGGCGCCGGAATAATGTTCGGCGCACCGCGGAGAAAGGCGGCGCGACAGGCTTGCGCCGCACGGAGCCGCGGGCGATGAGTGAAGGCGCGTCTTAACCCAACCACGTTCCCATGCGCCGTCTCATTTGTCTGCTGGCGATGCTGCCTGCCGTCGCGTTCGCCAATCCGAAGGAAACCATCGAACTGCTCTTTGCCGTCAAATCGATCGAGGAGGCGGCGCTGGCGCCCGACGGCCGGCGGCTCGTCTACGTCGAGAAACAGCACAACGCCGATCGCACCGAGTCGCGAAATTCTTTGATCTACGCGCTCGATGACGCGGGCGCGCCACCGCGGCGGGTGACGGCGGGCAACGGCACCACGGCGCACGCCGAAAAGCACGCGGCCTTTTCGGGCGACGGCGCGCAGCTCGCGTTTTTGTCTGACGCGGAAAAGGCGCGGCAACTTCAACTCTACATCGCGCCGGCCTCCGGCGGGGCGGTGCGAAAACTCACCTCGGTCGTGGGTCAGCTCGCGCGACCGCGTTGGTCGCCCGACGGCAAGACTCTCGCGCTGCTCTGCATCGAGGGCCAGAAACAGGCGGCGGGAGCCGTTGAGGCGGCGGCGCGCGATGCCGGCGAAGTTGCCGAGAATATTTTTGAGCAGCGGATTCTGATCGTCGACGTCGCGACGGGCACTTCGCGGATGATCACGCCGGCGGAGAGCTACGTTTACGAATTCGACTGGTCGCCCGACGGCACGCAGCTCGCCTACGTCTCGGCGCCCGGCTCCGGTGACAACAACTGGTGGATTGCACGGCTCAACGCCGTCGACGTTGCAAGCGGTCGCGTGCGCGAAGTCTTCAAACCTGCCACGCAAATCGCCGTGCCGCGCTGGTCGCCGGACGGACGGAGCATCGCGTTTATTCAGGGGCTCATGAGCGATGAAGGATCGACCGGCGGGGATGTTTTCCTCGTGCCGGCAGAGCGTTCGACCGATGAAGCCAAAGCGAAGGCCGAACCGAAAAATCTCACGCCAAACCGGACGAGTTCGCCCGCTTGGATCGCATGGCAGCCGTCGGGGAAAATGATTTTCAGCGAAGGTGTGCGCGGGCGCATTTCCATTGGGACGCTCGATCCGGCGTCGGGGAAAACGGAGACCCTCTGGACCGGCGCCGAGTCGATCGGCGCGGGCGGCGAGGCTTCGAGCCTCGCACTTTCTGCGGACGGAACGCAGAGCGCCGTCATCCGATCGTCGTGGACGCAGGCACCGGAAGTCTGGTCGGGTGCGGTCGGCGCTTGGCAGCAGCGGACCCACGTCAACGCCGCGCTGAAGCCTGCGTGGGGTCGCAGTGAAAGTGTCGAGTGGACTTGCGACGGCCGCGCGGTGCAGGGCTGGCTCATCTATCCGCGCGATTTCGACGCCGCGAAACATTATCCGATGGTGGTGTCGATTCACGGCGGGCCGGCGAGTCAGGTGAAACCGGCGTGGCCGGGGGCGGGTCTGAGTTTCGCGGCGCTCGCGGCGGAAGGTTACTTTGTGTTTTTCCCCAACCCACGAGGCAGCTACGGGCAAGGCGAGGCGTTCACCTCGGCGAACGTGAAGGACTTCGGCTACGGCGATCTCCGCGATGTCTTGGCGGGCGTCGACGCGGTGCTAAAAACCGCCCCGATCGATCCGGCGCGGCTCGGGATCGGCGGTTGGAGTTACGGAGGATTTATGACGATGTGGACGGTGACGCAGACGACGCGTTTTCGCGCGGCAATCGCCGGCGCCGGCATCTCGAACTGGCAGAGTTATTATGGTCAAAATCTAATCGACCAGTGGATGATTCCTTATTTCGGCGCCTCGGTTTACGACGACGCAGCGGTTTACGCCAAGAGCTCGCCGATCAATTTCATCAAGGCGGTGAAGACGCCGACGCTCATCGTCGTTGGCGACAGTGACAAAGAATGCCCGGCGCCGCAGTCCTACGAATTCTGGCACGCACTAAAGACGCTGGGCGTCGAGACGAAGTTCGTCGTCTACGAGGACGAGGGGCACCATTTTCGCCAACCAGCACACATCGAGGATTTGATCGTGCGGACGATTGGGTGGTTTGATGCGCGGTTAAAGTGAGTGCAGCAGGCGAGGCGGGCGGTGCCGGGCCCTTGATCGGTGGAGGGTATCCCGCTTAATGAATGAGTTGCATCCGGCTAGAATCGGCTATTGTTCCTAAGGTCTTCGTGTGCGGAATGGAGTCACTCTCCTGCTGCACCCACCCGAAATGATCACTGTCGCTCTCGCTCAAAAACGCATCAACGAATCACTCGTCGGCTTTCCGCCGCGGGTGACGGAGGCTTATCTCGCGTTCGCCGAGCACGGCGATGTGGCCAGCCTTGATATCGTGGTGCTCGGTGTGCTGCACTTTTATTTGGCCAAGAAAACGAGTGAACCGCTCGACACCTTGCCTGGCACGACCCGGCTGGTGGAAGATTTAGGCTGCGATTCGCTCACGATGATGGACACGGTGTTCATGGCGGAATCGTTGCTCGACATCAAAATCGACGACTCCCAACTCGCGCGCTTATCGACGCTCGACGAATTGCTCGGTTATATTCGGACTCAGGTAAAGAACCGTGCAACGACGGCGGCTTGAACGGTGCCTGCCATGACTGCGCCGCGCGTCGTCGTTTCGGGACTCGGGTTTGTCACCAGCATCGGTAACAGTCAGGCAGCGGTGACGGAGAGTCTGCGCACGCTGCGCTCCGGAATTGAAAGCTACGAATTTATGCCCGGGGCGAACCTGCCGATCAAAGTTGTCGGCACGCTCAAGGAGTTCGATACGACTTCTCTGCAGTGGGCGGGCTGGAAATGGCCCGAGGGCTACAAGTTTTCGCGGGAGGTGCTGCGCGGGATGGCGCCCCATGGTTTGTATGCGCTCTGCGCGAGCGAGCAACTCATCGCCGATGCGCGGCTGACGGCGGCGGATCTGACGGCCGACGACACGGGCTTGTTCTGCGCATCGGCGGGCTCGCCGCGACTCATCCGGCATTTCCTCAACCAGATTCACGAATCGCGCGGCGAACGGATTCCCCCGATGGGCGTCGTGAGCACGATTGCGGGCACGCTGAATTTCAATCTCGCGGCGCATTTTGGTATCCGCGGCGCGGTGGCCGGATTCGTCTCGGCCTGCGCCTCGACCACGCAGGCGATCGGTTACGCGTGCGACGAAATCCGGCTCGGGCGACTGCGCCGCGTGCTGGTCGTAGGCGGCGAGGATCTGAACATGGAATCGGTTTACTCGTTTCACGGCATGCGGGCGCTGTCCCGCAATCCGGATCCGACTCGCGCCTCGCGGCCGTTTGACCGCGATCGCGACGGCTTTGTCGGCACGGGTGGAGCGGCGGCGCTGGTGATCGAGTTGGCCGAGTCGGCGCGGGCCCGTGGCGCACCGATCTACGCGGAGTTGCTCGGCTGGGGCCAGGCGGCCGACGGCTACAACGTCGCCAATTCCGATCCGGACGGACGCGGCTTGAGCATGGCCATGCGCCGTGCGCTCGCCGACGCGAAAGTCGCGCCCGGCGAAATCGATTATGTGAACGCGCACGCTACTTCGACGCCGGTGGGCGATGCGTCGGAGGCGAAGGCATTGCACGCGACGTTTACCGCCGTCGGAGCGCATCCGGCGGTAAGCAGCACCAAGGCGCTGACGGGACACGGGCTCTCATTTTCCGGTGCGATGGAGACGGCGTTTTGCGCGGTGAGCATCGCGCAAGGTTTTATCCCCGGCACCGCCAACCTCGAAAATCCCGACCCAGTGTGCGCCGGCCTCAACCTGCCGCGCACCACGCTCCCGATCGCGCCACGCACGGTGCTCAAAGACAGCAGCGGCTTCGGTGGCTGCAACGTTTGCCTCGTGCTGCGCCGCTGGGAACCGTGAGTCCAACCGCTCCGCTCGTTCCTCCGCCGACCAATCCATGTCCGTAATCTTCGCCTTCCGCACCGATGCCGGCCAGCCCCGCGTGACGCCCAAGCCGGGCGTGCTCATGCCGGGACGCGACGGCCGCGCGGTGATCCTGATTCACGGACTCACGGGCACGCCGGCGGAAGTGCGGTTCATCGCGTGGTTCCTCAACACCCACGGCTACACCGTCTCGTGTCCGCGCCTCGCTAACCACGGCCAGCCGCTCCACATCTTAAAGCAAACCAAGTGGGAGGAATTCTATGCCACCGTGCGCCAGGCCTACACGGAGCTGCGCGCCGATCACGACCAGATTTTTGTGAGCGGACTTTCCCTCGGCGCGCTGCTGGCGCTCCTGCTCGCGGAAGAATTCCAATCCGGCATCGCGGGCGTGAGTTGTCTCTCCCCGACGTTGTTTTACGATGGGTGGAACGTGCCGTGGTATCATTTCTTCCTGCCGCTGGCGACCCGCACGCCGCTGCGCAACTTCACCTACTTCAAGGAGGAGCCGCCCTACGGCCTCAAGAGCGAGCAAGTCCGCAATAAGATCCACGAATTTTACGAACACGCGGATATCCACGACATGCATGACGTGGATCGCTTCGGTTACCCGTTTTTCCCGGTGCGGCTGCTGGCCGAGCTGCACCGGCTCGTCGCGCACCTCGAGCCGCGGCTGCCGAACGTGAAATGTCCGTTGCAGGTGATTCAGGCGCGGGAGGACGACATGAGCAGCGTAAAAAACGCCCAACGCATCTACGACCGCGTCAGCTCCGCTCGCAAGGAGATCGTCTATTTGGAGGACTCCTACCACGTCATCACCGCCGATCAGGAACGAGGTAAAGTCGCGCAAAGCATGTTGGATTTCTTCTCCGGGGAGGCCGCCCATGCGTGACCGGCCGACACACGCGGGCTTCCGCGTCTTCATCGACTTCGACAACACGATCTCAATCGGTGACGTGCTCGACGGCGTGATCGAGAAATTCTCCACCGACGACCGCTGGCAGGCCTTGGAAGCCGACTGGGAGGCCGGCCGCATCGGTGCGCTTGAGTGTCTCGACGGCCAGATGCGCGGTCTGAGCGCCCCGTGGCCGGAGCTCACGCGTCACCTCGACGGCGTGAAACTGGATGCTGGCTTTGTCGCGCTAATCGAATTTGTGCGACGTGCGGGCGGCGAACTCACGATCGTCAGCGACAACTTCGATTTGATTGTTGGGCACATTTTGCAGCAACGGGGGCTGACCGGCGTGACCGTGCACGCCAACCACCTCGAACTCGCCGGCGGTCGCGTTGTGCCCTCGTTTCCGTTCGCCAATCCGGCCTGTCCCGGCTGCGCCCACTGCAAGAAGACCCATTTCATCCCGCCGAACGACGACGATCGCCGCGTGATCTATATTGGCGACGGTCGCTCCGACCTCTGCCCGGCGCGGCACGCCGACGTCGTGTTTGCGAAAGCAAGTTTGCTGTCGCAGCTTCAGGCGGAAAAGATTCCGTGTATCGCGTTCGGCGAACTGGCCGACGTGGTCCGAACGCTGGAAAAACTTCATAATGAAAACCAACTCTGAACCGGCATTGACGCGAGGCTCGCTCGACGAGAAGGCGCTACTCGATTTGGAATCCCGCTACTGCTCGTGGGGCGACACCGTCCACTACGCGAAGGAGCTGACGTTCTTCAAGGAGGCGAAGGGCAGCTTCCTCTACGACCGTGCCGGCACCGAATACCTCGATCTCCAGATGTGGTATTCCGCGGCGAATTTCGGCTACCGCAACGAGAAGATCAACGCCGCGCTCCATCGCCAGATCGACACCCTCCCGCAGCTCGCCTGCCAATACCTGCACGAGGAACGCGTGCTGCTCGCGACGAAGCTCGCGCAGCGCATTGAGAAAACCTTCGGCGTGAAGGGCCGCATCCACTTCAACGTCGGCGGCGCCTCCGCGATCGAGGATGCGATGAAGGTCGTCCGCAACCATACCGGCCGGAATCATACCTTCGCCTTCATGGGCGGCTACCACGGCCGCACGCTTGGCGCGACGTCGATCACATCGAGCTACCGCTACCGCGAACGTTTCGGCCACTTCGGCGATCGCGCGAATTTCATCCCGTTTCCCTACTGCTTTCGCTGCCACCTGGGCCTGAAGCCCGAGACCTGCGGCATGGCGTGCCTCCGCCAATTCGAGAAAATGTTCGAGTCGGAGTATTATTCCGTCGTCAACCCGAAGAACAACAAGAGCGAGTATGGCGCGTTCTTTATCGAGCCCGTGCAGGCCACCGGCGGCTACATCGTCCCGCCGAAGGACTATTTCAAGGAGCTCAAGCAGACGCTCAACAAATACGGCATCCTGCTCGTGGTGGACGAAATCCAAATGGGCTTTTTCCGCACCGGGAAATTCATGTCGATCGAGCACTTCGACGTGGTTCCCGACATCGTCGTCTTCGGCAAGGCGATGACGAACGGCATGAACCCGATCTCCGGCATCTGGGCACGCGAGGATTTGATCTCGCCGCAGGTGTTTCCGCCGGGCTCGACGCATTCCACGTTTTCCGCCAACTCGCTCGGCACCGCGACCGGCCTCGCCGTCATGGACTTGATCGAGAGCGAAAACTTCGAGGAGAGCGTGCCGAAGATTGGCGCGTATTTCTTGAAAAAACTCGGCGAGCTCAAAAAGAAGCACCGCAACATCGGCCACGTCGAGGGCCTTGGCCTCGCGCTGCGGATGGAGATGTGCGGCGACGACGGCCACACGCCGAACCGCGAGCTCACCGACGCGATCATGAACATTGGTCTCAGCGGCACGCTGACGGCTGGCGGGAAAAAGCGCGGACTCATCCTCGACGTCGGCGGCTATTACAAGAACGTCTTCACGCTCGCGCCGTCGCTTTACATTACCGAGGAGGAAGTCGATCTCGGCGTGGCGCTGTTTGAGGAGGCGTTGCTGCGGGCGCTGAAGGCCCGCGTCTGATCCGCGGCGGTGTCGCCGGCCAGCGCATGACTCCAGCGGCGAAAAAAATCCCCGGCGCCGTCGTCGGCGGGCTGATCGCGGCCATCGTGCTCGACACTGTCATTCAGATTGCGTGGAAGCGGGCCATGGTCGGCCTTCCGGCGGAGGCGTCGTTCGCGGCGATCGTGGGCGGGGCGGGCCGGAGTCCGTTTTTCTACGCGGCGATGGCGGCGTTTGCCGCGCAATTCGTCAACTGGCTGCGCGTGCTCAAGCACGCCGATCTCAGTTTCGCGCAGCCGTTCACCGCGTTGAGCTACGTCAGCGTGCTGGCGATCTCCGGCCGCGCGCTGCACGAAGACATTTCCGCAATGAAGATCGCCGGCGTCGTCCTGATTTTCGTCGGGGTGCTTTTTATCAGCCGGACGCCGTTTCGGACGACAGACGGAGCGCGCCAGCCATGAAAGCAGAACTGACCGGCATTCTCCTGGCGGTCGCGGCGGTCGCGGTGGAAAGCGGCGCACAGCTGTTGCTTAAGATTGGGGCGGCGGGCGGCCCGGCGATTCTGGCGCCGCAGCACCGGCGCCGCGCGGAGCGGTGGCCGGGGGCGGCCTCGCCGAAATGCTGGATCGGGCTCGGCGTGCTAGCGTATGGCCTGGAAATTCTGCTTTACACGCTCGCGCTGCATTTTCTCGACGTGAGTGTCGCCTTTCCGCTCGGCAGCCTGTGTTTTGTCGGCGTGGCGGTGTTGTCGAAATTTTTTCTCGGTGAAACGGTCGGCCGCGTGCGCTGGCTGGGCGTCGGTTGCATTCTGGCCGGCGCCGTGTGCGTGACGCTCTAGCATGCCTCCCGAAGGATCAACCGTGCGCATCGAGTTTGTGTCGCGCGTGGACGATATCGACACCGCGCTGTGGCACGCGTGTTTTCCGCCGCCGCTTGAAGGCCGCTTCTGGTATCAGACGCTCGAGAGCTGTCGGTTGGAGGATCAGTTTATATTTCTCTACGCTCGCATCACGGCGGGCGGACGGGCGGTTGGCATCGCGCCGTGTTTTCTGCACGACGTTCCGATCTCGCTGGTGGCGCCCGCGCCGGTGGCGTGGGCGCTGCGGCAACTGGCGCGGATCTTTCCGCGGGTCGGATTCCAGCGGACGTTTTTCGTGGGTTCGCCGTGCAGTGACGAAGGCACCATCGGACTCGTGGCGGGAACGACACTCGCCGAAGTCATGCCGGCCTTGCAGCGCGAAGTGCGGTCCAAGGCGCGCTCGCTCGCTGCGGCGATGATCGTGTTCAAGGATTTCCCAGCGCGCGATGTCACCGCGATCGTCGCGGGAGGGCAGGGGCGAAAATTTTTTCCGACGGTCAGTTACCCCGGCACCGTGGTCGCACTGCCGGCGCCAGACAAGGAGGCCTGCTACCGGTCGATGGCCCACACACAGCGGCACAATCTGCTGAAGAAACTTCGCCGTTCGCGGGCGGAGCTTGCGCTTGAAACCAGTGTCATCGCACGGCCGTCGGATCGAGAATTGGAGGAAATTTTCGGCCTGTTCAGGCAGACCTTCGAGCGCGGCAAGACCAAGTTCGAGCGGCTCGACCGCCGGTTTTTCGAGCGGGTGCGAGAGCACGGTTGCGCGCATTTCATTTTGCAGCGCGACGCGGCGAGCGGAGAACTGGCGGCGTTCATGCTGGTTTTTCACCTCAGCGACCGCGTGATCAACAAGTTCATCGGGCTCGATTACCGACGCGCCGGAAAGGCGTTTCTCTACTTCCGACTGTTCGACGCGGCGTTCGATTTCGCCTATGCGAACGGGGCGAAAGAAATCCAGAGCGGGCAGACTGGCTACCGCGCGAAATTCGATCTCGGGCACGGGCTCGTGCCGCTGTGGAATGTGTTTCGCCACGAAAATTGGCTCGTGCATTTTATCTTCCGCGTGATCGGGCGGAGGATTTCATGGGCGTCGCTCGACGCCGATCTGGCCACGCATCTCCGGGCGCATCCCACTCGCGGTGGTGATTTCAGTTCGATTATTGGCCCGCAGTCCGGAGACTGACGGCAGACTCATGCCGAAACCCGTCACGAACACTCCCGAGCACCAGCGTCTCGCCGAGGATGCGCGGCGCGAAAAAAACTGGACGCGGTGGGGACCGTATCTAGCGGAGCGACAGTGGGGCACGGTGCGCGAGGATTATTCGGCGGCGGGCGAGCCATGGGCTTATTTCACCCATGAGGATGCGCAGGCACGCGCCTACCGCTGGGGCGAGGACGGACTCCTCGGCCTCACCGACCGGGAGTGCCGGCTGTGTTTTGCGCTCGCGCTCTGGAACGGGCGCGATCCGTTTTTGAAGGAGCGGCTGTTCGGACTCACCGGACCGGAGGGCAATCACGGCGAGGATGTGAAGGAGTGTTATTTTTATACGGACGCGACTCCGACGGCGTCGTGGCTGCGCGCGCTTTACAAATATCCGCAGGCGGAGTTTCCCTACGAAAAATTACGCGCGGAAAACCACCGACGCGGGCGCGGCGAACCGGAGTTTGAGTTGTTGGATTCAGGGGTGTTCGACGGGGAAAACTATTTTGACGTCACCGCGGAATATGCGAAGGCGGGACCGAACGATGTGCTCATTCAAATCACGGTGGCGAACCGCGGGTCGGCGCCGGCGACGTTGCACGTGTTGCCGACACTCTGGTTTCGCAACACGTGGTCGTGGGCCGGCCAGCCCGCGGGCAGCGAGGCGAAGCCGGTGCTGCGCGCGATGGGTGACTCAACCGTGCAGTGCGATCATGCATCGCTGGGGAAATATTTTTTCGAGATCGACGCGGAGCAGGGTGGCGACGGGCTCGCGCCGTCGTTGCTTTTTACGGAGAACGAGACGAACGCGGCGCGGCTTTTCCCGGGCGCGACGAATGCGTCGGCGTTCACGAAAGATGCGTTTCACGAGTGCGTGGTCGGCGGGCGGCGCGGAGCGGTGAATCCGGCGCGCATCGGGACAAAGTGTGCGGCGCACCACACGATCGTGCTGGCGCCGGGCGAGGAGCGCGTGCTGCGACTGCGGCTCTACGCGGAGGACGAAAAGCCGCCGCGGAGTTTCGGCGAGAGCTTCACCGCGACGATCGTGGCGCGGCGCGCGGAGGCGGACGCGTTTTATGCGACGCTCCTCGGCGGAGCGAGCCGCTTGGAGACGCCGGCGCCGGTCGCAGCCGCGGAGCGGAAGGAGTTGCGCGGTGGGATCGACTGCGCGGAGGCGCGGCGGGTGGCGCGGCAGGCCTATGCGGGGCTGATTTGGTCGAAGCAGTTTTATCACCTCGTCGTGCGCGACTGGCTCGGCGGAGATCCGGGGCAGCCGGCGCCGCCGGCGGTGCGGCGGGCGGGGCGCAACGCGGATTGGCCGCAAGTGTTTGCGCGCGACATCTTGTCGATGCCGGACAAGTGGGAGTATCCGTGGTTCGCGGCGTGGGATTTGGCGTTTCATATGGTGCCGATGGCGCGCGTCGATCCGGTGTTTGCGAAGGGGCAGCTCAATCTGCTGTTGCGCGAATGGTATATGCACCCGAGCGGAAAGATCCCGGCCTACGAGTGGAATTTTTCCGACGTGAATCCGCCGGTGCACGCGTGGGCATGCTGGCGCGTTTACAAACTGACCGGCGCGCGCGGCGGGCGTGATCGGGCGTGGCTCGCGCGGGTGTTTCAAAAACTGCTGCTCAACTTCACCTGGTGGGTGAACCGCAAGGATCCGGCGGGAAACCATATTTTCAGCGGCGGGTTTCTCGGACTCGACAATATCGGGGTGTTCGATCGCTCGAAGCCGCTGCCGACGGGCGGCACGCTCGAACAGGCGGACGGCACAGCATGGATGGCGTTTTACTGCGGCACGATGCTCTCGATCGCGCTCGAACTCGCGGAGGGTGATCCGGCTTACGAGGACATCGCGTCGAAATTCTTCGAGCACTTCGTCGCCATCGCCGACGCGATGAACACGCTCGGCGGCACCGGCCTGTGGCACGAGGAAGACGGGTTTTATTACGACCAGCTATTGATTGACGACCGCGCGGTGCCGCTGCGGCTGCGCTCGCTGGTCGGACTCGTGCCGTTGTTTGCGGTCGAGCTGATTGACGAGACTCGGATGGCGAGGCTCCCGGGCTTTGCGAAGCGCACGCGGTGGTTTCTGGAAAACCGGAAAGATTTGGCGGCGTCGATTTCGCATCTCGAAAGTCGCTCGGGTGGCTGCGGAAAATTCCTGCTCGCGATTCCGTCGCGGGCGCGGCTCGAACGTGTGCTGCGCACCGTGCTCGACGAGGCGGAGTTTCTGTCGGCGCACGGGGTGCGCTCGCTGTCGCGGGCGCATCGCGAGCGGCCGTACACGCTGCGTGCGGGCGGGGGCGAGTGGCGCGTGGGCTACGAGCCGGGCGAGAGCGATAGCGGGTTGTTTGGCGGAAATTCGAACTGGCGCGGACCGGTGTGGCTGCCGATGAACTATCTGCTGATCGAGGCGCTTGAGCGGTATCATCATTTCTATGGCGAGAGTTTTCTCGTGGAGTTTCCGACCGGCAGCGGGTGCAAAATGAATTTGGCGCAGGTCGCGCGGGAACTGTCGCGGCGGCTCGTCACGCTGTTTCTGCCGAACGGCGGTGGACGTCGGCCGGCGCTGGGGATGGAGCCGCGTTTCGTGCGCGATCCGCACTGGCAGGAGCTGGTGTGGTTCCACGAATATTTTCACGGCGAGACGGGGCAGGGGCTCGGCGCGAGTCACCAAACCGGCTGGACGGCGCTCGTGGCGCGGCTGATCGAGGACTTTTCGGCGTGACGAATCGGCGCACTCCGGAGTGAGCGGGGCCCTGCATTCTGCACGGTGAGTAAGGTTCCAGAATGTGAATAACAATAGCCGGTAAATTTGGATAACCCCCAATCGATCGGCCGGTCGGTGGGGCGCGTGAACACCATCAAACATCACTTCCCAGTCGGCGCGCGGCTGCTCCTTTTGGCTCTCGCGCTGGTGTCGTTGTCGACGGCGCGCGGCGCGCAGGCATCGGTGCGCTGGGCCACGTTGGAGGCGATTCATCAGTTGGAAAATCCCCGCGATCGGCCGACGCCTGGACCATGCGGCGAACTCGGGGCGTATCAGTTTCGTGAGCAGACCTGGCGGATGCACACCACCGCGCCCTTTGTGCGCGCCCTCGATCGACGCGCAGCGGATGAGGTTGCGGTCAAACACTACGAGTGGTTGAAGCGCGGACTGGAAAGTGCGGGCCTGCCGGCGACACCTTACACGATCGCGCTGGCGTGGAACGGTGGACTCCGAGCGGCGGTCAAAGGCCGGACGCCAGCAGTGGCACGCGACTATGCGGAACGGGTGGCGAACCTCGCCGGGGCGTTGGGTGAGGAGCAGATGGCGGCCAACACACGGTGAACGAAACCGGTTGCGGTGCATGATCTGCAACGCGGGAAGTTTCGCCTTGGTTGAAGCCGGCGATGCGCACAAGCTGCCGGTCGCGCATGAAGCCTCGCCTCGCGTTTTTCCAGAAACACCTGCTGCCGGCGTTGGTGTGCTTCGGTCTCGCCCTGGCGCTTGCCCAGACCGAATGGCTGCAAACGATTGAAAACGCGTCGCTGGATGTGCGGGCAAAGTTTCGCGCGCGAAAGTTTCCGACGCACCCGCGCGACGATGTGGTGTTGATCGGCATCGACGAGGACAGCTTGAATAACCCGGCGTTTGGCCGCTGGCCCTGGAACCGCAGTCTGCACGGTGACTTCGTGCGACTGGTCGGACTGTTGAAGCCGAGTGTGGTGGCGTGGGATATTCTCTTCGACGATCCGCATGAGGAAGATGGACGTTTCGCCGCGGATATCCGCCGCGGAAAAATCGATATCGTGTTGGGAGGGCAGGGCGCGGAGGCGGACCTCGGGCTCAAGCCTGGTGACGAGGCGATGAAAAAATTTCTGATTGCGCCGCTCACCCGCATCGAGGGCGATCGTTCGGCGGTGCCGAAATATGAGGCGATGTCGGTGCCGCGCGCGCCGCTGGCCGAGGTGGCCGACATTGGTTTTGTCGATGCGCCGCCGGGACCGGACGGGGTATTACGTGAGGCACCGCTGGTCGTTCAAATTGGTGGACTCATCTATCCGACCCTGTCGCTGCGCAGCCTGATGCATCACTGGCACCTGACGTCGGATCAAGTGCTCGTGCGACTCGGCGATGCGGTCGTGATCGAGAATGACTTTGTGCATCGCTGGATTCCCATCGATCGCGCCGGCAACTATCTCGTCAACTATCGCCACACCCTGGATGGATTCAGGAATTATGGTTATGCCTCTACTTTTGCGCTCATTAAACAGCGTTTTGTGGACCAGAAGCCGGTGGATTTGACGCCCGAACTCGGAGGGCGAATCTTGTTGGTCGGCCAGACGGCCGACGGACTGACGGATTTTGGTCCGACGCCGTTGTCGGCGCACACGCCGCTGGTGTTGGTCCACGCCAACGTGCTCGAAAACGTGTTGAACGAGGACTTCGCGCGGCGCGCTTCGACGGCGCCAATTTGGTTCGTCGGCGTTGCGATGACGGCGGCGAGCCTCGCCTTTTTCTCGGACCGAAAATTTTTTTGGCAAGTGACGTTTTCCCTCGGCGTGCCGCTGATTTACAGCGTCGTGGCGACACTGTCCTGGGTGTTTTCCAGCGTATGGGTGCCCGTCGTGTGGCCCATCCTCGGATTTGGCGCGGCGCAAATCTTCATGGTGGGCCGCCGGGTGCTCGCGGAGCAACGAGCCAAGGACCAAATCAAAGGAATGTTCGGCACTTATATTTCGCCGGAGCTGGTGAAGCGAATGGTGAACTCGGGCGTGTCGCCGCAACTCGGCGGAGCCGAGGAGGAAATCACGGCGTTTTTCAGCGACATTCAGGGCTTCTCGTCGTTTTCAGAAAAACTGCCGCCGACGCAATTGGTGGAGTTGCTGAACGAGTATCTTACGGTGTGCACCGATATCGTGCAGGAAGAAGGCGGCACGCTCGATAAATATATCGGCGACGCCGTGGTGGCGATGTTCGGCGCGCCGATTGCGTTGCCTGATCATGCTTATCGCTCGTGTGTGGTGGCGCTGCGCGTGCAGCAGCAACTGGACGTGCTGCGGGCCAAATGGGATCGCGAAGGCGACCGGTGGCCCGAGGGCGTGCGCCAGATGCGGTCGCGCATCGGACTCAACACCGGGCGGGCCGTCATCGGCAACATGGGCAGTCGGACTCGCTTCAATTATACTATGACGGGGGACAACGTGAACCTCGCGGCGCGAATGGAGAGCGGGGCGAAACAGTGGGGTGTGTATGCGATGACGACCGAGTCGACGAAGCTGGCGTGCGAAAAACACGGCGCCGATCGGATCGTATTTCGGCCGCTGGGCCGCATCGTCGTCAAGGGCCGGACTCAGGCCGTGCCGCTGTATGAAATCTTTGGTTTCAAGGAACACGTCACGGCGACGATGAGCGGGTGCTTGGAATTGTTCGAGCAGGCGCTGGCGAAATACTACGCACGCGACTGGGATGGGGCCTTGGCACTATTCGCGCAGAGCCGTGACCTGGAACCCTGCGTGCCCGGCCGGTCACCGGGTGTGTCGAGCAATCCCTCGATCGTTTACCTCGATCACGTCGCTAAAGTGAAACTTGCACCGCCGCCGCCCGACTGGGACGGCGTTTTCATCATGGCGGAGAAATGAGAAATCACCGATGAAATTTACCCTGCGCTTTGCGCACGGGTGTGGTTTGTGCTAGCGGGTGGGATGTGACAGATGCGCGACGGATATTTTTGGAGATTGCAATCACTTTGCCGGGAGCGGATATTACTCAGGGTTCCTAGTGTGTTTCCCGGACCTTATTATCGTTTAACTTCAACCGCCTTTTCCATGACACGCTTCAGCTGCAAACTCATCGCTTCGATTGCCTTCGGGCTTATTTCCCTCGCGTGGTTGGCCACAGTTGCCTCCGCCCAGGACGCCAAGATTATCAAGATTGTCGGCAACTCTGCCGGAGCGATTGTCACCCATGCGGGTGTGCAATCACCGGCGACCGAAAATATGACACTGTCGATCAACGACGTGGTCCAGACCGGAGCGGGCGTCGAAGTCTACGTGCAGCCCTACGCGGGTGTCGTCGCGACAATTAAGCAGAACACTCAAGCGACGGTGTCGAAACTCACCGCAGACGATGCGGAACTCGACTTGAGCAAGGGCGGACAGATTGTTGCCCAGATCGAACCGGGCAAGGGGCACAAGTTTGGTGTGCGCACGCCGAAGGGCGTCGCGGCCGCGAAGGGCACCGTCTATTCGGTCAACGTCCAAGGTGTGAACTACACGGTCGTGACAGCGAATGGATCGGTCTCGGTATTCCCGACCTTGGGTGGCCCGACGATCTCGATTGGCGCTGGTTCGGTTTCCGTTTCTAACATCAATGGCGGTGCTTCGGCCACGGCCGCTTCGATTCAAAGCAATCCAGAGGTCGCCGCGGCCGTCAACCAAGCGGCGGCGGTCGCGGTTTCCGCCATCGCAGTGGTCGCGGCCAATCCGGCCAACTTCGGCGCGAACGCGTCTAGCACGGCGAGCACGGAACTTACTGCGACGATGGCAACGGTCGTTAACTCGGTGCCGCAAGCGACTGCGCAGGCGGCCGCTTCGGCTTCGGCGGCGGCTCCGTCACAAGCGGGCGCAATCGTCACGGCGGCCGTGACGGCGGCCTCGGCGGCCGGAACCACCAGCGGACAGACCGTGGCTCAGGTTGCTCAAACGGTAACTGCGGCCGCGGCCCAAGGTGCCACGAGCGCTAATCCTGCTGCGGCGGCGCAGGTCGCACAACAGGTTTCACAGGCCGCAGTCAGTGCGGCATCAAACAGCGGCGGTTCGGCTGCTACCATTGCGGCGGTGGCCCAGACCTCGGCGCAAGGTGCCGCACAAGGTGCGACGCAAGCAGCTACCGCGTCGGGCGCGTCGGCCACGGCGGTAACCCAAGCAGTTTCGCAAGCTGCTGCGACTGGCGCGGCGACAGCTGCTCCTCAGGCCGCAGCTGCAGCCGCGCAAGGTGCGGCGCAAGGTTCTTCACAGGGTGCCACAGTAGGTGCGACGCAGGCCGCCACTCAGACCGCTTTGGCTTCGGGCGCAACGGCTCAGGCCGCCGCCGCTGCCGGTCAACAGGCCGCCACGGCTACGGCCGCCGCGACCGCGCAGGTGGCTGCCCAAGGTGCAGCCCAAGGCGCCACTCAGGGTGCCGCGCAGGCTGCCACTACGGCGGCCTTGGCTTCGGGTGCGACCTCACAGGCCGCTGCGGCCGCTGGTCAACAGGTCGCGACTTCTGCGGCTGCCTCGGTCGCAACGAGTGCCGCGCAAGGTGCCGCCCAAGGTGCAACTCAAGGTGCTGGTCAGGCTGCGGCGAGCGTTGCGACGCAAGCCGCCTTGGCCACCGGTGCCACGCAGGCTGCTGCGGCTCAAGCCGGTGCTGCGGCCGGTTCTGCCGCTGTGACTCAAGCTGCAGCCGCAACCGCACAGGCTGCGGCGCAAGGTGCCGCCCAAGGCGCAACTGCTGCTGCCGGTGCCGGCTCGGCGGTCGCCGTGGCCCAGGGCGCAGCGCAGGGTGCCGCGGCCGGCGCCACCACTGGTGCTAGCCAAGTGGCTTCGACCGTCGCCACCGCTGCGGCCTTGGCTTCCGGTGCATCCGCGTCACAGGCTGCGGCGCAAGGTGCTGCTGCTGCCTCTTCGACTGCGACTGCCACCGCGGTCACTGCCGCTTCCGCCGCTGCTTCGGGTGCCGCCCAAGGTGCCACTGCTTCCAACACAAGTGCCGCTGCCGCCGTCGCTCAAAGCGCCGCTCAAGGCGCGGCCCAAGGTGCGACGCAGGCCGCCGGCACCGCTGCCGCGACCTCCGCGACGCAGGCTGCTCTCGCTTCGGGTTCTACTGCGGCTGCCGCCGCGCAAGCCGGCGCCACTGCGGCGTCGACGGTGGCGAGTCAGGTCGCTTCCTCTACTGCTTCTGCCGCCGCTTCGGGTGCCGCCCAAGGTGCCACCACTTCAGCCGGTGCCGGTGCCGCCGTTTCGATTGCGCAAGGTGCAGCGCAAGGCGCGGCGCAAGGTGCTACCCAAGGTGCGAGTCAGGCGTCCGGAATAGCCGCTACTCAGGCCGCGACAGCCTCGGGTGCGTCTGCCTCCCAAGCAGCGGCTGCGGGAGCTTCTGCAGCGGCTGCCACGGGATCTTCGACCGCGGCCTCAACCGCGTCGTCGGCTGCTTCTGGTGCAGCGCAAGGTGCCGCTGCCGCCGCGCCGACGCAAGCTGCGGCCGTCGCGCAAGGTGCCGCGCAAGGTGCCGCGCAAGGTGCCGCGCAGGGCGCCACCAACGCTGGTGCGACCAACGTGAACACCTCCACGATCGCGAGTTCTGCCGCCACCGGCGCAAGCACGGGCGCATCGACCGCGACCGGAACTACCGTGACCACGACGGCTCCAGTTGTTACGACTCCCGTCGTGACTGCGCCGGTTGTCACGACTCCCACTGCGCCGCCAGTTGTCACGGCTCCGGTCGTCACGACACCGATCACGCCCATCGATCCGTCGATCATCGTGAGCCCCTCGGGCGGCTAATCTGCGCCAGACAAATTATCTAATTCCAACGCGCCGGCTTTTCGCCGGCGCGTTTTTTTGTGCCGTGCCACGCGGTGGCTCAGAGAAACGAGCCCTGCTTGGGCGCCTTCGCCTCACGCTCGGCGGCCTCTTCCTCAGGCGTCGCAGTGAGATGCCGCGGCGGCTTGGATGCTCTCAAAGCGACCGCACTTTCCCGGTCTGAGACGATGCGATCGCAAATCTGGTGAACGTGCATGCGGAGCCAATGCGCCGTGCTGCTCGTCGTCGTGTAGTCGGCCGGGCCATAGCCGTGAATGCGGCCGGATTGAAGCAGTCGATCGTTTTGCTCAAACTCGGCCGCCTTGTCCGGATTGTAGACCGCGTAGGCCCGGCCGCCGCCGCCCTTGACGACCGAGAAACTCGGCACGTCGCTCGGACCGTCCGCGATATAGATCATGTTCTGCATCGGGATCCGCCGATCCTCGGCGGCCATCTTGGCGTTGACGTCGATGGCGGGATTCTTGTTCGAGCCCTTGTTGATTTCGAAAATCGCGCGGGTCTTGCCCGTGTTGTCGATGACCATGCCGATCTGCGCGATTTCGGACGTAGCCTCGATGGGAAACTCGTTCTGCTTCAGGAAACCGGGTTGCAGCGGATTTTCGATGAACTCGGCGGCCCAGATGCCATCGGCGTATTTTGCAATCGTGCTGCCGCGGATCATCGGCGCGATTCCGGTGCTGACGATGTAGTGTTCGAGGGAGATGTCGTGTTCGAGATACTTGGGCTTTTCCTGCACGAAGCCTTTGGCGCGATCGAAAAATTCCGGCAGTCCGGGGTAGAATTTGATGTCGGCGCCGCATTCCTTCAGGATCGCGTTGTTCAAGCCGGCGAGCTGGCCGGACTGCACATAGGTGAGCAGGTGGTTGAGATAGCCGAGTTCGCCCGCGAGGTGGTAGCCGCGTTTGCGGTATTGCTCCATCAGCGCGTTGGTCTCCGCCCAGAAATTGGCTTCGTCGACTCCGTAGCGGCGGAACAGCGGCGACTGCATGTAGTCCGGGATTAAGGTCTTGTCGAAATCCCAGATGAGCGCGATGGTGTTTTGAGTGAAGAGTGTCGTGGCCATTGCTGATCAGCACCGCTAGGCGGATTCGCCTCGCGAAACGATTGCGTCACCAAAGCCGCAAGCCGCGGCTCGCGCAATTAGCAAATCGCCACCCGCGTCACGCCTGTCCCATGGACGAACTTCCCCAACTCACGCCGTTTCAGCGCCGCCTCGATGAACTCGGGGCGCAGATGGCGGAGCCGTCTTTCTACGCCAACCCGCGCCGTGCCGCCGAGGTCACCCGCGAACACCAGAAACTTTCCCAACTCGTCGCTGATCACCTCGAATTTTCCCGACTGGAACGCGAGTGGCTGGAAGCCGAGACGCTCGCCAAGGATCCGGCGGCTGATGCGGCGATGCGCGAACTTGCGGCCGCCGAGTTGCCTGACCTCGAACGCCGCCGCGCTTCGCTGCGCGCCGCGGTCCTCCTCGCGATGATCCCGCCGGACCCGACGGATTCGCGCAACACCGTCATGGAAATCCGCGCCGGCACCGGCGGCGACGAGGCGACGCTCTTCGCCGCGGATCTCTATCGGCTTTATGGGCGCTATGCCGATGCGCGCGGCTGGAAGATCCAGCCGATGAGCAGCAGCCTCTCCGAGCGCGGCGGGTTCAAGGAGGTGATTTTCCTGATCAGCGGCAGCGATGTCTATAAACAGCTCAAGTTTGAGAGCGGCGTGCACCGCGTGAAACGCGTGCCGGTGACGGAGGCCAGCGGCCGCATCCACACCTCGACCGCGACGGTCGCCGTGTTGCCCGAGGCGGAGGAAGTCGAGGTACTGATCGATCCGCAGGATTTGGAAATTACCGTCGCCCGTGCCAGCGGACCGGGCGGGCAAGGCGTCAATACCACTGACTCCGCCGTGCAAATTCTCCACAAACCGACCGGCCTGATCGTGTCGTGCGCCGACGAGCGCTCGCAACTCAAGAACAAGGGTCGGGCGATGACAGTGCTGCGTTCGCGGCTGCTCCAGCGCC
The DNA here is from genome assembly GCA_903840415.1 of uncultured Opitutia bacterium. Lineage (GTDB taxonomy): Bacteria > Verrucomicrobiota > Verrucomicrobiia > Opitutales > Opitutaceae > CAITWF01. The sequence continues at coordinate 22,623 of CAIMFY010000047.1, read as the reverse complement.
GCGAGGAGGAGGAGCGCTCGAAATACGCGGCCGCCCGCCGCAGCCAGATCGGCACGGGTGATCGGAGCGAGCGCATCCGCACTTATCACTATCTCCAAAATCGCGTCACCGATCACCGCATCGGGCTCACGCTTTACAGCCTACCGCAAATCATGGAGGGCGACATCGACACGATCATCGCTGCGCTGCAGAAGGCGGATTTTGAAGCTAAACTAGCGGCGCTGACGGGCCAGACCTATCTGCCCGCCCGCGTGGTGGCCGACGAAGACTGAGATGCTGACCGTCCTCGAGATCATCAAGAAGACGACGGACTTTTTCGCGGGGAAAAGCATCGAGTCACCGCGGCTCCAAGCCGAGTTGATCATCGGCCATGTGCTTGGGTTGAAACGCATGCAGCTCTACCTGCAGTTCGAGCGCCCGCTGGCCGAGCCTGAACTCGAAAAAATCCGGCCGCTCGTGCGCCGTCGCAGCCAGCGCGAACCACTGCAATATGTTTTGGGCGAGACCGAATTTCACGGCCTGCACCTCAAGATGGATCGGCGCGCCTTGATCCCGCGGCCAGAAACCGAACTGCTGGTCGTCTCGGCGCTCGCGGCGTGCGTCGCTCCGCCGGCGCGGGTGCTCGATCTTGGCACTGGCAGCGGGGCGATCGCTCTCGCGATTGCGAAGGAAGTGCCGGGCGCGGCGGTGACGGCGGTCGATCTGAGCGACGAGGCGCTCGCCCTGGCCCGCGAGAATGCGGTGAGCACCGGTCTCGGCGAGCGCGTCGCGTTTTTGAAATCAAGTTGGTTCGCGTCCTTGCCGGCCGGTGCGTGTTTCGAACTCATCGTGGCGAATCCGCCTTATTTGTCCGCCGACGAAACCGCGGCGACGGCCCCTGAAGTGCGCGCCTACGAGCCGGCGCAGGCGCTGACGTCGGCGGATGGCGGCTATGCGGACTTGCGGATTATCATCGCGGGGGCACTTCCGTTCGTGGCGCCGGGTGGACTGATCGCGCTCGAAACCGGCATCGCGCAGCACGCCGAATTGTTGGCGCTCGCGCTCAGTTCGGGGTTTGATCGGACCGAATCGCGCCAGGATTTGACGGGGCGCGATCGCTTCGTGCTCGCTTGGCGAGCTTGACTAAAATCAACCGCCGTTGGCGGCAGTCAGTGGCGGGCGGTTGCTGACCCAAAGATCCTTGTTTTTCCCGAGCGCGACCGCGTCGTCTACGATGCGCAATGCTTCGCGGAGATGGACGTCGGCTTTGATGTAGGTGTCGTTTTCGTCCGCGGTGTCATCGACATCGTCCTCGTCATCCGTGTCCTTTTTCGGCGCCTTGATGCGCGGTGGTGCTGGCGGACCGAGGCGGAAATCCTTGAACGAGTAATCGCCCTTCGCGATGACCTCTTTCTCGGCTTTCATCTCCTTGCGAAACGCGTCGTCGGCGTCCTTCTGCTTTTTGCGTTCGTCGAGATTGAGCGAGATAAGCTTTTGCTCCTGACGTGCCTTGAACCACTCGATATTTTTCCGCAGGTAGGCGAATTCGTCGAGCTTGGTCTGGCGCTCGAGGCTAGTCTGGCGCAGCGGTGTGAGCACTTTCGCGGTGAGCGGTGCGCCATCGAAGAAGCTGGTGGTGATCTTATCCCAGACGAGCGCATGCGGCAGGTCGGCCTCGCCGATGTTCGGAATGTAGTCGTCGATCGAAGGAAGAATGATATCGGGGATGACACCCTTCAGCTGGGTGGAATCGCCACTCGGCAGATAATATTTCTGGATGGTGAACTTCGTTGCACCGGTCTTGACCGGCAGACCGGTCTTCTCGTCCTTGGCGTTGGCGAGTTCGCGGGAGAGTTGTTTCATCTCGACGACTTGCTGCACCGAACCCTTGCCGTGCGTGGAACTGTCGCCAACGACAATGGCGCGGCCGTAGTTCTGGAGTGCGCCCGTCACGATCTCCGAGGCCGAGGCGCTGAACCGATCGACCAGCACGGCGAGCGGGCCGGAGTAGGCGATGCGATCGTTGTCGTCGCTGTCCACCTGGATGCCGCCGTCGTAGTTTTTCACCTGCACGACCGGGCCGCGGCTGATGAAAAGGCCCGCCAGTTCGATTGCTTCGCTGAGGTAGCCGCCGCCGTTATGACGCAGGTCGAGGACGATGCCCTGCACATTCTGCTGTTTGAGTTGATCGATGAGGCGCGCGACGTCCTTCGAAGCGCTGGTCTTCTCGGCGTCGGTGTCGCCATCGTCCGCCGGGCCGTAAAACGCGGGGAGGGTAATGACGCCGAGCGGTTGCTCCTTGCCCTCGGGGCCGGGCACCTGGAACACCGCGGCGCGAGCGCGGGCCGAGTTGAGTTTCACGACATCGCGGGTGATCACGATTTCCTTGCGGGTCGACGGATCGGTGGCGTCGGCCGGCTGCACGAGCAAGTGGACCTGCGTGCCCTTTTCACCGCGGATCATCTCGACGATTTTACGGAGCTTCATGCCGATTATTTCGACGGGCTCGGTTTTCGTTTGCGCAACGGAGATGATCTTGTCGTTTGGCTTGAGCAGGCGGCCCAAATCGGCGGGGCCGCCGGGCACGATTTCCTTCACCACACAATTGTCGTCTTCGAGGCCGAGCAGCGCGCCGATGCCAACGAGCGAAAGCTTCATCTGAATCGCGAAGTCCTCAAACGTGTCGGCCGCGAAATAGGTCGAGTGCGGATCGTAGAGGTGCGCGATCGTGCTCAGATAGATTTCGGCGAGGTTGCTGGCATCGATGTCGTCGAGATTTTTCAACATCCGTTCGTAGCGTTTGCGGATGGTCGTCTTGGCCTCGTCCATGGTCTTTTTGTTGAGCATCTCGCCGACGAGTTCGAACTTGATGCGCTTGCTCCAAAGTTCGTCCGCCGCTGCGGCGGTGGACGGCCACTCCGATTTGGTGCGGTCGACACGGTAAGTTTCGTTCGAGGTGAGATCGACGTCCTTCTTGAGTTCCTCGAAGATCCAATTCAGGCGGCTGACGGTGCGCGTCTGATAAGTTTCGTAAATGTCGTAGGCGGCGTTGATGTTGCCGAGGAAAGCGACGTTGTAGTAAACGCTTTTGCCGTATTTTTCGCTGAAGCTGGCCTTGTCGGTGCCGAGAAAAAAGAGGTGTTGCCCGTCGAGTTCAGTCATGTAGTCAGGCACGACTTGCGCGTAGTCGGCGCTGCGGACGGCGTCATGATTGTAGTGCGCCTGTTCGAGAAGTTTGACGAAGGTGCTCGCTTCCCGAGCCAGCGTGGGCGGGGTGCTGAACTTCTGATCGGTGGCGGCGGACGCGACCGACAGCGTGACGATGAGAAGCAGCGGAACGGCAATGCGGTAGAAGAGCGGGGAAACGCGAGGCATGGGCAGATTAGAGGGACGCGAGCGACAAATGTTTCACGCAATTGCGCTGGGTTCAAGTTGCGACGAGCGATTGTGCTCGGGAGCGATTCAACGCCGGCTCAACGAATCTTTCGCCTCGTCGAGCACGTGTTTTTCGCGGGGCGTGAGCGACGCCAGACCGTGGCTGTTGATCTTGTCGAGGATGCGATCGACTTCGGCGCGAAGATTGCGATTGGCGCGGGTGTTTTCTTTGCCGGCCTCATCCTTTCCCTCGGACACTCCCTTGCTTTCGGACGACTTTGGGCGAACGCCGGGCCGCCAGCGGGCCTCATGCACAAAGCGAAAATAAACCCAGCCAACCAACATGCCGCCCAGATGAGCTGAGTGGGCGAGGGAGAACTGCTCAAACGGCCGCGCCGCGCCGTAAATTTCATAGGCCACCAGTCCGATCGCTTCGAACCCAAGCAGAAACAGCACGAGGTGTTTGGGCCGCACGCGAACGGGAATCACAAAGAAAAGTAGGAAATCGATCTGCCGATTCGGATAGAAGCATGCGAACACCACCAGCATCGCGTCCGCGGCAGCCATGGAGCCCAAGTGCATTCCGACGACGTGCCAATGAGCCAACGCCCACGCTAGGCCGCCCACGATTGTGGCGCCGAAGTAGAGTCCGAGAAACCGGCGAGGTCCGAGCAAGGGCAGCAGTTCCCCACCAATGAAGTAAAGCAGCAGCGCGACGCCGATGACATGAAATAGGTTGCCGGTATCATGGAGGAACGCGTGGCTCACCAACGTCCAAATCCAACCATGGCGCAGCGCCTGACTAGAGAGCCCCAATTGGTCTTGGAGCACGAGCTGCCCGCCGAACCAATCCGAGCCGAGGATGAGTTGCAGGCCGAAACCGCCGAGGATTGCGCAAAGCAGCCACGTGAGCACGGAGGTGCGCTCGCTTGGGTAGTCGTGGCGCATGTAGGGGCGGTCTGAAAGCATCGCGCGCAACGTAATGCGCGCCTAGCCAAACACAAGTCGGCTCCGAGGACCCGACCCGTGATTCCGAGTTAAACAAGATTCCTTTGTGGCCGCTTGACAGTGGCCAGAATAATTTCCTTGTTCTGGATTATCTATGGCAAACAAAGCTGACAAATGGGCTCCCAATGCTCCGGGCAAATTTTTCGTCGATCAGCAATGTATCGATTGCGACCTGTGCCGCGAAACGGCACCGTCGTTTTTCACGCGCAACGATGAAGGCGGCTATTCCTTCGTCCATAAGCAGCCAACGAGTGAGGAAGAAATCGCCCAGTGCATGGAGGCGCTGGAAGGTTGTCCCGTCGAAGCGATCGGCAACGACGGCGACGCTTAAGCACATCGGTCGACCGTGAAATTCAGCCCCGGTAATGCCGGGGTTTTTTGTGCCTGCGAAAGCTTGTTAAGCAAGCCGTTGATATTTTCAAACAGATGGCTTGTTTTCGCGGGGATGATTGTTACCCGTCACGCCCGATGAAATCGACTTCGCTGGTAATCCTGTGCGGATCCTTAGCCATCTCCCAGGGTCTCGTTGGCCAGACTACAGTTCAAACGATGCCCGAGGTGACGGTCTATTCACCCCGCGTCGCGAATCAGACGCCAGCGGAGTCGTTTGTGATGCCGGTTTCTGCGCTGCGCTACGAGCCGCTGCTGGATGTGCAAGCGCGCAATCTCACTGAGGCCCAGGTGGATGTGACTATTCGCGGCGGGATTTTTGAGAATACGGGCTTCCGCGTGGGCGGTTCCACGCTGCTCGATCCCCAGACGGGTCACTACCTCGCCGAAATTCCGATCGCACCAGCGATGCTTGGATCACCCGATATACTCACCGGATCAGCGAGCGCCACTGGCGCGACCAACGCCACGACCGGCACGGTCGCCTACGGCTGGCGACCGGTGCGAACTGGCGGCGCACTGACGGTGGGTGCGGGAGAGTTTGCCACGCGTCGCGAGGAAGCCAGCGTCGGCCAGCTTTCGGATGAGCGGGTGTTCGGCGCGCGGCTGGGTGCCGATGTCGATTTCGCGCATTCCGATTCGAACGGTTCGGTGGCATTCGGCGACAGCCATTTCGATCGCGTGAATGCCCGGGTTCAACTCGCCGGCGCATCGGCGCAAACCGATTTGTTCGCCGGCTATCAGGCGAAGTTTTTCGGCTGGCCCAACCTCTACACGCCGTTCAATTCGCTCGAGTCGGAGAATTTGGAGACCACGTTCTTCGCCTTCAACCATCGCGCCGATCTCGGCGGCGGTGACTGGATGCAGCTGTCTGCTTATCATCGGCGCAACAAGGACGACTACGCCTTCAACCGCTTCGCGCCCCTCGGCCCGGTGCATCCCTTTCAGCATACCACTTGGGTCACAGGCGCGGCTCTCGACGGTCGCAACACGCTCAGCGATCTCGTGCTCGCGTGGCGCGGCGAAATTCTCGCCGACCGGCTCGCTTCGACTTCGCTCACTTTTGGTCCGTATCGCGACCGCACGCTGGCGAAGCTCGCGCTCGTGCCGGAAAAAACCATCGGCGTGATGACGCTCCGCGCCGGTGCGACCTACGACTACAGCGATCGTAACGGCTCGCGCCTCTCACCACTACTCGAGTGGGCGCTGCTGGACGGCGCAAGGCGCTGGCACGCGAGCTACGAGCGCGTCACGCAACTGCCGACCTACACGGCGTTAAAATCCAGCCCGACCAGCGGGCTTTTCCGCGGTAATCAAAACCTCGGCCGCGAATCGAGCCACCAGGCCGAACTCGGCGTCACCGATACGCTCGCCGGTTGGTCACTCGCAGCCACGGCGTTTTGGCGGCACGACGATGCGCTCGTTGACTGGACGTTTCTCCGCGGCGTTACGGCGCGCACGGCCAACGCCGTCAACCTCGATACGGAAGGATTCGAAGCCGTCGCCCGCCGTTCGTGGGCAGCGTGCGATCTCGTGGTCGGCTACACGGCGCTCGCGAAAAATTCGGACTATCGCGGTGCGTCGGTCGACGCGAGTTTCTACGCGCTGAACTACGCCCGCCACCGTCTCACGGCCGCCATCACGGCTCGGCTCGGCCACGGCTTCGAGCTGCGGATGGACAACACCGCCCGTATCCAGGCGGCCAATCTTCTCCGCGTCACCGGTGGCGATCGCGCCGTGATCAGTTCGCTTGGTTTGACTTTTCGGCCCGCTAAGTGGCGCGGCGCCTCGCTCACGTTGCAGACCGACAATCTCTGGAACTCGACTTTTCAGGATGTTCCCGCCGTGCCCGCCGCGCGGCGCACTGTCACTGGCGGTGCGAGTTACGTCTGGTGATCGGTTTCAGCGGGCACCGACCACGGTCACGTGCAGGATTTTTGATTCGACGTCGATCCGGTCGATCACATCGAGCCCTTCGACGACCTGGCCGAACGCCGTGTAGGCGGCATCGAGGTGCGGCGCGCGCGAGTGACAGATGAAAAGCTGGCAGCCGCCGCTGTCGGGATGCGAGTCGCGCGGCATGCCCAGTGTGCCGCGTTGAAACGGAATCCGCGTTGGCTCCAGCGGCAGCGTGACGCCCGCACCGCCTGAACCGTCGCCGCGCGGACAGCCCCCTTGAATCACGAAATCGGGCACCACCCGGTGCCACGTCAGTCCGTCGTAAAAACCGGCGCGGGCGAGTGCCGCAACATGCGCGCAATGCACCGGCGCCTGCTCGGGAAAGAGGCGGATCCGCATCGTGCCGCGATTCGTTTCGACGACGAGAAAAACATCCGGCCCGAAAACCGGCGCGCCGCCGGGCAGCAGCGTTCCGGTCAAGTCGGCGCCACGGGAAGTTCCCTTCGGCTCTTTCTGATCAAGCGTGGCGATCGTTTTTTCGGCGATGGCCCGCACTTGGGGATGCGGATCGCGGAGATGCGTGGCGAAGATCGAGCGGTGCGCGGTGGCATCGAGAGTCGCCAATGCTTCCAGCGCGCCGCCGCGGGCGTCCGCGCCACGGCAATCGGAAAAACGTGCTGGAATTGCCACTATGTCCGCGATCAAGTCGCTCCATTTGTTTTTGGCGGCGACTTCGCACGCGGTCGAGACGACCACCGGATCGGAATCGGCGAGCGCAACGCGGATGACTTCGCGCGCGGTGGCATCCGTCCGGCCTTCAAACGCCCCGACTGCGGCTTCGCGCACGCGCACATGCGGATCGAATCGCGCCAGTTGCGCGAGCCGGGTAAACGCGGCGGCGTCGGTTGACTTGGCCAGCACTGCGACTCCGGCCATGCGAACATAGGCGCTCGGGTCTGCGAGCAAACTGGCGGCGAGCAATTGCGCGGCAGGGGCATCGATGGCGACGAGCTGGACTGCCGCCGCGTAACGTGCGGAGACCGACGGATCGGTGCTCGCCAAATGGGTGAGCGCGGTCGCGGCCCCGGTTGCCTTGCGGACGCCCAAACCCTCGATGGCGGCGACGCGCACATTGAAATCCGTGCTCGAAAGCGCCGCAGTTAGGAGCGCGATGGAGCGCGGGTCGTCGTAGCTCGCGGCGGCGCGGCAGGCGGCAATGACGACATGCGAGTCGGGATCGTTCATCCCTGCCGCGATGGCCGCGAGGCAGGCGGCACGTGCCTCATCGTCGCGTTTGTGCGCCGCGGGGCCTTCGCCCAGCGCCTGGAGCGCGGCGCGCCGAACTTCGAAATCCGAATCTGTTTTTACCATAGCCACCAGCGTGCCGATCAGCGCGGGATCTTTGATCGCGCGGGCGAGTTCGCAGAAGGCGGCGCGTTTGCGCGGCGAGGTTTCTTTTGCGAATTCGAGCAGACGCGGATCTGGCAAGACCGTGGGGGCGGCTTTGGTGGCGGTGCGAAAGCGGTAGTAAACGAACAGCGCATCCAGCGCTTCCGCTGGGCGTGACGGACGCAGCGCGAGACCGAGGAGCACGCGCTCGGTCGCGTCGGCCTTGCTGGTGGCAAGTCCGGCCGCCGCGTCCGCGACGACATCGGCAGGCGCATTTGCCGGGAGATTCGTTTCGATCAGCTCCGCGGCGTTGGGCGCGCCGGACACTCCGAGATCGAAGGCCGCTTGCGCGGCGATGGCCGGCTCTTGGGCAAGTAGGGCGGCGAGTTTCACCGCCGCTGCCGTCGGATCGTCGCTTGCAAGAGGGAGGTCGACGAGTCGCACGGCGTCGTGCTCGTCGGCAAAGTGGGTGCGGGCTGGCGCGCGGGCGAGTTGCTCAAGGTGCGCGCCGAGGCGAGCGCGTTCCTCCGCGCTGGGCACGCTGGCGCAACCGGCGATTCCGATCGCGAATGCCAATCCGACAAGGGGTAGAGCCGAAATCAGGGCAGGGGAGCGCATGAGAGAACGAAAGCTAGCGACGGCGAATTGGCCGAGGCAAGGTCAGGTGTGCGCCAGCGCTTGCGCTGCGCGAGTCGCCGGGTTTTCGTGACCGGTTTCCATGGCCGACAATTCCTTTCTCGATCCGTCTTTCAATATCCGCTGGTCTGCACTCACGCCTGATAAAGTAGCGCCCGCGATCGAAATCGCGCTCAGCCGAGCGCAGGCGGCCATCGACGTGATCGCGAGTCGCGACTTGGGCGCACTAAGTTACGAGAATACGTTTCTGGCGGTGGAAAACGCGACGGAGGAGCTCAACGCGGCGTGGGCGAAAGTCACCCACCTTCAATCGGTCGCGGACTCGCCGGCGCTCCGCGAGGCGCATAATGCGATGCTGCCGAAAGTGTCGGCGTTCTATGCCGCGATTCCACTCAACGCGGCGCTGTGGCTGCGGTTGAAGGCGTTTTCCGAGTCGACGGTGGCTCGCGCCTTGACGGGCATTCACCGGCGATTTCTCGACGAGACGGTGAAGGATTTCCGACAAGCCGGCGCGGATTTGCCGGCGGAAAAACGCACGCGGCTGGAGGCGCTCCAAACCGAACTCGCGCAGGTCACCCAGAAATATTCCGAGCACGTGCTCGACGCCACGAACGCGTGGCAGCTCGTCGTCACCGATGAGGCTCGCCTCGCTGGTTTGCCCGCGCGCGCGAAGGCCGCCGCGCGCCTCAGCGCGGAGGCGAAGGGTCTCGCGGGCTGGCGCTTCACGCTGCACCAGCCGTCGCTGGAGCCGTTTATGACTTACGTCGAGGACGACGCGCTGCGCCGCGAACTGTGGACGGCGAGCGCCGCCATCGGAGCGCAGGCACCGCACGACAACACCGCGCTTATTGCCCGCATCCTTACGCTGCGCGCGGAAAAGGCGGCGCTGCTGGGTCGCGCGCATTTTGCCGACAGCGTGCTAGAGCGCCGCATGGCGCAGAGTGGCGCGCGGGCCCTGGCGTTTGTGGAGGATTTCCAGACGCGCTGCCGCACAGCGTTCGCACGCGAGTGCGGCGAGTTGGAAACGATCAAGGCGCAGCAGAGTGGCGGCGCTGTCGCCCACCTCGCGCCGTGGGCCATTATGTTTTGGGCGGAAAAGCTACGGCAAGCGCGCTACGCGTTCGACGAGGAGGCGCTGCGACCGTATTTCCCGATGGATCGGGTGATCGCGGGGATGTTTGAACTGGTCGGGAAAATATTCGGTTTGCGTGTGATCGAGCGCGCGGCTGGCGAGTTCGAGGCGTGGCACCCCGAGGTGAAATTCTACGAGATGCACGACGCGCGCGGTCGGCACGTCGGATCGTTTTACGCCGACTGGCATCCGCGCGAATCGAAACGCGGCGGCGCGTGGATGAACTACCTCATCACCGGCGGCCCGCGAGCCGACGGCACGCGTGCGCCGCACCTCGGCCTCATCTGCGGCAACATGACGCCACCCGCCGGTGGCAAGCCCGCCCTGCTCACGCACCGCGAAGTCGAGACGGTGTTTCACGAATTCGGGCACCTGCTCCACCACCTCCTCGGCGAAGTGGAAATCAAGTCGCTCAACGGCGTGAACGTCGCCTGGGACTTCGTGGAGTTGCCCTCACAGATCCTGGAAAACTGGACGTGGGAGCGCGCGAGCCTCGATCTTTTTGCGCGCCATCACGAGACCGGCGCGGCGATCCCGGAGGACATTTTTCAGAAGATGACGGCGGCGAAAAATTTCCGCTCGGCGTGCGCGACGATGCGGCAGGTGGCGTTTGCGAAAGTCGATTTGCTGATGCACATCCGCACCGCCGAGTTTGCCGCCGCGGCCGACGTCGAGCCGCTGGCGCGCGCGGCGATTGCCGAATGTCTCGTGCCGACCGAGCCGCCAATGCCGACGGCCGTGAAACGGTTCACGCACATCTTTTCCGATCCGGTCGGATATGCCGCCGGCTACTATTCCTACAAATGGGCGGAAGTGCTCGATGCGGACGCGTTCACGCGTTTCAAGCGCGAGGGAATTTTTGACGCCGGAGTCGGAGCCGAATTTATCGCAACGATTCTGAGCAAGGGAAACTCGGCCGAGCCTGCCGAGCTGTTCCGTGCGTTCATGGGCCGCGACCCCGATCCGAATGCGCTGCTCATTCGCGCAGGGCTGGCGTTTTGACCGAGAAAAAGATCGCGCCGACCGCTGTGCTCGCCAACAACTCGCGCCCTATGATCATCGCCGATCTCGCCAAGATTCCCGGAGGCACTTTTCCCGCGCGTCGTTGGGGCCGCGGGCTCGTCGGCCAACTCGGCCAGCCGATCCCCGCGAAGGGTTTTTCGATGGGCTACTCCGTCCTCGAACCGCACGGCGGTCAGGTGCCGTGGCACAATCAGGAACAGGAGGAGGTTTACTTTATCGTGCAGGGCGAAGGGGAAATCTGCGTCGGCACGGAGCGCAGTCCGATTAAGGCGGGGCAGGCGGTGTTCATGCCGCCGACGCTTTTTCACCAACTCACCAACACTGGCGACGAGCCGATGCACATGATCTATGTCTATTGCCCCGGCGGCGATGTCGCGCACTGGCGGCAAGAGTTGAACGGCACGCTGCCGCCGGCCGGCGAGGGTGCGATCCCGCCGCTGCCCGCGGGCGCGCAGCCGCAGTGCACAAAGCAACCGGGCCAATAACGCGTCGCGCGCATCTCGAAGCTTTGCTTGCCAGCGATTCGGCGATTGCGCTGAGTTTCCCTCGCCTGCAAGCAGGCTCTCACCTAATGGCTGTTGCCTACCAAGTCATCGCGCGCAAGTGGCGGTCGCAGACGTTTGACGACGTCGTCGGCCAGGACCACGTCGTGCGCACGCTGAAAAACGCCGTCACGCGGGGGCGCATCGCGCACGCCTATCTGTTCGTCGGGCCGCGTGGCACGGGCAAGACCTCGCTCGCCCGGCTTTTCGCGAAGGCGCTCAACTGCACCGGCGGCCCGAACGCGGACTTCGATGTAAACGATCCGGCGTGCCTCGCGATCGCCGAGGGTTCGCATCTCGATGTGATCGAAATCGATGGCGCCTCGAACAACGGCGTCGATCAGGTGCGCGACCTGCGCGACACCGTGCGTTACGCGCCGGCGCAGGGAAAATTCAAAGTCTACATCATCGACGAGGTGCACATGCTTTCGGCGCAGGCGTTCAACGCGCTGCTCAAGACGCTCGAGGAGCCGCCGGCGCACGTGAAGTTCGTCTTCGCGACGACCGATCCGCAAAAAGTGCTGCCGACGATCATCTCCCGTTGCCAGCGCTTCGACCTCAAGCCGATTTCCGCCGAGCTGATCGCCGCGCACCTGAAAAAAATCGCGGCGGCGGAGAAAATCAAAATCACCGACACCGCGCTGGAGTGCATCGCCCGGCTCGCCGATGGCGGCATGCGCGACGCGCAGTCGATCCTCGATCAGATGATTTCGTTTTGCGGCGCGGAGATTGCCGAGCCGGACGTGCTGGATGTTTACGGCCTCGTCGCGGCGGACAAAATTGCCGCGCTCGCAGCCGCGCTCGCGACCGGCGACCACCAGAAGATCGTCGCCATCGTGGATGATTGCGATTCCAGCGGCCGCGATCTCGTGCGGTTGCTGATCGACTTGCAGGGGCTCGTTCGCACGGCGCTCCTCGATGCTATCGCCAAGGGTGGCAAGAGCGACGCGCTCGGCGGGGCGTCGATGACGACTGAGCAAATTACGCGGTTGCTCGACGGTCTGCGCGAGGGCGAGGGGAGCGTGAAACTCGGACTAGCGGAGAAAATCAATTTTGAGGTCACGCTGCTCAAGGCCGTCGAGGCGAGCCGCGCGCGCGCCATCGATTCGTTGATCAAGGAACTCGCCGCGCTTGCCGAAGATGCTGCTCCCGCCGCCGCTGGTGCCGCCGATAGCGAAAAAAAAAAGGCCTGATTGATCGGCTGGAGGCCCGACTGGCGAGCCGGGTGGAGTTGCACCAAGAAAAGATGATCTCGGGCGAAGTTGTAGCGGCGGTCCATGACCGCCGAAAGGATGTCGCACCGACTGAAAACGGCGGTAACAGACCGACGCTACAGGAGGAAAGCGAGGGTGCGCCCAACGCGTGGCCCGATGAATCGGCGGAGTCGGCGATGGCGGCCGAGTTGCGCGAACGCGGCGAACCGTCGGTGGTGAAAACGGCGACCGACGCGGCCGAGGAGAGCGCACCGAAAAATCTGCCGCCGCTCGAGGAAATGGTGCAGCGCTTGTCCCCGACGGTGCGCGAGGCGCTCGACGATCTTTTCCGGGTGAAATTCGTGCGCGTGGTGCGCGTGCCGCAGCGGGCGTTGGAGGAATAGGTGCGCGATTACCCGCGCCACTCGCCGCCGAGATCGCGGCGGTGTTCTACGCTGCGATTGTAGAAATAGCCCTCGATGCGTTGGTCGGCGAATGGCGCGAGCAGCGGCACGAGTTCCCGGCGATAAACGCCTTCGCTCAGGCCTTCGAGGGCATCGAGCCGCACGAGCGCGGCGGGATCGACGGCCCAGATTTCGCCCGTCACGCCGTCGGGATCGTCAGTCTTGGCCACCATGCCGGGGTAGCCGCCCAACTCGTAGAGGCGGAAACCGGGAGCGGTGCGCGCTTCGCCGACGAAGCGCTGTTCCGCGAGAAAATGATGATTTGAGCAGCCGCGCTTCAGCGTACCGTAGACGAAGATCAATTTTTCGGCGGTCTTCACGGTGCGGGGGCCGCGGCGGGCGAAAGGACCTCGACCACCAGGGCGGTGGCGTTGTCGCGACCGGAATTGGCGACGGCTTCTTCGACGAGGCGTTGCGCGGCAGGTTGGGAGTGGCGTTCGGTGGTCGGGGTGCGGACGAGTTCCTCGAGTTGTCGATCCCAGAGGCCATCGGTCACGCCATCGGAGCAAAGCACGAACCGATCACCGGAATGGAACTCGACGAAGTCGACCTGGGGTTCGACGAATTGGTGGCCGGCGCCGAGCGATTGGTGGAGGGCGTTGCGCATCGGATGGGTGCGCACTTCGCGTTCATTGAGTTTGCCCTGACGACGCAGCCAACCAACGTGAGTGTGGTCGTGGGTGAGTTGCGTGAGACCGCCGTCGTGCGGAACGTGATAGAGGCGGCTGTCGCCGATATGGGCGAAGTAGAGTCGGCCGGGGGTCAGCCAGACGAGCGTGAGGGTCGCACCCATGCCGGAGCATTCTTCGTAGGAGAATCCGAGTTTCAGGAGGTCGGAGTGAATCGCGGCGAACAGCTCGGCCAGAATCGAAGTGAAGCGTTCCGCCATCTGGGCTGGTGCGATGCGGAAGCGCCGCGGCAGGAGCCGGGTGATGCGATCGACGGCGAAGCGACTGGCAAACTCGCCTGATTTCGCGCCGCCCATGCCGTCGCTCACGGCGAAGATGAAATCGGCGTTGGCGAGCGACGCTTCGCCGGTTTTGCCGAGGAAACGCACCTCGCGCTCGTCAAACGTGAGCGCGAGAAACACGTCCTCGTTGTTGGGGCGCACGCGGCCCACATGCGTCATGCCGGACCACCGGATGAGCGGAGCGAGTTCGATGGGCGGCGGATTTTTGGGAGCAGCGGACATGGTTAGCCGGAGGGTTTGAGCGAGACGGGCTGGCCGTCGCCTCCGTCGAGCAACGTGGCGAATTCGAAATCGATGACGCAAAACCGGCCATCGTTCCGGCGATAGGTGATGTTGCGAATATCCTGATCCTCGTGGCGCACGCCGAACTGCTCCAGTTCGGCAAACAGCTCGGACTGACGCTCGGCATTGAGCTGATCGACGCGCGTGCCGCAGTTGGTGGTGATGATATTCAGGGTATCGGGATCGACCTCCAACAGGCGTGGGACGAAGGCGCAGTCGCGCGCCTCAAGGTGGCGCAACACGCGGACTTCGTGGGTGAAACGTTCGAGCGCGAGATGGCCGCGGAACGTCTTGTGCACGCGCCCATCGTAGCCGATGCGCACGAGGGCGCGGGCGGTGTCTTTCATCTCGTGCATAGGAGGAAACCAGAGTCCGAATTGTCGGCGCAGGAGGCAAGCGCGACCTCGCTGAGCCCCGGCGGCTCCCGGAAAGACCGGCCGGGGCAGAAAATTTGTCATGAAGCAAACTTCTGATTGCCACTGGCACATGGCGTGCTGATTACTGATCGCTTTCCTGGCGGCTGTTCCGCCGGGCAAGCGTTCACGTTCACAGCATAAATCAGCGCTCAAATCCCGGTTACAAAACCGACTTCATCATGGCCAAATACAAACTGGAATACATCTGGCTCGACGGCTACACCCCGCTGGCGAGCCTGCGCAGCAAGACGCAAATCAAGGAATTCGCCAAGTTCCCGAAGCTCGACGAGCTCCCGGTCTGGGGCTTCGACGGCAGCTCGACCCAGCAGGCGGAAGGCAAGAGCTCCGACGTGGTGCTCAAGCCGGTTGCAGTTTTCCCTGACTCGACCCGCAAAAATGGCGTCCTCGTGATGTGCGAAACTTTCTTGCACACCGGCGAGGCGCATCCGTCGAACTCGCGCGCGACCATTCCCGACGATCCCGACACGTGGTTCGGCTTCGAGCAGGAATATTTCTTCTACAAAGACGGCGCGCCGCTCGGCTTCCCGACGGGTGGTTTCCCTTCGCCGCAGGGCCCATACTACACCGGTGTCGGCTACAAGAATGTTGGCAACTTCGCCCGCGAAATCGTGGAGCAGCACATCGACCTCTGCCTTGATGCCGGCATCAACATCGAAGGCATCAACGCCGAGGTGGCGAAGGGCCAGTGGGAATTTCAGATTTTCGGCAAGGGCTCCAAGAGTGCCGCCGATCAGATGTGGGTGGCCCGCTACATCATGGCGCGCCTTTGCGAAAAATATTGCATCGACATCGAATGGCGCTGCAAGCCGGTGCTCGGGCCGTTTAACGCCCCGCTCGACTGGAACGGCTCCGGCATGCACTCAAACTTCTCGACGAAGTTCATGCGCGAAAAAGGCGGCAAAGCTTACTTCGAAAAACTCATGGCTGCCTTCAACAAGCACCGCGACGAGCACATCGCCGTCTATGGCCCGGAAAATCACCTCCGTCTCACCGGCCTGCACGAGACGCAGTCGATCGACAAGTTCTCCTACGGACTCGCCGATCGCGGCGCCTCGGTGCGCATTCCGCACAGCTTCGTCAACAACGACTACAAGGGCTACCTCGAAGATCGTCGACCGAACTCCGCCGCCGACCCATATCTGGTCGCCGGCCGGATCCTCAAGACGATCCAGACGGTGCCGACCAAATAATCGTCCATTCGGTTTCAAAAGCGCCAGCCTCCGGGCTGGCGCTTTTTTTGTGCTCGGAGCGCGAGCGTCATGGCGGCAACGTCGGGCGCACCGCATGTCCACCTCGCTGTCCACGAATCGCGTTTCCGCTTGGGAATGGATGCAGACGACCTTGCTCGCGGTGAACCTGACGTGGACGACGCTTTGCCTCGGTGGCTACCGGCCGGAAACGATGGTCGTCACTGGAGCACTCACCTGTGCGCTCGTCGCGGTGCACTTGTTGTCGAATGCGTTTGCGGCAACGCCACGGGCGCATCCGGCCGGTTGGTGGCTGCTGCCGTTTCTGATCTACGCCGCCGCCAACGCCCACTGGATCACGCCGGTGCGGTGGCTCGGTTGGCGCGATTGGATGGGGTGGGCGCAGCTCGTGACGGTGTTTTGGGTCGTGCTGAACGGGGTGCGCTCGTCGGCTCCGCGGCGCGCGCTGTTCGTGGTGCAGATCGGGCTGGGAGTGGTGGCGGTGGCGCTAGCTTGTTACCAACATTTCGTGCGACCCGACTGGCTGATGCTGGGCCGGTTGCAGGTCGATCAATTTCTCTCGCGGGCGAGCGGTTGTTTCGGAATTCCCAACAGTCTCGCCGCGCTGCTGCTGCTGCTCATTCCGGTGTCGGGGGCATTGGCGTTGCGGGCCGGTGCATCGACGGCGACGCGACTGGTGTGGGGAGCGCTCGGCGCGTTTCTCGGATTTGGTCTCGTGCTCACGATTAGTCGCGGGGCGTGGCTTGGGCTGGCGCTTGCATTGATCGCGTGGCCGCTGGCGTCGTCGCGGTGGAGTTGGCGCCAGCGAATCGGCGCCGCGATGGCGGTGCTGGCTTTAATGGTAGCGTTGGTCGCGGGGCTTTTCGTTGCGTCGGCTAGTGTCCGCGACCGCTTGATCATATTCGCGCGGGATTCTGGCGAAATCACCCGGCCCATTATGTGGCGTGCAGCGTGGCGGCTCTGGCGCGAGCAGCCGGCGGTCGGCAGCGGTGCGGGCAGCTACAATGTGCTCTTTGAAAAATATCGCCCCGAGCAATTCGTCAACGAGCCCCAATGGGCGCACAACGACTACCTTAACACGCTCAGTGACTATGGTGCCATCGGCTTCGTCCTGTTTTTCGGAGCGGTCGCGGGCATAATTTGGCAGTGTGTGCGCCACCGCCGGACACCGATCAATGACGAGGGCGACTGGCTCGATGCGCCGGCAACGCGGGCGGCCTTGATCGTCGGGTTGGCGGCGTTTGGATTGCAACTGTTCGTAGATTTTCATTTTAAGATTCCTGCGCTCGCGATGGTATTCGGGACGCTCGCCGCACTCGTTGTTCAACGCTCATGGTCTCATCGGTTTCCTGCGGCGCAGGGTGCATTTTTAGTGCGGGTGTTCGCGGTGATTGGAGTAGCGGCGGTCTTGGTCTTTGCGGTGAGCTTTGTGGTCCCGCACTTCCGCACCGAAGCCCTGCGCTACCGTTCTCGCCAAACGATCGATCGACTGGCCAACGCACCGGCCAGTCCGGAAGCGTATCGGACGGCCTTGATTCGCGTGCGGGCAGACTTGGCTGCAGCGGTCGCACTCGATTCGTCCAACGCTCAAGCGTGGGCCGATGCTGCCTACGCCGATTCGCTGTGGGCGCACGTTGAGCCACGCGAAACGATGCCCCTTGGCAAGCGCTCCGAGGCCGCGGCGAATCGAGCTCTGGCGCTATCGACCGTTGCGGGTGAATTCTGGATTCGGCGCGGGGTGGCTCGCGACATGCAGAATCGCTGGCTGGAAGCAGGAGAAGATTTTGCGTATTCCCTCGAGCTGACACCGCAGACGGCGCTCGCGTGGTATTATTACGGTTATCATCTGAGTCTGAATCCGCACCAACGCGATTTGGCTGACGCGGCGGTCAATTTTTGTTTGCGTCTTGACCCAGAAAACGGGCCGGGGCTAGCTTTGCGCCAGCATTTGGCGATTAGTGCGAAAGCGCCGTAAAGACAATATTTCCATGCACAAAAGACTCTTGCTGGGGTTGGTTGTTTTCGCCCTTGGGGCGATCTTGCCGATCCGCGCGCAGACGCCAGGCGCACCCGCGGTTCTGCCGCCTGGTCAGATTGTCGCAGCCAAGGTTACCGGCTCCGTCAACATGACGGTGGGCGGGGGAGCTGCTGTTAAATTGAATAACAACGACGCGGTCCCGGAGCACGCGACGGTCGACACCGGCCCCGATTCGAGTGTGGTGCTGGTCTTTTCCAATGGTGCGACGACCCAGCTGGGCTCGGGGACGCAGCTCGTGATCGACGAGTTTCTGCAGGATCCGTTTTCGGCGGCGATCAAGGTGGCTGACCTCGATGCGGAGCCGACGATCTCAAAAACCAAGCTGCGTCTCACGCACGGTGAACTCGTCGGCAACGTCAAGCACCTCAAGCACGACAAAGGCTCAACTTTTACCGTGGACACTCCGGTTGGCGCCGCCGGTATTCGCGGCACTACTTTCCGGATCGTGTTTCGGCCGAACGGCACTGGCCTCGCGTTTTTTTCGCTCAGCACGGTTGAGGGCAACGTCAACTTCCAGCAACCCGGTGCGAATGGTGGCACCACCACCACCACCACCACCACCACCACCACCACCGGCACCGGCACCGGCACGGCCAGCGGAACTGGCACCGGCACGGCCAGCGGAACTGGCACCGGCACGGCCAGCGGAACTGGCACGGGGACTAGCACTGGGACACCAGCCGATACGAACTCCGGTTCAGGCACTGGGACAAGCGGTGGCACTGGCACAGGAAGCACGACCACCGCCGGCGCCACCGGAACCACAGGCACGACCGGAACGACAGGAACGACCGGCACATCTGGCACTGGGAGCGGTTCCACTACCACTTCGACAGGCACTGGTGGTGGCACGTCCGGCACAACTAGCACCGTGAGCCCGTCAGGCACGGGCTCAAGCAGCAGTGGTGGCACTGGCGGAGTTGCCGTTACGGGGGGCAAGGAAGTAGTCATCACCGTCTCTGTTACCGTGAATCCCACCACCAACGTGACAACAGTTACCGCACCCGTGGTTGTGACGAATACCACGAACATCAGCGCTGCAACCCTGCAGGCCGTCACCCAGCAAGCCGTTTCGATTGCCACGACGGCAGCGGCGGTCACCTTTACTCCGACGGCACCGACAACGCCGGCCCCGAGCGGCGGCTCCGGATCAAGTTCTAGTTCGGGTAGTGGCACCAGCGGGGATAGTAGCAGCACCAGTTCCACCAGTTCTGGCGGCACTTCGACGACCACCAGCGGTGACACTACAGGCACTAGTTCCAGTTCTAGCACGAGTAGCAGTTCAAGCTCTACGTCGAGTAGCGGATCAGGTTCTGGAAGTAGTTCCTCCTCGACGAGCGGCACGGGCACCAACTCCAGTTCAAGTGGCACCGGTTCAACCGGCAGTTCCGGTTCCGTCACCAGCACACCCGCCTCAACCCTTGGCAGCACTCTGCCGCCCGCCGCCGCCCCCCCGGCAGCGCGCGTGACATCCGGCGACGGCAAGTCCGGTTAAAGCGCGTCAGATTTTTTCCGAGGCCGGTTTCCCGCGCGAAGCCGGGCTCATCGTTTTTCTGGTTGGGGAAATCTGCTTCCGTTCGCGACCAGCGGTCGCTTAGCTAGCGCGCGATGGCCCCGACCAAGGCGAAGTCGCTGTCTTACCTCCGCTGGCTGCTGCTTTTGCCGATCCCGGCCCTCTGGTGCGTGCTCGGGCATTTCGGATATCTTCAATTTTTGGAGAACCGACTGCTCGATCTTCGGTTTCGCTATCGGGGCCAAATCGAAGCGCCGGTGAAACTCGTCTACGTCGATGTCGATACCCGCGCCGTCGAACTCATGGGCGAACGTCCGTGGAGCCGCGCACTCTACGCGAACGTCGCCGAAGCCCTCTTCGAGGTGGGCCAGGCGAAGTCCATTGCTTTTGACTTCGTGCTGTCGCCCATCAATCGCTCGGGGCTCGTTGACGAGAAAAGGGTTCGCAAAAGCAACGCCGAACTCCGCCGGGTCATCCTCGATCACCCGAACCGCATGGTGCTGGCGGCGCAATATACCGCCGGCTCGGGCGTGATTCAGGCTGAGGACATCAACCGGCAAATGCCGCTCTTGCGCAAGGGTTGGGTGGATCGGACCAAGAACGATGTGCCGGAAATGCCCGAAAATGGTTTCACCCTCGGACCCAACGGCGCCGCCGCCGCGCGGGTCGGCTTGATCGATGTCGATGTGGAATACAGCGGCGACGCCGTGCCGCGTTGGGTGCCGCTCTTTGTGCATACAAAAGTGCCGACGCTCTATCATCTGTCGCTCCAGCTCGTGTTGCAGTATTTCGGCTTGGACGAGAGCGCGGTGCGTATTGGCAGCGACCATCTGGACCTCGTGCAGCCGGGTGGTGCCACGTTGCTGACGATCCCGCTCCGCGAGGGCCAGTTGATCGAGGCTAACTGGTTTTCCCGGTGGGATGACTCGCGGTTTAATCCGCGCCACAGTTTGGCCGATGTCATCTCGGCGATCGAGGACTACAATTCCGACAAGCCGGACCAGCACGCTGCGGCCGAAAAGTTTTTCGCGGAATTCAAGGACGCCATTGTGCTCGTCGGCCCGACTGACAGCCTGCTGCAGGATCTGGCGCCCACGCCGCTCGACTCCTCGCCGGTGCCAAAGGTGGGGCTGCACGGAAATCTCGTGAAGACGATCGTCGCGGAAAAGTTTCTCGTGCGGACTCCGGAATGGGTGATGTGGCTGGCGGCGTTGGGGCTTACCATAATCGTGAGCGCACTTGCGGTAGCCGGCGGCGTTCGCGGGTTGCTCGCGAAGGTCGTGGCGCTGATCGCGCTCGCGGGCTACACTTACGTTTCCTTTTACTTGTTCGCGCATTCCCAATTCGTGCTGCCGATGGCGGCGCCGCTGGGAGCAGCGTTTACCACCAGCTTCGGGGCGATCATCTGGCAGCTCGTTGACGAGGAAAAGGCGAAGGGTCGCATCAAGGGCATGTTCGGCGCCTACGTCTCGCCGGATCTGGTCGATCGCATGGTGGAGGCGGAAGACGATCCGCAACTCGGCGGCCACGATGCCGAAATCACGGCTTACTTCTCCGACATCCAGTCGTTCTCCACGTTTTCGGAAAAACTCGGCTCCGGCCCGCTGGTCGAGCTGATGAACGAGTATCTCACCGCCTGCACCGACATCGTGCAGTCGCAAGGCGGCACGCTCGACAAATATATTGGCGACGCCGTGGTGGCAATGTTTGGCGCGCCGATTCCGCTGCCCGACCACGCGTTTCGTGCCTGTGTGGCGACGCAACTCGTCCATCACCAGCTCGGCGAATTGCGCAAAAAATGGCAGGCCGAAGGCAGCAAATGGCCGGAGATCGTTTGGAAGATGCAGACGCGCGTGGGTCTCAACACCGGCATCTGCATGATCGGTAACATGGGGAGCCGGACGCGTTTTAACTACACGATGATGGGCGACAACGTGAACCTCGCGGCACGCATGGAGTCGGGCGCCAAGCAATGGGGCGTCTACACGATGTGCACGGAGGCGACGAAACTCGCGTGTGACCAACACGGCGGCGACCGCGTGGTTTTTCGCCCGCTGGGTCGGATTGTGGTGAAAGGCCGCACGCTCGCCGTCCCGATTTTCGAGATCGTCGGGTTGAAGGAAACCGTCTCGCACCAGATGCGTGAATGCGCCGAGATTTTCGCCGGAGGACTGGCGAAATATTATGCGCGGGACTGGGACGGAGCGCGGGGACTTTTCGCCCGAAGTAGCGTGGTGGAGTCAAATCTTCCGGGCCAGACGCCGGGCGTCGTGAGTAATCCGTCACTCGTCTATCTCGGCATCACGGAGCACTACAAACAGGAGCCGCCGCCGGAAAACTGGGATGGAGTTTACGTGATGAAGGAGAAGTGATCGAGCCTTTGTCCCCGGATCGCCCGAGCGGACTGATGCAACCAGTCGGCGAAGAAAAAGGTGGCAGACCGCGTTGCGAACCATTGGGATAACACACTCCAGCCTGTGACTACCCCATCCCACGCCCATGCCGTGATCGACGGTGCCTTGTGTCAACTCGGCCGGGCTGGTGGGCGTGCGGTGTGGCATGTGCCGCTTGCCACTGCGGTCGTCGAGTTTCGTCGCGGACCGCTCTGCACCTACGTGCGCGAGCATCCGTATGGATTATTGCCCGGACTGGCTAACCTCTACTGCCTCGATGGCGCGCATCGCCTGCAATGGATGGCGGAGTGGCCGCGCCCGGACGATCCGTGCGCCGGAATCGTTGACGAGGTCGATGGCGTGCTCATCGCGGTCTCGGTCGCGGGGATGTTCGTGCGGCTCGATGCCGCGACGGGCCGGTTGCTCAGCTTTGCGCAGACGGTGGCAGCAGCGAGTTGAGCTGAACCGGCTGGCGCGGTTCGAACGCAGTTTCAGCTTTTGCCGGGTTGCCAACAGTTGCCGATTTTATGGGCTTTGGTAGGCGTTTAACGTGAATATTCGCTCTTGAGCGCGGAGGAAACAGCTGGCGTTTAAGTCTACGAGTGTTCAAATGAACACTATGACGATCACCGTGGAAGCAAAGCTGACGACGCCGGATAATTACCCGGCGTTGGAGCAATGCGCCGCGCTGTTCTCGCGACTCGAACGCCTGCTCTTCACCGCGCTCTACGCCCGAGGCGAAACGCTCAAGT
>CAIMFY010000046.1 GCA_903840415.1 uncultured Opitutia bacterium | reverse complement strand
GCCAGCTGGGGAGGCAAGCGCGAAGTGCGAGAGTCAGGAAAAAGGCGTTGACAGGAGCGCCGGTGGGCGGGACTTTGCGCGTCCCATTCGTTGCAGGGTGGAGCAGCCTGGTAGCTCGTCAGGCTCATAACCTGAAGGTCGCTGGTTCAAATCCAGCCCCTGCACCCAATTTAACTCCTCACAATCCCTTGGTTGTGAGGAGTTTTGTTTTTGTCACCGCGTGTTGAAAATTCTTTCGCGAACACCGGCGAACGGGAGCGAATATGGGCGAAATCGCCCCCAAAAAGCCCCCAAATCGCCCCCAGCTCGCCCCTCGCGCTCACGCGCGGGCACTATTTTAGCAAAATAATTTCGGCGGCCTTTGCGGCCGCGTGGCCCTCGATCTCCGCGAGGAGTTCGTCTCTGATCGCCGTCCAATTCTCTGCGGACATTGCTTTCAGCCGATCAACGAGCGCACACTTGATCGGATCGACCGCCGCGAGTTTCGCCCGTCCAACTGAAAACATCTTTGGCATCTTCTCCTGCAAAACCCGGCGGAGGTCATCCCGGTCCGGCTTGAAATAGTGGTTGAGCAGGATGCTCACGCTTTGATGACCCGTTACCTTCCGCACGAGTTCAACCGGCACCCCGGCCACCAGGGCCAAGGTTGCCCAGGTAACCCGGAAGGAATGAAAGCCGCGAATGGATGCGGCCCTCAGGCCTACGGTCCGTTTGGCAGTCAAACTGCCGCGGTGCCCGACGATGCCTGGCGCCGGAGCATTAAAAAACCCCGCATCCTTCAAGACCTGCTTAACGCGATGGGAGATGCCGTGCGGATTGCTCCGGTACATCATCGATTGCTCCGGAAAGACGTATTCAGATTTCGGTGGCAGGAAGCGTCTGATTTCCTCGGCCAACAGCGGGAAAAGCGGAATGGTAACCTTGCTGCCCGTCTTGGAGGTAGTGACCTCGATAAATCCGGCCTCCAAATCGACGTCATCCCATTTTAGGGTGCAGCAATCACCCCGCCGCATCGCCGTGCAAATGCCAGCAATGATCACCGGGCGGAGAAACTCGTGATCGGGTTTCCGGGCTGCGACCAGGATCGCTTCCAACTCATCAAGCGTAAATGGCGTCCGCCCCATTTCCTTGTTATCGCGAAGGGGAATTCCCTCGAACGGGTTTTCGGTCATGCCGGTCCGGCCCTTGAGCCGTCCAAAGAGGCTCCTCATAAAGACCAAGTGGGTGTTGTAGGTCTTCGGGGTGATACCCCTTTCCGCATCATGGGCCATGAACCCCTCAGCCAAGTCCACGTCGACATCGCGCATCCACTTGGCCTTCGGGCGCTTTTCCCGGACGAACGCTACGAAGCTCCCGAGGAGTGTCTTGGCCTGGTCGAGACTGCTTTGCGTTATCGTACGCTTGCGGGGCAAGGACTCAAATCGCTCATACATTTTGTCCAACTCAACGCCAGGCGTCGGCTTGGTTGAGCGCGCCGGAGGGAGTTCTGCTCGTCGATCACCTTCGTGACCGCGCTCGAACTCCTTGATCTTGCGCTCGAATTCAAGTTCGGCCTTCAAGCGTGACCGCTCAAATACCTCGTCGCCTCGGGCCTTCAGCTTGCGCCCGGGCGGTGGACTTCCCTCCACAGGCACATCCAGCAGCACGCGGATCTTTTTGCCATCGCGTACCAGCCGTCCAGACCATTTGGGATTTCGTCCCCATTTAATTTCCAACGCCATTTTTTCTCTTAACTTTTTGTTTCCGGCGCTTCGGCGCGTAGGTTGAAAGCCGCGAGGCGAAGGCCTCGATGTCTTGCCGCCGGTAACGGTAGTCCCCGGGATTAATTTCCACGGGCTGGATGAATTTCGGGAGCCGCGTGCGATCGGCCGTGACCTGCTCCCAAAACCACGTCTTGCCTACACCCAATAGGCGGGCGGCATCCTTCATGTTCAAGAGCAACGGCCCCTGTAAATCGGAGGGCACCCTGCCATCGAGCAGACCCAAGATTGCTTCAGCGACTTTGACCGGAACCGTCTCGTCTCCCCGAAGCGCCGCCTGAATAATTTCCCGTGTGGACGGCCTCATGGAGACACCCTGCCTTTCGCATGCTGTGGCGCCCGTTTCACCCCGTACCTCACTACGAACGGGGCAATGTAACGTGGATTCAATTCAACGAGGATGAGCATCCGCGCGAGCTTCGCATAGCCCGGCCAGGGGTTTGGCATGATCATTACGAGCGACTGGCCAGCCTCCATGGCCTCCTTGATCCGGAAGAACATGTCCGTGATCCAGAGGAACTCGACCTCGGCGTCGGGCACGACTGTGATGCGGAAGTCGGGGTTGCGATGCTTTGTAATGTCCTCGCGCTTGATTTGGCGGACACGGGCGATCGCCTTCATGTCGCGGAAGGGAATGAAGTCCGCCGGAGCGAACGTGAACTTGCCTGATTTATTTTTCATAGACAGAGTGTCCGCTGACCCAAGTGCGAACGGCGGTGAGGTTCTCATCCCAGAGCACGAGGTCGGCGGCGGCGCCGGGCTCAAGGCGGCCCCGGCGGTCGAGGCCGAGGAGGCGCGCGGGATTGAGCGTGCCCATGGCCCAGACCTGCGCGGGCGGCAGATTGAGCCAGCGCAGAAGGTTCGCCATGCCGCGGTCCATGGTGAGCGCGCTGCCGGCGAGGAAATTCTTGGTCTCGTGGCGGGCAGCTTCATGCGGAGACACTTTGATGCGAAACCCCCAAGGCGTGTCGTAGACCCCGGCGGGCAGGCCGGCACCGATGTTGGAGTCGGTGATCAGAATGACCCCCGTCCAGGTCTTTGCAGCTATGGCGGCGCGAATCGCGGCCGGATGCACATGCACGCCGTCGGCGATAAAATCCACCGAGGCGCGCGGGTCGGCAAGGATGGCTTCCACGGCTCCGACGGGCCGCACGCCGGGATCGGTCTCGGGGGGCGCATAGAACACGTCATAGAAGTGTGTGGCGTGCACGGCGCCGGCATCGAGCGCCGCCTCGGTCTGCTCAACGTTCGCCCGCGTGTGGGTCAGGAAGACGGTAACTTTCTCCTGTCGCAGCCGGCGGATGACCGGCACGATGTTGGGTGCATCGGGGCTCACCGACATCACGGCTAGGCGTCCGGCGCAGGCAGACAGAATCTGCTCCAGCAGGCCGACGTCGCCCGGCAGCGTCGGGCAGGCTGCGCCACCCAGGGTCATGAACGGTCCCTCGATGTGCAGGCCGGGAATGTTGACACCTCGTGCGGATGGAATCGCTGCGGCGAGTTCACTGAGCCGTTCAAGCCAGCCGTCGCGAATCTGCGGCACGATGGTGGGCAGCACGGTCGTCACGCCAAAGCGCCCGAGGGAGTGAGCGGCGTTGCGCAGACCGTCGGGGCCCGATTCGTAGAGGTCGTGCATCACGCCATGGGTGTGAACGTCGATGAGTCCTGGCGTCAAAAGGCGCCCGCCCCCTTCGATCAGTTGTGCACCGTGGGAATCGGCCGAGGGAGGAATGGCACCGGCCGCGACGATGTGTCCGTCGCGCACTAGCAGGTCACCTGGCTGAATCCCGAGGCCGGGCGTGACGAGGCGGACGTTGCGGATGAGCAGGGGCGACATGGGGTAACGGGGCCGGAGCGGGTGAATGGGTTAGCTGAACTGCCGCGCGAGCCGTGCACGGTGGTAGGCGTGGCGCTGGGTGGAAGTCATTTTGGCGAAATCGGGCGAGCCGTCGGCCTGAATGGGCCAGCCGGCCGCGTCGGTGCCAACGGACCGCGAGGCCGCGGCCAGCGGGTTGTTGCGCACTTCGACCGTCGTGCGGAGCGAGGCGCCGCCACTGTAGCTCATGCTCTGGTCGGTGAGCAGGAGGTCCTGGTCGAGGGGGCGGTGGGGCTTGATGCGTTTGGCCTCGAGCGTGCCGTGGTAGGCGCGGACGGCCTCCTCGGGAGTGATCTGGCCGTCAGTGATGCGGCGCAGCATTTCGATGAAAGCAAGTTGGTGTTCGGCCTGGTTGATCTTGCGGCCAAAGAGTGCTACGCGGGCGCCGTATTTCTGGGCGTCGTGAATGAGCTTGAACGCGTCGTAGGTCGTGCCCGCGCCCCCGCCGAGGACACCCACGACCAGGTTCGGGTCGTATTGCGCGAGTTCCTCCATCGCCTTAGGCCCGTGGTAGACGATCTTCAGGAAGAGCGGCCGGCCGGCCTCGGGCACGCCGGCCAGCACGCGGAGGATGTTATCGTTGATGAACTCGCCGAGCTTCTCGGGTGGGATGCCGCTGTCGACGTTGGGGTCGAACACTTCGAGGAAGTAGCGGAAGCGTTTGCGTTCGGCCTCCTCGCGAAACTCCTTGAACCAGCGTAGTGCCTCGCGGTCCTGCGCGAGTTCGTTCACGAAGGTGACCGAGTAGAGTCCAAGGTTGGCGCCGGGAAATTCCGCGCCGGTGCGGTCGCATTCGATCTGGCCGCACTGGATGTGGTCGATGCTGGCGCTGCGGAATGGCTGGGATGGCTCCCGGGTGTAGCAACCATGGCGGATCGCCCACACGTCTGTCGTGTCGTTGGCGCGGGCAGCCGGCGTCACGGGCGAATTTCGGAACAGGCCCTCCTTGATGCTCAGCTGCTCGCTCACGTAGGCCGACATGAGCAATATATCGACGATCCCCTGGTGCACGACCTCGCGGATGATGTCGAGAAATTCGGGCAGGTTGCGGCAACCGAACTCGTCGCGCGTCCACACCTCGGGCGAGAAGTGCGCGGGACGTGCGCCCCGCTGGGCCAGGTAGCTGCGTGGGCCGGGCGCCCGCACGCCGAATGCCATGTCGGCGTCCTTGGCGTCGGCCAGCACAAAGGCGCGGGACGAGGGATTGGCCCGGATGTCAGCGAGTTTGGCGTCGAGTGATTTCATGGGTGGACGGCGATGAGTGCCGGCGTTGGGCGAGGGCAGTCAGACGGCTTCGGTGGTGGCGGCGGCCTGCGAACGCAGCGCAGCCGTGAAGAGGCGGTGACTAAGCGCCGTTTCCTCCGGCGTGACGCAACCAGCCGCGGGAAGCAGCGGGCGACCGTGGGCGACCTCGTGGAGAAAAGCGGCGACCATCTGCAGGATGGAGTCGGAGAAGCCGAACTCGAAGATTTCACCCGTGACCGTCTTGAAGGCGCCAGTGTAGCCCAAGTCGATCTCGCGCCAGGCCTGTTCGCCGCCAGTGTAGTTCAGCAATTCGAGGCGCTTGGGGTTCTTCGTGGAGAACCGCGCCGACGCGTTGGTGCCGTAGATTTCCACATACCAAGTGTTCTTTTGCCCGGGGGCAATGCGTTGGGTCTTGAGCGTCCACGGGAATCGCTTTCCCTGCTTGTCGGCCGTTTCGCAGAGGAGGGTGGCGTTGTCCCAGGTCTCGCAGGGCACCAGGTTTCCGCCGCCATCCGGCCGCTGCTCAATGATGTTCGACAGGACGGCGCGGACGTTGAGCGGGGTCCAACCGGCGCGGAACGGGAAGTGGCAGACGTGCACGCCGAGATCGCCCATTACACCGTAGGCGCCATTCTGCCGGACCTGGCGTTTCCAATTTATGGGCTTATTGGGATCGAGGTCGCTCGAGTGAAGGAAGCCGGTGTTGACCTCGATGAGCCGGCCGAACGCCCCGGACTCGACCAGCTGAAAGAGGCGCTGCACCCCGGGGAAAAACGGGAACTCCGAGGAGCACCGGACCATCACGTCGTGGCGCTCCCGGATGGCGGCCAGAATCGCCGCGTTGGCCGCGAGGTCGATGCCGAAGGGTTTCTCGCCCAGCAGGTGTTTGCCGGACCGGATGATCGCCGAATAAAGCTCGGCATGCAGGTGGTGCGGCACCGCGCAATAGACGGCGTCCACGTTGGGACTGGCGATCAATTCGCGGTAGTCCTTGGTGACCTGATCGATCTTGGGGAAATTGCGCTTGAACCAGTCAACGCGGCCGGGCGGAAGGGAACGGGAACAGACGGCAGTGATTTCCGGGCGGAAATCCAGATCCTCCAGATGGCACCAGCGCGCCGCCGCGCTCGCAATTTCACGCCCCATCAACCCGAGGCCGATAATGCCGAAACGCACCGTTTTCATGTCGCTGTGATGGTTTGGCGACGCGGCTCAGTAGCCGAGTTCCTTTGCGGTCTCGCCGATCGCTTCGTCGATGAGGTCGAGGCCTTTGTGCAAAGTGGCTTCGTCCATGACGATGGGCGGGCTCATCCGCAGGATATGGCCGGCGGGGATCCAGGCGAGGCCCTTGCGGAAGGCCTTCTGGTAGACCAGCGTGCCGGCTTGGTCAAAGGGCTCCTTGGTCGTGCGGTCCTTGACGAGCTCAATGCCCATGAGGCAGCCCTTGGCGCGGACGTCGCCGACAATCTTGTGCTGCTCCTTCATGCGCTGCATGCGCTTGAGGGCGAGGTTGCCGAGGTGCGTGGCATGCTCGAGGAGGTTTTCCTCCTCGATGACCTGGGTGGAGATGAGCGCCGCGGCGCAGGCCATGGGGTTGCCGCCGTAGCTGCTCGAGGCGGAGATGCTCTCGAAACACTCTTGAAACGGTGCGCGCACAGCGACGCACGTGACCGGGAAACCGTTGCCGAAGCCCTTGCCCATCGTGACGACGTCGGGCACTACTCCCCAGTGTTCCATGCACAGCCACTTGCCGGTGCGGCCCCAACTGGTGAGCACCTCGTCGGCCATAAGGAGAATTTTTCGGGCGTCGCAGAATTTCCGGAGCTTGGGGAAAAAGTCGTCAGGTGGCATGACGGAGCCACCCCAACCCTGGATGGGCTCGAGCACGAAACCGGCGACGGCGCCGATGGTGGCCTTGTCGAGATATTGGCCGTAAAATTCGATGTATTTGTCGGTGTCGATCGAGCCGTCTGGCTTGGCCCAAACAGGATGATAGGGATCGGGGCGCGGCACCATGTGCGTGCCGGGGGCGCGGACGGCGCCGTAGACTTGGGAGCGGATCTGGCCGAGGGAGACGGCCCCGTAGGTCTTGCCGTGGAAATCATTGAAGCAACTGACGGTCTCGTGTTTGCCGGAGGCGGCCCGGAGCACGCGGATGCCGGCCTCGACGGCAGCGGTGCCGGAGTCGTAGAGTTGGAACGCGGTGAGATCGCCCGGCAGGATGGCAGCGAGCTTTTCCATCAGCTCGGTCTTGACTGGCGTAGTGAAGTCGTGGGCGTTCATGAGCTGCGAGGCGGCCTTGGCGATACCCTCGCTGATCTTAGGATGGCAGTGGCCGAGCGTAGTGACGTAGATGCCGGAGGAGAAATCGATGTATTCGTTGCCGTCGACGTCGCGCAGAACGCAGCCGGCGCCCGACTCGAAAGAAACCGGAAACAGCTTAACCTGGCTGCTGAGGCCTTTGAAGTGCTTTGTGCAGCGGTCATGCCAGTGTTTCGATTGCGGTCCAGGCGGCGGCACAGGCAGGTGGGGGACGCGCTGCAGATCGACGCGACCCCAGTCGAGGGTGGAGAAGGACTTGGGAACGGATGTGTTCATGGGAAAGGAATCAGGGTGTGACGGTGATGACTTGGGGCCCGAGCTTGGCGAAGCGCTTGAGCGCGGCGGTGGGGGCGGCGGTGTCGGTAATGAAGATGGCGACGTCGGCCAGCGTGCCGTTGCGGGCGAGGGCGGTATTGCCGATCTTTGTGCTGTCGGCCAGCAAGCAGGACTTGGCCGCGACGCGTCGCATGAGCTTGTCGACGCGTGCCAGTCGGAGATCGGAGTTGTAGATGGAGCCGTCGGCTCCGATGCCATCGGCACCCTGGAAGGCGAAGTCGGCCGCGAACTGTTCAAGGCAGTGCTCAGTGGCGGGGCCGGTGAGGTCGGGGCTGCCCCGGCGGATGACACCACCGAGGAGGATCACTTCGACGCCTGGAGAGTGTTGCAACTCGGACGCGACCGCCAGACTTGGGGTGATGACAGTAAGATCCTCGCCATCCTTTAGCAGGACGGCGAGTTCTAGGGTGGTGGTGCCGGTGTCGAGGATCAGGCGCTGGCCAGGCAGGACGATCTTCCGGGCCTCCCGCGCGATGGCCTGCTTGGCTGCCCTGTGGTGCTCACGGCGATCACGATAGTCGAACTCCAGCATCATCCGCTCGGTGAGCACGGCCCCGCCATGAGTGCGCTGGATATGCGACTTGCCTTCTAGTGCCGTGAGGTCCCGGCGAATCGTCATCACGCTGACGTCGAATTCTCGTGCCAGCTCTGAGATGGACACGCCCGGCCGCGCGGCGAATCGTTCGCGGATCTGGGCCTGGCGGGCGGCGGACGGCAAATTTTTCACGGCCATGATTTGGCGTAGAAATGTTTTATGATGTCAAATAGATATCAAATAGAACAAAATATAACATTTACTTGCGGCGTTCGGACCTCACAGTTTGAAGTTCTCCTATGCAGCCCATTTCCAATCCCGCGGCCGCCACCCTGTGGGCGGGCGCCGCCACGGCGGACCTTACGCCGCAGGACAACGTGTTTCTTTTTGGCTACCCGCATGTGCCGCGCATCAGCACCGGGATCCACGACCGGTTGGAATCGGTGGCGCTTTTCATGAGTCACCACGACGAGAAGGTTCTCTTCATCGCGAACGACCTGATTTTCGTCGGTAAGCAGCTCGCCAGCGAGGTGCGCCGTCGCATCAGCCTCCAGACCGGGGTGCCGATGGGTGCGATTGCCCTCACGGCAACCCATACTCATTCGGGGCCGGTGATGGCCGACTGCGTGAGCAACAATGCCGACCCGGTGGTGCCGAAAGCCGATCCCATTTACCTGAAACGGGTGGCCGACAGCATGGTGGAGGCAGGTTGTGCAGCGGTCCGGTCCGCCATGCCGGCCGAGGCGGGCATCGCGGTCGCCCGAGCCGAGGGCGTGGGCACGAACCGCCACGATCCGGCCGGTCCGGCGGATCCTGAGGTTCCGGTCTTGGTTGTGCGTTCTATGGCGGACCACCTGCCCTTGGCCTGCATGGTGGCCTACGCGATGCACCCCACCGTGCTGCACGAGGACTCGACGTTGATCAGCGGCGATTTTCCCCATTTTACGCGGCAGTATTTGCGAGCACAGGGGGTGGTTCCGAAAAATTGTCCCGTTCTCTACCACAATGGCGCCTCGGGCAATCAAAGCCCGCGTCACGTCACCCGGGAGAACACCTTTGCTGAGGCCCGGCGACTGGGGAAGTTGCTTGGGATGTCCATCGCGGGAGTGATTCCAGGCATCGTCTTCACGCAGGCACTAACACTGCGCTCACGGAGTATTTCTGTGGCGCTGCAAGTGCGAACGCTGCCGCCGGTGGCTGAAGCCGAGGCTAGGGCCCACAACGCCCGAACGCAATTTGAAGCCCTGCGCGCTGCGCAAGCTCCACGAACGGCGGTGCGCACGGCCGAGTGTGACTGGTTTGGGTCGGAGGAAACGGTGGCGCTGGCTCGCGCTGCTGCGGACGGACGGCTTGAGGAGGCGGTGCGCGGCTGCATGCCGGCGGAGATCCAGCTGATCGAACTCGGATCTTGGAAATTCGTGTTCTGGCCCGGTGAGTTCTTTGTGGAGTATGCCATCGAAGTGAAGGCCGGCAGCCCACGCACCTTCGTGATCACGCTGGCGAACGGTGAGCTGCAGGGCTATGTCGCCACGCCCGAGGCGGCGGCTTGCGGCACGTATGAGGCGACGAACGCAGTGTTCAGCCCAGATAACGGCCGCCGAATGGTCGAGGCGACGCTCGCCTTGCTGGCGACGGAGGAATAGCCTTTATCGTCCCATGGCACTGCTCCTGGGCCTCGATTTTGGCACTTCCTACTTCAAGGTGGGATTGTTCGACCCCGACGGCGCGCTGCGCGGGCTGGGGCGCGTGGCGGTCGACAAACGGTCGCCGGAGCCCGGATGGAGTGAACTGGCGGTGGAAGAATTCTGGCGCTTGCTGCGGAAGGCCCTGGCCGACGCACTCGTGCAGGCCGACGCGAGCGTCAGCGATATCGTGGGCTTGTCGTATGCGTCGCAGGCAAACACCTTTGTGCTGGTCGACCGCAACGGCGATCCACTGTCGCCACTGGTGATCTGGAATGATCGGCGGGCGCATCCCTTGGAGCCGGCGGTGAGAAAATTCGGTGACTCGGAGCGGTTTTGCCGCGCAACCGGCTTCGCCGGTCTGACGCCGGAGTGCGCACCAGCCAAGTGGCTATGGTTTCAGCGATACCAGCCCGACGTCTGGGGCCGGGCGAAGCGGGTAATGACACTTTCCGACTACTTCACCTTCTCGCTCACGGGTGAACTGGCGGGCGACGCGAGCACGGCCGCGTTCACGGGGTTGTATTCGATTGCCGGTGGCGAATGGTGGCCGGAAGCGCTGGGGTTCTTTAGTGTGCCGCGCACAATGTTATCGCATCCGCTGCGGCCAGGGACAGCGTGCGGCCGAACCGTGCCTCGCGCGCTGGATCTGCTAGGCTTGCCCCCCGGGGTGTGTTTTGCGGTGGGCGGCTTGGACCACCACATCGCAGCGATCGGATCTGGTCTCGGGCGTCTGGCTGACGCGAGCATCTCCACGGGCACCGTCTTGGCTGCATTGATGCTGGTGGACACGGTCGAGCCGGTGGCGGGTTGTTACCATGGCCCGCATGTGGACGGCCGGTTCTATCGGCTAGCCTTTGATCCGGCCGGGGCAAACCAGCTCGAAGATTATCAGCGGCAATCTGCCCCGCACCTGAGCATAGCCCAGTTGGTGGACTTGGCGGCCTTGCTGCCGCCGGGCATGTTGCCAGAATCCGTGGCCCGGGAGGACGCGAGCCGGCGGCATGGCGCGACTATGCGCGGCCTGATGGAGCGGATCAGCGCGACACACCGAGCGCTGCTGCGCCGGGTGCAGGGGAAGCGGGCCGTGCGCCAGGTGATCGCGACCGGCGGCGGTGCGCGGAGCAGCGTGTGGCTGCAGATCAGCGCTGACATGCTCAATGCCACTGTCATCGCGCCGAGATGCCACGAGCGCGCCTGCCTCGGGGCGGCAGCATTTGCCGCAGTTGCAGCGGGGATTTTTGATAGTCTTCCAGACGCTCTCCTCGCAATGGTTCACAGCGACCGCATAGTGGAGCCACAGGCGTCTACGGTGGCAATTTATGCCGAAAAGCGTTTCGGCGTGGAGCGACTGTAACTAAGTCCCCACCGACGGATTTCTGAATCGAACCCCCGCGTGGTGGTAACCATGGTGCGATCTGGGTAGTTTAGGGAGGGCATATCTGGAATAGCCGATGCCAATCATGAGCGGGGTGGCTGGTTGAATTCAGCCGCAATGCCAGATGCCACATTATGTGGTTCTGATCGCGTGCATCGACGCGCCACTTATCCACGGGCTCACCAGCCTCGGTTACGACCACGGCTTCTGTGAGGTTGACCGTCGTGGTGAATTTCGTCGGGTAAAATAAGGTGGTCGCCAATCCTGAGCGCGTGGACAGCGTTCCCATGGGGATGATACTCAGCCGGGACCGCGAGCGGTCGGCGAGCAATAGCTCCCATTTTGTCGTCTCGATCTGCGGCTACGGTTTGATGCCAGATGGGTCATACGGCCTGCATGTCGTAGCAATTAGCCGCGAGCTTTGCATAGTTAACGAGCACGGCGGGTGTAACGGGGATAGCAAACCTTGGCATTGCGTTCACGTCCGGCCGATCTGGCCTAACGTTAACCCGCCGTCGATCACGATGATTTGTCCGGTGATGTCGCGGGCGGCTGGGGAAAGGAGGAAGACGACGGCTCCAGCGCAATCGTCGGGCATTCCCAAGCGTCCAAGCAGAATTTTTTTCTCATAGAGCCTGCGCTTTGCCGGATCCAGCATGCCGGCGTTGAGGGAAGTGAGGATGAGGCCTGGGGCGATTCCGTTGACCCGGATATGGTGTGAGGCGAGCGAATGGGCCAGGGTCCGGGTCATCATCACCAACGCCCCCTTGGATGAGTCATAGGCTGTAGTGTCATCCTCGGGGTAGAATCCATTGGTCGAGCAAGTCGTGACGATCGCGCCGGGCCGCTCGCGCGCGACTAACTCGCGGGCGAACGTTTGGGCCACAAAATAGCTGGCTCGCACGTTGAGGTTGATCGTCTTCTCCCACAGTTCAGGCCGCATCTCAAGAAAGGGCACGTCAAAGAAACTCCCCGCATTGCATACGAGCAGGTTGAGCTCCGGCCGCTGTTGGAACGCCGCGCGCACCAAGCGGGCTGATCCCTCGGGATTGAGCAGGTCCTCCGCTAGATAGATGGCGCCGGGCGGCAGAGACGGCACGTCTGAATCCTTGCCGTGAAACACGACCTGCGCGCCGGCAGCGTGCAGACTGTTCGCGATGGCGAAGCCGATCCCTTGGGAGGAACCGGTGACAAGAGCAGCGCTACCCGCGAGCGAGAAAGCTTGCATATTTCAGATGGAGAAGGGCGAGCAGGTTGTTCTGGACGATGGGGCGACGGAAGTGCTCGGGCAGGTTCTACACGGCGGGATGGCAGTCGTTGAGGCGAAAAAACAAATCCACACCCGATGATTACGGCGGTCGAGGAGCATGCAGGGGATTTTGTTTGACGGTATAACTATTTCACATCGTGAAGAAGGTGGCTAGCAGAAAACCATGAGCATCGCCGTTCTCGACAACACCTTTTCCATCCTCGAGGTGCGCATCCAGGTGAGGGAGGTAACAGCGCAGCAGTGCGATGTGGAGCGCGTGGAGTCCCATGCCATAACGGCGCGCGTGCGGGTGGCGCCGTATGGGATGAAATCCGCACAAGAGCAAGTTGATGTGTGCCGCGCCACCAGAGAAAAAGGGAAAGTTTGCGGATGAAAGCCGCAGGCTCCCGCAAGACCGGTGTGCGGCCGATTCAGCTCTTTGCCTCGCTCTGGTCGCTGCGGCAGTATCCCGATCGTGTGCGCGAGTGGTCATGGGGGAAAAAATTCGCTGCCATTCGGTCTGCAGGCTTTGACGGCGTGTTTTCCCCTCCCATCCCGGCGCTGGCGGGACGTGGTGAGCTGCGCTACCTGGCGGTGACAAGCATCGGGGTCGGCGCCAAGTTTCAGGAAACGTTCGCCACTGCCCGCAATTTGGGCGCGATCGCGATCGATGTGCAACTTTGTGACTTTGACACGCCGTGCGCGGCGGCGCTGAAAGTGGCGCTGAAAGTCCGGACGGTGGCCCGCGACTGCACGCTGCCGTTTGCCATCGAAACGCACCGGGACACCTTCACCGAAACCCCGGAGGCGACCCTTGCCTTGGCTGGGGCCTATCGCGACGCTACGGGTGAAACCCTGCCACTCTGCCTAGATCATTCGCACTTCGCGGTGGTGCGGCACCTCGCGCCAGCGGATTTGTGGCCCCGTTTGCGGGAGCCACCTGCACTCCTCGCTGCGGCGACACAGTTTCATTTGCGTCCGTTCAACGGCCATCATTGCCAACTCCCCGCTCTGACAACTGCGGGCCGGCGCACACCGGAATACCGCGACTGGTTGAAATATGTTGCCGGACTTTTCGCCCATGAACAGGCGCGTCCCACAGCCGATCCGCTCCTCGTTGTGGTGGAACTCGGGCATGCCGCACCGGCGTATCGGCTCAGCGGCTTTCCCGACACTTGGAGTGATGTGGTGGCGGTGGCGACCGATCTGCGGCGGCAGTGGCGGGAAATTTTATGAGCATTACTATCGCTGGGAAATCGGTTAGTGCCATCGGCCTCGGCTGTGCGACGTTCGGTCGCGAAATCGACGAGGCGGCCTCCTATGCGATGATGGATTACGCTCAGGCGCACGGCGTCACCCTCTTTGACACCGCTGCTGCATACGGTGCCGGGGTTTCCGAGCGCATTGTTGGGAACTGGCTGGCTGACCATCGTGCGGCGTCGGTGGTCCTCGCCACCAAGCTGCTGCCGCCATATGAGCCGGCGACGCTCCCCGCAATCTTGGAGCAAAGCCTGTGCAGGCTCGGGGTCGATACACTCGACCTGCTTTATCTGCATCAATGGCACCCGAGCGCTGAAGGCTTGGAGTTACTAACGATGCTCGACCGCTTCGTGCGGTCCGGCAAGATCCGCGCGCTGGGCGCGAGCAATTTCAATGCGGCGCAGCTTTCGGCGGCGCTTCGCCGGCAGACGGAAGCAGGGCTGGCCCAGTTTCAAGTTGTTCAGCACAACCACAATTTCGCAGTTAGCGATCTGACTCCGGAATTGGTCGATGTCTGCGCCACGAACGGAATTGCTATCGTGACCTACAGTCCTTTGGGGGCGGGATTCCTGACGGGCAAACACCGCGGTGGAGTGCAAGCCGGCTCACGCTTCGCCATCATTCCCGGACACCAGGACATTTATTTCCAAAAGAGAGCTTGGCGGCGGCTGGAATGTTTGGAGGCCGTCGCGCGCCGCAGCGGACACAACGCGGTCACCCTCGCTTTGGCGTGGGTGCTGCACAACCCGCAGGTCACATCTGTCCTCATCGGCGGCCGGACACCGGCCCATCTCGACCAGGCATTTGCGGCGCAAACGCTCAACGATCCTAAGCTCCTTGCTGAGATGCAGGCGGAATAAAGCGCATGGTGCCCGGTGTGGTGCGATCGCAAAGCCTCGCTGTTACCTCGCAATTTCGTTCACCTGTTGCCTGCGCAAGCTGGCTCAGGACCACGGTTTCATAAACTTCGTTGCGCGCGGACTGTTTTAGCCCCCCGCACGATAACCTTCAGTGGCAATCCCGCGGGCAGCGTCGAACTGCGGCCGGTTCAGAGGATGGGCCCATGTGGTGTCGCAGTCTCCTCTACGCAGCCAAGGCGGCCGCGTCTGCGCACCTGCAGAGGCGCTTCGAAGCGCAGGCAAGAAAGGTATTACCGCAATTCCCTAACCATGAAAACCAAACTGACACGCATCAGCCAGCTCAGCCATAT
>CAIMFY010000045.1 GCA_903840415.1 uncultured Opitutia bacterium | reverse complement strand
TGAAATCTTGCAAGTTGTCAGTGTCTCCTCACTTGAGCAAATACCATTGGAAGAGCTATTTGCGAAAGTCGATACAACAGAATCGGGAGTTGATATACCCAACCAATTGGAGATCAACTACTCATAACTGGACAGCCGTGGGATGGATACTGCGTCGCTTATTGCAAGGTTGCGGCCAGTTCAAGGACCGGCTACACGTTCCCGGACTGATACCTAAAAGAAAAGCCCCAACGTTGGGGCTTTTCTCGTCAGTTCCTCCCCGCCAGCCCGACGTGTGCATCCATGAGCCCATGCAGGGCCTGAGTGCGCCGCGGCAGCAGCGGCAGATTGCCCTTCAGCGCCTCGGTGAAGGCATTGAACAACGACCACGTGTTGCGTGGTTGGAACTCGGGATGCGTGGGCTCGCGCCACTCGGTGAGCACCTTCGGCAGGTTTGAACAAGGCAGGACCCCGACATCGACGGCCCGGATCATCAGGTCATGCGCGGTGGCATCGTTGATCGCGGCCTCACGATACCGGACGATTCGGACGTCCTGGCTGTGCCACCGTTCCACGAGTTGCCCGATCGCGCGCTCGGTGAGCATCGGGAGATCGCGTTCGATGCGTGTGGTGTGTTTGCGCGCGAGTTGAACTTCACCGCTGAAACTCAGGTTGTCGCAGACGAAGACCGCGGCCCCGGCGACAATCCCGGCCGGGAAGCGCTTGTCGTGGGAATTTCGCAGGCCAAGCACCCAGGCGTAGTCGGGATTCACGCCGCCGTTTTGAACTTGGAGGAGTCCGAAGTAGCGATCGCCGCCATGGGACAGCGCATGGGCTTGATTGACGACGGTGAGCTGGCTGGCGGCCAGCGCGCGCTCGACTTGCTCGACGAGACGGAGGTGGGGAACAGGTTGCCACGTCGGTGTGGCCACCGGAGTGCGGACTGATTTCAGCGCGTCGCGTTCGACGGCTTCAGCGCCGCAGTGAAGGATGAGATTACATTTCATGGGAGTAGATGCGACGAAGCCGGGTCTCCATTTGGAGCCCCGGCCTCGTTAGCGGGTTGAATTTTCAGTGACGGGTTAGGAATGGCGCCGAAATCCGTGAGGGGTTCAGGGCAGCCACATTAAGTAGGTCGCGAGGGCCACAGCGGAGAGCCCGAGCGCGAGGCACCACCACATGAATTTGTAGTTGGGTCGTTGCACGGATCCGCCGCTCCAGCCGCCGCGACGTGGTTTCTTTTGTTTCATGGTTGAGTGAATTAAACGCCACGAAGCCGCGCCTCTGGTTAAGGAGAACGCGGCTTCGCGGCATGATATTGGTGGGCCGGCTATTCGTCGTCCTCTGCGGCCACGACTTTCAGCTTGGTCTCAAGACAGTCGTTGGGGTCCGCGTCGCCGGGCGGGCGGATGCCCTCAAACACGGCCTGGTGCAATTTCCCGGCCGGGCCGGCGTGCACGTAAAGGTATTGCACGGAGACGATGTCGCCGGGGTGCGGCAGTGGCGCCGACCACGGGACGGTGACGAATCCCAGATCTCGCCGGCTGCCGTCAGACCGGAGGACGAACAACTGCACGGAGCGCCGGCCGCTCGGATTGGTTTCGCCCGCGATGAATGACGCGCTGACGCGGAACTGGAATTTCCATTGCGTGCTACTATCACCGGATTCGTAGGGCGCGTTCAGGTCCTTGAGGACGAACCCCTCCTTGCCGCCGCATTCCAGTTCCACGATGAAGCAAAGCTTCGCGTCGAGGTCGATGACGAGCGGCACGAGTTTGACGGCGCCGGAGTCGCCGCCGCATTCCGCGAACAGTGCGGCCAGCCGTTGGTATCGATCAAGGAAGCCGAGCTGACGGAAATCAACGCCCCGGCGGCTCAACAGGTCGAAGACATGGTAGGTGGCGCCAATCTTCTCGCCGTCGAGTTCGGTATCGCCGAAGCGGAGGAGGTCGTCTGCCACGGCCAGCGGAACGGAGGCGATGAGCCCTTTCTTGTTCCCGCCTGCCACGAAGTTGCCGACGGTCTCGGTCAGGAGGCGGCAGCCGTTTTTCTTCTCCTGGATTCCGATCCCGGGCTGGCGCGCGAGCCGTAGCGCGATGTCGCGATCCACGGCGATGAGCAGCTGCGGGAGCTGCCCGAACGATTCCTTGATTGCAGGTGCGCGCAACCGGGCGGCCGGCGACGCTGCACCCGCCAAACTGAGGGTCGCGCGTTCCCCGGTCTCCAGGAAAAACGCGTGCTCCCAGAAACCGGCGGCCATCTCGGGGCATCCCTTGATGTCGGCGAGTCGGGCGAACTGGATCAGCTTGGGCGGGCGGATCCCTTTCCCGTATTGCCCGAGGTAGCTGTCGGCACCGGCGCGGCCCCGGGTTTGAAGGTGGGACGAGACGATGCGGCTTTCCCAGCGAGCGATGATGTCGCTGTTCGGCGCGACGTGAGCGTGGTCATTAACGTATTGATGGATGGATAGGGTGGTTGGTGGCATGTTGAGTTGAGGTTAAGGTTTTGGTTGCGGACAAAAATGGGCATGGCTCCGCCCGGGGGGCGGTGCGGTGAGCGTTACGGCGATGACGCGCAGTAGGGCGCGAGCGCGACCCGCGATGGGTCCACCCACTCGAAGGCCAGCGCCTCGGGAACAACCGCGACGACCTCGAGTTCGGATTGCTCCAGTTCGAGTTTCGCGCGCAGCCGGATCACGGCGTCCGTGGCATCGAGGCCGGGCATTTCTTCGACGTGATGCGCGCCGGCGGGTGTGACGTAGACGAAGACGGTAAAGACTTTCATGGGATCGAAGATTTGGGTTGGAGGAAATTAAACGCAGCGAAGCCGCGTCCCCGGTGAAGGAGAGCGCGGCTTCGCCACGTGGTTTGGACTACGCTGACTTTGCGATGTCGACCGGGGGTTCGATGCGCGCCACGACTTCCGCGACGCACGCCTTGCCCATGGCCGGCTGCCACTCGAAGACCGCTTCGAGGTTTTGGAGCCCGTGGCTGATCAAACGGTCCGCGACTGCGGTCATCGGCACACCGTAGTGCTTTCCGAGTTGATACAGGCGGGGCGAGTGCTGGCTGATGTCCGGGGAATACATCGGGATCGGGATTAGACCTCCACGGTCTTGAGGACGCGGAGATTGCGCTTGAGCGCCTCGAGATCTTTTTCGACGGCGCGCTTTTCCCGGACGAGTTCGCGGACCTCGACGTTTGTCGCGGTGATCGCGGTCTGCAGCTCGCGGAGGAGTTCCTTCGCGCGGAGCAGGGTGTCGAGCGGGCCGTATTCGGCGACTTGTTCGGGGTTAGCGCAGATGCGAGCGGCGAAAGCAGGCTTCGCCGCGGGTTGAGCGACCGGAGACTCCGGCGTGTGTGATGAGTTGGGTGAGACCATATTGTTGTTTTCTGATTGAGGTTTAGTTTCGGTTGGAGGGTTGGACGGAACAGGGACTGGCGACGCCTCGGGCTCAGCCGGGGCGGAAGGGGAGGGACATGCTTCGAGACGGACCGGCATCCAGAGATGGGTTCGGTTGCCTTCGCGCATAAGGACAGGAGTGCGCTCGTCGCGGATGTTTAGTGCGCGGAAGCCGTGCGCCAGCGATTGGACGAGAAATCCGCGATTGAATCCCACCGTCACCGGCGGCCCGGTGACCACGGAATCCGTGAGGCCGACGTTGACGGTGGAACCGTTGGCGGCGGTGCGCAGTTCTGCGCCGCTTCCAGTGACCACGAGGGTTACGGGGGCGTTGTGATGCGCAGCACCGGGCAGTTTGGGCAGCACGCGTTGGAGCCGTGTGGCGTCCGCTTCGGAGAACACGATGCGGGAGAGCATCGATTCCTCTTTGGGAACGGCACGCGACCATTCCGGGAAGCTGCCTTCCACAATTTTCACCGCCCACGTCCAGGCGCCCTGCCGGATGGCAGCGTGCGTGGCGATTGCCTCCGCGCCTTCGATCGGCGCGGTTTCGGTTCGAAACAGCAGCGCCGCCGGCGCCCCGGCATCGAACGATTTGAGCGCCGCAGCCGTCGGGAAGATCATCCCGCGCCCCGGGATCTTCAAGGCGAGGCTGTTGCTGGCGAAGATCTGACGACCGTCTGTTGCCACCACATGCGTCGGGCTGAGCCAGACGCCGTTGAGGATGTAACGGGTGGTATCCGTGCTGGCCGCCGCCATCGCCTCCATAAAGGTGCGAATGATGCCGGCGGGCATGGGTTGCGCGGACTCCGGGAACACCCACGGCTTCGGAAACTCCCCGAGATCGAACGGCGGCACGGCGTGGGTGACGCCTTGGCCGCCAATCGTGCAAGTGAGTTCCCAGCCGTCCTTGGCTTCGTTGAGGGCGAGATCGCTTTTCGCATCCGCGGTTTTCACCGCCTCCGCAAAAAGTTCGAACGGCACGAGCAGACTGGCGGTGCCGGTGGTGGTTGCCTCCGCGGAATGCGTGAGCCATTCCGAGAGGTTGGTGGCCTGGACCTCGCAATGCCCCGGGGTCACCGTGAAACGGAGACAGCGGAGCGCCGGGAGGACGGGCTTGGTGAGCTTGAGGGTGCGGAAACCGGCGGCGAGTTCGCGCGCCCGTTGCACGGATAATGTGAGCATGAGGATGAATTGGTTGAGAAACGGAAAAGCCCGCGCGGGGAGCGCGGGCCGGGTTAACGGTGACGAATGAAACGGTCGGGTGGAGGCGGTGGTTTGAGGAAGCGCCACGCCACCCAGCCGGCG
Organism: uncultured Opitutia bacterium; assembly: GCA_903840415.1. Lineage (GTDB taxonomy): Bacteria > Verrucomicrobiota > Verrucomicrobiia > Opitutales > Opitutaceae > CAITWF01. The sequence goes on along the minus strand of CAIMFY010000045.1, from coordinate 2,186 downwards.
GCGGTGACGACTAACGCAATCCACAGCCCGGCGCCGACGAACACACCGGCGACAAATGCCGCCAGAGTGGTGATGAGTTGCTGGTGATGCATGGCTAGCGACGGGGAGGTTTTCTCCATTGCCCCACCGCATACCCTACCGCGACGATCATCAGCGCAGTGGAGAACACGGCATAGGGGCTCAGGATTTCCTTCCCTTGTTGAACGAGCACGGGATGCCAGAGAAGCGGCGTGACCGTGCTACCGAGGACGTAGGCCAGCACAGCGACCACGAGGAAGCGAAGTAGGATAGGCATATCATTTCCTCCGGTTGCGACTGGCGATGATGAGGGCGGTGGCACCGAGCGTTGAACACGCCACCGCGCAGACGCCCACCCACTTGAGCGAGCTGGCTAGCTGAGGGGCATCGACGTTGACGGGGGCCGGCGGGCGCGGGTCACAGCCGGCGAGCGTGAGGCAAATCACACCCACGGCTGCCGTCATGAGGAGTGTGGTTTTCATGCCGCTCCTTTCCACGCCGAGCATTCCGAGCGGTAGCTGCACCACGCGCAGTGCTGACCCGGGGAAGGGTAGTAGGCTTCGTTCGCCACCCCGGTCGCATAGACTTCAACGAGCCGGGCGAACCGGTCGCGTTGCACCTGGGTCGGCGGCTCCACGGGATGCACGATGATCTTCGGGGTCTTGGTCTTCACCAAGAACACGAGATCCGTGCCGGTGCTCTCCATCTCCGTAGCGTGTTCGACGAGCAGCGCGTAGGCGGTGGTTTGCACCTCGTGAAGCCAAGCCTCAAGCGCTAGGTCTCCGGGAGTCGAAGCGCAGGTCTTGTAATCCACGACCCGGCGATCTGCTTGCACCAAATCCAGGATTCCGAAAAGCGGCAGAGCTAGGTCGGGGTGATGTGCCTCGACAGCGACTTCCACTCCCATCGGCTTCTCATTGAGCGGATGCACGTTCGCGGCGAGAAACGCGCGGAGGAGATTTTCTCCCTTCGTGCGCAATTCGCCGGGCTCGTCGGCATCCGACCACTCCACGGGTTGCCCGGGTTCGGGATTCGCGAACGACTCCGCGAACGCTGCGATGACCGCAGTGTCCGAGGTGTCGCCGCCACGCCACCGCGCCTTGTTGAACCACTGCAGTGCGGCGTGAACCGCGCGGCCGAAGTGCAACGCCGGGGACACCGGTTTCGGGATCGCCAGAATTTTCTCGAAGTAGAAGCGCAGCCGGCAGGTCAGGAACCCTTTCAGCCGGGAGACGCTGACGTATTCCAACGGGTCGGCCTGCACCTTCACGGGCTGCGGTGGTGTGCCGTTGCGCGTGGGATCGGCTGGAAGGGCGATCATCGTGCGGTCCTCCCGGTGTAAACAGGCCGCGCGCGGCCGGTGCCGCGAGTCCCCGGTTTACTGTGCGTTTCGAGCAGCTCGTCGATCAGTGAACTCGCTTGCAGCTTGTTCAACTGGCGGACGCCGGCGCCGAACCGCTCCTGCGCGAGCGCATCCACCGCGGCTTTGTCGAGGTTGTTCTCGGCAACAATCTTCACGATCAATGCCTGCTGCTTCTCGGAGCATTTCCAGGCGTCGTCGTCACGGGGTTGTGCCGGCGCCGGGCTCGTGGTGCGCGGGGCGGGAGCCGACAACTCCCCGTTGGCGGTGGGCACCAAGCCCGGGTTGACGAGCTGCGTGTCGACCGCGGCTTGCAGCCGCTGGTAGAGGTCCGCGCAGGTCTTCTCCAACTGGCTGAGGTCACTGAGTTCAGTGCGCAGGGTGACTGCGAATTGATGCGACGAATACGAGGGCAAACCAATTTTTTTCGAGTAGCTCGATTCCAATATAATGGGCATCGTGGATTCCTTTCATGTTCGACCGCTAAAAATGAAGCGCCCCGGCTGCGGTCGGCAGGCCGGGGCGATCTGAGAGGACAGACTGTCTCTCAGAGATGTATAGCACATGGGGGTGAGCCATTGCGTCGGCGTTCGTCGCCACCGACAAAAAGCCGGAAAAACGGCTGAAATCGGCTGTTTCTAAATCCTCCCCCCGGTCGGGATGAAACCCCATAAGCATTAACCTAAGCTTGTAGTCCGATGGATGGACCCACATGGTGGGTGCATGGAGCTACCCGACTTGCAGGAGGAGGCGTGGGAAGTGTTGGTCGGCTTTTTGCCCGCCGAGTGGGAAGCGCGAGCGAAGACGT
>CAIMFY010000044.1 GCA_903840415.1 uncultured Opitutia bacterium | reverse complement strand
CTTGCCGTGGATGACTTGCAGATACGCGCTGCCGCCGAGACCGAAAATCGGATCAGCTTGGTCCACCGCGTCGCCGAGCAGGATGATGGCATCGCCTTCGTCCTTGAACCATTGCGTGGTGACGTGCTCCAGCTTCTCAATGAGGCCGACGACAGAAATCGTGGGCGTCGGATCAATCGGACCGGCGGGGCTTTGATTGTAGAGCGAGCAATTGCCGCCGGTGACGGGCGCGTTGAAGGCCTTGCAACCTTCCGCCAGGCCGCGCACGGATTCCTTGATCTGCCAGAACAACTCCGGCTTGAGCGGGCTGGGCATGTTGAGGTTGTCCGTCGCGCCGAGTGGCAAAGCGCCGGAGCAGGCGAGATTGCGGCACGCTTCGGCCACGGCGATTTTCGCGCCTTCATAGGGATCGAGATAAACATAACCGCCGTTGCAATCCACGGTCATCGCGATCAACTTCTCGGAAACTTTTGGGTCGCCAACTTTGGCGGCGAGTTCCGCGCTCATCACGGGCAATGAATCTGTCTTGATGCGGATGACCGCCGCGTCGCTGCCGGGCAGGACGACCGAGCCGTCGCGGACTTGATGATCGTATTGGCGATACACCCAGTTCTTCGACGCGATGCTCGGGAACGCGAGCAGCTTTTTCAACACGTCGGCGGGCGCGGTGGTGTCGGCGATGCCGTCGAGGCGGAACGCTTTCACTTCCGCGATGTATGCGGGTTCTTTCGCCTCGCGCTGATACACGGGCGATTCGTCGGCGATTTTCTTCGCGGGAATATCCACGACGAGTTTGCCACCGTGCCGCACTTTCATGTGGCCGGTGTCGGTGATGATGCCGATCTCGGACCACGGCAGATCCCACTTGTCGAAAATGCGTTTCACTTCCTCTTCGCGGCCTTTGTGGACGACGATGAGCATGCGTTCCTGCGATTCCGACAGCATGATCTCGTAGCTGCTCATGTTCGGCGCGCGTTGCGGAACTTTGTCGAGTTCGATCTCGATGCCCGTGCCGGCGCGCGCGGCCATTTCGCAAGTGGAACAAGTCAATCCCGCCGCGCCCATGTCCTGCATGCCCGCGACGCAACCGGTGGCGAGCAATTCCAGGCACGCTTCGCACACGAGTTTTTCCATGAACGGATCGCCGACTTGCACCGCGCCGCGCTGTTGCTCAGCAGATTCCTCGGTCAAATCCTGCGACGCAAACGCCGCGCCTGCGAGACCGTCGCGACCCGTGGCCGGGCCGACGTAAAACACGGGATTACCCACGCCCTTGGCCGCGCCGCGCGTGATTTGTTCATGGCGCAGCACGCCGAGGCAGAACGCATTCACGAGCGGATTGCCCTGATACGTCTTGTCGAAATACACCTCACCCGCAACGGTCGGGATGCCGAAGCAATTGCCGTAATGAGCGATGCCGCTGACGACGCCAGCGAACAATCTCCGATTGTTGGCAATTTCCGCTTTCGAATTTGAAGTGTCAGATTCGCCGTTGGCCGTGATCGGCCCGAAGCGCAGCGAGTTCACCGCTCAAACCGGCCTTGCGCCCATCGTGAAAATGTCACGCACGATGCCGCCGACGCCGGTGGTCGCGCCCTGAAACGGCTCGACCGCGCTTGGATGATTGTGCGACTCGATCTTGAACGCGATGGCGATGCCGTCGCCGATGTCAATGATGCCGGCATTTTCCTCGCCCGCCCCGACGAGGATTTTGGGCGACTTGGTGGGGAAGGTCTTGAGCAGCGGGCGCGTGTTCTTGTAACTG
>CAIMFY010000043.1 GCA_903840415.1 uncultured Opitutia bacterium | reverse complement strand
TTTCGCGGGTTTTCTCCTGCTCGGTGATGTCGCGGATCGCCGACACGGTCAGCGTTTGGTTGCCGCGCCGGAAGGCTCGCATGTTGATATCGACGGGGAACACCGTGCCGTCTCGCTTGCGATGGTAGCGAAGCGGAATACGCATGATTCCGCCACAATTGTCGTCGAGGACGACAGCGTGGACGGCGCGGGTTTTTTCCGGCTCGGCGGAAAGATCCTCGTTGGTCATCGTGAGCAACTCGTCCACGGTGTAGCCATAGATCGCGCTGGCGGCGGTATTGGCCTGGATGATCCTGCCGGTGCCGGCCTCGACGACCATGATGGCGTCGGATTCCAAGTCGAAGAGTTCGCGGAAGCGTTTCTCGCTTTCGCGCAGGGCCTCCTCCGCCGCTTTGTTCGCGGTGATGTCCTGCTTGAGCGCCACAAGGTGGGTGACCACCCCGGCCTCGTCGAGCACGGGGACGACCACGACGTTTTCCATGCAGATTTCGCCGGTTTTTTTCTTGTTGGTGAGCTCGCCATGCCAGACTTTGCCGCGGGTGATCGTCTGCCACATGCCCGCGTAGGTTTCCGGCGGCGTCAGGCCCGACTTGAGCACGCGCGGATTCCGCCCGATCACTTCTTCCGCGGTGTAACCGGAGGAGGCAACGAAGGCGGGATTGACGTATTCGATCGCGCCCGTGAGATCGGTGCTGACCACGGAGATCGGCGCCTGCTCGACGATGCGCGAGAGTTTCCTCAACTCGGCCTCGGCCTGTTTGCGCTCGGTGATATCCAGACAATGGCCGATGTAGCCGATGAAGTTCCCCTGGTCGTCGAAGCGAGGGCTGCCGTCATCCTGCACCCAGCGAAACACGCCATCATGGCGGCGCATGCGGTAGTCCATGCTGAAGGACTCGCGCCGGTCAAAGGAGGCGGTATAGATTCGGAAACAGCGGGCCAAGTCGTCGGGGTGCACCCCCTCGGCCCATCCGTCGCCACGCTCCTGCTCGAACGTGCGCCCCGTAAACGCCAGCCAAGTCCGGTTGAAGTAATCGCATTTCTTGTCGGTGCCGGCGGTCCAGATCAACGCCCGGCCGGAATCGGCCAGCGTGCGAAACGCCTGCTCGCTCTGCCGCAGCGCAGACTCCGCCTCGCGCCGCCTCGCCTCGCCCGCGAATACTCCGATCGCAAACGAAATGTCGTTGGCCGTCTCCTCCATCAGCTCGATTTTCCGCGGCTTGAAAAACTCCCGCTCCGTGGCATAGACCCCGAGCAGCCCTATGATCTTGCCCTCGCACCGCAACGGCAGGGCGATCATCGATCGGAATCCGCCGCCAGTCGCGCGCTCGCGCCACAGCTCCGTCCCCGGGTCGGCGAGGAAATCGTTGGAGACGTGGGGTCGACCCTCCCGAAAAGCGGTGCCGGCCGGCCCCCTGCCCTCCGGCAGCGCCGGATCGACCGAGACGCGGATGCCGGGGACATAGCCATGCTCGTCCCCCGCGACCGCGACGGGTTCAAGGAGCTGCGTTTCCCTGTTCAGCAAGCCGATCCACGCGATCGGAAACTCGCCGGTCGTCACTAGCACGCCGCAAATCTCGGCAAACAGCTCGTCGCGGGT
>CAIMFY010000042.1 GCA_903840415.1 uncultured Opitutia bacterium | reverse complement strand
GAGCGCGCAGTGCCCCAACCTCGGCGAATGCTGGTCCCGCGGCACCGCCACCGTGATGATCCTCGGCAACATCTGCACGCGCTCCTGCAACTTCTGCGCGATCCAGACCGGCCGCCCCACCGAACTCGACCTCGGCGAACCGGCCCGCGTGGCCGACGCCGTCGCCCGTATGAATCTAAAACACTGCGTCATCACCTCTGTATGCCGCGACGAGCTGGCCGACGGCGGCGCCAGCGTCTGGGCCGCGACCATCCGCGCCGTTCGCCATCTCAATCCCAACACCGCCATCGAAGTCCTCACCCCTGACTTCAAGGGCAACTGCGCCCATGTCGACCTCGTACTCGACGCCCACCCCGACATTTTCAACCACAACCTCGAAACCGTCGAACGCCTCCAAAAACCCGTCCGCGTGCAGGCCCGCTACGACCGGTCGCGCAGTGTTCTCCAGCACGCCAAAAGCCGCGGCTTCACCACCAAGACCGGTATCATGCTCGGCCTCGGCGAAGAGGAGCACGAGATCGAGCAGACCCTGCGCGACATCGCCGCCGACAAGACAGACATCGTCACCATCGGCCAGTATCTCCAGCCCACCCCGCAGCACCTGAAAATCGCCCGCTGGGCTCATCCCGATGAGTTCGCGAAGTGGAAGGAGTTCGGCCTGTCCATCGGCATCGGTGTCGTCGAAAGCGGCGCGATGGTCCGCTCTAGTTATCACGCCGACGAACAGTCGCAGAAATACACCGGCGTCGACCACCTGAACACCGCCAACGCTCTTATCGGCGCCTAAGTTTTTCGCAACCAAAGCCGATCCTAACGACCTCAAAGGAGAACGAATAGGCCAGTCGATTTTCCCCAGTCGGCGGATGGTCCGCGAATGTGACGTCACGCTTTGTGAAAAACCGTCGCGCTCTCGGATCAATGTACTCCATGATGCATCACTCGTCCGAAAAATCATTCATGAGCTTCGACTTCGACACCGTCACACAACGCCTCGGCACCGACTCCCAGAAATGGCAGAAATATGCCGGTCGGGATATCCTGCCGCTCTGGGTGGCCGACATGGATTTTCGTTCTTCACCGGCAATTTTGTCAGCGCTTCACGACCGCGTTGAACATGGTATTTTCGGTTACGCACGTCCGATGCAGTCCACCATAGACGCCGTGGTCAACGCCCTCGCTTCGCACTACGGCTGGCCAATCAACCCGGCATGGATCGTCTGGCTCCCCGGCCTTGTGTGCGGCCTCAACGTGACGTCGCAGGCCTTCGCCCAACTCGGCGAGGAAGTGCTTTGCCTTACACCGGTTTACCCGCCGTTCATGGCCGCGCCCAAAAACAGCGGGCGCGTCTCCGTGACTGTGCCGTTCGTGCTCAACCCCGCTGCGCATCGCTGGGAAATCGATTGGACCGCGCTTGAAAAAGCAGTCACTCCGCGCACGAAATTATTTTTCTTGTGCAACCCGCACAACCCGCTCGCCCGCGTATTCCGTCGCGAGGAACTGGTGCGTCTCGCTGAATTTTGCGCCCGCCACAACCTGATCCTCTGCTCGGACGAGATTCACTGCGACTTGATCCTTGATCCGGCCCTGCCGCATCTGCCAACCGCGCTCGTCGCACTCGAACACGCCGCGCGCACGATCACCCTGATGGCTCCCAGCAAAACCTACAACGTCCCCGGACTCGGCACGTCGTTTGCGATCATTCCCGACGCCGCGCTACGCGCCCGCTTCGTCCGCGCCACGGCTGGTATCGTAGCCGAGGTAACAACCTTGGGTTTCGCCGCCTGCGAAGCCGCCTACCGCGGTAGCGAGCCATGGAGACAGGACCTGCTTGCATATCTGCGCGGCAACCGTGATTTCCTGCTAGATTTCATCGCCAACGAACTGCCCGGTGTGCACGTCGAAGCCCCGATCGAGGCAACTTATCTCGCCTGGCTTAATGTGGAAACGCTTGGTCTGGCTGATCCAATCGCACACTTTGAGCAACACGGCGTTGGCTTGAGCGACGGCGCATTCTTCGGTTCACCACGAGGCCGCCATGTGCGCATCAATTTCGGCTGTCCGCGCGCTACTCTGGCCGAGGCCTTGCGTCGGATGAAGACCGCACTCGCCGCCCATTGAGTCACCATGCGTATCGGTCCGCATACGCTTTCCTCAAATCTTTTTCTGTCCCCGCTAGCCGGTTACACCAACCTGCCCATGCGCCTCACATTGCGCGAACTCGGCGGGCTGGGTTGGGCCACAACCGATCTCGTCAACGCCCGTTCACTCATCGAACGCAACCTCACCGCGCTCAAATTGGTCGAAAGCTGCTCGGAGGATCGTCCGCTGGCGATCCAGCTTTTTGGCTCCGTGCCGGAAGAGATGCGTGACGCCGCCGTGATCTGTCAGGAAAT
>CAIMFY010000041.1 GCA_903840415.1 uncultured Opitutia bacterium | reverse complement strand
TGCACGGGCACGTAGGTGATATCGGTCGCCCAGACCTGATTCGGTCGTGTCACATCAAGATGCCTCAGCAGATAGGGATAAACCCGATGGCCGGCCTGGGCCCGCGACAGGCTCGGCTTGCCGGGCAACGACAAAGTCATCGCCCGAGCGACGTCAATTACACCTCCCTACCAGGGAGGTGTAGGTTTTGAGGGGTTGTAGGGGAGCGAAGCTCCCCACCGGTCGGTGTATTTCGGGAGGGGTGCAGGGGAGGGAGCGAAGCTCCCTCCCTGCAAGTCTGCAAAGAGATCCCAAAGGATCGGGGTGGAGAGGGGTGTGGGGGGAGGCGGGGCGTAGCCCCGTCCTTCCCCCACCTCTGGGTTTAACTCTGGCGCTTCTTCGCCGCGTTGGCTCGGACGCTGTCGCCGGTGAAGTCGAGGATGGTGGCATGATGGACGAGCCGATCGATGGCGGCCATCGTGGTCATCGGGTCCTTGAAGATCTGGTCCCATTGGGAGAAGACCAAGTTCGAGGTGATGACGACGGACTTCCTCTCGTAGCGCTCGGCGAGGAAGTGAAAGAGGACCTCCATTTCCTCCCGGGATTGCTGGACGTAGCCGATATCGTCGAGGATGACCGCGTCGAAGCGCTGGAGCCGGTTGATCGCCTGGGGCAGCTTCAGGTCGCGTTTGGCGGCAAGCAGCTGGGTGACCAAGCGGAAGGTCGGCACGAAGAGCACCTGGAGTTGATGGCGGCAAACCCATTCCCGGGCGATCGCCGCGACCAAGTGGGTCTTACCTCGTCCGGCTAGGCCGAAGCACAGCAGGTTATCGCCGCGACGCACGAAGTCGGCTTCGAGCAAGGCGGGCAGCTGCCGTCGGACCTTCTCGGGCAGGATTTTTTGATCCAGCGCTTCGAGGGTTTTGCCGGCCGGCAGATTGGAGTCCTTGAGCTGGCGCTGGATTTTGCGTGTGAGCCGATCGTTGGCCTCCGCCTCGAACAGGTACGAAAGGAAACGCTGGTAACCCCAGTTTTCGGCTTCCGCACGTTGGATGGCCGGATCGTATTCGCGGGCGATGGTCGGCAGCCGCATCGAGCGCAGCAGGAGGGGAAGCGTTGATGCGCTCATGAGGCCACCTCCGTGATCAAACAATCGTAAGCCCCCAAGTCGGGGATGAACGCGGCCAGATCCACGGCCCTTGCCACCACCGGCTCGCGCAGTCCGACCTCGATCGCGTCGGCCAGCGGCAGTTCACCTTGTCGCAGGAGGGTGCCCAGGGCGCCGGCAACGCGGTCCTCGCCGAACTCGGCGGCGAGCTGGAGTAGCCGCAGGTAACGCGCCGTGGCTTTGCTTTCGTCCACCGCCTCCAGCCGGTCATAAGCCTGGCGAAACACCGCCCGGGGGAAGAGTTCCTCGCGATAGCGATAGCGGGCGAACGCGCCGGGCTTGCGGATCAGGGAGTCGATGACGTGCCGGTAGTCGATGCGCGGCTCCTGGCTATGGGACCGTGGATACACCGCCACCGCTTCGCCCAGATAGTGCAGACTCACTTCGGCTTCGCTGACCCGCGCCTGGACCAACGCGCCGATCAGGCGCGACGGCACCGAGTACGCGCAGTTCTTCACCCGGGCGGTGCTGTAGCACGAGATCCGCGCGGTCAGTTCCTGTGCTTGTGGAAAGCGGGTCGCCGGTAGCGGCCGCAAGCAGGCCGTTTCCTCGGCGATCTTGACCCGCCGCAGCGCATTGATGCCCGTGCAGACCTTGGCCACGAACGCGGCGTAGATGGCGACGTCGGCAAAATCACGGCTGCGACGCAGCAGCAGGTATTGGTTGAGCCGGCGTTTCAGGTGACCTTGGGCGGATTCGACATCGCCGTTTTGATTGGGACATTTGACCGCAATGGTTCGCGGCTCGACCCCCAGGTGGACGCACATCGCCAGATACTCCGTGTTGTAGCCGCGCTCGCTCTTCCCCCGACGCAGCTGGTGCGTGGCGGTGGAACTCTGGTCGGTCTGCAACTGCGCCGTCACTCCGCCCAGCCGCCAATACGCCTCCTGCACGCCCAGTTTCAGCGACAAGACCGATTCCGTCTGGCAGGGCACGGCCCACTCCCAGTTCGAGTACGGCAAAACCGCGTGCGCCAGCTGGTGCGGATACGCGACCCCGCCGATCGTGATCTCCAGCTCGCCCGCATGCGTCCAATCAAACTGCAAACTCTGGCCAGGCTCGCGCACCTGCGCGAAACAGACTTCTTTCGCTGGTCCGTGCTGCCGCCGCCATTGCGTCACCCGCCGCTGAAAGGTGCGTAACGCCCCTCCATCCACTCCGGCGTGTTCGGCCACCAGATGCTCGAAGAGCATCTTCGCTTCCAACTCCGGCGTTTCCTCCAGCCAGCGCTCGGCCGCCGGCCAGATCGTCACCAGCGGATCCACCCGGGTCCGCCACGTATGCACCGTCTTCAGCTCCTGCGGCCCTTGGCCGGCACGGACATATCGGCGCGCCGTCTTCGGATCGATCCCCGCTTTCATCGCGGCATGCACGAGCACGCCCCGGTTATTGTATTCTTTCATGAGTCGTTGGTACTGCTGATCGGTGATGAGCATGGGCCTGCGTAAAGGCCCGATCCTACCGATCGCGCAGACCAACGGCTCCTACAAAGCCCCGGTCAAAATCAGGGAAGTGCAGTTGTCGTCAGCACGGAGCGATGACTGTCGCTGGGGGGATGGGTAGATTGCTTGAACGAAAATTGTAATAAGCGCTGAAGCAATTAGAAACGAGCTGTCGAGCTAGCAGGTTCGCGGAGTCGCTGCAACTCGCCGCCGCTTGGTAAGGTGCGTCGTCTGCGTCTCCAAGATGCATTTGGCCGCGAAGCGTCTCACGGGCACGGTCGAGCCTGATTGACTCGACGGAGGCTGATGGCGACGAAATATGCGGTCATCGCCACATAGGTAGTGTGAGGAGGATGCGCCGAGCCATGTAGCGGTTTACCGGTCGCCCGACGACCTGCGTGAGGAACCGGGCCAAGACCGTCAACGTCCAGGCTTTCGCTCGGACCCCCAC
>CAIMFY010000040.1 GCA_903840415.1 uncultured Opitutia bacterium | reverse complement strand
ACTGGTGGCGAAGGCTTTGGGAAAAACTGCTCTCACCCAATCCCAACTGCAATGCAGTCGGAACCCGCCCTGTCTTCGCGTAGCGTCGCCACCAAGAAAATCACGTCAAACCCGCACTTCTATTGCATGGATACGGCTTAGAGTATTCCGAGCTGGCATCTGGCGGTAGGAGCGAACCGAGACTAAGGACGATTTCGTGGGGCTGATCCGCGCGCAGGGAAAGAATGGCGGAGTTGCGCACCGGAGCGCCCCAGTGGTCGAGGGAGAAAAAGTAGCGATCCGGGCCGACGCATACGACGTGGACGATGTCGCCTGCACCATTGCGGCCAGTGACCACGAGGGGACCGCCCCGCGCGCCGACAGTGCGTGGTAAAGTGACGTGGAGCCGGACGGGCCCGGGATAGCCGGCGTAGCCGGAGTGGTTATCGATGTATTCGTGCAGAGCGGCGCGGTTCGCCGCGAACCGGAGTGTGCATTGTTGCCAAGTGTAGACTTCAAGCGGCCACAGCGCGAGAAGTAGCGCGGCCGTGGTGAAGAGTAGAGGCGCGGCGAAGGAGATTTTGCGGCGGACAGCGAGATCGATGTGAGCCCAGATTTTTTCGACACCGAAGATTGCGAGGACAATTACACCCGTGAACGCAAGTCCGCTGGACAACCGGAGCCACGAAGGGATGTGGTCGGGGTCGATGGGATGGAAGAGTTGTAGGAGAGAGTGACAATAGTCGCGAATGAGCGGTTGGTGGAAGAGGAAGATTTCGTAGGAAAAACCGCCGATAACGCCGAGGACGAAGAACACGGCACGGCCCAGCGCGAACCGGTGGAAGGCCTTGTAGGCGAGGACAAATGGAGCGATCAAGCCGAGTGCGAGCACGGGGTAGTAGACGATAAAACCTTTGAACAGATATGCGGCGAGAAGCCCGGCGGCCCCGAGCCAGATCGGCCAGCTCGGTCGCAGTACAAGGGAACGGACGGTCCAGCAGCGGCCGGCGACCAGGCCGATGAAAAACGAGGGGATCCGGCTGGCGAACTGAATCAAGCCGCCATTGTTCTCGGTCAACGTGAAATAGCCGCAGGCGATGGCCGAAAGCAGCATGCCCCAGCCAGCAAGCGCGAGCGGATCATCGAGATATTTCCGCAGCAGCCAAAAGGCTGCGTAAAGCGTGACGATGAGGGAGACGAACCAAAAGGAATCGTTGATACTTGAGAAGTAGTCGGGGCTAGCGAGGGCGTGGAGGCCGGTGGCGTGCCAGAGGAGATCGGGCCAAGTGTGAGCGTGATGGTAGTAGCGCCATTCGAGTGCGACGAAGAGGAAAAGTGCGATCCAGTATTTCGGGTAGAGGCGGAAGAAACGGCGCTTCCAAAATTCGCCGGCAGTTAGGTCCGCGGCACTGCGGGCAAGCAGGAAGCCGCTAACGAGCAAGAATACGTCCACGCCGGCTTCGGCATGGATCCAATTTATCCAGCCCATGGCGCCCCCCGCGTGATAATATATTATGAGGAGTATGGCGTAGCCCCGCAGTGCGTCGAGGAGCGGGAGGCGTCGTGTCGGTCCGAGGTCGGGCGAGACGGCGATGGAGAGGTTCATGGGTTGAGTGTAGCCTGAACCTTCTTCGGCAGTTTCGCGGTGACGAGCGCGTAGCTGTGTCGAATCCGGCGCTCGAACTCCGCCGCCGGCAGCGCGTCGAGATCGGCGACGTGCACCCAGTGGCGTTTGGCGCAATACGGTGCCTGCGCAATGCCGTCGATGGCGGTGAGGTCGTCGAACTCCTCGGGCGCGCACTTGAACGTCGCGCCTTCGGCGAGCGCGCCATCGAGCGCGACGATGAGAAACATTTTTCCCGCCACCTTGAACACGAGGTGCTCGCCCCACTGCTTCACGACCGTCGCCTGCGGCAGGGCGAGCGCGCAGGCTTGGAGACGTTCGAGGCGCATGACGGCCGGCGGCTGGCGGCAGTAGGAGAACCGGCGTCAGACTTTATATGGCAGCGGGTAGCGCGCGGTCAGGGCGGCCACGCGTTGCTTGACGGCGCCGAGCGCCGCGGACTCATCCGGCGAGCCGATCGCAGCGAGCACGATGTCGATGCACGCGGCGATCTCGGCCATGTCGGTCTCGAGGAAACCGCGGGTCGTGACGGCGGGCGTGCCAAGGCGGATACCGGAAGCCTGAAACGGCGAGCGTGTCTCGAACGGCACCGTGTTTTTGTTGCAGGTGATGTGGGCGAGATCGAGGGTCTCCTGCGCTTTCTTGGCGGTGAGGTCGGGAAACTTCGTCCGCAGATCGATCATGAAGAGGTGGTTGTCGGTGCCGCCGGCGACGATCTTGTAGCCGCGACTGAGAAACGCGGCGGCAAGGGCGCGCGAGTTTTTGATGATCTGCTCGGAGTAGGTTTTGAACTCGGGCTTCAGGCACTCTCCGAAGCACACCGCCTTGGCGGCGATGACGTGCATCAGCGGGCCGCCCTGCGTGCCGGGGAACACCGCGGAGTCGATCGCCTTGGCGTGCTGGGTGCGGCAGAGGATGAGGCCGCCGCGCGGGCCGCGAAGCGTTTTATGCGTTGTCGTCGTGACGAAATCGGCGTGCGGCACGGGCGACGGATGATGCCCCGTCGCGACCAGACCGGCGATGTGCGCGATGTCGGCAAACAGAAACGCTCCGACCGAGCGTGCGATCTCGCCCATGCGGGCGAAGTCGATGATCCGCGAATAAGCGCTGGCGCCGACGGTGATCATTTTCGGTTTTTCGCGGAGGGCGACGGCGGCAAGTTCGTCGTAGTCGATGAGGCCGGAGTCTTCGCGCACTCCGTATTGGCAGAAGTTGTAGAGCTTGCCGGAAAAGTTGGCGGGGTTGCCGTGGGTGAGGTGGCCGCCGTGGCTGAGGTTCATGCCGAGGAGCTTGTCGCCGGGCTGAAGCACGGAGGCGTAAACGGCGGTGTTGGCCTGCGCGCCGGAGTGCGGTTGGACGTTGGCGTGTTCGGCGCCGAAGAGCTGCTTGGCGCGATCGATCGCGAGCTGCTCGATTTTGTCGACCTGCTCGCAGCCGCCATACCAGCGTTTGCCGGGATAACCCTCGGCATACTTGTTCGTCAGCACGCTGCCCTGCGCCTCGAGTACAGCGGGGATAACGAAGTTTTCGGAGGCGATGAGCTCGATGTGACTCTGCTCACGGGCGAGTTCGGCGGCGATGGCCGAGGCCACGGCGGGATCGAGGGTGGAGAGCGGTGCGGCGTTGAGCATGGCGGATTTTGGAATGAAAAAACCGTGGGCAGCGGATGTTTTTAATCCGCAATCCGCAATCCGAAATCCAAAATCAGTTCGCCGGCTTGGCGGCGAACCGTGTCTTAATGAACTCTACGATCGAGGGGATGGCCTCGACCATCTCGTCGCGGGCCGCCTCGTAAACCTTGAGCGGCCCACCGTAGGGATCGCCGATTTCCTTGTCGCCGCGCTGGGGCATGAACTCGCGGAAAAGGAAAATGTTTTTCGGCGCCCGCTCCGCCTGAAACAGGATCATCGCGCGGTGCGACTCGGTCATGCACAGGATCAACTCGGCTTCGTCGAGCATCGCCTGCGTGAGCGGCTGGCTGACGTGGCCGGCGAGATCGAGGCCGACTTTTTTCAGGGCGACCACGGAGTTTTCCGACACCGGGTCGCCGCCGCGGGCGGCGACGCCGGCGGAGATCACCTGCAGCGAGCGCAACGGCTCGGGTTGCGCGGCGAGCGCGTGCTGGAGCAGCGCCGCGGCCATCGGGCTGCGGCAGATGTTGGCCGTGCAAACAGTGACGATTTTTCCGGGAGCGGACATCGGTTAGGCGGAGCGAAAGGGCACGGTTTCGCGCGAAAGGCAAAACTGGAGTGGCGGCGGGGTAGTCAATCGGTCGCGGTTCAATTGGACCAATCCGGGCGCAAAGTCCGACCTACAGTTTCTTCAATGCGAGCAGCGCGCGATGCAGTTGGACGGCGCGCTGGAGCACGGCGTCGACGAGCGGTGGCGGCGGCTTCGGCTTCGCGCTCTCGTCGGCGGGAGCAGCGGAGGGCACGGATTCGTCGACCGCGGCGCCCGCTTCGGGCTGCCGGTCCTTGGCGAGTTGGGCCTCGTCATTGCGCGGCTTGTCGGATTTTTCGGCGATGAGCGAGTCGGCGGTGGCGCCGTGTTCGAGGGCATCGTAGGCGCGGCGTTCGACTGCGGCGGAGATTTTCAGCGCGATGTCGGGCGTGAAGCTGGCACTCGCCACGCCGAGCACGACGAGACTTCCAGTCGCGCCGCGTGGCACGAGGGCGGCGAGCAGGGCGGAGCTGGTATCGGCGTTGGCGAGCACCAAGACCGGGGCGCGGGCGGTGGCGTGAAACTTCAGCCACGCGGCGAGCGCAGTGGCTTCCTCGGGCCCGCCTTCGACGTAACGCAAATCAAGAATGCAGGGCTGGCGGCGCTCGGTCTCGCCAGTGGGCAAGTCGCCGGGGAGTTGGTGAACGCGATGGTAGGAGAGTCCCTGACCGAGATCGCACGCGAAGGGCGTGGCAAAGGCGGTGGTGGCGAGCAGCAGGAAAAGGAACAGGCGTTTCATGAAGGCGGTAGAGGAGCGACGGTATTTTTCCGCGACGGCAACGCCAGTTTTAATCTGGCGCGCCTCCAATGCGAAAAACTACTCTGCAATCATGGCACGCGTGCGAGGACAAATTGGTCGGGCCGTGGGCATCGGCGGCAGGAAGCGCTCGGTCGGATCGGAGGCTTACTTCACGACCGAGGCGCTGGCGCGGAGGTGCGTCGAACTGGTTCACTCCATCGCCCCGCTCGAGTCGTTTCGCTCCATCCTCGAACCGAGTGCGGGTGCGGGGGCATTTGTGCGCGCATTGCCACCGGGCAAAGTCGTGGCCCTCGACATCGAGCCGAGGGCGGCGGGCATCCGGCGCGGCGATTTTCTTCGGTTCGAGTCGCAGCAGCTTGAGCCGAACGTGCTCGTGATCGGCAATCCGCCGTTCGGCCAGCGCGGAGCGTTTGCGATGCGGTTTCTTGATCGGGCGATGGAGTTCGCTGCGATCGTGGCGTTCATCCTGCCGCGAAGTTTTCGGAAACACACTTTCCTGAACCGGATCGATCGGCGGTTTCATCTGGTTGGCGGTTTCGATTGCGAGGAATTTGTGCTACCGAGCGGCGAGCCGGTATCGGTGAACTGCGTGTTTCAAGTCTGGCAAAAGCAGGATGCGCTGCGTCCGCTCGTCGAACTGCCGGCGGTGCATGACCATTTCGCGATGAAGCATTTTCACCTTTCGCGCACGAGCAAGGAGGCGTTGGAGCGGGCGGAGCGGGAGTATGATTTCGCGATTGCGCAGGTGGGATCGAATTTCGCGCCGAAGAAAATCCGCGAGCTGACGGCCGGCAGTTACTGGTTCATCAAGGCGAAGGAGCCAGCGGTGGCGCGGGTGTTCGCGCGGCTCGACTTCGATTTTCTCGACGGGCTCAACACGGCGCACAAAAGCCTCTCGAAAAAGGACATCGTCGCGGCTTATCTCACCGCGATCTGACGGCGCCGCGGGCGCGTGGTGATTTTGGTTTCAGCGGCGATTCAACTGCCGGGCACCGATGTCGCGGCGGAAATATTTCGAGGCGCACTGAATCTGCTCGCAGGCGGCGTAGGCGCGGTCGGCGGCGGCGCGGAGCGTCGGGGCGAGCGCGGTGACGCCGAGCACGCGGCCGCCGGCCGTCACGATTTGGCCGGCGGAATTCTTGGCCGTGCCGGCGTGGTAAATGAAGGTGGAAGGCGGGAGATCAGCGGTCGGAGGGAAAACGATCGGCTCGCCTTTCGGATAGGTGTCGGGGTAACCCCGCGCGGCAATGACGACGCAGACGGCGTGGTCGGGCCGCACGGCGATCGGGGTGCCGGCGAGTTTGCCGCGGGCGGCGGCCCAGAGGAGCGCGAGCACATCGCTTGCGATCCGCGGAAGGACGACCTGCGTCTCGGGATCGCCGAAGCGGGTGTTGTATTCGAGGACGCTCGGGCCGTCGGCGGTGAGCATGATGCCGATGAAGAGCGTGCCGCGAAACACGATGCCCTCAGCGGCGATCGCATCGACGGATGGGCGGACGATTTCGCGGTCGATGCGGGCGAGGAGTTCGGGCGTGACGACGTCGGCGGGCGAGTAGGTGCCCATGCCGCCGGTGTTGGGGCCGGTGTCGCCGTCGCCGATGCGTTTGTGATCCTGCGAGGTCGGCAGGATGACGTAGTCGCGGCCCGAGACGACCACGAGCAGCGAGGTTTCTTCGCCGACCAGACAATCCTCCAGGAGGATTTTCGATTTTCGATTTTGGATTTTGGATTGGGCCGGCAGGGCGAGGAGTGAGCGGACGGCGGCTTCGGCTGCGGCGTGCGTCTGGGCGACGACGACGCCTTTGCCAGCGGCGAGGCCGTCGGCTTTTACCACGATGGGCGCGGACCGCGCACGAAGGTAGGCGATGGCGGCATCGGCGTCGGCGAAGAACGCCGCGGGCGCCGTCGGGATGCCGTATTTCTGGAGAATTTCCTTCGTGTAAATTTTCGAGGCTTCGAGCCGCGCGCCGTCGGCCTTCGGTCCGTAGGCGGGCACGCCGATTTTTTCCAGCGCATCGACGAGCCCAAGCGAGAGCGGCACCTCGGGGCCGACGACGACGAACGCGATCGTTTCGCGTTGGACGAGCGCGACGAGCCCGGCGATGTCGTCGGCCGCGATCGGAAAACAGGGCGCATCCTGCGCGATGCCGGCGTTGCCGGGCGCGCAGACGATGCGCGGTTTGGCAGGTGAGGCGAGCAGGGCGCGAACGAGCGCGTGTTCGCGCCCGCCTGAGCCGACGACCAGGACGGAATGCGGCGACGTAGAATTGGGCAAGGCAGCAGACACGTGGCGGAAATTTGGTGAAGGCGAACGGCAAGCAACGACAAAATCGGGAGCGGTTTTTCCTCAACACCGCTTCGGTTGCGACGATAACGGTCTATCTGATGCGACTTGCCTCACGCCAGCGTCATCGCGCCTACACCCTCATCGAAGTGATGATCGTTACCTCCATCATTGGAATTGTGATGATGGGGATGCGCAGCGCGTTCCTTCGGATCACGGCTCGCAGTCAGGCGACGGTGTTTCGCAACGACTGCCGGGTGTTCACCGAGGCGTTTAGCCGCTACGCGCATGAGAAAGGCAGCTATCCGGCCGATCAGACCGTGGCAGGCACGGTTCCATTGGGCACGGATGACTACCTCGGGAAGACGAGTTGGCTGCGCACCACGCCGCTCGGCGGCAACTATGACTGGGACAACAAGGACGCGCACAACAGTCTCGGCGTCACGTTCAACGCCGCGATCAAAGTGGTCGGGTGCACGTGGACGTTGGAGAATCTCCAGATGCTCGACGAGTGGTTGGATGACGGCAATCTCACTACCGGCAATATCCGGGTGACCGACGCCGGCAGCACGGTATTCTTCGTGATCGAAAGCGCACCATGAGTGAACACTTTCCTCATTCGCTGACGATTTCGACGCGCCACCTCAGTGCCGATGGCGCACAAATCTTGCCGGGCGACAATGCGTCGCCGATCGAGGTCACAATCGATGCTGCCCTCGCGGCGCTGCGGGCGCTCGCCGCCCAGTCGGCGATGGATCTGGTCGACGTCGAGGCGAAAATTTATCTCGCCGGTCCGCGCGGGAAGGTGGCGGTGCAGAATGTAGGCGGAAAACTCTTCGCCACACTCGTGCCCGAGGCGGCGAATACTGCGGCGGAGCGCTCGCCGGAGCAGGTAATCGCGCTACTTACGGCTGACGAGTCCGCGATGGATTTTTCATCCGCGAATACTGCGGCGGAGCAGGCCGATGCCCTGGCCGACGCCGCCCGGCGGTCGGGTGGTTGGCGCACCTTTTTCACTTCCCCGTGGGTGCTCGTGATCCTCGTGATCGTCGCAGCGACGATGGCCTACATTAGTTTTGGGCCGGCGACCCCGACCGGCGTTGAAATCGTTCGTGATCCGGCCCGCGTCGCGAGTCTGCATGCCGAGTTCAACGGCCGCTACGGCGATCCAGCCGCGACGGTCCTCGTGTTGGAGGACGGCAAGCTCACCGGCAAGCGGGCGGGTGCGACGGTCCAGCGCGAAGAAGCGATGTTCGAGCGAACCTATCGCTTCGGGCTGCGCGAGAATCAAGTCGTGCTGCTCGTCGATAACGGAGCCGTGTTCGATGCGCAGCCTGACCGCCACCTAGTGTTCTTGGGCAGTTCTTATCCGCGGTTGGCGAAGTAGCGGTCGATGCAGGTTACAAGACCTGCAGTTTCTTCCGGTAGAACGCCACGACTTCGTCGGGATCGTCGGTGAAGAGGATGTAGTCGAGCATCCACGCTGGGGCGCGCTTCGTGCGGACCATATGCTGGATCTGCTTGCGAAGGTCGCCCCAGAATTTCGCGTTGAAGAAGATGTAGGGCACGCGCGGGCGGATCCCGAGCTTGAGGTTGCACATCTCGATGCCGATTTCCTCGAGCGTGCCGACGCCACCGACGTTGAAGATGCAGAAATCCGCCGCCTCGAACCATTTTTGCCGGAAGTGGCGGGATGATTCCTGGAATGTGTTGAAGAAGTCGACGCCGAGTTCGGGCGGCTGGGCCTCGAGTTCGAGAAAGCACGCGCCGGTGAGCGCGCCTTTGCCTCGGGCCTGATCGGTGGCGAGGCGCATCACGCCGCCGCCGCCGCCGGTGAGGACGCCGAGGTTGCTGCCGATGAAGCTCGTGAGTTTTTCGACGAGCGACGAGATGCGCGCGGTGTCGGCATCATCGAGCCCGACGGCCGAACCGTAAAAAGCAAGGATGGTCGCTTCTTGGAACTTGCGCGTCATCTCCTCACGGACGAAGAAGCCGTGCTCCTTTTTGTAGACGTGGGTGTAAAGATCCTTCGTGAGCTCGTCATACCAGTGGATCTGGAGGCCCATGGCGTCGGACATGTCGAGGCGCGCGTGGGCGTTGCTCGAAAGAAAATAACCGTGGGTGCGCGAGGCTTTGCGGAAAATCAGGCGCCGCAACTTCACTTCGCCGAGGCGCGTGACGAGCTCAATGTGCTCTAGCAAGTCGGGGAAATAATCGAGGATGAGCGTGTCGGCGTTCTCCGGCGCGGCGTCGAGCGCTTGAATCATCGTGCGGAACCCGACGGAGGTGGTCTCGCCTTCGAGGGTCTTCTTGAGGTCATCGTTGGCGCGGACGACGATGGCGCGGTTCTCCATCGTCGAACTCTGGCCTTTGACCGTGACCCTCGTGCGGGGTCGGGCTTCACCCACCTCGCGCGCGGGGTGTTCGTCGAGGCTTTTGAAGAGATCGGCTGCGGTCGAGAGCAGGCGCGTGCGCTTTTTCGCGAGTGACTTGAACTCGGGATCGCTGGGTTCGGGTGCGCGGAAAAGTTCGACCGAGACGACCGGATTCACGACGGGTTGATCGCCCGTGTTGTAGATTTCCAGCATCACGTTCGTGCCAAACGTCTTGATCGGATCGAGGAGGACGGCGCTGGTGTGGATGCCGAAGTTGCCCTCGCCCTGGTTGAGCACGACAAAGTGCTCCTTGAGATACATGGAGCAACTCGTGAGGATACCGGAGCGCGGCGGAATGATGAGCGGCGAGGCATCGTGGCGGACCTGCACGCGATCGAGGTAGCCGCGGCCGGCGTTACCGGCGACGACACGTTCGAAATTCGGGCGCTGGAGCTTCGGGTTGAGCGTGTAGCTGACCTGGTGGGGCGTGAGAAAGACGCGGCCGACGCGGTCGATGCTGATCGTGTTGGGCAGCTTGAGCTGGTTGTCCTTGATCGCGGTCCATATCTCCGCGGTGGTGAGCTTGGCCGCGGTCGGCGCGTAAAAGAGGCGGCCGACGGGCGAGCCGACGCGGAGGAGTTTTTTCCAATAGGGCGCGTTCGGGAAACTGGGGTCGTAAATGAAGGCGTCGGCTTCGAGGTGGACGCGGTTGCCTTCCAGGTGCGGCACGCCGTGGACGAGCATCTCTATGCCGATGCGGGCCATCGAGCTGCGCTCGCTGAACTTCAGGGCGGCGAGGTGCCCTTTCATCAGTTCAAACTCGGCCGGATTGCGGGGCCAGAATGCGAGCGTGAGCGTGACAGTGCGCTCGTCCTTGTTCTTGACGGTAAGGATTTGGCCATCCTGTGAGGTCCAAAATTGATCGGGGTTCATTGGTAGGACGGGAAGAAATGATGAGTTGGGGCGTGCGACACAAGCGGGGAGTAATTGGTTGCATTTGCCCGGGTGCGCTGGCACATCCGACAACTTTTACGGCACAAACTCTCTGCCGCCGTTTCTGTTCTTCACACCCAAAGTCATCGCATGAAATTAAAATCCATCGTTACGATTTGCCTGCTGCCGCTCGGCCTTGCCGCGGTGCGAGCCCAGGAAGTCAAACTCAATATCCCGGGTCAGACGCCGGCTCCGGCCGCCGCGGTTCCGGCTGCGGCTCCGGCCGCCGCCCCGGTCGCGCCCGCGTTTACGGAAGCGCAACTCGTCGAGGAATTCGGCTGGTTCATGGGCAAGCGGGTTGGTCTCGCCGAACTCGAGTTCAGCCCCGCCGAAATCGCCGCCTTCGTTAAGGGCATCTCCGCTTCGGCCGGCGGCAAGGATTCGCCCTTCGTGCTCGACCAAATCGGACCGAAAATGGACGAGTTCATGCAGAAGAAACAGGCCGCCTACCTCGGGAAGGTGAAACAGCAGAGCCTCGCGGCCAACACCGCGTTTTTCAAAAAGCTCGAGGACAACAAGAACATCGTCGTGCTGCCCGACGGCCTGCGCTACGAAATCCTCAAGACGGGTGAAGGCGCGTTTCCTAAGCCGACTGACACTGTGAAGGTCCACTACCACGGCACGCTCGTCGACGGCACCGTGTTTGACAGCTCCGTGCAGCGCGGCGAACCCGCGGAGTTCCCCCTCGACGGTGTGATCCCAGGCTGGACCGAGGGCATCCAAAAGATCAACAAGGGCGGCAAAATCAAACTCTACGTCCCGCCGCAGCTCGGTTACGGCGACGAGGGCAACCAGCGCATTCCCCCCGGTGCCACGCTGATCTTCGAAGTCGAACTGCTCGACATCAAGGCTCCAGCTGCCGCGCCCGCAACCGCGGCCGTTCCAACACCTGTTACCCCAGCGGTGAAGTAAGCTAAATCTACGGCGGGAATTTTTCCGCGCCACCGAAGCCCCCGGTTAACGCCGGGGGCTTTTTGTTGCCTGCGCGGCAACGGCATCGGCCAGGAAGGCGGCGACATCGGCGTCCTGCGTTTCCCACGAGCACATCAGGCGGTAGCCATGCTCGCCGACAAATTTGTAGAAATGCCAGCCGCACGCTTCGAGTTTCCTGACGATCGCAGGAGCCAACTCGACAAAAACGCCGTTGGCCTCGACGGGAGCGAGGAGCTCGAAGCCGAGCTGGCGTAGCCCTGCGGCCAGCGCCTGCGCCTGACGATTGGCGTGCAACGCGTGCCGAATCCATGCGCCATCGTGGAGCACTGCAGTCCATTGGGCGGCGGCGAAACGCATTTTCGAGGCAAGCTGACCGGACTGTTTCACGCGGTAGTCGAATTCGCGCGCGAGGTCGCGGTCGAAAAACACGACGGCCTCGGTGGCGAGCAGACCGTTTTTCGTGCCGCCGAAACAGAGCACATCGACGCCCGCCCGCCACGTGAGATCGGCGGGCGACTCGCCACGGAGGCCGGCTGTGGCGGCGGCGTTGGCGAAACGGGCGCCGTCGACGTGAACGTCGAGCCCGTGGGCGTGCGACCAGGCGGTGAGTGCGCGGAGCTCGGCGGCGGAATAGCGCGTGCCGAGTTCGGTCGATTGCGTGAGCGAGAGAGCGCGGATTTTCGGGAAATGCACGCCGTGCCCGCGGTGCAGTGCCGGCGCCAGATCGATGGGGCGGAGTTTGGCGAGCGGCGCCTCGATCGGCAGCACCTTGCTGCCGCCGGTGAAAAATTCCGGTGCGCCGCACTCGTCCGTCTCGACGTGCGAGAGCGCGTGGCAGAGAATCGCGTGGTGGCGTTGGCAGAGCGCGGCGAGCACCAGTGCGTTGGCGGCGGTGCCGTTGAAGACGAAGAACACGTCGCACTTGGTCTCGAAGATGTCGGCGAAAAGTTTTTTCGCGCGCTTCGTGCGCACGTCATCGCCGTAGCTCGGCACGCGGCCCGCGTTGGCCTCGGCGAGGGCGGCGAGCGCCTCGGGGCAGACGCCGGCAGTGTTGTCGGAGGCGAAGGCGTAATTCGGGCGGGGGGCGGACATGGCGGATTTGGAGTTTGGCAAACGCAGTGCAGCGACGTTTCGTGACAGCGCACGCGATGAACGCCGCGGACGTCAACCTCTACCTCGTTGGTTTCATGGGCACGGGCAAAAGCACCGTGGGTCGTGCCGTCGCGCAAAAACTCGGCTTCGAGGTGATCGACAGCGACCACGAAATCGAGCGGCTGCACCGGCAGGCGATCCCGAAAATTTTCGCAAGTGCGGGGGAGGCGGCGTTTCGCGGGATGGAGCGGACGTTCATCGAGAGCGGACATCCCGGGACGCGCACGGTGGTGTCGTGCGGCGGCGGACTCGTCGTGCAGCCGGGGATGCTCGCGCTCCTGAAAACGAAAGGCGTGGTGGTGTGCCTGCACGCTTCGATCGAGACGATTCTTGCGCGCACGGCGCGGCACCAACACCGGCCGCTGCTCGTGGCGGACAATCCTGAAGAACGCATCCGGACGCTCTACGCCGCGCGCGAAGCGATTTATAAACAGTCGGGCACCGTGCTGCTGACGGATGCACGACCGCTGCACGACATCGTGGGGCACGTGATGCGGGCGTGGAAGCGCGATGCCAGGGATTTTGCTCGGGCGAAACCATGAGCCGGGAGCGGCAGGAAACATGGCGGGCACGAGTGGGCACGCTGGGATTTGATTTGGTGCGGGTGGCGGCACTGACACCGCCGCTGCACGACGGTCTGACGGAGTGGTTCGCGAGCGGGAAGCACGCCGACCTGGACTGGATGGAGCGAACGGCTCCGAAGCGGCTCGATCCGCAGCTCGTCCTTCCCGGGGCAAAGTCGATTGTGATGTTGGGCGTGAATTACTGGTCGCCGAAGTCAGCGGGTAATCCGACTTGGGCGCGCTACGCCTCGCACGAGGATTACCACGATACGATAAAACTGGGCCTCGTTGCGGCCGGCCGGGCGCTCGAGGAAATTTTCGACGCAAAGAGCGACGACTATCGCTACTACGTCGACACTGGCCCGGTGCTCGAACGCGAGTGGGCGGCGCGCGCCGGCTTGGGTTTCGTTGGGAAGAACGCGATGCTCATTTCTCGCACGCACGGAAACTGGCTGCTGCTCGCGGCGATTCTTACGCGGATGGAATTGGAGCCGGACGAACCCATTCGGAAGAAAATTGTGAACGCGGAGCCGGACGGCGATAGATCCATCGGGCTGCTCTGCGGTAAATGCACGCGCTGTCTTGACGCGTGCCCGACGGAGGCGTTTGCCGCGCCCGGCGTTGTCGATGCGCGGCGCTGCATCTCCTATCAGACGATCGAGAACAAGGGCGTGATTCCGCGCGAATTGCGGCCTGGAATCGGTCGGCGGATTTTCGGCTGCGACGTGTGTCTGGAGGTGTGCCCGTGGAATCGATTCGCTCGGGAGGGTCGGCGGTTGCTGCTCTCTGCGCGTGACGACCTCACGGAGTTGCCCCTGCGAGATATTCTGGAGCTGACGCCGGTGCGTTTCGCGGCGTTGTTTCGCGGGACGCCGATCAAGCGGTTGAAGTGGACGGGACTGTTGCGCAACGCCTGTGTCGTCGCCGGAAATGCCGGTGATGGCGATGCGTTGCTGCTGCCACAACTCGTGCGGCTGGCTTCTGCACCCGAGTCGGCGTTGGTGCGCGCCCACGCGGTGTGGGCGGTGTATCGCCTGGGCGGCGGCAGCGAGTTGGCCGCGGCGCGCGCGGCCGAAGCCGATCCGATCGTGCTCGCGGAATATGCGGCGGAAGCGGGGAGCGGGCGCGCTACCTAAACGCTTCGTTCATTTTCGCGACAAACGCCGCTGGCGGGCGGGTGGGCTGGCCCTTGGTGTCGCAGAAGGCGTGGGCACTGTTGCCCGTGACGAGAAGTTCCTCGCCGCGAAAAATTTCATACTCGATGCGAATGCGCAGGAGCGGTTTTTCCCGAATGGTGGCGACAATCGTCACGGTGTCGTCGTAGAGCGCAGGGCGGACAAACTTTGCGGCAATTTCGAGGACGGGGATGCGGTAGCCATCGGCCTCAAGTTGGCGGTAGGGGAAGCCTTGCTCCTTGAGGAGTTGCGTGCGGGCGACCTCGAACCACGGCAGATAATTGGCGTGGTAAACGATGCCCATCATGTCGGTCTCGGCATAGCGGACCGTGACCTGAGCGCGGGTTTGAATCATTCGTCGATCTCGGAGGGGCGGAAGAGTGCCTCGGCGGATTCTTTCCAGCAGTTGCGCGCGGCCCAAGCCCGACCGGCGGTGCCGAGACGGCGACGCAGCGGGGCATCGTGAATGAGTTTCTCGAACGCGGCGGCGAGTTGTGCAGGCCGATGCGGCGGGACCAGCAGGCCCGTCTGGCCGTCGATCACGGCCTCGGAAACACCGCCGACATCGTGGGCGACGACCGGCAGTCCATGTGCGGCGGCTTCAAGGTAAACAAGACCGAAGCCTTCGATGCTGTGGCCGTGGTTGATGCTCGTCATCGCGAAGATGTCGGCGCGCTCATAAAGATCGGAAAGCTCCTCATCGGGGATGTTGCCGAAGAACTTTACCGTGACCCCAGAGTCTTCGGCTGCAGTGCGGAGCCGGTCTTCGTAGTTCGATTTGCTCTGACCTCCGACGATCCAATATTCGAGGCGAGCGCGGACGTCGGGCGCGAGCAACTGGAGGGCTTGGAGCGTGAGCAGCTGGCCTTTGCGTGGGTGGAGACGGCCCACGGTTAGGACGACGATCTTATTCTTCGTCGTGGCGGGCTTGGGCGGCACCACGGCAAAATCGGAACGCAGAGCGCCCGGGGTGAGGAAAATTTTCTCCGCCGCCTCAGGGAAGTGGGAGAGGAGGAGTTCCTGGGTGTAGTTGCTGAGCGTGCTGATGCGCGCGGCATGGCTGATGAGGCGGCGCGTCAACCGGCGCCGCAGCGGGCTATCGGCGAATTTTAGGATTTCCGATCCGTGAAACGTGAGTACCAGCCGCCGGGGGCGAAACGCGTGGAAAAACTGCAGCAGCATCATCGTCATCATCGGTCCGGGCTCCGGCAAGTAGACGGTGGCGTGGCGCAGGTCGCGGCGGTGCCGGATGAGCTCGCGGGCCAGCCGCACCTGACACAGCAGATCGTGCGAACCCTTGAGCGGCAGGCGACGGAGCCGGAACGGCCAGTCGGATTTTTCAGCCCCGCGCGGGGCGGACTGGGCCCAGACTTCGACGTTGTAGCCCAAGCCAGCGGTTGCCCGAGCGATTTCTTCCGTAAACGTCGCGATGCCCCCTCGCACCGGATAGAACTCGTGGGTGATTAGGAAAACTGATTTGGAAGTCGGGAAGGTAGAAATGGCGCTCATGCGCAGGGTAGCTGGCATCGCGGAACAAGGCGCGGCCATTGCCTGATGACGTCGCAAGAATTGGCCGGTAACGCGTCTCTTGCAAGCACGCTCCATGCGGGTGAGTGGCGAAAATTATTGTAGATCCGGAACCTACCTCGGTGCCACCGTTCCATCGGCCGCACCGCTGACCAAGAAATAATGGGTTTACTTTACCTCTCCTCCCAACATACAAAGGACAAACCATGCCAGACGCAGTCTCATCCAGCCTGGGCACCGCCAAGCCAAATCCACCTACTCCGAAACCCTTCGCTCCCGAAGACGAGGCGGCTCTGCGCGAGGCCCTGAAGCGTTGTTCGCCCTCGACATTCGAGGCGGCGGTGCAATTCCGGAAGACCGGCAATGCCGAGCACGTCCCGGCGGTGGTGATTGGCGTGATTGAGCGTTTTGTGGAGCCGGATTTGCGGATCAAGTTGAAGGATGCCGACGACGACCTGCGGTTGATCGAGGATTTGGGTATCGATTCGCTGACGATGATGGAAATCGTCATTCTTGTGGAAGATGTCCTCCAGATGACGATTAACAACGACGAGTTGCGCAACCTGCGCACGGTCGGAGACGTGAAGACCTTTATTGACTGCAAGATTAGGGGTTTGCCTCTGCCCAAACCCACGAAATTCATCCCAATCGAGCACATCGGCTCGGTCATGCCGGTCCAGCCGCCGTTCCTTTTTCTCAACGAAGCCTCCGTCAGTTCCACCGCGGCCAACGGCAAATACAAAATCACCGGCCAGGAATTCTTCCTGCAAGGCCACTTTAAGGATAACCCCGTCATGCCCGCCTCGATTATGCTCGAGGCGCTAGGTCAGCTTGCGGTGTTGTATCTGCTCGAAGGTGCGCCGACGGAACCTGGCAAGATGGTCAGTTCACAGATGATTTTTTTCACCGGTTGCGAGGGCGTGCGGGCCCACCGCCAGTGCAAACCCGGAGACATCCTGACACTTTCGATCAAGCCGAAGCGGATGAAAATGCCGCTCGCGACGTTCGAAGGCTCGATTCGTGTCGGTCAAGAGAAAGCCGTCATTGTCGAGGAAATCACTCTCACGTTTGGCTTCGTCGATGCCGTCAACCAGCCCGTGCCGATTACCGTCAACGGCGCCGACCACGGTTCCGCAGCGAGTAGCGCCGAGTCCGCCGCCGCCACGCCGCCGCTGCGCGTAGCGATGGGTGGCTGAGTGAGCCCCGATTCACTGCTTCTCGATTTCAACGGCGGCCGATTTTGGTCGCCGTTTTTTGTCGAATCGGCGTCCCTCCCGCGTTGACCGCCGTCCGCGAACCGCCTTCACTTCCGACTCTCCTAACGGCACCCGTCGGCCTCGCCGGCCTGTCCGGCGCCGTTTTCCCAACGCATGCCTCGAGTTTTTCTTACCGGTCTCGGTTTCGTCACAAGCATCGGCAACGACGCCGGCACCGTCACGCGCAGCCTCCGTGAGTTGCGCCACGGATTCGAACTCTACCCGCCGTTTCAAAAGCCCGATATCCCCTGTAAAGTCATTGGCACGATCAAGGATTTTGGCACCGATTCGACCGATCCCGAGGACTGGACTTTTCCCGCGGCCTACAAAATCAAGCGTGAGCTGCTGCGTACGATGGCCCCCAACGGATTATTCGCTCACTGCGCCATGCTTCAAGCGGTCGCAGATGCGAAGCTGACTGAGCCTGATATTTCCAATCCGGACACTGGACTTTACGCCGCCTCCGCGGGTTCGCCTTTTCTCCTGCATCACCACAACGACCGACTCAAACAGCTCGGAGTGATGCGGTGCACACCGTTCGGTATCGTTGCCTCGATCGCGGGCACGTTGAACTTCAACCTCATCGCTGCTTTTAAGATTCAGGGCGTTTCGTGCGGTTTCTCGTCGGCCTGTGCCTCGTCGGCGCACGCGCTCGGCTACGCTTTCGACGACCTCGTGCTCGGACGGCAGAAACGGATGTTCGTCGTTGGTGCGGAAGATGGCAACGTCGACGCCATCCTGCCCTTCGCCGGCATGAGAACGCTTTCCCTGCAAACCGATCCGAATCTCGCTTCGCGTCCGTTCGATGCCGCGCGCGACGGTTTTGTCGGCACTGGCGGCGCCACAGTGATCGTGCTCGAAACCGAGGACGAGGTTGTGCGCCGGGGCATCACGCCATATGCCGAATTTCTCGGCTGGGGGCAGGCGTCCGACGGCTACAACGTCGCCATTTCGCATCCCGAGGGTGGCGGCTCGGCGGCGGCAATGAAGCTCGCGCTCCGGGCCGCGCACGTCGCGCCCGAGCAGGTCGATTACGTTAACGCCCACGCGACGTCCACACTCATTGGCGACATTTCCGAAGCGCGCGCGTTACGCTCAGTTTTCAAGGACGCAGCGAGGCGCCCGCTCGTCAGCAGCACCAAGGCGCTCACCGGCCACGGTCTCTCGCTCGCCGGAGCGATGGAAACCGGCTTCTGCGGCCTCGCTTTGCGCGAGGGCTTCATCCCCGGCAACGCCCATCTCACCAAGATCGAACCCGAATGCGCCGGCTTGAATATTCCCCTCACGACTAAAAACACTCCTGCGAATATTGTCGTCAAGAACAGCAGTGGCTTCGGTGGCGCCAATGTCGCCCTCGTCCTAAAACGCGTCGCCTAAACCGTTGTGCCCGCCGACCGCGTTTCCGATCTTTACCGCACGGCGTTCGTCACGGGCGCCAGCACTGGGCTGGGGCGCGCGTTCACCGCCATGCTGCTCGCCGACGGTGTGCGAGTGTGGGGCACGTCGCGCGACGTCGCGCGGCTTGATCATTTTTCCGCCGTGCCGGCGCACGCCGATTTGTTCACCGCGGTCTCGCTTGATCTGCGGAACGGGGCACACGCTGAGGCGGTGTTTCATGCATCCGAGGCCGAGGCCGGCGGCTTCGATCTCGTCGTCAACAACGCCGGCTACGGTGTCTTTGCCGAGTTTGCAGCGGTGGAGTTTCCCGTCTGGCAGACTCAGCTCGAGGTGATGCTCGTCAACACCGCGCGCCTTTCGCACGCCGCGCTCCGTGGCTTCCTCGCGCGTAATCGGGGTGCGCTCGTTAACGTCTCGTCACTTGCCGCCGAATTTCCGCTGCCGTTTCAGAGCGCCTATAACATCGCGAAGGCGGGCCTCACCGCGCTCAACGAAAGCCTGCTGCTCGAAACGTCCGGCACCGGCGTCATTGTCCTCGACGTCCGGCCCGGCGATTATCGGACCGATTTCGAAGGTTCCGTGCTGCGTCCCCTCACCAACGAATCGCCGCGTCAGACGCGCGCCTGGGCCGCGTTTGCCGCTATGATGAAAAGCGGTCCGGCGCCGGCGCACGCCGCCGTCGCACTCCGTCGGGCCCTGCTGCGCCAGCGTAGCGGCACCGTGCGCACAGGCCGTTTCTTTCAAGCCGTGGTGGCGCCATTTCTCGCCCGCTTCGGCTCCCTTGCGTTTAAGCGCCGCCTTCAGGCAAAGTATTTCGACGTCACCTGACCCGACATGTCCAAGCTTCGCATTCTCGTTCTCACTTCCAGCACCGGCGGCGGCCACGATGCCCGCGCCGAGGCTTTCGCGGAGTGGTGTTTCCAGCTTTATCGGCACGATGTCGATGTGCGCATCGAGCAGATGCTCGAGAAATCCTCCGCCGTGAACCGCACCGGCGTAAACCTCTACAACCGGATCCAGCGTAGCGCGCCGTGGGTGCACAAACTGTTCTATGCCGTTGTCGAAGTGCTCAGTTGGCTCAACCGCAGCGACGTCACCTTTGGGGCCGGCTATTATGTCAAGGTGCTGAAGGAGTATAAACCGCACCTCATCTTCAGTGTGCACGACTGTCTCAACCGCGGCTATTTTCAACTCGCCCGCACGACGCTCGGCGCCGACAAGGTGCGCTGCGCCACGTATTGTGGCGAGTTTTCCGGTGGCTGGGGCTACTCCCGTAACTGGATCGAGCCGACGGTGGATCTCTATTTTTCGCGCACGCCGACGGCGCGCGACTTCGCGGTGAAGTCCGGCATTCCCATCGAGAAAACCCGCGTGCGCGGTTACCTGATGCTGCCGCGCCAGCACCTCGAAGTGCTCTCGCCGGTGGACCGGCGCGTGTTCAAATCCAAGCGGCTCGGCCTCGATGCCGACAAGTTCACCTTCTTTCTTGCGACGGGTGGCAACGGGGCGAACAACCACCACGAGCTCCTGCCGGTGCTGCTCGCCCACGCCGACCGCGTGCAGGCGATCGTCATTTGCGGCCGCAACAAGGAAGCCTACAACGAACTCGTCCACTGGCGCGCCACGCACCCGGAATTCGACTGCCACATCGAGGGCTACTCCGACATCGTCCACCTTTATATGCAGGCGAGCGATGTGATCGTCACGCGCGGCGGCACGACGACCTGCGCGAAGGCCCTGCACTTCAAGTGCCCTATTATTTTTAACGCGTTTGGCGGCATCATGCCGCAGGAGCAGCTCACGTGGAAATTTTTCCGCAACGGCGCCGCCTCCGAAAAAATCGAGGACGCCGCCGACTTTGGCCACCTCATCGACACTTGGCTGGCGAACCCCGCCGCCTACGATACCGTGCGCGCCAACTTCCTGAAACTCCGCTACGAGGAGGATCCGACGATTCTGATCGAGGAAGTCGTGGCGCTGGCAAACGAAGCGGCTGGCGAGAAACCGATCCGCCGTCGTCCGTTTCCGCCGTCGTCAAACGGTAATGGTAATGGCCACGGTCGCGCGGCGAAGTGACGCCTCTTCCGCGTTGCCGGGCGCTAGGCGAAGCCCACACTGGCACGATCTTGCCGAACGCTGCGCCTGTCATCGCCTATCTCTTCACGACGTTTCCCAAAAACACGGAGACGTTTCTGCAACGCGAAGTGATCGCGATGCGCGCTCAAGGCGCGGAGCTCCGGCTCTTTTCGCTGTGGGGCGGTGGGGGCACCTTCCGTGGTATGCCAGTGGCGCGGTTCAACAAATGGCGACTCCTCACGCTGATTTGGCTGATCCCGGCGGAAGCGTGGCGGCGGCCCGAGGTGCTGCGCCAGCTGCTGCGGGGGCTGTTCACGCGGCGCGCGCCGTCGTGGCTGAATTTTTGGGAGAACATGCTCGGCGCCGGCTTCGCCTGTCTGGAGGCGCGGGCGTTTCGAAAAAATCCACCAGCGCTCGTCCACGCCGCGTGGGGCGGCGCGCCGGCGACCGCGGCCTGGCTGCTCTGGCGCATGGACGGACACAAGTTTAGCGCCGCGGCGCACGCCTACGACATCTACGAACACGGCGGCGACTGGTGGTTGGATGACAAACTGCAACACGCGGCCTTCATTCATACTTCGACTGAGATGGGCCGCCGAGCGCTGATCGCGCGCGGTCTCGCCACCGATCGAATTTTTTGCATTCGGCGCGGCCTCGATCGACTGCCCGCGATGAAGCCGCTGCGGGCCTCGCGCGCCCCGCTTCACCTCGTCTGCGTGGCGCGTCTCGTCGAGAAGAAGGGCCTCGATCATCAACTGCGGATTTACGCGGCGCTGCGGGCGGCGGGCGTGGCGTTCGAAGCGCGCATCGTGGGCGATGGCCCGCTGCGTCAGGAATTGGAAAGACTGGCCGGCCATCTCGGTATCGCGGCGGAACTGACGTTCACCGGTCATCTGGCCCAGCATGAAGTCTGGAGCCAGCTCGCGTGGGCCGACGTGCTTCTGCACACCGGCGTGATCGCGCCCAGTGGCGATCGCGACGGTCTGCCCAACGTGATTCCGGAAGCACTTTCGGTCGGCGTCCTCGTGATTACCTCAGCCGCGGCGGCGACGACCGAGGCGGTGACGCATGGCGTGACCGGTCTCGTCGCGGCGGTCGATGCGCCCGCCGATTGGATCAGCGCGTTGCGGCGACTCTCGACGGACGACGTGTTCGCCGAAAAACTTCGGGCGGTGGGCCGCACATGGGTGGAAGAAAACTACGATGCCCACAAGAATGCCGCGCGGCTCCATGCGCTGATGCTGCGCGCGCTCAAGCCATGATTTATTTTGATGTCACGAAAGCGGGTTCATCGGGGCATCGTTCCGGACTGATGCGCGTGAGTGCGCGGCTGGCGGACGGGCTCGGCGCCGCGGCGACCGAAGTCCGCTGGCCGGAGTGGAAACAGGGTGTGCGAACCGACGACTGGTTTTTCACCGGTGAACTTTTTTCTGAGGAGGAACGCCCGGGCTTCTCGGATTTTCTTGCGGCGCATCCCTGCCGACTGGCAGCGATCTTTCACGACGCGATTCCGCTGAAGCATCCGCAGATCACTTGGCCGCAGAGCGTGGCGCGGCATCCCGGTTATATGAAGTTGCTGGCGCGGTTTGATCGGGTGTGGGCAGTGTCGGCGGCGAGCCGGGCGGAATTGTTCGGGTTCTGGCGCTGGCAGGGCGTCGAGAAAGTCCCGCCGGTCGAGGTGCTCTCGCTCGGGGCTGATTTCAACGCGGCAGCGCGCGTGACTTTGCGGCCCTCGCCCCTGACCTCCGGCCTGCTGTGCGTGGGCATTCTCGAGCCGCGCAAGAATCAGACCTTTCTGCTCGATGTCTGTGAGGAACTGTGGCGCGAGGGATTGCGATTCGATCTGAATCTCGTGGGTCGCGTTAATCCGCATTTCGGTCGGCCGCTCGTGGCGCGAATCCGATCGCTCGAAGAAAAGTTTTCCGGCCTGCACTACGGCGAGGCGGCGAGTGACGCCGATGTCGCCCGGCTCTATGCCACGGCGCGGGCTACAGTGTTCCCGACGATCGCCGAGGGCTGCGGATTGCCGCTGCTCGAGTCGCTGTGGATGGGCGTGCCGTGCGTGTGCAGCGACTTGCCGGTGCTGCGGGAAAACGCCGATGGTGGCGGCTGCGTGCCTGTCGCGGTGAACGATCGCACGGCTTGGTGCGCGGCGTTGCGGCGCGTCCTAACTGACGAGGGATGGCTCGCGCACTTGGAGCAAGAGGCAACGACCCGAGCGCTGCCGACCTGGGCTGCTGCTGCCGAGACCATCCGCCAGACGCTGTCGGCGTGAGCGCGTGGACGCTCAGAGTTTCTTCATCGCGTAGGCGAGGGCGTCCGCGATTTTTTCGAGCTGCTCATCCGTGTGCATTGCCGAGACGGCGGTGCGGATAAGATCCTTGCCGGCGGGAACCGCGGGCGCGATCGACATGACGGTGAACACGCCGCGATCGAGCAGCGCCTTCCAAAACGGGTAAACGCGCTCCTTCGAGCCCAGCACGATCGGGACGGCGGGCGTTTCGCTTTCCCAGGTGTCGAACCCGAGGTGCTTCAGGATGGCCTTGTATTTTTTCGTGTTGGCCCAGAGGCGTTCGAGGTGCTGCGGTTCGGTCTGCATGACGTCGAGCGCGGCCATCGAGGCGGCAGCCTGAGCGGGCGTGAGCGCAGCCGAGAATGTGGTCTGCTTCGAATGCGAGCGAAGATAGTCGATGACTTCGTTGGAGGCGGCGACGAAACCGCCGACGCTCGCGAGCGACTTCGACATGCTGCCGCAGATGACGTCGATCTTGTCGTTGAGCCCGAAGCTGTCGACGGTGCCGCGGCCCTGGCGGCCCAGCACGCCGAAGCCGTGCGCATCGTCGAGCACCGAGAAAAGTCCATTCTCCTCGGCGATCTCCGCGATTTCAGGCAGCCGGGCGATGTGGCCCTCCATCGAGTAAACGCCCTCCATTACGAGCATCTTTGGCGCGTCGGTGTTGGTCTGCGCGATGACCTCGCGCAAATCGTCGGGGTTGTTGTGCGAGAAGCGTTCGACGGTCGCCATCGAAAGGCGGATACCGTCCCAGAGGCAGGAATGAATGTTCTTGTCGGCGAAAATCACGTCGCCCTTTTGGGCAAACGAAGCGACCGAGGACATGCAAGAAAGATAACCGGCGGCGTGGACATGGCAGGCTTCGCGGCCAAGAAACGCCGCCAGCTTAGCCTCGAGCTCAAGATGAAACGACCGCGAGCCGTTCGATATGCGGGCGCCGTTGGTGCTCGTGCCCCACTTGAGTATCGCCGCGCGCGCCGCTTCGACGACCTTTGGGTGAAACGAGAGCCCGAGATAATCGTTGCTCGAAAGCATGATGACATCGCGCCCGTCGAGCGTGACGGTCGTGCCGTTCTGCGCCTCCATGGCATGGTAATACGGGGCGTATTTCAGCCGCATTTTCGTCGGGTAATCGTCCCGGCAGCGGGCCTGAATCGCCTTCTTGTTCTTCGAAAAAAAAGATAACGCCATGTTCGAGATGCACGAGAGCAGTCGCCATTACCCTTGGCAAACGCAAAGGCTGTTCGGGTCCCGCTGCCCGTGAATCAGGGTGGCCTCACTCAATTCCGTCGCGGGAGCGAACCCAGCCATGCGACCAGATCGCGCGTGTAGTCCGACCAGGTTCGAACGTGTCGCTCCCGCGCGGCGGATGTCAGAGCCTCCAACTCGTCGGGTGTTTGCAGCAGCCGGGCGATTCCAGCGGCGAGGGTGGTCGCATCCATGTGCTCAAATGACATGCAGCCGCCGTCGCGAGCCGATTCGCCGAGGGCGCCTCGTTGCGAGCACAGGCAGGGTTTGCCATGCGCGAGGCTTTCGACGACCGGCAGACCGAAGCCTTCGATTTCCGACGGATAAACCGTGAACGTGCATTCGTCGTAAGCCGTCGAGACGGCTGCATCGCCGAGCGGTCCGTCGTAGCGCAGCGTGTGCTCTGCCGCCTGCAAACTTCGGATGCACGCGAGGGCCGCTCGCCCTGTGTCGGGTTGCGCGAGCCCGATCAGGCGCAACTGGAAACGCGCACCGCCGGCCCAGAGCTGGGCGCACCCGTCGAGCAGCGCGAGGTGGTTCTTCCGTCCCTCGATCGTTCCGACGCAGAGCACAACGGGATCCGCGGTGGGAGCGATCGTGCTGGTGAATAGTCGCGCTGGAACTGAGACGCCGAGCGGGATCGCCTGCACCGGCGGAGTCGCGCGCACGCCGAGCCAGTGCCAGTAATCGACGAGTGAATCG
Source organism: uncultured Opitutia bacterium (assembly GCA_903840415.1). Classification (GTDB taxonomy): domain Bacteria; phylum Verrucomicrobiota; class Verrucomicrobiia; order Opitutales; family Opitutaceae; genus CAITWF01. The sequence continues at coordinate 38,258 of CAIMFY010000040.1, read as the reverse complement.
CGCGAATCCTCCGAGACTGCTGCGATGCCGTCGAACGCGAGCAGCTCGTGCAAATAAGCCGGGAAGCGCGCGACGGTTTTGGTCGGCGTCAGCTCCGGAAATTTCAACGCGATCGCATCGTGAAAGAGAGCGATGCGAGGGCCGCGCGTCGTGGCCAGCAGCGCTGGCAGCGCGGATGCGACCGCGGGAGAAAACACTTCCGGCACGATGAGGCCTGACGAGTGGAGGCGTGTAAGTTGAGGACTGACCGCGGCACGGAGGCCGCGCCAACGCTGGAGCCGCCCACGCAGCTTCGCCGTGAGCGGCCATTGGGCGCTGCGTTTCGCGGCCGCGTCGGCGGCGGTGAGATTGGCGGTCTCCCACGGTTCGATCGGGCGCCACCAGCCCATGTGCGGGTCGTGCGTGATGCCGACTGCCTGCGGTCCGAGCTCCGCGTAGAGCGATCGCGTGACCCGCTGGATGCCAGTCCGCGCCCGGGTGTGGCTCGTGTGCGTGAGGTCGAGGAGCAGCGGCGCGGGCATGGTTTACTTTTCTGCCACCGACACCCGCAGATCATAAAGCGCAAACGCCAGCGAACGCGCGTCGGGCGCAGCGCTTTCGCGGATGCCAGGAGTGTCGGTCGAAAACTCAATCGTGCCGTGACCCGCCGCGATCGGCACAGTGAGATGGTGCGTCGCCAGCGTGTTGCCGACTTCGGTTCGCCACAAATCGTGGCCTTCCTGCCGTAGCACGATGGTGCGCGGCACCAGACTGCGGAGGGCAAACTCGAGTTCCACTGTTACTGGCCGCGTGCGCGACCAAGTCTCGACGACGATCGCGCCGCGGTCCTTGGTCCACTGCCACGTTTGCCGACCGTGCCGCTCGATCGGAAACCAACCTTCGCCGGACCGCACGATGGCGGCGGTGTCGCCGGCGCGCGCGGCAGCGAGTTCCTGGGCGGCAAACGGAGTGTCGCGCCACGCGAGCAATCCGGCGAACACCCCGAGGTTGCCGACGAGCAGCCACACGATCGGTGCCCGCACGCGATGCGCGAGGACGTTGAACGCCAGCGTGAGCGGCAGCAGCACGCGCATCGCCGCGCCGGGAAAATCCTCCCACACCGCGCGACCGAGGACGAGCATCAGCGCGACATATGCGATGCCGACGCGCCACCAGCGATCGTCGAGCTGCGGGCGGGCGACGATAAACACCGCCTGCACCGTGAGTCCGAGCGTCGCCAGCACTGTCGTCCACGCGAGCAGTTTGTCCGGAAGCGTCTGCGTGGCGCTGAGGGCTGCGTGCCATTTTTCGACGAAACCGGCGCCGGGCACTGTGAGGTTATCCCAACCTTGGTCCGCTGGGCCGACGCGCCACCGCACGTAGGCGAGCCACGCCGCCAGCGGGGCGACGGCGGCCAGCGCGCGCAGAAGATTTTTCGCGGAAAACCACGGTCGCTCGATGAGTCCCGTGAACGCGAGCAGTGATGTTTCTCTCGCGAGTGCTGCGGCAGCGAGCCCGAAGAGCGCGGATTTTTTCCGCTCTCGCTCCACGGCCCAAAGTGCACCGGTGAGAATGGCGAGCGCGACGAGATCGGTCAGCGCGAGGCGCACACTGACGAGCGCACCGGCGGAGAAAAGCACACCCACCCACGGGAGGAGCCCACGGGCGTTTTCGACCGCAAGCAGCCGCCACAGCATCGCGGCGAGAGCGAGCCACGCCGCGAGGTTAAGCAGCGGATAAATTTTCACGATCCACTCGGGCCGACCCGCGCCGAGCGTCCACGCCAACGCCGGCGGCAGGATGCGGCGGGCGCGATACGCAAAGTTGTCGATCGCGCCGCGCAATTGCGGATCGCGCAGGCTCGGATCGAGGGCGAGCTGGGCGTAGTAGAGGCCGTCGTAACCGCCGTTGTGGCGGTGGACGAAAACGGGAAGTTCGCGAAACGCGGTGAGTTTTACTTCGTCGTTCGACGCGTCGAGCTGGATGAGCGCGGTGAACCCATAAACCGGATGCCAGAAGCGTGCGACCAGCAGAAGAAACGCAGCGACTGCGGCGAGGCCGGCGAGTGGCACGAGCCAGCGGCGACGCGAAGGAGAGGGGATCATTTGGATGCGGTGGTCGCCACAGCGGGCGTGAGCCGCCAGATGTCGGCGTCAAATACCTCGCCAATTTTCACCCAGTTGCCGGGGCAGTGCTCCTCAATCATCCGCTTTTCCTCAAACTTGTAGTCGACGGCCACAATCGCGCGGCCGGCCTTTCGAGCGAGTGCGGCATACCGCGCAAATTCCGCGGGCTCGACAAGATCCCAGCGAAGGATGCTGAAATCCGTGTAGTAATAAAAAGCGCCGCTGAAGGTCATGGTGGTGATCAGCGTGCCCGGCGGAACCTGTTCACGCACGGCAGCGCAGGTCTTCGAGAAAATCTTTTCGCCGTTCTTGGTGTCCATGATCGCATAGTGGCGGGTCCAAAATACGGAGACACCGACCGCCCAGAGCGCGATCGTGAGCGCGGCCCACGACCGGAAGCGATCCTGCTGCGCTTCCGCCCGGCGTTGGGCGAGTGCCTCGACTCCGAGCAGGCCGGCGAGAATCAGCGCAGGGAGCGCGGGCACGATGAAGCGGAGGCACCACCAGACTTCGTGTGAGACTTCGTAGAACGCATAGAGGCCGGTGACCGCGGCGAACCACACCGCGAGGGCGAGCAGGTGCCGCGTGCGCGTCTCGCTTCGGGCGAGCGCGGCGAACGGCAGCAGCAGGAGTGGCGCGGGCAGCAGCAGCGCGAGCCATTTGACGAAATGCCACGCGGTCGGCGGGCCCCACGACCACGCGAAGGCGGACAGCCAGTCGCCATAACCCGACCGCAGCGCGCCGCCGTAAAGCGCGTGGTTGTAGAATGCGAGCCATACGACGCCGGGCAACCCGCCAAGGGTGGCGAGGGCGAGTCGTTTCCAGTCAAGCCCCAGCAGCACCACGAGTGCCGGGAGCACGATCAAGTTGGTGGGCCGCACGAGCACGGCCGCCGCAAAGGCCGTGCCGCACGCTGCCGCCCAGCCGTTGCCGCGGCGCGCGCGCAGGGCCGTCCACACCGCCACGAGGCACCAGGTGCCGGCGAGTGTGTCGCTCATCGGCTGAAACGACGTAAAGAGAAACACGGGGCAGACGGCGAGCGCCACGGTTCCCGCGACCGCGAGGCGGGCGTCGAGTCCGAGTTCGCGCCCGACTGCATAGCACATTCCGACTGCGCCCAGCGCGGCGAACAGCCCGATCAGTCGCGGGCCCGTGGTCCAGTCGGTCAGCAGGGACGCCAGCGCGAAATGAATCGGCAACCCGGTGGGGTAGGTGGGCGTGAGCTTGAGATCGTTCGGATAAGGCCAGAAGCCAAGCGGGACGAAATGCATCCGGTTGAGCGTGGCGACGGGACCGAATTCCGCCGGGGCGCGCACCGCGGTCTGCAATTGACCGGCGGCAAAGAGACGCGCGCTGTTCAAGTAACCGGAGGAGTCGGAGCCACCCGCGACGATGGAATAATTGTGCTCGATGAATATTCCGTAACCGACCATGGCGAGGAGCCCGAGCCAGACGAGCCAGCGTGGCGCACGGGCGACGGGGACGGGAGGATTCGGATTTGACATGAGGCGCGTGCGTTCTGTGATGCCGAAAACTGCACGTGAGAATTTTGGAAGACAAGCGCCCGCATTGCCCTGTTGCACCCCACCCGGCGCACGGCGCGCGGCGTCGCGGATGAGCGCGGTCGAGGCCGTTGCGCTCCGCCGGCCACTGGTTGGGAGCGTGCGGGCCGCCTACTTGGCGTGCGTGATCCTGTTCGGCTGGGCGATCATGCAATTTTACGCGCCGGGCACCGGATTCACGAGCCTCATTTCCATCGGCGACGCGATCAACCAGCGGCAGATGACGAAACTGCGCAACGTGCCGCACTTCGTCTATGAGGACTCGGCCGGCTACGACGGCGCCTATTATGTCCAGCTGGCGCTTTATCCGACGCTGCAGAATCCCCGGCTGGCGACCGCGATCGACAACCTGCCATATCGTGCACGGCGGATCTTGTTTTGCTGGGTGGCGTGGGCGGCAGGGCTCGACCAGCCCGCGTGGATTGTGCAGGCGTTTGCGTTGCTCAATGTCGTGAGTTGGTTCGGCCTCGCGTGGGTGTTGCTCCGCTGGTTTCCGGCGACGAGTTGGGGAAATTTCTTCCGCTGGTTCAGCATGATGTTTTCCCATGGCGTTTGCATGAGCGTGCGCGATTCTCTCGTGGATGGCCCGGCTTTGTTGTTGCTTGCGCTAGCTTTGGCGGCGTGGGAGGAGGGTCGAAAGTGGCGCGCCTCCGTGTTGCTCGGACTTGCCGGTCTCGGGCGGGAGACGAGTTTGTTGGTGTCAACGATGTTTGCGCCCGGCGACCGCAACAATCGCGCTGGCTGGCGGCTCTGCGTCCGCGCGGTGGTGGCGGCGGCACTACCGCTCCTCGTATGGGTGATTTACCTGCGGTGGCGGTTGGGGCCGGCGAACGAAACGGGTTTGAATAATTTTACACTGCCGCTCGCGGGTCTCGCCGAAAAATGGGGCGCCGTCGCAAACGCGATGATGGAGCATCCCGGCCGCGCCGTGAGTCGCGCGACGCTCGCCGTCACGCTCGCGCTCACCGTGCAGTTTTTATTTTTCGTTTTGCGGTGGCGGCCCCGGGAAATCTGGTGGCGGGTCGGCGCCACATTTGCTGTGCTGCTAATGTTTATTTCCACGCCCGTGTGGGAAGGTTTTCCGGGCGCGGCCGCCCGGGTGCTTCTGCCGATGACGCTCGCGTTCAATGTGCTCGTCCCGCGCGGCGCGCGTTGGTTCGCCGTGCTCCTCGCGGGCAACCTCACAGTCCTCGCGGCCTTCAATGAATTTTCGCCACCGCGGGAATTCTACACCGTGGAGGCGCCGGGCGAACTGATCTCAGCACTGAAGATTGAGCGGACCGGCGGTTGGTATGGCGCAGAAGGCAGCGGCGGCCTGCGCTGGCGGTGGAGTTCAGGCCAGTCGGAACTGCGCATTCACAACCATGCTGGCGGCCCGCTCCTCATCACCTGCGCAGGTCACGCGACCTCTGCCCTTGATGCACGGCGGCTGCGCATCAGCGTGGGGCCCGCGACGGCGGCCCGCGCGAATGATGCGATGGTGTGGTCGGGCGAACTAGGCGCGCTGTCGGCGAAATTTCAATTCGGTGTGACGGTGCCATTGGGCGAAACCATTTTGTCGTTTACCACGGATAAACCGGCCCACCCAGTGGACGCTGATCCGCGAAAGATGGCTTTCATGATTTCCAATCTGACGCTCGTCGCGAAGCCCGCGGCTGGACCCTAATGCCACCGCGATGAGCCCGACCTTGAAGCGGCTGCTCCGGCTGATTCCGTCCTACCGGTTGCTCGAGGAGAAAAAGCAAAAACTCACTCTCGAACGCGATACGCTGCGGGGCCACTTGGCGGTGCTCGAGTCCGAGCGGGCCGCAGTCGCGCCGTGGCTAAAATTTTTTCCACCCGGGCATTTTTATTCGCCGTTACCGTCGATGGAGGAAATTGCCGATGTGTTTGAGCGCAGCGCCTTCGGTCCGCCGTTTCCTGCTTTAGACCTGAACGAAGCGGAGCAGTTTGCGCGGCTTGAGCGCTTCGCCAGTTACTACGCCGAGCAACCGTTTCCCGAGCAACCGATGGTCGGTCGTCGCTTCCATTTAGATAACGGCTCCTACGGTCCCTACGATGCGATCATGCTCTATGGAATGCTGCGCGAGGCGCGTCCGCAGCGCATCATCGAAGTCGGGTCGGGCCTCAGTTCGGCGGCGATGCTCGACCTCAATGACCACGTGCTCGGCGGCGCCGTGAACTTCACGTTCATCGATCCGGACATGTCGCGGCTGCGACCCTTGCTGCGCGAGGGCGACACGATCCGCGCGACCTTGATCGAACGTCGCGTGCAGGAGGTGCCGCTGGAGGTATTCGCCACTCTCCGCGAGAACGACGTGCTCTTCATCGACTCGTCGCACGTCAGCAAAATCGGCAGTGATGTGAACCGGCTCTTCTTCGAAGTGCTGCCGGTGCTCGCGCCCGGCGTGCTCGTTCACATCCACGACATCGCGGGTAACCTCGAATATCCCCGCGACTGGCTGGAGCAGGGCCGCGCCTGGAACGAGCAATACCTGCTGCGGGCCTTCCTGATGTATAACACCGCCTGGCGGATCGAACTGTTCACCACCTGGCTTTCGATCAAGCGGGAAAATTTTATCCGCCAGCAGATGCCGCTCTGTGCGCGCGATGGCGGTGGCCAGATGTGGTTGCGCAAGCTCGCGAAGTAGCGCCGGCTGCCAGCCGGCAAATGCAGAATGGCTGGCAGGACGCCCGCGCTACTTCCACAGCAACACTACGCCTTGGGCGCGGTTGCGGAAAAGATTTCGCAGCGCCCGCCACATCCCGAGAAATTTTCGCCCGCGCAGATCGCTGGGGCTGGTAGCCCGCGCGTAGGCTGGCCGGTAAATAAACCGCATGTGGTCCCACGGCCACGGCAGCACCATGTGCCGGCGAAACCCGGCGGCCCGCGCGTGTCGGATGATTTTCCGCGGCGGCATGTCCTTCTCATGCACGCCAAATTCCTTCACGGCGTGGAGCGAGGTCGACGACTGGCTGTGCCCGTCGCCCGGCTCGATGCAAATCATCAGGCCGCCGGGGGCGAGCGCGGCATAGGCGGCGCGCATCGCGGCGTCCTCGGACTCGGCGTGGTGCAGCGCGTCGTGAAAAATAACATAATCCGCCGGCGGATCGATCTTCACCTCTTCGTAGTCGGCGGTGCGAAACGAGGCGTGGGCCAGTTGACGCTCCACGCGCAACTCCTCCGCGATCGCGATGGCATCGGGCGAGATGTCGATGCCGACGACTTGGTAGCCGCGCTCCGCAAAGATCAGACTGAGCCAGCCGGTGCCGCAGCCGAATTCGACGATGCGCGCCGGCGGCGGCCGCATGAGCGAGAGAAACACGCTGATATTGATCAGGTAGTGCGTGCAGTTTTCGTCGCTAAACGGCTTGCGCCGCGCGTGGAGCCGGCCGGCCTCGCCGATGCGGGCGAAGTATTCGCGTTCGCCTTGCTTGGGATCGGAAAAGGTCGGCATGGAAAAATCAGAACGTCGCGATCGCTTCGAGGCGGCGGCGGTAGCGCGCGCCGATGACGGCGGGCGCGAACCGCGCTTCGATTGTCTTGCGCGCCGCGGCGCCGAGCCGGGAGGCGAGCGCGCGATCGGTGTAAAGTGTTTTCATCCACTTCGCCGCGTGCGCCGGATCGGGATCGGCCCACGTCGAACCTTTCGCGTAGGGGCCGTGGTTTTCGGCGAGTGTTACGAGCGGCGCGCGGACCGGGCAGCCGTTGGTGTCGTCGACAAATTCGGCGGTCGCGGACCAGTCGGTCGCGATGACGGGCTTGCCGAGAAACATGCTTTCGGCGACGGCGAGACCGAAGCCTTCAGAGCGATGGAGCGAGACGAAACAGTCGCACGCAGCCTCAAGCGCATAAATGTCGGCGCGCGAGAGCGTCTCGGCGAGCAGCACCGTGCCCGGCAGATCACTCACGCTGGCCTGCAACGCGGCGAAGTCGGCGGGGTTGGCTGCGGCATTCTGCACTTTCACGACAAGGGCGCCGCCGGCGGTCGCGAGGCCCGACTGGCGAAACGCGGCGATGACGGCACGCGGATTTTTTCGCTCCGCGTAGGAATTGAAATCGAAGAGCGTGAGAAAAAGAAACTGGTCGGCGGGCAAAGCGAAGCGCGCGCGCAGCGCCGTGGTCGTTTCCATCGGCCGGGCAAACGAAATGGCGTGCGGCATCGTTAGCACCGGGAGCGGCGATTTCATCGCGATCGCGGCAGCGGTGAAATCGCTCGGGCACCAGATCTCGTCGTAGAAATCGAAGCTCGGCGCCCACGCGTCGGGAAACTCCGGCAGCTCCCACGCGAAGTAACCGATGTTGTATTTGCCGGCGCGGAAACTCAGTCCGTGGTGGTGATCGATGTCGCGCGAAGCCGGCGGATCGATGTGGACGACGTTGACCCGGTGCGGATTGGTGTCCTGCAGGCGCGCGGCGTAAGTCTGATCGCCGAGGCGGTTTTTGCAGTTGAGCTTGAGCGGCACGAGCGCCGTCGGGATCGCGGCGGCGTCGGCGGCGCGCACCATGCACCGGGCGGATTCGCCGACGCCGAGATCGGCGGCGAGGAAGCCGACGATGTTGAGGCCGAACTTCACGTGTTTGCGCGCGTAGGCCGGCGAGTAGGGGGCATCGCGCCGCGCGAAATCGAAAATGATTTCACCATCCGGCAGCGTGATCGCTTGCACGCGGAGCCGGCGGTTTTTGTTTTGTGCGCGGAAACGCTGCAGCGAACCGAGGCCAGTGACGCGGCCGAGCCACGCGAGCAGGTTGGTGAAACCCGTGCCGCCGAGCCGCAAGGTGAGGGTAATTTTGGCATCGGCGGGCACGGCGACTCGTAGTTCCCACGGACCCGGAGCCAGCTGATCCAGCGCGCCGGCGGGTTGATCGTTGACGAGGACCGTGAGGCTGGGGGCGGCGGCTTCGAGCCCGACGGCGGCCGGGTGTGGCCGAAATTCTCCCCGGATGATGAGCGCGGGTGCGCCGTCGAGCGGTGGCAATCGCACGCGCGCCGTCTCGCGAATCCACGCGGAGTCGAGGGCGAATTCATCGAAGAAGAGGCCGGCGTAGTCGGTGAAGCGCCGGGAGTAGGCGCCGCCAGCGGGAGGCGTGCGGTGGGCGGAACGCATGTCGTGAGAGTGAGAGCGAAAGGCGCCGCGTTTACCTTGGCAAAACATAACGCGGTCGTTTCTCTCGCCCGACATGGAAGCCGCCGAATACCGCAAACTCGCCGAGGTCGAGGATCGGATGTGGTATTTTCGGGCATTGCACGGGCACGTCGAGCGGACGCTGATCGCGGGCCTCGGCCCTGCGGGTGGTTCTATCCTCGATGCCGGCTGTGGCACCGGTGGACTGATCCGGCGGCTCGCGTCGCGCCATGCGAACTGGCGTTGGACGGGCGTCGATGTGGAGCCGCTCGCCTATGAACTCGCCCGTGAGCGCACTGCGGGCGCCGAAATCCGCGCGGCGAACGTGACCGCGTTGCCTTTAGCGGACGCGAGTTTTGACGCGGTGGTGTCGGCCGATGTGCTCTACCACGTGGACGACGATGCGGCGGCGTTGCGGGAGTTTTTCCGCGTACTGCGACCGGGCGGCATGGTCGTGCTCAACGTGCCGGCGTATCGCTGGCTGTGGTCCTATCACGACGAAGCGGTGCACTCGCGTCGGCGCTATGGTCGGAAGGAATTGCTCGCAAAGGTGGGCGCAGCGGGCTTTACGGCGACGCGGGGCACGCACTGGAACGCCCTGCCACTGCCACTGGTAGTTGTGCGACGGAAACTGTGGCCGGCGCCTCGGGACGGCAGCGACGTGAGCCTTTTCCCGGCTCCGATTGAGACGGTGTTTCGCGGAGCGATGGCGATGGAGCGCGCATGGCTGGAGACGTTCGGCGCGCTGCCGTTTGGCAGCTCGATCTTCATCGTGGCGCGGAAGCGGTAGCGGCGGCGGCGCGATTTTCCTCGGCGGTCACACACCGCCGCTACAGTGTGATGTGTTTTCCCATGATGTTTTTCATCGTCGCGTTTGGCCTGTTGGGTCACGCCCTGTTTTGGGGCGCGGGACTGGCGGTGCTTGCGATGCCGCGGCCGTGGCGACGGTTCTGGCCGGTGCTGACGATTCCGGCGGGTTTCACCTTGCAGTCGTTCGTCGTCTGGATCGGTGCTTATGCGAATCTGCGCGGCACCAACAGCTACGCGTGGGCGAGCGAAGCCGTGCCGGCGCTGCTGCTGGTAGTCGCTTGGCGGCGACGCGGCGCGTGGCAACTGGTGTCCGACGCGAGCCGGTTCGGCGTGCTCGCGGCGCTGATGGCGGGCGGACTCGCGCTGCTCGTGCTTCCGATGGCGATCGCTTCGCGCGGGCTAACGACGATGTCGCTCGGCAGTTGCGACGCGGCGGATTATGCGGCGGGCGCGCGGGTGTTCATGGAGTTCGCGCACTCGGAGCGTGGCGGGTTTCTCGGTCTCACCGAGGTCGTGAGCGTGATGTCGGTGGACAACTTTTATGATTTTTGGCTGCGCCTGAATCACTTCACGCCATCGGCGTTGATCGCGCTGAACGGCTCGATCTTCGATTGTGCGCCGTATGAGCTAACGGGCGTGATGACCGTCGTGCTGATGGTCTCGACACTGCCGCTGGTCTTCTGGATCGCGCGGGCGGTGCTGGGCTACACGAGTGGCGTCTCGCTGGCCGTCGCGGCGATCTACGGGCTGAGTCCGATCACCTGGTATGCGGTGGTGCACGTGGCGATGGGCCAGTTGTTGGCGGCGCAGGCGATCGGGTTGATCACTTGGGCGGGGCTTGCGCTGTGGCGGGGGCGGCTGACGTGGCGGCGGGCGGTGGAGTTCGCGCCGGTGCTCGTGCTGGGCTACGCGCTCGTGCTCGGCAGCTACAACTTCGTGCTCATCGTGTGCTTGGTGCCGGCGGTGGCGTTTGCGAGTGGACGGGTGCTGGCGACGGGAGCCTGGACGCGATTCGCCGGATGGGCGCTGGCGCTGCTGGCCCCACTGGCGATCGCCGGGGTGATTTTTTTTGAACGAGTCGCCGGGCTCGTCGAGCGGTTCCGGCTGTTTCAGACCTATGATTTCGGCTGGCGCATTCCCGCGCTAACGCCGGAAGGCTGGCTCGGGCTGGTGAGCGGGCCGGAGTTGCAGGCGTGGTCCTGGGGCGGACTGCGCTGGCTGCTCGCGGCGGGTGTGAGCGGAATGCTCGGGTGGGCGCTGGTTCGTCGGCCGCGGGGCGCGTGGCTCGTCGCGAGCCTGACGGTGCCGGTGCTGGCGGGCTATGCGTTTCTTGAGGTGCGTGGGGCGAGGCTTGGCACCAACGCGAGTTACGACGCCTACAAGTTGTTTGCTGTGTTTTACCCTGAACTCCTCGCGGCTGGCTGCTGGTGGGTGACGCTGCGGCGCGGCAGCGATCGCCTCCGCGAATGGGTGGCGGTGTATGCGATGGCGGCGCTGGTGCTTGCGGGCAACGTCATCGCGGACGGCATGTTTCTTTGGCGGATGTGGCAGCCGCCATTGCTGGTCAGCAACGAGCTGAAACAACTTCGCCACATCGAAGCGATGCCTGATGTGGTGTCGCTGAACCTGCGCATCCCCGACATGTGGTCGCGCCTGTGGGCCAATGCTTTTCTCCTCGGCAAACCGCAGTATTTTCCCACGCACACCTACGAGGGCCGGCGAAACGCCCCGCTGCGTGGTGACTGGGATCTGGAGGCGGGAATCGTTGCGGTGAAGCCGTCCGGTGATGCGCGCCGGCAAGTCACGCCCCACTACGCGCTCGTCGATACGCGCAGCCAGCACTATTTCCGCGCTGCCCTCGGCGACGGCTGGCATCAGGAGGAATTCGATCCGAAGACGGGCGAGCGCTGGCAGTGGACGAAGGGCGATGCGACGGTCCGCTGCGAGAATTCGCATGATTATCCTCTGACTGTGCGGTGCACGCTTGACGGATGGAGTCTCGGCGTGGACCGCGGCATAATACTGGCCGGTGGCGCCGGTGCCGAGTCGACGCCGGTGCGGCTCGGCTCGCAGCGCACGCGCGTGCCGCTGGCGATCGTCACAATTCCGCCGGGGAGCTCGACGCTCACGCTGCGTTCGCAGCCTGCGCCCATGGCCGCCGGTCCGGGCGATGCGCGGCTGCTCGGCGTGTGTGTTTTTCGCCTGGAACTGGAAGTGATGGCGAAGTAGCGCCGGGCATTTTTCAGGTTGGCGCACGGCGCGAGAGCGGTGTTTGCTGCCGGCTGCATGTCCGCCTCGACGAATTTTCACCGTGCCTTTTTCGGCAAATGCGTGCTCATCACCGGCGGGCTCGGCTTCATCGGATCGAATCTCGCGCACCGGCTCGTGGCGCTCGGCGCGCGCGTGACGGTGGTGGATGCGCAGATTCCCGAATATGGTGGCAACCGCCGCAACCTCGCGGGCCTCGCCGGCCGCGTGCGAGTGCATCGGGCCGACGTCCGCGACTGGCCGCGCCTGCCGCGCCTCATCCGCGGGCAGGCCTTTCTCTTCAATCTCGCCGGCCAGACGAGTCACATGGATTCAATGACCGATCCGCAGACGGATCTCGACATCAACGGTCGCGCGCAGCTCGCGATCCTCGAGGCCTGCCGAGTTCACAACCCCGCCATCCGGATCGTGTTTGCGAGCACAAGGCAGATTTACGGCAAACCGGATTATCTGCCGGTCGATGAAAAGCACCCGTTGCGGCCTGTCGATGTGAACGGCATCAATAAACTCGCGGGCGAGGAATACCATCTGCTCTACTCTCAGGTGCACGGTATCCGCGCGACGGCGCTGCGGTTGACCAACACGATCGGTCCGCGGATGCGCGTCAAGGATGCGCGCCAGACATTTTTCGGCGTGTGGATTCGTCGGCTCTTGGAAGGCGAACCGCTCGAGGTGTGGGGCGGTGAGCAGCTGCGCGACTTCACCTACGTGGACGATGCGGTGGAGGCGTTTCTCCTCGCGGCGAGCCACGAGGTCGCGGTGGGAAAAATCTTCAATCTCGGCGGCCCGCCGCCGGTCACGTTGCAGCGGCTCGCCGAACTGCTCGTCGAGATTAATCGGGGCGGCGCGTTCGTGGTGCGAAAATTTCCCGCCGATCGAAAGAAGATCGACATCGGCGACTACTACGCGGACGACCGGTTGATTGGCCGAAAGCTCGGCTGGCGGCCGCGGACGGACTTGCGCGCGGCCTTGACCAAGACGCTCGCTTACTATCGCAAGGAACTGCGCCACTACCTATGACGACCCCCGCGCTCAGCTTCGTGATTCCGCTCTACCGCAGTGCTGAGACGATCGGTGCGGTGGTGCACGCGATCGAGGCGCTCACGGTCGAAGGCGGGCACGAGATCATTTTGGTCAACGATGGTAGCGGCGACGCGACCGGCGACGTGTGTCGCGGCCTCGTGCGCGAGGCGAAGGTGGCGATCACGTTCGTGGAGCACGCGCGCAACTACGGCGAGCACAACGCCGTTCTTACGGGCTGGAGGCACGCGCGGGGCGCGCACGTTGTCAATCTCGACGATGATGGGCAGAATCCGCCGGCCGAGGCGGTGCGGCTCTGGCGCCACGCGAAGGAGACCGGGCTCGACGTGGTCTTCGGGCACTACGCGGAAAAGCAGCACTCGGCATGGCGGAATTTTGGGAGCTGGTTTACGAACCGCATGACCGATTGGGCGCTGGACAAGCCGCCGGGCTTTTACCTCTCCAGCTTCCGGTGCGTGAGTGCGTTCGTCGCAAAGGAGGTCGCCACGCACACCGGGCCGTATCCTTACATCGACGGTTTGATTCTGCAGGTCACCCAGCGGATCGGATCGATCGAGGTGCGGCACGAGGCGCGGCGCGAGGGTGCGAGCGGCTACACGCTGCGGCGGCTGGTGCGGCTCTGGCTCAGCGCGTGGGTGAATTTTTCGGTGCTGCCGCTGCGCGTCGCGACGCTGCTCGGGCTCGGTATGGCGTTCGCCGGCCTCGTCGGGCTCGGCTGGGTGGTCTACTGGTGGTTCACGAACCAAGGTCCGCCGTCGGGCTTCGGACTCGTGCTCTCGGCGCTGCTCGTGTTTTCCGGCACGCAGCTCGTGCTGCTCGGCATCATCGGCGAATATGTCGGCCGAATGTTTCTCACCGTGAACCAACGGCCGCAGGCGGTCGTTCGCGAAGTAGTCAGGAGCGCGTGACAGGGCCGAACAATTCGGCCCAGTGTGCGAACTCCTGGTCCAGCGCGGCCTTGAGGGCGGCGACAGCTTCGGGCGGCGGCGCGCGCCGTAGATCGTTCGCGTAGAGCCAGGCGCGCCAAACGAGGTTCGGCTGGGTGTCGCGCGGTTCGATGAGGGCCTGCTCGATGTAATTGCGGCACCATTGGTGCAACGCGAGATCCGCGGCGGCGATGAACTCGCGGCGCCAGCGGCACGCGAGCCGATAGGAATTTTCCTCGTCGTGAAGTTTCCGGCCCACCGACGAACTGATGTGGTGGCGGACGACGCTCGTGAGGGCGACGGCGTTGACGCGCCCCGCGGCGCGGGCCCGGAAACACAAATCGATGTCTTCGCCGCCATTGACGTAGGCTTCGTCGAAGGCGCCGAGTTGCTCCCAGAGTGCGCGCTCGATCAACATGCAGGCGCCGGTGACGGCGGGCACCGGCCGCACGTCCGAACGAAAGCGCGACCACCACGACGGGAGCGCACGATCATGCACAGGCTTGCCGGCGAGATTAATGATGATGCCCGTGTGATCGATGGCGCCGGTGCGGGCGTCGAGTTGGATATTGCCGATGACTCCAGCGCAATCGCCAAGGGAGCGGTGCGCCGCGAGCATGCGATCCAGCCAGTGCGTCCGGAGGACGAGATCGTTGTTGATGAGTGCGAGAAATTTTCCAGTCGCGAGGGCGACGGCGCGGTTATTGGCGGCGGCGTAGCCGAGGTTACCGTCGTTGAGCACGACCCGAAACGGCGCTGCGAGCGTCTCGAGCCAGGCGCGCGTGCCATCGGTGCTGCCGTCGTCGACGAGAATAATCTCATGCGCGAGGTTCGGCGGCAGCGTGGCTTGCAGGCTCGCGACGCACTCACGGGTGAGCGCGAGATTATTGAAGAGCGGGATGACGAACGAGACCTGCACGCGGGGGCGAGCGTGGGGCAGCCGAGTCGCGGCGTAAAGCCGCTCCTACGGCTTTTCGTCGGCGATGCGGCGGAGGTAGGCGCCGTAGGCGGACTTGCCGAGCTTGGCGACGTTAGCGTCGAACAGTGCCCGATCGATCCAGCCTTTGCGCCAGGCGATTTCCTCGAGGCAGGCGATCTTCAGGCCCTGGCGGTTTTCGATGACTGAGACGAATTGCGCAGCTTCAAGCAGCGAGTCGTGGGTGCCGGTGTCGAGCCAGGCCGTGCCGCGGCCAAGGAGTTCGACGCGGAGGCTGCCGGTTTCCAAGTAGAGCCGGTTGAGATCGGTGATTTCGAGTTCGCCGCGTTTCGAGGGTTTCAGGGTGCGGGAGCGGCGGACGACATCGGCGTCGTAGAAATAAATTCCGGGGATGGCGTAGTTGGACTTCGGTGCGGCGGGCTTTTCCTCGAGGGAAAGCACACGGCCGTCGGGCGCGAATTCGACGACGCCATAGCTCTTCGGATCGGCCACGTGGTAGCCGAAAATCGTCGCCCCTTCCGTGCGAGCACCAGCGGCCTCCAGCGAGCGCGTGAAATCGTGGCCGTAGAAAAGATTGTCGCCGAGGACGAGCGCGGCGGGCTCGTTTTTGAGAAAACCGGTGTCACCGGCGATGTGAAACGCCTGAGCAAGTCCGTCGGGGCTGGGTTGCTCGGCGTAGCTGAGCTTGAGCCCAAAGCTGCCGCCGTCGCCGAGCAGTTTCCGAAAGAGCGGAAGATCGGTTGGGGTGGAGATGACGAGAACTTCGCGGATACCGGCGAGCATCAGCACCGACAGCGGGTAATAAACCATCGGCTTGTCGTAAACCGGCATGAGCTGCTTGCTCACCGCGATCGTGAGGGGAAAAAGACGCGTGCCGGAGCCGCCGGCGAGGATGATGCCTTTGCGATTCATGCGAGGGGGTGAGGAATTACTTGGCGACGCCGAGGCGTTCGCGAGCGTATTTCTTGGTGGTGATGTCGGCTGCCCAAGCGCGATGGACGAGATACCAGTCGACCGTCTTGGCGATGCCAGTGGTGAAACTTTCCTGCGGCGCCCAGCCGAGTTCGCGCTGAAGTTTGGTGCAGTCGATCGCGTAGCGGCGGTCATGGCCGGGGCGGTCGGCAACGTAGGTGACTTGCGTGAAATACGATTTACCGTCGCCGCGCTGCGACTTCTGGTCGAGAAGCGCACAGATGGATTTCACGATTTCGAGGTTCGGTTTTTCGTTCAGGCCGCCGATGTTGTAGGTCTCGCCGACGCGGCCGCGTTGGAGCACGAGCCAGATCGCGGCGGCGTGATCTTCGACGTAGAGCCAGTCGCGGATTTGCTGGCCGTCGCCGTAAACCGGGAGCGGTTTGCCCTCGAGGGCGTTGAGGATCATCAGCGGGATCAGTTTCTCCGGGAAATGGAACGGGCCGTAATTGTTCGAGCAGTTGGTGGTGAGCGTCGGAAAATGGTAGGTGTGCTGGAATGAGCGGACGAGGTGATCGCTGGAGGCTTTGGAGGCGGCGTAGGGGGAATTTGGCGCGAAGGGTGTTTCCTCGGTGAACGCTGGGTCGGTGAGCGAAAGCGTGCCGTAAACTTCGTCGGTCGAGACGTGCAAGAAGCGGAACGCGGATTTATTGGGTTCGGGAAGTTTCGCCCAGTAGAGACGGGCGCAGTTGAGGAGGCGGAGCGTGCCGACGACGTTGGTTTGGATGAACGGCTCCGGCGAATCGATCGAACGGTCGACGTGGGACTCAGCGGCGAAATTGACGACGGCGTCGATGGCATGTTCGGCGAGGAGGCACGTGACGAGCGCGGTATCGCCGATATCGCCGTGCGCAAAAACGTAGCGCGGATCGCCGGCGAGATCGGCGAGGTTGGCGGGGTTGCCGGCGTAGGTGAGGGCGTCGAGGTTGACGAGTTTTGCGAGCGGCGAATTGGTTTCGAGCAGGCGCTGGCGGATGAAATTACTGCCGATGAAGCCGCAACCGCCGGTGACGAGGAGGTTCATGCGAAAATCAGGCGGCGGCTTTGCGCCAGGTGCGGAGGTCGCGGGCGACGGCTTCGTGGACTTCGGTCATCGTGATGCCGAGGCGGGCGAGCTTCGAGGAGTCCATCACACAGTTGGAGCGCGGAGTCTTGGCGGCGAGGTGCATGAACTCGTTCTCGTCCTTGAAAAACACGTAGTCTTTCGGGCAGACTCCGCTTTTCTTGATGTGCTCGACGACTTCGTGGGTGGTGATCGCGCCGGGGTTGGTGACGTTGTAGGCGCCGAAGGGGACGCGTTTTTCCCAGCAGGCGAAAGTGGCGGCGCAGAATTCCTCGAGCTGCGAAATGGAATTGGTCGCGGCGAGGAGCCGCGGGTAGCGCATCAGTTTCGTGAGGTAGTTGCGCGGGTTTTCGACGTTGTCGAAGGGGATGCGGAGGCGCCAGACGTAGAGGTTGGGCGCGCCGGCGAGAACTTCTTCGCCGAGGGCTTTGCTGCCGCTGTAGAACGAGCAATGGTTGGTGCGGAAGGTGAAATTCGGAGTGTCATCCTCCTTAAAGCCAGTTCCATCCGGGCGCGCGCCGCTGTAAATACAGCCGCTGGAAACGTGACCCCACGGGACGCCGGCGTCGGCGCAGGACTGCGCGATGAGACCTGGAAGGACGGCGTTGCCGAAGAGGCATTCGGCTTTGTGAAGTTCGCAGGCGTCAACGTTGGGTTTGCCGGTGTAGCCCGCGGAATTGATCAGGAAGGCGGGCTTGTCGCGGAGCAGCGCGGCGCGGAGGACGGCGGGATCGGTGTAGTCGACTTCGGCGCGGCGGAGATTACGAAAGGGGATGCCTTTGCGCGTGAGCAGCGCCTGATAAGTTTGGCCGACGTAACCGGAGCCTCCGAGCAGGTAAATCATGGAAAGGTGAAGGAAAACGGCGATGGGGCGGGGAACAAGGGAATTTTCGAATGAAACCTGACTCTTGGTAAAGACCACTGAGTCGTCCAATTCCGCCAAAACAAAACCGCCGCACCCAATGGATGCGGCGGTCGAGAGGGCAGGAGCGGCTGGTTCGATTAGAACTTCAGTCTGGCGCCGAGTTGGATGCGCCAGCGGGATTGCACGTTGTCGTAGATGAACGCCGTGTTAGCGTTGGTCGTCGTCGAGCTAAAGGTCGGACGGATGCGACCATCCGGGCCGTAGGTCGCTCCGCCGGCATTTACGCGCCAGAAGACGTCGTTGCTGCTCAGCGGAGCCTTTTCAAAATAGTTGAAGAGGTGCTTGTCGAGGAACGTGCCGAAGTTGACGAAGTCGAAGAAGAGTTCGAGTTCGGCTGGCTTGTAGATCGGCACGGTCTGGGCGAAGTGCAGGTCGAGCCGATTGACCCAAGGTTGATAAAATGCATTCTTCGGCGCCACGCCGCCTGCAAACTTGTTGAGACCAGTGCTCTGCATGAAGGCGAAGTAGGCGGCTTGGTCGGCGGCGCTCATCAACGAGAAATCAAAACGGGGATCGGTCGCCCCAGTCGGGACGGCGATGAGATCGTTGCTGCTCTGACTGTCGCCGTTGAGGTCGGTACTGTAGACGTAGCTGAACGGATTCCCCGTGTGGCCCTCGTAGTAGAGTGTGACGGCGGTCTTCCAATTTTTATTGTAAACAAATTCGCGCGTGACGCTGGTTTGGACGCGATTCGGCACTTCGTAGTCGGAATGCGCTTCTTCGACGGCGTTCTGGTTAAAGACCGAATTGCGCTGCCACATGCCGGAGGCGGTGGTCTGACCCATGGATGACGCCTCAGTGGAGCGGCCGCGCGTGTAGCTGAAATTGGCCGCCCAGTGTTCCTTCAGCGGGCGATCCCAGTTGAGCGTGATGTAGCGGGACTCGCCGGTGCGGACGTTCTTCACATGATAGACGTTGAGGAATTCGGGGAAACGGGCGTTGGCGAGGGTGTTTACGTTACCGGCGAAACGCTGGCGGCCATCAGCGCCCAGCGTCGTCGGCAGGAGGTTATCGTTCGTGATGAACAGCGCCGCGTCGTTGTATGACTGAATCGCTTCGAGCGTGAGCGTTGAGTTCCAGAAGGGGAGTTTGCGATCGATTGCGAAGTTGCCGCGCCAGACGGACGGGAGTTTGATCTTGTCGTCGGTGAGATCGACTTCGAAGCGGCCGGTCGCGGGAATCGAGGGCGCGACACCGATCGGGTTCGTGGGATCGAAGGAATTTTTGAGATAGGTGGTGAGGCTGCCCGAGCTTTGGATGTCGGTGTAGCGACCGACGCCGGGGGCGGAGTAGGAATTCGAGAAGAAGACCCAGGGCGCACGGCCGAGGAAGTGGCCGATGCCACCGCGAAGCTGCGTGGAGCGGCTTTCATCGACACCCCAGTTGAAGCTGAGGCGGGGCGAGGTCACACTTACGCCATCAATGGTGCCGTTGTTGGCATAGCCGAATCGGTTCATGAACGTCTGGTTAAAGGGAGGACGAGTGCTGCTGCCGACGATGTCTTCGCGAACGCCAGCCGAGAGTGAGAGGCGAGGCACCACTTCCCACTTGGCCTGGCCGAAGATGCCGAGGATCGAGGAGTCGCTGACGTCGGCTTCGGGTGTGCCTTGCACGTAATAGGCGCGGCTGAAACCGTTGGCAGTGTCAGCCTGAAACGCCGCGATATTGGCGTAGTCGAAGATGCCGAAAGAACCGGCGCGGAAGAGATTATAGTCGTTGTTTTTCTCGTATTGCGCGCCGCCGCTGAACGTGAGGTTGCCCATGAAATAGTCGCCGACGGCGCTATAGGTTTTCGTCTTGGCATTGACCTGATTGCCCATGCGGAACTGGTCGGTGCCCATTTCGAGCACGCCGTTGGTGATCCGGGCGCCAGCTTGGTTGGTGCCGTTGATGCCAAAGATGCGAACCTGGGGTAGCGTGGCGACAATGGGAGTATACTGATCCTGCTTCACGTTGCCGAGACGCAGCTCTGTCTTGAAATTCTGGGTCCATTGACTCGTGAGCGTGGCGGTGATGTTCCGCTCTTTGCGGATTTGAGAATAGAACGCGGAGCTGTATACCGACGTTCCGCCACCGGAGTTGGTGAGGATGCCGGATCCAAAGCTGGCCAAGCCGAAGTCGCCGAATTGTGGCACAGTGCCCGGAGTCTCGCTGTAGCGAACGGAAAGGCGCTGGCCCGAGATGATGTTCCAGTCGAGCTTGGCGAGCTTCTTCTCTTCCTGCGCCTGATTGACGATATTCTGGCTGTAGGTGCCGAAGTTCGCGCCCTTGCCGACAGCCGAAGTGATCGCGGCAATGCCCGCATTAATCGCGGCCACGTCGGCGGCGTCAGGATTCAAGCCGGAGGTAAGAGCGGGTGCGACGCGGATAAATTTCTCATAGTTAACGAAGAAGAACAATTTGTTCTTCAGGATCGGTCCGCCAAAGGTGAATCCTTTGGTTTCGCGCTTGAGGGCCGGCACGATGCCTTGCGTCGGGCCGACGGCCACATCCCCGCCTTGGCCGCGGAAGCCGAGGATCTTGTCTTTCGAGATGTCGTAGTAAAGCGAGCCGTGGAACGTGTTCGTGCCGCTTTTGGTGACGGCGTTGACGGCGGCGCCGGTGAAACCGCTCTGGCGGGTGTCGTAGGGTGAGACGTCGATGGCGAGCTGGTCGATGACATCGATCGAGAGCGGGTTGAAGAAGGAGGCGAGGCCGGTGCCGTTGAGGCCGAACTGATCGTTGATGGGCGAGCCGTCGATCAGAACGGAGTTGTAGCGGTTGTTCTGTCCGAGTGCGACGATGTGGGCTTCTTCGCGGTCATTCGCGCTCGAGAGCGAGGCGAGGGTGACGAAGGAAGAGGCGCTCACGAGGTCGGCGAGGGAGCGCTGCGTCGTTGGTTTCGAGGCGAGCCGCATGGAGTCGAGGAGCGAGCCGGCGCCGGTGGCATTGCCATTGAGCTCGCCGGGTTGGCCGCTGACGGTGAATTTTTCCATCACCACGACCGAGGAGTTCTCGAGCGCGAAATCCACGGCGAGATCCTGACCGAGCTGCGTCATGAGGTCGGTGCGTTCAACCGGCTTAAAACCGCTGGCCGCGATCGAGACGGTGTAGGGGCCGCCCGCGATCAAGCCACGGAAGTTGTAACGGCCAGCCTCGGTCGTTTTGGCATCGTAGCTGGTGCCGGTCGGCGTGTGCACCGCGGTGACTGCGGCGCCGGCGATCAGTTTACCGCCATTGTCGCGCACGATGCCGGTCAAGCCGGCGGTGACGACGCCCTGAGCGAGCGCAAACGGTGCGAAGGCGAATCCAATAAACAAAACAACCGCGCGCAACATGGGGGCGGTCGGATCAAACGGGATATGGGTGGGTGGGTTCATGGGAACAGCGTTATAATTGCCTGACAGATTTTTTTTTCGGCCGACTTATAATGCAAGTCCAGTGCCGATTCCTTGCAATTATGAGACTATTTCGTGCCGCTGGCACATGGCTGTCACTTACGTCGGTAGTCGCCCCGGCTGAAGTATTTCTCCAGCCAGACATACATGCAGATGAAGAAATACCGACTGCCCATTTCCTTGATCTTGAGCTTGGCGACGCCGTGTTTTCGGTTCTCCCAGGAGATGGGCGTGAGCGCCCACGTGTAGCCGCGGACGATCGCCTTGAGCGGGAGTTCAACCGTGAGGTTGAAATGCGGCGCCAGAAACGGGCGGCAGCCCTCAATCACATGGCGGCGGTAGGCTTTGAACGCGTTTGTCGTGTCGTTGAGCCCGTGGCGAAACAGCACGCGGATGAAGAGATTCGCGAGTCGGTTGACGAACAGCTTCACCCGCGGGTAGTCGACCACGCGTCCGCCGCGCACGAAGCGGCTGCCGAACACGCACTCGTAGCCTTCACCGAGCAGCCGCCAGTAGCGCACGGCGTCGGCCGGCGAGTCTGACGCATCGGCCATCATCACCACGACCGCATCGCCGCGGAGATGTCCGAAACCATGCACAATCGCGCGGCCGAAACCGTGCGGACCGGGGTTTTGGATCGGCACGAGCGTCGGAATTTCTTCGCGAAGCGACTGCAACACCGCCCAGGTGTGATCCTTGCTCCCGTCGTCCACCACGATGATTTCGTGCGGAATCTCCTCGCGCAAAAATTTGGCATAGATCGACCGCAACGTTGGGGGTAACGATGCCTCCTCGTCGCGAGCAGGGATGACGACCGAAAAAAGGGTCAGCGGGCTCGATGCGTCCGGCATGGTCAAAACGGGGCTGAGCGTTCGAGCCACGCGGGATTCTGTTCGGCGTGCACGGCGATTTCGTCGAGGACCGCTCCGACTGGCGTCGCCGGTCGCCAGCCCCACAAACGGTCAGCTTTGGCCGAGTCGAGCACGACCCACGGGAGATCGAATGGGCGCGGCGCCGAATCCGTGGCGACGGCCTGCGGCCCGAATCGCGCGGTGCACCAGTCGCTGAGTTGGCGCAAAGAGATGGCCGAGCCAGCGCCGCCTGCAAAATTGGCGATCCGGTCAGCTGCCGCGAACTTCGGCGCGGCCAGTTGTTTTTCGATCAGGGGCACCAAGTCGCGAGGGTGCAGGCAGTCGCGCACCTGATGGCCGTGCCCGCCGAACCCGATGTATTTCAGCGGCTGCTGCGCACGCCACGAATTGATCCAAAACGAAAAAATCCCCTGATCGGCCCGGCCGAACTGGCCCGCACCGGCGAGCACGCCGCATCGATTCACGAAAACGGGCAGGCCAAACGTCTCGCCGTATTCAAGGGCGATCGCTTCGCTCGCAAGCTTCGTCGCTCCGTAGAGCGAGACCGGCGCCTGCGTCGAAAATGTCTCTCGCACTCCCGCCGGGCTCAGTCCGGGCGGAAGCTCGGCCTCCGGTTTCGGGCGAAACGCCCCGTCGTTCACCTCGACGGGCAACTCCGCCAGTGGCGTGATGGCATAAACGCGGCTCGTGCTCAGCAGCACGAAACCGGCGCGATGCGTTTTGCAGAATTCTAGGAGGTTGACGGTGCCGCCGAGGTTGTGCTCGACGAGTTGGCGCGAACTCGTGCGGCCATCGACGCCGGCGAGCACGCTCGGATTCGCCGCGGCATCGATCACCCAGTCGGCGGCGGGCACGGTTTCCAGATCGCTCGGCGCCCGGAGATCGGCGTGGAACAAGCTAACCCCGGCTTTCTTTAGCGCGGCGCGGTTCATCTCACTGCCGGGACGGATGAAATTGTCGAAGCCGCTGACGGTGTGGCCGCGCGCCGCGAGTTCGCGTGCCAGTGTGCTGCCGACAAAGCCGCACACACCGGAAATCAGGATTCGCATACGAAATTGAAAGTGAAAGTGCGGGTGGAAGTGGAGTTGAAAGTGAGCCCGGGCGCGGTTTTTCCTCTTCCCTTTCCCTTTTGCCCTCCCATTCACTCTTTCGCATGAGCCAGCTTCGCGGCGACTACAAATCCGTCTGGACCGCCCTCTCCGGCACGAGGGACGACGCCTACATGGTCGTGTCGGGTTACACCGACGAGGACAAGTTTCACGCCGACGCCGAGGACACGCTCGCCATCCTCCGCGCGACCATAGGCATCCGGCCCACCGACACGTTTTTGGAAATCGGCTGTGGCGTGGGCCGCGTGGGCCGCGTGCTCGCGCCCTTCGTGCAGGAATGGATCGGTTGCGATGTGTCGGCCAACATGCTCGGCATCGCGAAGCGCCGGCTGCTTGGCCTCGGCAACGTCCGGCTGCAGGAAGTCTCCGGCTACGATCTACAACCCATCCCGGATAACTCGGTCGAGGCCGTTTATTCGACGGTGGTCTTCATGCACCTCGAGGAATGGGATCGCTATGGCTACGTGCTCGAGGCGCTCCGCGTGCTCAAGCCCGGTGGCCGCTTTTACTGCGACAACGTCGACCTTGCGTCCAAAAAAGGCTGGGAGGTGTTTGAAGAGAGCCGCACGAAATTTTCGCCCGCGGCGCGCCCCGCGCAGATTTCGAAATGCTCCACACAACCCGAGCTCGAAACATTTTTGAAACGCGCCGGTTTCGCCGAGGTGCGCGTCGCCGGCCGGCTCGATTTCTGGGCCTACGCGTGGGGCATGAAGCCGCCGGCGTAAGCGTGCGCCTACTGGATTGGCCGCCGCCTCACCCCGCGTCGGGATAAATTTCGTCGGCGATCCAGTAATACTCGAGGGCGGCGGAGAAGAGCATCCCGGCGCACCAGAGAATCCACCGGCGGCGCAGCCAGACATCGCGCGTCGGCGAACACTGCATGGCGAGATCGACAGGATAGGCGGCGCAATAACAACCGTTCGCCAGCGCAGCCAAGCCAAACAGCTTCAGCGCAGCCGCCCAGTTGAAGGCCGGCCGGAAATGCGGCCAGGTGAAAACGACCCAACCCACCGCGATCGCCGTGAGGACGAGATTGTAGCCGAGGCGGCGGACTTCCCAATAACGCAGCGCGTTTTTTGCTGCATCGCGAAGGGAGCCGGGTGGCGAGTCATCCGGCGGAGCGGGCGGAGTGACGGGCGAAGCGTTCATTGCGGCGGGGCCAATGCGTTTGAAATCGCTCACTCGCCTCCGGGCGGACTACTCGGAATCGGCGCGGGTGCTGCTGCCGGTAATGACTGCGCCGGCATGGCGGTCGGGCTGGCCGCCTGTTTTTGTTTTTCCTCGTAGGCTTTGCGCTGGGCCATGCCGATTTCAAGGAGATCGCTGACGAGCATACGGGCTTCCTCTTCCTGTCGCGCGATCGTCAGCGGCGCTGCTGGTTGCGCCGGAGTTGCGGATGGCGTGGCTGGCGTCGCGTTGGCATCGGTGCTGGGTGTAGTATCGGTCGGGATCGGGATGGGAGCAGCTGCGGCTGGCGGCGATGGCGTCGCCTTCGAGAAGTCCATCCCAGGCGGAATCGTAACCGCGACATTACCAGCGGTGCCGCCGTGAGTTTGCCGCAGCGTAAGCAGTTTTTGGACGCCGCCGATGGTCGCCGTGACCTGATCGCGGCGCGCATCGTAAGTCACCACGGTCATGCCGTCGGCCGTGCCGCCGAGTGGAATCCAGTGATTCTTTTTTCCCTGCGTGTCGTAGAGGTCTATTTCGGTGCGCTTGCCGATGGTGCGGACGGCGGCAAACTCAATGCTCTCGCCCGGCGCGCTCGCGGCGGCCGGTGTTCCGGCGGATAGGAACGGCGAGCTTTTCGGCAACTCGCTTTGCGCGAAACCATGGCCGGCCAGACTGAGTGCGCAGCCCCAAATGAACCTGACGACGAGAGTGGGACGGTTGGCGTTGACCATGACAGATGGCACGGTGGCGCGTTGGCCAAGATTCGTCAAACGCGGTGTAGCGTTGCGCGTCGGATCGGAACGCCTCCGTCAGATCTTCCGGGCCGTGAGCAGGAGCGCGCTGCCGTGGATGTTGGGTTGCTGCTGGGTGTGAAAATCGCCGAATCCAAACTGCGTGAGTGCGGCGAGAATCTCGGCCTTTTCCATCCAGTAACTGAAGACTTCGCCGCCGCCGCAAAAACCTTTCCAATCGAGCGACGGGCCGTAATTGAAGCGGTGGACTGTGTGCTTGAATCCGGCGTGCTCCATCGCGAGCGCCTCGGAAAATTTCGCGCCGGGCACCGGGTTTTTAGCAACGAACTCGGGATCGTAGAACACCGTCCACAGGAAGATTGCACCACAACGCTTAGTGAGAAGTTCGAGCAGTTCGACCGGATTGGTCTGGTGGTAGAGGATACCGCAGGCGACGCCGATGTCGAAGGTGCGGTCGGTGGCGCGCAGGTATTCGAGGCAATCGCCGAGGAGAAATCGTGCCCGGGGACTCATCCCGAAAGTCTCTTTTGCGACCAGGCATTTGAGGTAAGCGCGCGAGCTGGCTTCGACGGCAGTGACCGATTTCGCGTCCATCCGATCAAGGAGATAGGTGTGGCCGCCTTCGAGCGGGCCGAGTTCGAGGACGTCGCGGCCGGCGAACCCGCCGGTGAGGCCCATCTCTCCGAAACGATCGCCGGCCCACGTGAGGCGCGGGTCGTCGAAAAGCGGCGTAGCGCCAGCCTTCAACTCGGGTCGGCTGGCTGGCGGCGACGACGACCATTCGCCGGAGAAAACATCGAGGGCGTTTTGATCGGACGGGGCGACACCGAAGAAATTTTTGAAGTCAGACATGGCTTGAGAACGTCACAAAAGACACGAAAACCTCGAAAGGAAACGCGGAACTTTCCGGCGCTAAAATTCGCGGCGGCGACCCGTCAGACGCGGTTTCGCGTTTTCCACGCCGCGACGATCTGGCGGATGGTTTCCTCGAGCGACTGCGTGATATCCCAGGTTGGGTAGTGCGCGCGCATTTTTCGCAGATCGGAGTAGTAGCAGATGTGGTCGCCCGCGCGGTTTTGATCGACGTAGGTGAAGACCTGTGCCTGCCCGGTAAATTTCTCCGCAATCTTGAACGCCTCAAGGATCGAGGTGCTGTTGGCCTTGCCGCCACCGAGATTGTAGACCTCGCCGGCGCGCGGCGCGGCGACGAACACCGCCATAAAGCGAGCGACATCGAGCGAGTGGATGTTGTCGCGCACCTGTTTGCCTTTGTAGCCAAACACGCGGTATTCGCGGCCCTCGAGATTGCATTTCACGAGGTAGCTCAGGAAGCCGTGCAGTTCGACGCCGCTGTGGTTCGGGCCCGTGAGGCAGCCGCCGCGCAGCGCGCACGTTGGCAAGCCGAAGTAGCGGCCGTATTCCTGCACCATCACGTCGGCGGCGACCTTGCTCGCGCCGAACAGCGAATGCTTCGATTGATCGATGGTGAACGTCTCCGCGATGCCGTGCTCATAAGCGGGATCGGCGTAGTCCCAGCGGGTAGCGAGCTCGGTGAGCGCGATGCGGTTTGGCGCATCGCCATAAACTTTGTTCGTGCTCATGTGCACGAACGGCGACTCGGGCGCGGCCTGCCGCGCGGCCTCGAGGAGATTGAGCGTGCCGACGGCGTTGGTATCGAAGTCGTCGAACGGAATCGCCGCCGCGCGATCGTGCGACGGCTGCGCGGCGGTGTGGACGATCACACTCGGTTTCACCTCGCGCACGAGCGCGAGCACGCCGGCGCGATCGCGGATGTCGAGTTCGTGGTGGACGAAGCCGGGCAACTCGGCGGCGAGGCGACTCTGGTTCCAGCGGGTATCGCCTTGGGGACCGAAGAAGACGGCGCGCTGGTTATTATCGACGCCGTGGACGGTGTAGCCGAGTTCGCGCGCAAAATAGACGCAGACTTCTGAGCCGATGAGTCCGGAGGAGCCGGTGACGAGGAGCGTTTTTTTCATGCCGAGAGTGTGAAGCGCAAGGGGTGGAGTTGGCCGGATTCCGCGGTGGGGTTCAAGCGTTTGAATGGGTTTCCTGCGCGACGAGCGCCCAACCTGCAAATGCGAGCAACGCCGCTCCCGCACCCACCGCCACACCCGCTGCGAGCGGATCGAGCGGCACCAGTGGCGCCGTGCTCGGCCCGACCCACGTCACCCAAAATCCCGCGCACTGCACTGCCGCCACGATCGCGAAAAAGACTCGGCTGGCGTGCCACGTCCACGAGGCGAGCAGGCACAGTAGCAGCACTTGGGTGACGAGCGTGCCTTGGTGTGTGAAGACTTGCTGGGGAAAGAACATCAACGCGACCCAGGTCACGAGTCCGCCAACCAACCAGCCGAGGCTGAGCGCGTGGGCTCGAACGAAGCCGCGCAGTTCGCTCCGGCGTCGCCACGCGAGCCACGGCAGCGCGACGAGCCCCAGCGTCCAAGCTGCGGCCGTGCGCAACGGGAAGAAAATATCGTTGGTGCGCCGCGAGGCGGCGTCGGCCGCCCAATCGAACGATTCGCCGAAATTTCCGAGTACGAGCATCTGGAGATTCTGTTTCCTCGCATTCCACACGCCGCTCCAGCCGATCTCGCGATAGCGATCACGCAGCGCCTGCGGTACGGTGCGCGCGTCGGGCGGGATCACGCCGGCGATGTGCCATTTCACGAGTCGGTTGCCGGGCGGGGAGTAGAATTTCTGGTAGAGCAGCCAAGGCGTCGTGAGCACCACAAACGCGACCGCCGCCCACTTCCACGCGCGCCACATTTTACGACGAAACAGCTCGAAAATAACGAAGGGCACGAGCGCCAGCAGCGAGAACATCACGCCGCCATGCGACAACCACGCGCAACCTGCGCACGCGCCACCGACCACGATCCGAGCCGTGGATTTCTCTTCGCCGTCGCTGCGAAAAAACCAGAGCAGAAACGCCGCCATGGTGAACGCCGCGCCGCCGAGTTTCGGCCACACGTAGGTGGTGTTGAAGACGAAAAATCCTGTCGCCCCGAGCACCGCCGTCACGCCGACCGCGGCGCGCGCGGTGAGGCCGAGCACGCGCAAGAGCAGCCAGGCCGTCGGGAACCACAGCGCCTGAAACCAAATCCCCGCCGTCGCGCATGCCGTATCGAGGTCGCAGCCGCACATTTTGAGCAACGGCCATGTGAGCAGTGTCACGCCGGTTTGCAGCGGCGGTCGATCGCTCGTGAGCCAGTCGCCGCCGAGCACGCGCGTGGGGTTGCCGCTGTCGATGATCTCGGCGAGGACGCGTGGCAGGGTGTTGTCGCCTGGCATCCAGGCCAGAAAGCGCAACGTGGCGGTGTCGCTGACGGATGCGCGCGGGTAAAGCAGCGTCAACGCGGTCGCTGCAAAAACGAACAACGTCGCACCCAGTGCCACCGGCGCGGCTTCACCTAAAATCTTTTTCGCCGCCGCACGCCGCGCGATGATCGTCGCCACGGCCAGTGCGAGCGCGCTCCAGGCGAGTCCGCGGCCGATCGGCGGGTGCCAGAATCCGGTCCAAAAAACCACATCGCCCGCGAGCCCGACGGCGAGCGCGCCAATGATCCAGCGTTCGCGTCGCGCGACGAATTTTTCGCCGGCGAGTGTGCCGGCGAGCATCACGCTGCCCAGTGCAAGGCCGTTCAACGTCAGCGCCGCCAATGCGTGAACCGTGACAGGACTCGACATACCGTTACCTAATCCGGGCCGCGCGGCGCTCGGCCAGCGTATTCGAGCGTCCAGCCCTCTGGCAGCGTCGAGATCTTAGCTGGCTCGCCACGCCGGATCGGATCGCAATGCTCCGACCAGTGGTAGTCGGGCGGCGCGGGCAGGACGTAGCCCGGAATCAGGGTGACGATGCAGAGGAGAAACGCCCCGCGGGCGAGCCAACGCACGGCGCGTGAGGTCGCTTCAAATTCCCACACGACGAGCCAGAGCAGCAGCACGCGAGGCAGATAAAAATAGCGTTCCCCGGAGTCGAAGTCCTCCTGCTCCCAAGTGTCGAAACGCACCCGGTAGGCGGCGGCTACGAGTAGAACGACGAGCGCGAAGGCAGCTTGCACCCGCGTGGTCCGGAGTGGCTGGGGCCGCGCGGCGCGCCACAGCATCGCGACCAGCAACCCGCCACAGACTGAGGCGATGAGTTTCGGCGATACGTGGCGAACCGCCCATTCGCCAGCGAGCGGCCAGGCGACGAGTCGGCTGGCGGTGATCTCGAGGAATTTTATCGGATGGAAAATATCGGCGAGTCCGGCGCCGGCGGCTGGCCCGTGCAGCACGAACCAGCCTTGAATAACGGCACAGCTCGCGACCACGAGCAGTGCGATCAAATTGTCGCGGTGGCGGTCGCGACACCATCGCCACGCGAAAAACGGCGCGAAGATGATGCTGAACGGTCCCGTCAAGCCCACGAGCGTGAGGATTACGACATCGCTGGCGCGAGCCAGCGCCGAGCGTGGACGCGACATGAGTAGGAGTTGGACCAGCGCGGCGGCCGCGACGAATTGGAGATTGGTGATGTTGAAAAGCACCTCGCCGGTTCTGGCTCCCAGCAGCAACGCGAGAGCGAGTGCCGGTTTCGCGGGCAGCGCGAGCCGCGGCGAAAATATTCTGGCCATCACGGCGAGCGCGATCGCGCCGGCGGTGGCGTTGTAGAACAGAGGCCACCACTTCGGATCGACGAGGAGCGCGGCGGCCCAAGCGATCAGTCGCGGCAGCGCGTGGAGATAACCCATGTAGGGCTCGATGAAGGCGCGCAGTCCGAGGTGATCGTTTTGGTCGAGGAAGATACTGCCGTCCTCGGCCCAAAGCTGAGCGGTGAGCAACGCGGAGGGTTTTCGAATTGCCAGCAGTGCGGCGAACGCGACAAACACCGGCCACGTCAGCCGCGGAGTTCGCCACCAATCCCGAATTTCATTTGCGAGGTGAGTGGCGCTTACGGATAGAGATTTCACCGATGCGATGTGGTCAGGGCTTGGCGGTCCGGCCCGGATAATCGAGGATCCAGCCCTCGGGCATGATGGGGATTTTCGCGGGCACGCCGCGCCGAATCGGTTCGCAATTTTCGGCCCAGTGACAATCAGGCATGTCGTGCACGCGGCTATCAGGAAGCGCCAGCAATGCTCCCACCACGCAGGCGATTTTGGCGACGAGCGCGACCGCTTGTGGTTTCGCATCGAATTCCCAGATCACCAGCCAGACGAGGAGCAGTCGCGACAGGTAGAAATAGGGTTCGGCGTAACCCAAATCCTCGATGGGGACATCCCAAGTGTCGGGCCGACTCCGATAGACGCAGGAAACGGTTATCAGTGCCCACGCGACGAGGACCTGTGCGCGCAAGGTTCGGCGCGGATGCGGTCGCAGTGCCCACAGGGCGATGGCAAAGATTGCCACCACCGCGATCGCGGCCAGCGCAAAGTGCGGCAGCAGTGTGACGGCCCGAGATCCGAAGAATGGCCAAATGATCAACCGGGCTCCCGTCCGCTCGAGCAATTCGGCGAGATGGAGTGGCTGGGCGGCGGCGTCCGAGTGCAGGCCGGCTGTTTTTAGAAAGTAAGCCTGCGTCGCGGCGCAGGCGCTGACGAGAAGCAGAACGGCCAAGTTGTCTTTGTCCCGCTCGCGCCACCAGCGCCAGAGGAAGAGCGAGAAAAAGATGATCGCGGACGGATCGGAGAGTCCGGCCAGAACGATGAGAAGGTAATCGCCTGCCCGTTGAGCGAGCGTTTGGGGCCGGCTGATCAATGCTTGTTGCACGAGAAAAGCCCCGGTGAGCCAGTGCAAGTTGGTGATGTTGAGAAAGACTTCGCCGCTGTGCGGGATCAGGACGAAGGCCAGCACGAGCCAGGGTTTGCCGGGCAGTTCGAGACGCGGCGAGGCCATGCGCACGAAGAGCACCATGGTGACAAGCAGGGACGCGCCATTATAAAATCCCGGCCAGTGCGCGACGTCGACGGTGTGGCTGGCGATCCACGCGATGAGACGCGGCAGCAGATGCAGGTAGCCGCGATAAGCCAGGAGAAACGCACCTGCGCCCCACTGGTCGACGTCCAGCAGATGGATGCTGCCGTCCTCGGCCCAGAGTTGCGGCAGGGTCAGCGCCCACGGTTTTTTTGCGATGAGCAAAAGGTAAGACACTGCAATCGCACCCCAGATGGGCGGCAGCACGCGGGGCACGGGTGAGTCTGGCGGCGCTGCGCCGGTCGCCTTCATCGCCTCACAGCCGCACACAGCGGTATTTTACCAGCGCCCAGAGCCAGGTCAGCGGATCGCGGAACATCGTGATTTTTTTCCCTTCCTTGAACGAACGCGACTTGTAGCTGATCGGAATCTCGATCGGGCGGTGGCCTTTGCGGACGAGCTTGATGAGCAGTTCCCAGTCGAAATCAAAGCGGTTGCACTCGAACGTGAGCCCTTCGAGGCAGTCGCGGCGGAACACTTTATACATTGTGAACGGGTCCTTCAGCCAGATGCCGAGCGAGACGTTGATCATGAACGTGAACGTCCAATGGGCGGTGTTGAGGAGCAGCGCGTGGAGTGGTTGGTCGTCGAATTTTCGCAGCGCCCAGCCGCCGTCGCCGTGGCGCGAGCCGAGCACAAATTCCTGCCGGCCCGCGGCGATCGGTGCGAGCAGAGTGTCGTAGTCGGCGAGATCGTATTCGAGGTCGGCGTCCTGGATGAGCAGCACTTCGCCAGTGGCATGCGCGAAACCGGCGCGCACGGCATGGCCTTTGCCGCGGGGCGTGTCTTCAAGAATGATTTTCACGCGCGGGTGATCTTTGTAGCCGAGGACGATGTCGCGCGTGCCGTCGGTGGAGTTGCTCTCGACGAGGATGATTTCGAGTTCCCAGCCGGAGATGATTTTCGCGACGATGGCGTCGAGCGCCTCTTTCGCGGTGGCGCGTTCATTAAATACCGGGACGACGACGGATAGGACGCGGGGCTTGGCCGGCGTTGTGGTGGAGGCACTCATGTGGCGGCCGATTTGCGCCACACGACCCAGCATGAGCCGGCCAACAGAAACAGGCCGGTGGCCGCTGCAAGCAGACTCGGGAAATAGCGCCGCGGTCGATAGCGGAACGTCACCCGGTGTTCACCCGCGGTATCGAGCACGACGCCTTTGAACGCGTGGTTCAGGCGCACGATGTGCGCTTTCATTCCGTCCACCTCAGCGCGAAAATCTCCGGGTAGAAACGCTTCGGTCAGCACGGCGACGCCGGGGCCGTTCGCGCGCACTGTGAAAGTGGTGGTGTTTTCTGTCAGCTGATAATTGGTGGCGGGCGTCACCGTGCGGCCCGCGATTCCGCGGGGCAGGGCATCGAGCGTGCGGTCGAGCGCGAGGTCAGGGGCTTGCGCGGCGGCGAAGGGTCGGCCATCGCCGGTGCGAAACTGGGAGATGAGTGCGGGGGCGTTTTCGTAGCTGACAATCCGGTCGGTGAAAAACGCCCGGGGCCACGCGGTCGGGCTTTCGTAAACATCGAGATCGGCGACGCGGGCCAGTCGGAGGACGGCGCCGTCGCGGCCTTGGTCGCTCTTGTAGTCGAAATAAAACCGCACGTTCAGGGCATCGAGAATCGGCCGCACGGCGGGCAGGCTGCCGGCGGTGAGATAGTAGCGCCAGTCCCAGATGCGCTCGATGCCGCTGGCGTCAATGAGTTCGCGGTAACGCGGGTTCATCAGCGCGTCGGGCCCGCCGATTGATTCGAGGCTGTAGAAGCCGGTCCAACCGGGAAAGAAATTACCTTGGATTCCGACGCCGCGCGCCGGTTCGCGGGCGACCGCGGCGCGCATGAACTGCATGGCATCGGAGCGCGCATGGAAGTTGACGCGCGTGGTTGGGTTGACGACGTAGGATTCGTAACCTGAACCGGCCTGAAAGCCGTTTCGCCAGACGAGGACGAGTGAGCAGGCGAGCAGCACGACGCTGTTCGCGGGCGAAAATTTTCCCGCCGCGAGCGCGTGGCGCAACGTGGCCGCCCCGAGGACCAGCGCCACGAGCCCGACGCCGAGGTAAGTCCAAACGAATGGTTTCACCGGCAGCGCCTCACCCGCTTTCATGAAGGTGAAAGTCGTGCCGTAGCCGAAGACCGAGCGATGCACAGCCTGCGTGAACGCGATGTAGCCGAATACGACAGCGAACAGCATTAGCCCCGTGACCACCAGATCGCCGCGGCCCGCAGGGGTGCCGAGTCGCTCGATGGCGCGACGGAAACCGACGCCGGCGAGCACGATGGTGAGCACGATGAGCGCGCAGGAAAACGTGTTGTCGATGTGCGCGATGTTGGCGAGGAACGGCAGTTGCACGATCCAGCGGGCGGGCACGAGGCCGAACGCGAGCGCCAGCGGCAACAGCGCGGCCGCGCCGATCGCCATTGCGGCGCGCAGGAAAAAATTTTCGCGCAGCGTAGCGAGGAAATAGAGGACGCCGCCGAGCAGCAGCAGGTTCAACGCGGGATTGAACAGCATTTCTCCCTGCGAGAGCGGGCGGTAAAACACCTCGTCGAAAAATCCCAGCAAGAGTTCGGGTTGAATCTGGTAGGCGCTCGGGGCGTTGTAGCTCGTGTAGGAACCGGCGAGCGTGTCGTAAAAAGTGGTCAACTCCGGCAGCGCAAGTAACGTGAGCAACACGCCGGCCCACGCGGCTCCCGCGAGTCGAAGCATCCGCTCCCGCCACGGTTGGGCAGCGGTGAGCAGCACGACAGCGCCGGCGAAATTGAGGCAAAGGAGCAGCATGTAGGCCTCCTTCACCGTGCCGCTGTTGAGCAGAGACCAGTTGACAAGCATCAGGCCAGCGAGCCAGCCGGCGGCGTGGCGGCGGCTCGGGGCATCGACGAATTTCAGCCACGTCACCAGCACCCACGGGGCGTAACACACGCTGAAAAACGCCGGATGATTTACGCGATAAACGAAGAATCCGATAAAGGGCGCAACCGCGGCCGTGAGAATCGCCGCTGGAAGATGGCGCGCTACGGTTAGCACGCAGAGGCCCAGCCCGAAGGCAAAGAGCCATTTGGCGAGGAGAAATTTCACGTCCCACGCCCAAGCCGCGCTGTTCGCCAGCAGCGGAATGAAATGCAACGGATCGCCGAACATCGACTGGCCCTGACCGAGCAGCGGCGTGCCGCAGGAATTGTAGCGGTTCCACAGCGGCAATTCGCCTTGGAGGAGCGCGCTGCGCTGAGTGACGGTGGCCGGAATATCCTGCCACGCGATGGCACCGATGTCGGAGCCTTTCACATCGGCGACGTGGTCGGTTTTGTAGCCGGGCAGCGTGGGATAGTCGTCGTAAAGCAGGATCGCACCGAGGTCGGGCGAGACGTAACTCTTGCCCAGAAACACGACCGGATAGGCGCTGGCGACGACGGCCACGAGCGCGGCGATCGCGACGGCGCGACCGGGAGTGGCGCCGGCCCAGGCGCGCGCGGCGGAAAATATTCCTCGGACGCTGGTCGGCAGTCGATCGAGCACGAACAACAGCGCAGCCAACGCGACGAGCACGCCGAGCCAGCGCGTAAGAAACGAGTCCAGCCACTCCGAGAGCGACGGTTTCAAGACCAGCAGCGGATCGAACGTGATCGTGAGCTGCGGATCGTTGGCGCCGGGTGTGATGGAGACGATGAGCTGCGAGTCGGTGATGCGCGTCGCATCGATTTGCTGCATCACCTTCCACTCGTTGGGAAAGATTTCGCGGACGATGCGGCCGTTGTCGGCGACGATGCGAGCTTCGCTAATCGTGACGATGCCGTCGTTGTCCAGCGGATCGAAACGGAAGGCACGATAGGCGCCGCCAGCGAAATCGAAGCGCAGTTTGACGGGCGTGTTGTCGGCTCCGATCGGTGCACGCACGACGGTTTGCTCGGAAAATCCGTCGCCCGTGTCAGGGTAAACCTCGACGTGGCCGGACTGCGTCGATGCCACGCGCGCTTCCAACACGTAGGCACCGCCGCGCAGGTGCGAGGATGGCATCCACGGTTGGACGACGACAGCGCTAAAAAGCGCGGCGGCGAGCAGGGCCGGGAGCGTGAAAAATTTCATGCGAAGTCGGCAGTGTCGCGGAAGTGCGCGCGGTGCGACAAGGATTTAGATTCGGCCCCGCCTGGAAAATCGCCCCAGGCTGGCGACACCGAGCACCACTGCCGCTCCGCAGGAAATCCACAGAATGACCGCTCCGTTTTTCATGATTTCCCAGACGGCATGCGAGATCGTGGTCATTTCGGTGGGCTGATTGAACGCGAGCCAGTGAGCGGGGTCGGCGACGTGTGCGACTACGACGTAGGCGCGCTCCGGAGTCGGCACATAGGCGGCGCGCCAGGTGTCGTGCGGAGCCTTGGTTGGGCGAATGTCGGTGATGGGTCGGCGCGTGCGTGCGTCGAGCAATTGGAGCGAGACGCCGGGGACGTCAGTGTCGCCGGCGAGTTCGAATTTCAACCAGCCTCCTTGCGTCGGCGTCAGCGGTTCGCTCTCCCAATCGGCGCCGCTCTTCGATCCGAACGAGCCCCAGATGATGGCATACTCGAGCCGCGGCGTCGCAGGCGACAGGCCGTCGCGGACCTCCGGCGGCTTCGGCGCCCCGAGCAGAGGTTGCGGGTGCAGGGAGAAATCGTAGCAGAGGAAACTTCCGCCGCGCGTCGCAGCAGCGAGCGGTAACGGCACGCGCACCGAGACCGGCATGAGAGCGCGAATCACGGGCGGATCGATGCGCTCGGCAAAACCGGCCGCGCTCGGATAGGGCAGCACAGGTTCACGGGCGAGGAGCGCGCGATCATTTGAGGCGAGATAGGCGCGGGTGACGATTTCGTTGCGTCGCATTTCACGGGCGACAACACCCAGATCGCTAAAGGTGTGCGGCAAGTGTTCGCGCAGCCCGTGGGTGAGCAGTCCGGTCCAGAGTGCTGCCACCACACAACCGATGACTCGCACCGCGCGCGAACCGGGTGCGGCGAAAAAGATGATGAGCGCGGCGGCGTTGGCGAGCAATCCGACGGCCTCGGTGTCGAAGTAGCGGTCAGCCGGCCACTCGCCACCGGCGCCGCGGGCGTAGGCGGCCGCGACATATTGCAGCAACACCCACGCACCCGTCGCGGCGACCACGCGTTCCTGCGGACTGGCCGCGCGACCGGCGCGCCAGACGCGAATCAGGAGCCAGCTCCACGGCACCCAGGCGACGACGGCGAAGAGCGCGATGTCCCGCGTCGGCCACTGGCACGCCCGCCAAAACGTGAGGACGAAATCGTGCGCCGTGTGCGCTTTCAGCGGCTCGTGCGGGGTGAAGTTGACGTGCAGGAACCAGCCCGCGACGACCAGCAACGCCGTTGCGACCAGCGTGGGAAAACGTTCGCGCCAAGCGCGGAATCGTAGCGCATCGACCGCCGCGGCGCCGAATACAACCGCCGCGGCAAAAAATCCGGAGCCCATGCTGAACAGCGCCAGCGCCGCACAGGCGACGCCGCCCCACCAACGTCGGGTCCACGCCGGCGCATCGAGCACCAAGGCAAACGCCGCGAGCGAAAGTCCGAGGAGAAAAACCTGCTGCGAGTGAAAGCCGCCGAGGAGATTCTGGAACGACATCGGCGTGGCGGTGAGCGCCACGAGCACAAGAAAAAAAGCCACGCTGGCCCACGCCGCGGCAAGGAGTTTTCGCAGCCAGAGCCAACTTACGGCGACGAGGCCGGCGTGCATCGCGGCGTTGCAGACGCACTGGAAGCGCGCATCCCACTGGCCGTTGAGGCTGACTTGGAAGAGACAGAGGAGCTTCGTGAGGGCGACGCGGTGCTCGTTGTGCGACTGGAACAAATCGATCCAGTGGAAGCGGCCCTCGAACCACGGCTGCAGGAGATTGCGCGCCTCGGCGTCCCACTGATCCCAGTTCGGCAAATCCGAACCACCGATACCAATGTAAATCAGCTTCGCGCTAAACACGATTCCGAACAACGCGATCGTCCGCGCGGCCGTGAGCACCGCGGCAGGCGAAAAACGCGGGAGGAGCGCGGGCAGTTTCATGCGATCACGCGGCCGACCACTGGCATGGGGCACGTCGGGGGTTGAAGCGGTACAGTGGCATTCAGAGAGTGGCGACGATCCGTAGGAGCTGATTTTGGGCGAAATGGCGGACTTTTTCGTGCGGCGATTCGGCGAGGGTGCGCGAAAAAATCCCAGTGAGATCTAGGCCGTGGCGCAAGGTGACGGCGCGCGCATCCCGCGAGCGAATGATCTCGGTTGCGTAGGCAACGGCGCCGAGGAAGTTGCGCTCAGTCATGTCTGGGCGACCGATGGCGGCATGCATTTCAAGCAGGTAGGCGCGGCTGATTGGGAGCAACATGCGGGCGTGCTTCAAGTCTTGCGGACGATTTTCGACGGAAAGGTGGGCGACGTTGGCAAGCTTTGCCTTGAGCAAGACAAATGGATCCGGGATGCGGTAGAGTTCGCCGGGACGGATTTCGCGCACAAGGTTGCGACTCAGGTCGTCGTCGTTGACGCCATAAACCGTGCGGAGGACCTCGACGTTTAGGGCCGGGCCGGCGGCGTCGGCGGGTTTTGTCAGGAGGGCGACGGCAGTCTGGCGTGGTTCGTCGAAAAAGCGGCAGGCCCAACCCGAGCGACGGTGGAGAATTTCCGCGAGAGCGCGGTTGCCGTGGATATCGGCGTCTTTGCTGACGAATGGCGCGAACGGATGAAGCTCGGGCGTGGCCTCGACGTAGATTTCCGCCCAGAGGTTGACGGCCTGGCCACCGACGATGAGCGGTTGCGCGGGATCGGTCAGCACGGTCGCAAAGGCGGCCGGGCGGAGCTGCTCAGACATATTGGGGATAACGGATCACCCGGTGGGCGGTGGCGTGATCCACCTGCACCGCGGAGTTGAGCCGCTGCATTTCCGACGGAGTAACCAGCCCGAGGTCAAGCTGGGCCTGATCGAAAGCGCGTTGGAGCATCTTGGACTCGCGCATCTGATCGACGGTTTCGAAGAGAAAGTCGGGCCGGGGCGCCGCGGAATTTTCGCGGAGCTGGGCGGTGAAACGGGCGACTGCCTCGGCAAACGTCATGCGGCGGAAGGTAGTCTCGCGGCGTGGGGCGTCAATGGCGCAGGAAACCGTTCGAAAAACCATAGGCTCTTATCGCAACGAGCCCGTGAAGGCCGATTGAGATAAAGAGCCAATGAGGCCGCGCGAACAGCGAGTGCGGCCGTTAATCTCCGGAGTTGCACCGGACACAACGATCGCCGCGTCAGTT
>CAIMFY010000039.1 GCA_903840415.1 uncultured Opitutia bacterium | reverse complement strand
AGCTTGCGCTGCCGACGATGTCTGGTCGTTGATCTTCATGGATGGTGGTTTCTTTGGGTTTTCGACTTCCCTCTGCCTTTACTGGCAGCGGAACCACCATCCACCCAGCTAACTTTTAACGACTACAGGGACGCTTCCTGCAGTTTTGTTCTGCGCCGTAATTTCGACTGCGCCTGCGCAGACGATCTCGATTGAGATGCTCAATCACTTGTCGCAGACGAGTGCCGCGTCACCAGTTGAGACGACCCTGCCCTATTCATTTGAAGTCCGCGTTAAGGCCAATAACGCGATCAACATAGCCACTTGGGGGCCGAACTTTTATCGGCCACTCACTGGCGGTGCACCCGATAGCGGTGCCGCATCGAATACCAACACCGGCACCAAGAATTTTTCTGGCTCCCCGAACAGCGGCGCCGATTTCTTCTTCCAAGCCAATTACAACACGGCGGGCGCGATGGCTGCGGCTTATCCCACGTCCGGAAGCTATGGCATCAATTTCACGGGCGCCGGTCATCCTTCAACCACCACCTTCACCTCGGGACTAACATTTACGACTGGCACTTACTCCGTTTCCACGCCTCAGGTCACAGCCTTTGACAATGGCGCCAGTTGGTCATCTGGCTCTCTCAACGTCTCAACTTCAGGCCTCACCAATCTGTCGATCTCCGCCTTTAGCGAATACTTGAACAGCAGCGTCGCCGCTCAAATTCAATGGAGGCTTACAAATCAGTCCGGCACCGCCATCGACGGAGCCGGGGTTACATTCGGTTCGGGCTACTCTGACGCCGCAATCACCCAGTTTGCCATTACCGGCTCAACACTCACCGCCGGCCAAACTTACACCCTGTCAATTCAATATGGAATCGTCGCAGGGGCACCTGGCACGACGAGCCTAAATGGAACAACCTTCACCGGGGTGACGGAATATTGGAACCACACCGACATCACTATTACGGCCGTTCCGGAGCCCTCGACCTACGCCGTGCTCGCCGGTCTAGGCGCGTTGGGCTTCGCCGCGTATCGCAGACGGCATCGGCACCTGACCTGAATTGGTTTGGACCGAAGCGAGAGAGAGTCTGGGTCGCCGACGTTGACGGTACAACTGTCCCTCGCGTAGCTGATTCCATGCGTCACGTCCTCGGCTTTTTCGTCCTCGCCCAGTTCTTTTCGCTTCCAGCAAGCGCTCAAGACCCGGCCCATTTCACCCGGCGAGCGTCGATGTGGATTTCTCGCCGAGCGGTGGGGCGACAGAGTCGTGCGTTGAGGTCGTTGTTCCGAGCTCGGAATAACGACCTGACGAGCACTTATTTTGAATGCGACCGGCCCGAAGCGGACAACGATCCGCGCCAGTTTGGCTACTCGCGCGACCGGCGCAGCGATTGCGTGCAAGTGGTCATCGCGATGGTCGTCACGCCCGAGGGACTGCCGCTCGCTTACGAGATGATGCCGGGCAACGCCGCCGACAAGAATACCCTGCCGACGATGATCGCGTTGGTGAAAAAGCGTCACGGCCAAATCGGCCGCATCTGGGTCATGAATCGCGGCATCCCCACGGAAGACGCGCTGGCCCGGATGCGCGCTGCGATCCGCCGATGCATTATCTGGTGGGCACGCCGAAGGCGCGGCTTCATCGCTTGGAAGCGGTGCTGGCCGACCGCCCTTGGGTGGAAGGCCGAGTTCCTCCCAACGACAACGCGCGAAAAATTCTAACGTCAATTATGAATGGTCCTAAAACAGCGCCTTGTCGCCCAGCTTGACATCGGTGGGAACTCCCGTGCGGTCCGTTAAGATCAAGAGTTTCTGGCCCGATGGGGGTGCTATGGTTGTCGTTTGTTTGCTTCATCCGTGGCTCGCCACTGCCTTCGTTCAATGATCAGCCACGATCTCGCACGGCCATTAGAGCTGGTGGACGAACGAGGCCCCACGGTAACGAAGGCCCCGCGTGATACGACCGTCGATGTTCTGCGCGGGTTGGCTATCTTGATCATGGTCGGCGCCAATATGGCGCCGATCCTGGACGCCCCGCACCCTCAACGAACTTCGCGTTCCACCTGGCAATCGACTGGAAGTCCTCAAGAGCGACCGGAAGGGCCAATATAGCATTCGCGTGAATAGCCAGTATCGCGTTTGTTTCCGCTGGGACGGGCAAAATGCCCGGGATGTCGAAATCGTCGATGATCATTAACCGTCATGCCCAAGTTCCTGCTCCAACCACGCCACCACGCCCGGATTGCCTTTGCGCTTGGCGGGCTGACTGAGGACATCAGCATCGAGCAGCCAGCTCATAGTTTGCGGCGGCGAGCCAATTGCCGGCGACGGGGCGGTAAATCATCCATCGGCACGGGACATTGCTTGAGGATTTCGAGCCAGTCGCCGACTGGAGCGATGCGGCGAAAAATGAGTTCGTCATCCTCCGGATTGAATTCCGCCCGGAAATGGTCGCCGGGCTTGGTCGGCGCGAGGGCGGCCGGCACGGTCAGCCGACGTTTGGAATCAAGAGTCAAGAGCATGGTGGGCTAATCCCACTAATCCGCTGACAGACAAGCCGGGTAAGACGAAAACTTCAGAGTATGTGGCCGAGGAAAACCCAATCTCGT
Source organism: uncultured Opitutia bacterium (assembly GCA_903840415.1). GTDB lineage: Bacteria > Verrucomicrobiota > Verrucomicrobiia > Opitutales > Opitutaceae > CAITWF01. The sequence continues at coordinate 26,868 of CAIMFY010000039.1, read as the reverse complement.
TCTGCTGCCGAAGACGGGTGCAATTGTAAGTGAAGTACGCTTGCGTGGAGTGGTCGATTCGTTTTCGTCGGCCGACTCATCGCTGATCGTGAATTCCCTACGTTCCTGCCAACCTTGGCTGCCCGTCGTCCTATGGATGGGATTCATCTTTGCCATGTCCACGGACTTGGGTTCGGCGGCACACACGGCCTGGTTTCTCGTGCCGTTGCTCAAATGGCTGAATCCGGCCATTTCCAACGAGGCCATCGCCCTCATTCATACGTTGGTCCGCAAAGCCGCCCACCTGACGGAATACGCGATCCTTGCCCTTTTGGTCCTGCGAGCCGCCGCGCGGTCGCGCGGAACCGTGCATGACAATTTTTATCGGGCGGCCAGCGTGGCGCTGTTGGTCAGCGCGACGTACGCCGCGCTCGATGAATTCCATCAGTCGTTCGTGCCGGGGCGCACAGCGTCGGCGTACGATGTCTTAATCGACACCAGCGGGGCCACGGCCGCACTGGTGGCCGCGATGATCGCGAGGAAATTGCGCCATCCCCCAACGGTTGCCGTCAACGTTTGAGTTCGGAACCGCGAACCGCCGAGCCACTCAATTTCGCGAAGAAGAGCGGCCGGTGGGAAAGAAAATTTACCGAAGTAGCTGCCGGATTTCAAACCGCAAGATGAGCGGACTTTCAGACCGCCGCTAGCACGCTTGCCGCAGCTACACGCTAACATGAAGCCAGAATCAGATGAGCACCGATCCAGGAATGCCTCGGTCGAAAGTCGCGAGTGTCAGCCCCGCCGCTGCGGCGACTTGGGAGAGATAGGCATCCGAGGTCTTGGCCGCAGTCGTTGCCCAAGCCGGGAGCTTTGGTGGAGGCGCCTCAGCCACAAATCCACCAGCCTCTCGTTTCATCGCCGCAAGCTGGGTCTGCGCCTCGGCTAGCGTGTCGCCAAAGACCTGCAGCGAAATCCGGATAAAGCCCAACTCAGTGTGAGCACAAGTGGCGAATTCATCAACCGGCCTGCCTTCAGGGAAATTCACTTCCCCAGGCATCGTTTGAAGGCATGCTCACCGCGACCCCAGGGCAAACCGGTCGGAGTGTTCTCGTTCTTGATCAGTCCGCGAAGTTCCGGCGGAACCCAAGGCTCGAAATGGTTGCCGAGGCTTCTATGACCTTCAGCAGGGCATCACGAAGGCTCGCAAGGCGCAGCCCTGATAATGAAGTAGTGGCTTCATGTATAAACGTCATGCTTGACATGACGAAACAACATGATGATAATTACGCCATGGACGAAGCTACACTCACAGAAAGAGGCCAGATTTCCGTTCCGGCCGCACTCCGCAAGGCGATGAACCTACTGCCTGGGCAGCGACTGAAGTTTGCGCCCGTATCCGATCATGAATTTCGGGTGATCACGCAGAACGATGCGCCGCCGGGGCCCATCGCCATGCTTGGTTACGCCCGTAAACTGCGGGCCGGCCCGGCTCGACGAACAAGCGAATGGATGCGTGAACTCCGCGAAGGAGAAGCGCCATGACTTGGATCGTCGACACTTGCGTCGTGCTCGATGTCTTCGAAAACGATCCGCAGTTTGGCCAGACTTCAGCCAAACTCCTTCAAAAGCTGCTTCCCGATGGACTTGCGGTCTCGGCTGTAACCATGGTTGAACTCTCCGCAGCCTTCGGCGGCGACTTGCTTGAACAAAAGCGATTCTTGGAGCAGTCGGGGATTTCTCATTCCGAGGCGTGGACTTTTGCTGATACCGACGCGTCGCATCGAGCCTGGAATGACTATGTCAAGGCCCGGCGCGCTGATAAGGTACCCAAACGACCCGTAGCAGACATCTTGATCGGCGGCTGCGCCCTGAACCGGAAGGGGCTGATCACCCGAAACGCTTCCGACTTTCGCCGGTGGTTTCCAAAGCTCGTAATTCGCGAGCCCTAACCGCCCTGAACCAAGCAAACGCGCACGCGGCGCCGGTCCAACACCGTTGGGCTCTGTCCCGCTATTCCAAAATCCCAAAGGATCGGCTCGCCAGCCTTTGCAGTTTAACCGATGGCTCGCGAATATTTTCTCCGCCATTTGCCGACTCCATGGGCAAACCAAAGGTCGTTTTATCTCGTCAAAGTAATACTAACCGCTTTGTATAATTGCCGTGCGTCACTCAATGATTAGTCGCAAGGGAGGAAGGGCCCGTTCAGAGGCAAAAACCGCCGCCAACCGGGCGAAGATGGTCGCCTATTGGAAGGAGGTGCAGGCCGGAAAACGACCACCGCCGGCCCGCCCCCGCGTTCCACCGCCGCCCGAGAAAATCGCCACCCTGCTTGCGCCCTATTGCCGCGCCAACGGCATCAAGCGGCTTGAGCTTTTCGGATCGGTGGCCCGTCGCCAGGCCCGTCGCGGCAGTGATGTTGACCTGATCGCCACTTTTGACGGGCCGGTCGGACTGCGTTTTTTCGGGATGCCCGACGACATGGCCGCGATTCTGGGGGTCCCGGTCGATCTGCTGGAACGGCAGAGCGTTGATCGCATGACCAACCCTTATCGCAAAGACTCTATTCTCGCCGATGCCCGTGAAATCCTCGCCCTCTGAAAGCAATCCCCACTCTCAGGCCGCCTATTTGTATGACATGCTGGAGTCCGCCCAGCACATCCTGCGCTATATGGCAGGCGTGAACTATGAGGCGTTTTGGGACGACAGCGAGAAGCGGGATGCCGTCGCCATGCGTCTCGCGGTGATCGGTGAGTCGGCTCGGCACGTTACCGCGGAAACCGCCGCCGAACTGACGGACATTCCATTCAAGAATCTCCGTGGAATGCGCAATCGCATTGCCCACGATTACGGCCGAGTCGACTACACCGTGGTCTGGGTGGTCACGCAGGAGGACATCGGTCCCCTGGTTGCTGCCTTGCAGAAGCACCTCGCGACGCAGCCGACGTCCGACCCCCAGCCAGCAGTGCCTGCTACTCCAAACAAGTCTCGAGGCCGACGCCCCTGAGGCTGAACCATAGCCGGGTATTCGCGCCGCCTGTCCCTCCCGTAGCCAGCCGCCTCCAGCGACGGGCACCGTCGCCGAACTCTTCCCTCCTAATCGAGGTGCGGCGTGTATTCCGGGATCAAGCGGCGTAGGCGCTCCTTCACCGCATTGTTCTCCAGCGCGTAAAGGGTTTTTTCCAGATCCTCAATTTCTGCCTTCAAATCTAAGTTCGCCTTCAACCGGGTAACAAAACGGATAACGTGGGGATGCGAAGTGGCGGTGTGGTCCTCATCGACGTGGCGCAATTCCTCGAAGAGTTTTTCACCGGGTTTTAGGCCGGTGAATCGGATCTCGATATCGTCGCCCACTCGCAGCCCGCTGAGGACGATCATCTGGCGGGCCAGCTCCACGATCTTTATAGGCTTTCCCATGTTGAGAACGAAGATTTCTCCGCCCTTTCCGAGCACGGCACTTTGCAGCACCAGCGCGACGGACTCGGGGATCGTCATGAAATAACGGGTCACATCAGGATGGGTCACCGTGACCGGACCGCCGTTCGCAATCTGGCGCTTGAAAATCGGCACGACGCTGCCGGAAGACCCCAGGACGTTGCCAAAGCGCACAGCCATGAATTTAGTCGCCCTTCCGCCATCGGCCTGAAGCGCCTGCAGTTGAATTTCGGCGAGCCGCTTGGTGGCACCCATCACGCTCGTCGGGTTGATCGCCTTGTCGGTCGAAATCAGGATGAACGCCTCGGCCCCGTGCTTGGCGGCGAGTTCAGCGACGAGACGCGTGCCCATCACATTGTTGCGGATCGCCTCGCGTGGCTGGCTGATCGACCCCGCGCTGATATCCAGTCGTTCCTGCACCTCCGAAAAACTGAGCGGCACCGGACTCGCAAAAATAACCCCGTAGATCGCCGCCAGCGACTTCGGAACACCCAAGATTTCCGCCGTTTCAAGGAAAAACGCCACTACCGCCTCCTCGAACGCCACCACATCAGTCGGTCGCCCATCAGCACGGATCAATCTCCACGACAGCGATGGGGGGATGGTTTTCGCAGTTTTTGGCTTTCGCTGCAAAGATAAGGTCAAAGTCGCCACGCAGGCACGAGACAGAAGCAACTGGGCTTAGTGTTCAAGTCGAAATGAAGTAAACATCGGGGTACGACGAGTGGCGCCGCAAATGGAGTGGGCATGAAGGAAGTTAGGGGTAGGATCCGGTTAGGGCTGAGACGCTCTCGGTAGATCGGAGCATCGTTGCCCTGAATTCCGCCGGACGCCACTTACAATACGTCGAGAGCGGCCAGCGTCATGAATTCCTTTAGAATTTCCGGGTATCACCGGGCGAGGAACCGCTCGACCCGGGGATTCTCGAGCAAGCGTTTGACGTAGCAGTGCGCCGGGTTGAGGTGCAGCGTGTTTCCCCGAACTGGTGCTGAAATCAAAGCAGTTCCCCTTTCAGCATTTCCATCTCGTTTTTCATCCGGGCGACTTCCTCCGTGGTGAGACCGCGCAAGATGCCGGTGAGCATCGTTGCCCACGAGTTGGCCCGGTGGCTCCCGGTGTTTGGTCCAGCACCGGCGAGCAGCGCCATTCTGCGTTAATACCGCCGCGCAGCTTTGAACACGAGCATTAAGCCAACACCGGTCGCGATGCTCAGTTCAAAGCATGAAAACCATCGAAAAAAACCTGTATTGCTATGATGCCGAGCGGACCCCGTGCAATCTGCCCTCTTATCACCGATGCCTGCCCCCCCGCTTTGGTCTCAAAGTCAGCTCCGTCTACTAACAGAAACGAGGTCGGTTAGTTTGACTTAAATACCACTGCTGTCCGGAATCCGGGTTGATGTGATTTTCTAACATTCGATTGAAACGGTTATTACATAAAGTTCTGGGTGTGCTCCATTTTGCGTTCGGTCGGATTTTCTGTGCCATGATGTCCCGGATTTCCTCCGGCCATGGCGACTCCTACCGTATTCACTCAGGTGCTTTCTCTCGGTCATCACGAGACCTTCCATCGCTGCGTCGAACGCTACCGCGGCGACGCCTGCATCAAATCCTTTTCGTGCTACGACCAGTGGCTGGCGATGGCGTTCGCGCAACTCACCGCGCGGGAGAGTCTGCGCGATCTGGAAGCGTCGCTGAGCGCGCGGCGATCGCTGCTCTACCAAATGGGATTTCGGGGTCGGGTGGCGCGCAGCACCTTGGCCGACGCCAACGAGCGCAGAGACTGGCGCATCTACGCCGATTGGGCGCAGACGTTGATCAAACGGGCCCGCAAACTGTACGCAACCGAGCCGTTTGCGCTCGAACTCGACCAGACTGTGTACGCGCTCGATGCCACCGTCATCGACTTGTGTCTGGGCCTTTTTCCGTGGGCACATTTTCGTTCCACGAAGGCCGCGATCAAACTGCACACACTCTTGGATCTGCGTGGCTCGATCCCCACGTTCGTCGCTCTGACAGAGGGCGCGGTCCACGAGATCAACCTCCTGGACGAGTTGCCGCTCGGGGCCGGAGCGATCTATGTGATGGATCGCGGCTATTTGGATTTCTCGCGCCTGCGTCGTTTCACGCAAGCCGGGGCCTTCTTCGTGATCCGCGGCAAATCGAACTTGAAGTTCTACGTCGTCGAGAGTCGGCCCGTGGATACCGCGAGCGGTCTGCGGTGCGACCAGACGATTCGGCTGCGGGGTTTTTACTCCAAACAGGGTTACCCGCAGTCGCTGCGCCGCGTCCGGTTCTACGACGTCGAGCAGTCTCGCTCGCTGGTCTTCCTGACCAATCACTTTGCGCTGACCGCGACACAAGTCTGCGAGGTCTATCGCGCGCGTTGGCAAATCGAACTGTTCTTCAAGGGGATCAAGGGTCACCTGCGCATCCGCGCCTTCGTCGGCCACACCGAGAACGCCGTGCGTATCCAGCTCTGGACTGCTCTCAGCACCTACTTGCTGGTGGCCATCCTGAAGATGACTTTGAAACTGGAGCCCAGTCTGCATGAAATCCTTCAGGTCCTCTCCGTCACGCCCTTCGAGAAAGTCCCTGTGCCGGAACTTTTTGCGAACTACTCGCGGGATGTTCATACAAGAGACGACTCACTCGACATTCTGAACTCTTTGTTCTGAAGCATTTTAATTCCGGACACTACTGCTTAAATACATATGCCAAGCACGAACCGAAACGACCTAATATAGGATTTATTCGTATATCATCAAATCCACTGAAACACAGGGGTAATCCCATTCCTGCTCCCACAAGACCTGGGGGTCTGCATGAGAAATTGACCCTCCAAAAATCGCTATCAAAAAATATCTCACATACCTCTAAATCTCGTGCTTCGTGACAAAAAAACGGTGCTCCGCAGTTTAGTTTGGGCCATGCGTATTTCAATACATCCTTTACGGAAGACACAAGGTCCGCGTCCTCAAATATCATTGCATACTTCTCGTTATTTTGACGAGTAGAGAGAGTAGAAGAAAAATAACCCTGAACAAACTCGACAGACGTAATTTCACCGTATCGTTCAATATTTTGACGTACGTGCGATAACGAACCCGCATACATCCCCTTTCGGTAATTGAGGATTGCCCCATTCGCTATGTTTCTAACTGGTTCTGCTGGTTCTGGAAGACCCTCGAACGAATCAAACACCAGCAGCTTTCTCCCGGTAATTTTGGCACCTATTGATAAGATAACAGAGGCGGCTCCTTTGTAACATCCGAATTCCGCTATATGCCCTGATATTGACCTATTTATTCTTAGTATCGCGTCAAGCAATACAAGTTGCTCCGGAAAAGTGGATGCGGAGTCTTTACGAAGTTTTAAATAAACGTGCATTATCTTTAAACCTAACGAAAAACGCCTCCAAAATCCGAAGTCGGATGTTCTACCGGTCCTTGCAAAAAGGAATACGAGACGGCAATAACGTATGAGATTAGTGAATCGAGTTAGCATTGGAATCTGTGTGTAAGCCTATGACCACTGGAGAGAGCGCTTTATCAAGTCAATTGCGACGACACAACCCCATCTTCCGCCCCATCCGTGTCCGCGATAATCGGTCCGTCCTCCCGTCGTTGTCGGACACGACTCAATCACTCCTCGTTCGTAGTGTTTTCATATAAACGGAAGACCCTAGTAGGTTGCATAAATTCGCTTGTTTTGGCGATACGTATCTGTACTAATGTTACTAATGAAAGATAAACCCACGACCCAAACGGGTTTTGTCAGCCTGATGACGTGGAGGCGCTGATTGCGCCCAACCAGCTGTGAGGCTGCGCACGATGCTAGTAAGCTTTTGACCCACGAGTTGATTTAGTGGCGTGCCGATGATCAAAACCTGTGCGTAACGTGTTCGGCCGGCCGGGCCTGACGCCGTCGTTTGCCGAGTCAGTGGCGGATTCGGCGGACGCCAAGGCCGAACAATGGGAACGAGCCGTTACGGCTGGAGCTGCTCAACGCACCTGTCACGTTTTTCCGGCCGAAGCCAAATTTCGGGAATGACTCAAGGACATGGACCATTTGCGCCAAACTCCGCGGGCGCGGGACTAATCGCCGGGCGGCGGCCACTCAACATAAGCAGCGTTGTGCGCCGCATCGCCAACGGGACGTCAGGCGCCTGTTGGCTGACACATGAGCGGCACGCTGCCCGCCAGAACATCGACTTGCTCGGACAAAAGTGTCCCGGTCGACGTACGATGAGAGACCGATAGGTACGCTTTCCGAGCTGTCGTGTCCCGAACCGGGGCGAGTGTTCGTGCATCGCCAGTTTGAAGCACTTCAGGCTGGACCAGTATGGCTGGCGGAAGACTAGAAAGTCCGCCCTGACGGCTATTTATCGAATGCGGCATCGGTTGGCTCGACCCGAATTGGGTGAATGACCGAAGCCCGCGTCGTCATCGAGGACTTCCGCCTCGAATATGACCGGCGGAAGGACTTCACGACCATGGAGGGCCTGCTGGCGCAACAGCAGCCGGGTGACCACACTTCCGAGGGTCCGCACGCCGGCCACACCGAGGTCGAGGTCGTCCGCCGAAACCGTCGCGTCTGCGGCCAGCGCCAGGGCGTTGATCCAGAGCGATTCCAAAAGGACCGTCAGTTCGGCCGGCGTCGGATAAGTCAGGACCAGCAGTTCGGTCGAGAACCGGGCGAGCAATTCCCGCGGGATGTGCCCTTGCCGGCGAATGCGATCGACGATCGCCAGCTCGGGCAGAGCAGGCAGATGAACCGTAGCAATGTGAATTCGCATCTCTGGTGCATGCCGGCCCGCCATGAAGGCGAGCGGCATCAACCAAAAATGAAAATCCATGATGAATATGAACAATGTCGGTTGGCCGACATCGTGAATAGCAACCGGGTTATCTGCTTTTGTGCAGATTGCCCCGATAAAGAGGTTCCTCGTGTTCGCTGGAGCTGCTTCGGCTCCGTGGATACTGGCGAAGTCCTCGTGCGGGCGAAGAATGGTTCGCTCGAATATTTCCACGGCGCGCCATCGGCGTTGCTTTGACCGCCCATGTGCGATCCCCGCTTCGGGTTCGACGTTATGGACAATGCGCTGGCACAGCAGCTCGGGATCGAACTCTGGAGCGAAGTGGGCGCGCATCTCTCCATTCACAACGCTTAATCCTCAAACACGAACAAATGAAAAACATGATTCCTAAAACGGTGATTTGCTGGGATTCAGAATGGGTGCCATGCGCCCGCACGGGCCGGCACCTGTATGACCTAGCCGCGACAGAAATGGACCCCGTAGTGTTTGAATGCATGTGGCAGAAAGCGGGGGCCACAGTAGAAAAGCCCCGGCCCTTCCTGAAGCTGGCGGTTTCAGAGGTGGTCTCCATCAGCGCAGTAGTACGTCGCCACGATCCGCATGGAGCTGAGTTAGAGCTCACATTCTTAACCGCTGGACCACGCCGGCCATGGTGTTGGTTGCATAATTAGAGCGTCTCACAGGTGGGACACCATTTATGCAACAGGGCCGTTCCGTCTATGCGATCGATCACCGTTGTAGAACGCATCCAAGGCGACCAAGTCCATCTCCAGGCCTTATTCGAACGGAGTGTCCGCCTACAGTCGTCGCACCCGACGTATGAGCACCCCCGCGACCTCGGCCATGACTTGCCAGTGGCGATGCTCGTTCGTCCAACGCGATGAGTTACCAAACGATGGCCACCACCGCTGAGTCGCAAATGTTGGCGTCCTTCGTGACTAGAGGCAACCGATGAACTTTCGCCGTGGCCGTGATGATCCGGTCAAATTGATCGCCATGAGGCAGGGTCAACGCCGGCGCGGTGATGGCGATTTCCAAGGTGATCGGAAGCACGGTGACGTAGTTAAGCATGTTGCCGAGCACGGTCGCCGGTGATCCATGAAACGCGATGCGCCCGGCCTGGAGCAGCAGTCCGATTTCCTGGAGCGTAACATCGGCGATCGCCAACTGCGCGTAAGGGGTGGTGGCTATCGCCCGCGTGGCCCGATTGCTCAGGCGGTCCTCTTCGGTTGCCGCCCAGAGAAAGGCATGGGTATCCAGCAGATATTTTAGGCGCGGGATCACAACGACGGTTTCCAGCTTTCATTCGGGAGCGTCGGCTTCGTGAGGTCGTCGTGGAATACAATCTTGCCCCTGGCGGCGCCAAGTAGGGACTGGCGTGGGGAGGCGGCCGTGAAAAGAAATTCTCCCTCCTTGTCCTGCACTCGAACCGTTTCCCCCTTGCGGGCCTTGGCTTTGAAGGAGACGAAGCGACGAAGAAAATTACGCGTATTGGTCACCATGAATGGGTAGTGTCAGACAAATTAGTATTTGTCAAGCATTGGGTGGGCGACTTGCGGCGACGCCACTGCGGCAGGGGCGAGTCAATCGGGCCGGTCGTCTTCGTGATCGCCGGCGGCTTCGTTTACCAGCCTCAACTCCCGTAACTTTACCTACGCTGGGTGCCAGGGCTCGAATTTCAAGGCGCGCACCAAGGCAGCGCCGGGCCAGGAATTTCTCTGCAACCACTCTGGATGGGGTTGCCACTGCCTCCCACCGGTTGAAGGACACCTCGCCTGAACAGCGAGGCGCCCCTGTTGGGAAAGTGTTTTTGTTAGGTCCGAGCCAAACTGCCAACTCGCAGCCCTTCGCGCTCCTCGCCGGCACCAGAAAGCGGTCTCTCTCGAGACCGGTATTTTTTCGTTTCCCTTTGTTCGTTTTCGAGCAGCGGGCTTTCGCGAAACCGCCGGCCTCCCCTGTTATCGGCGGCCTAATTCCAATCCAACGCCGCCAGCAGGATCGCCTACTCGCGGACCCAAGGCAGCCGGCACGGTGCACGTCGCACCCGCCAGTGAATGCAGTCCGCCTTTACCTATGAACCACAACCTCAAAAAATTCGTCGACGACATCGAGCGTCTGGTGACCAAGGCCGCCGCGGACCATCCGGGGCCGAGCCTCATCTCCCTCGCTCCCAGCATCCAAAGCCCCGATAAACTGGAGCCGATTCCCGAAGCCGTCCTCTTCACGTGCATCTTCGTCGGCCTGAAGCAGGATCCCCACTTTGTCGACGGGGTCCGGGAAATCCTGCAGCGCCGGTGCTCGTTCGACGTCACCCACGACCACGCGGTCGCCTTTGCCACCATGGCTCAAAACGTCGAGGCTGGCGCCGAAGCGGAAGCACTGGATTTGGGCCTGACCATCTTCCCAAACGGGATGATCTGGAGCTACAGCCACAGCGCCACCATCCTGTGGACGAAAGGCCAATGGTTCGGCTTCGCGCCGCGTTTCGAAAAGGCGAACGGGCCGATGCGCGCCTACTACTTGTCCCAATCGGCCTTCGAAGCCATGCCGGACATGATGAAGCCGGACAAAAGCTAGTGGATAGAATCGCCCGAGCGCCTGAAAAGGCTTCGGGCTTTTTTCCGCAGCCAGGCAAGTCGCGACCGCGCTAAACTTGCTCGATATATTGGGTATTTGGATTTGGAGGTTGTTTTTACAAATTCGACCCCGAATTCCATCCGGCCTCGCTGGGTTGATTTCAGGTTCGCGGCTCACTTCGAGAGATACGCTTTGGTGTCGAGCAGTCGAATTCCAGGGATCGGAACGAAATGCCGCATATTGATTGTGGCCACAGCGAAACCGAAGTGCAGGGCCGTCGCGGCGATCAGGAGGTCGTGCGCGTCCGGCTTGTTGCCTGCCGCCTCCATTGCCGCCCAGATGGAAGCGTAGCGGCGGGCGACGGCAAGGTCGAAGTCGATGACTTCATCTGGGTGCGGATCCCGGAGACCAACAGCGCGGCGGTCGTCACCCGACTACCCCGCGGCCACGAACGCTGTTCGCGTGGCGTCGTAGGTTTTTTCTCTCGAGGCGGCCTCATAACCCGCCCGTGCGATAAAAGCCTATGGTTTTAGGAGCGGTTCAAACCCAGCGCCGCGGAGTTCTTTACTCCGGCGCTCCATCGCCTCGGAACGAAGGCGCTCGTAATTCCATGCGGGGAGATAACGCTCGAGGAACTTCGAGGTATTGCGCTTCATTGCCTCCTCTTCCCCGTCATCAGCCATACGAAACCGGGCGACATTTTCGGTCATTAACGTCACCATACTGTCCGCCGTTGGCTTGAATATCTTCATGACCTCCGCTATCTCAGGCCAGTCCTTCGAATCGAACTCTTCCGGTTGAACACGAAGCAACTTTTGCACGACCGTATCCATCGGATGGAAAACGAGAAAGGATGTCCCACTGTAACCCGTAAGACGGCTTGCACGCTCTCGCCAATTCCCAAGGTAAATCAGGAAGGATGGCGGCAGAATGTCGAAACCGAGATTCGTCTCATTTTTCCGTTTATCTAAGAACCTGATAAAGTCGGTATTTGCGACTAAATCAATATCGCCAGTCGACGTCCCTCGGAGTACAGTTAAAGCAAGTGACGCAGCGCCAAATATGGCGATCTCGAGCTTGTCGGCCGAGTGAGGCTTTGCCTTTCGGTACTCCGCGACAAGCGACTCCAGGCGGAGAATTCCCGCGGCAAATTCATTCGCCTGTGCCACGTCGCTTAGTTGGGTTGTCTTTGAAACGGCGAGAATCTGTGAAACCTCACCGATTGGGAAAGATGTCTCCAATCCTGACGAGTCTGCTATGACCCAATCAGCCTCAGCTCGAAGATTCTCGATGGCGTAGAAACCACCGTTCTTGGTCAACAAGATATGAGGGCCTGGAATGTCGGGTGCTGGCATGATGAAATTTTGTTTGCAGGCCTAGTAGCTATGCCGTTTCGGGATTGGTTCGTGACCGACCGCTTGCTGGAGCAGACGGTAGAACAACAGCCCGCGAGAACGCGAGGCCCGACGGTTGAAGCGAAACACGAATTCGTCGAGATAGCTTTGCAGGTGCTCGACTCCGATCGAATCCGAACGCGAGTGAGGGACTCGTATCACCGTCGGGGCAATAATGCCGAGCTCGGCATTATTGGGCTTATGCCGAGTAGACGATAATGCCGAGTGACGTGCGCGGTGGTCTGCGCTGCAGAGTGAGATTCGGGGCAATGGTCCCCGGATTACTCGGCATTATTTAGAAGGCTGCAACTTCACGACGGGCCGTTTTACAGGACGCTTACCAGACTTCCCGCAACATTACCGAGGAGCCTGTTTCTTACGTAGGCGTTGTGCCTGCAGATGAGCCAACTTCAACACGCGGACCCGAACGCGCCAGCGACGACGGGGCGATCCGGGATTCGTTCTGCGCCCATCTCCGTAGTCGTGGTTATGCCGAGTCCACGATCCGGCAACACGAGCAGCGATTGATTTTCTTTATCGAGCGCGCCGCGCGGGTCGACCGCCAGCTTACCGACCTCGGCTACGAGGAGTTGGTGGCACTTTTGCACCGACTGCGACCACCCGACAAGCAACTCGGTCGTGGCTTCATCCGTATCTCGGCCATCCGTCCGAATATCCGAAATCACCTCACTTGAGTCAAATGCATACCCGGTTTTATTAAACTGGGTATGCACTTCGCACAGGTTGCCGTAAATCCCATTCCCGAAATCAAGCTTTCTAATGCAAACAACATCAGCAAGGTGCCAGTCTGCGCGGGCAGTCGAAAATCAGCGGTGATTTTCTTGACCATAAACAGGTCACCGATATGACTACTTCAGTGAAAATGCTCACCGTATCAAAAGCCAAGGCGACATTTAGTGGTATTGCCCGGAATGTCGTCCGCTCCAAGAAGCCTGTCATCGTGCGTGTGCCTGACGGCTTTATTCAGATCGCGCCTTACGACCTTCCTTCTGAGGTGCCGGCTTTCCCGGCTGGCAGTCTGAAGCTACTTCCCAGCGAACTGGCGCTTCACAACACGTTCGGAGATACACTGTGAACTATCGTCGTTGGGACATCCTCTATCTCCGTGCCGAGCCAACCGATAATGTCGGCCACCCGGCCATTGTCCTCTCGTCTGATGATGTGATGGCCGATGACAAGCAGCAGCGCTTTAACGTCCTGACCGGCAGCAAGAAACCTCCCGCGTTTCCCGCAGCAAATCACCATGTTATCCTCGACGAGGCCGACGGCATGGAGTTTCTGACCTTAGTTGACTGTTCACTCGTATTTGTCGTTAGAAAATCCTCCGTCCTCCGTTCAAGCGGCACCGTTACGGTGCATCGACGCCAGCAAATCCAGCGCACCGTCCGGGGCTATCTCGGCTTGGGCTGACCGCAGCTATCCCCCTAACCTCTCGCTGAGAACAACTCAATCGTCCCTCGCCATTAAACCTCATCACCGCGCTCCAATCTCATTGTTAATCCTTATTTTCACCATCGGCTTGTCATGGCTACTGGCTGATCCATTCGCTTGAGCGCTCGCACGTCCAGGGAACCTTTGGGAAACCGCTGTCTCCACCTTGCTGGGGTGTGCCGTCGGTTTGGTCAGCTTGGTGACCGCTATGCATGTCTGGTGGCTCCCAGACGCGGTAACATCTCCTCCCTGAACAACAGCGGTGTCGAGAATATGAACCTTGCGAAGCCCTCGTGCCGATAGGCCGCGGGTAGCCATCACTCAGGCAACCGTTGCAACAGGCTTTCCTTCACGACTGCACCGGCTTCCTGCGGGTCGTAGTTGAGGCCAGACCGGAGGAGCGCATGCATGTCCGAGCAGAACCCGCGGTCGGCAAGATGCCGGTCCAGAAGGCCGAAAAACTCCGCCCTTCCCGCGCTGGCACCTTCCTGCCGCAGGTCGTGGAGAAACGAATCGATCACCGCCTGCGGGTCCACCGCCGGTTTCGCGTGCTTTAGCGCCCAATACAAATCGAACAGATCCCGTCCGCGTTTGCGCTGGAACAGCGCCCGCATTTTCGTGCCAAGCATTTCGTGAAGATCGTAGCCGTTTAACGACACGCTGACGGTCTCCTCCCGATACGCGAAGGCGAACGGAATCGACACAATCGGCCGGTGCGACACCCGCTCCGTCACGTTCGCTTCCACCACGATGTCCAAGGTCACCCCGGGTTCGCTGACCGACGGCACGGTATACGTCAACCGCAGCACGCGCGACGGTCTCACCGTATTGCGAATCGCCAGCCGCATCGTGTCCCAAATCGTGTCTCCCGGTTCGCCCAACTCCGGCTTCAGCACCCGCCGGATGGCCTTGGCGATGTGTCCCTCCGGCCGACTCCCGAAAGCGACAAGGTCGATATCCTCGCTGTAGCGGGCCGCGGGTGCCAGATGCGCCTTGTGCAGCAACGTGCCGCCGCGCATCGCGATCTGTCCCCGCAGAAACTTGTCGTTGAACAAGGCCGCCATCGCACGGCACAGCAGCAGGTCTTGTTCGACCTGCTGCTGCCGTTGCCACGGCACGAGCGTCTGATGCGCGAGCACGTCGCGGCGGGTGAGCGGGTTCACGCGTCGAATTCTCCGGTGTTATCCTGCACTTGCCAACGCGTTGACCGGGGTTGGTCTTTCGAGGCGGAGACTTTGCCAGCCAGCGCGATCAACCGCCGGCTCGGCAGCCACTCATGAACGACGGCCGCCAGCTTTGGCTGCCCGAGCTTTTCCAAGACATAGCCGAGCCGTTGGGCGGTGGTGATTTCCTCCTCCGCCTCCAACACCGCCCGCAATTCCACCGGGCTGATCTTGGGCAGCAAGGGGCCCAGGGTTTCCGCGGCCCGACCGATTCCGCCGATCCGGTCGGCATATCGGACCAAGTCAAAGGCGGTCGCCGCCGGCGTGCTCACCTGCGTCGGCGCATACGCCTTTGCGAGTTCCTGCGTCGGCGTCCGCTCCATCCGCCGTTTCATGAAGAAATGCACCCGTAATTCGCCGACTTTGAGCGGCCGTCTTGGCGAACCCGTCATTACTTGCGTCATTTGCAGGCCCTGCGGATTGGAGCCGTGGGCACCGGCCGCCGACAGGAGCGCCAAATAATAGGATTGTCCCAGCCACCGGAAATAGTCTCCCAGCCACCATTCCACCGGTGGTCCTCCCCGTCTGCGGTGTTCCGGGGGGACAATCAGGAAGAAGGGCTGCAACCGGGACACCTGCACCACTGCGGCACCCAACCGACCCAACTGACGCGTGGCCGCAATCCGGGACAGCCCGGTCTCACGCGTCAGATCGGCGAGCGAGAAAGCGACCTGCCCCACGGCGAGCCGGACCTCCACATACGCTGCCGCCGCACCGCGCTGACGTTTCTTGGGCGGGAATGTTTGCATTTTGTTTTCACAGAGAACTGTTAAACGGTTAGACTGGCAAACGAAATGAATTGCCGCCTCACGCGGAACCAGAGTCCGTCAGGGATACAAGCGGAGAAGTTCCCAGAGAAGCGCGGCGCGCTCAGGGAAGCGCCAGGTCAGAGTGGTGGCTCAACCTCAGGGGAATCTGAGGCCTCTTGCCCGACTCCATTTTTTCGCTTTATTCTTTCTCCGCGAACGACCGTTTTAATCATCAGGAGGATCAGGTTATCGATGATTTTGCCCGCCTCAGGAAGGCGGGGTCCATAGACCCGCAGGGCTTCGAGCCGGGCCTCCCACCACCGATCCTGTTCCTCCCTCGCGACCACCTCCAACTTGAAGGCCGCGAGCGGTTGACCCGCCCGCTCGATTTCATCCCGCAAGTGACTTAGGACCATCCGCTCGGACAAACCGGGCGTTTTCCAAGCTGAGATAAGGCCCCGAAAAAAATGATCCTCGGGTCGGGTGCCGCCGAGGAAGCGCGAAATGGCGGCCGACCCCACGGCGCACCTTTCGGCAAATTCACTTTGGTTGATTCCCTCCTTCTGGAGGCAATCCAGGAACTCGATCACGATGTGTCGTTGTTTTTTCTCCATTTTTCTGTTATAGCATATTTTCGTTCCAATAAAAAGATATTTTTAAGAATATACTTGATATTTGGTAGGACGGAAATATCGTTTTAGTTAAATCCATGAAATCAGAAAATTTCTCCGCCATTCACGCCACCGCTGCCGACGCCTCCAAATCGGAGGTCGCCGACTGCCGGGTATTTCCGTGGGGTCACTGCCGCCAGCTGTTCCCAGCGGGCGTGATGCGTCCCGAACTGGCGGAAGCGTTTGAGGGCATTCAACAGAACCCCGCCAACATCGCTCAGCAGAACCCACGCACGGGAAAACTCCACCCCGTCTGGGCTAAGCAATGCCCGTATTTTCCCTAACCAATTTGTCGCCGAGCCGGCGACAACCTATCATGAAAAAACAAAATCATAAAACCAAGAACTCCGACACAGGCGGAACAAACGATCCGAAGAAGGCGGAACTCTTCCGGGAGGCCAACTCCCGAATGTTAAAAAATGTGGCCCTCTCTGTCGCCGATGACACCCCCGACCCGGAGGAAGTGGCGCTGCAAGAGTTTGTCCTCATCCTTGATGAAAAGCTCTATCTGGCTGAATACGCGACGATTCCCGCGTATTTGGAGCACGTCAAAGCCGAAATCAAACCGTTGGTCGGCAAGCACCGCTCAACCGCCTATCGGCTGGTCGAGCGGCTCGAGGTGAAGGCCGAGCTGGTGGCAGCCGGTGTCAAGCGCCCCACTCGGAAGTCCGTTTACCGGGCCCTTCACACACTCGCAGCCGAACACTGGGCACCGATCCTCCGCGAAGCTTACAACCGCGAGGACGCAACCGAGGCCAATGTCAAATCGAGCGACATCTACAGTGTGGCAAAAGATGTTTTTCACTACACCATCCCGACGCAGCTGCCTTCCCTGTCCGAGATCGTCGCAGCGGCCCGTCAGCTGGCCGACGGCATGACAAACGCCGTCAAGCTCGGCAGCGTAGGCGAAATCCAGCGCGACTGGCCGCTTCTTCTCGCGACATTGAATCCCTCCGGCGGAAACTCGACCGCCCGGAAGCCCATTCCGCCGACCGCGATTCCAACCGCCGCGGTCACCGCGCCCGCGCCCGTGACCATTCCGCCGGAAATTGGCGACGCGTCGGACAAACCGGCACCCGCCGCCCCGGCTACCGAAGAACCACCGACTCCTCCTTCCGCAACTGAGCCGTCGCCGGAAAACGACGAGGCCATCCCCGCCGAAATTTCGCCGCCGCCGTCCGCTAACGACGAAGACCCCTTCGACGGCTTCCCGCTGGTCGAAATCAACGGCCAGGAAGTTTTGATCGAATTTGGCGTTAAGGCATTGTATACTTGTATCGCCAAACACCTTCCCCGCCATTCGCTCTTCGGGGAAGGCTTCGCCTACAATACCGATACGAAACTTTGGTGGCGCTACGTCGAGAGCGCCGCCGAACTCGACCAAGAGGAGGCCCGCATCACAGACCTCTTGGCGACCGCCATCAAAAACCTGTGCGATGCGGACCGTGCCACCGTGGCGGCTGCCTTTCGCGCCCGGCCCACGCCCGCTGCCGCCCACGCCGGCGAGCACCCTTAAGCCGGCAGCCCTTTTTCACGAGTCGTCCCATGCGCCCGTCCGAACATAACCCCGCGCTCGTCGTGGCCGCCCCCTGCCCGGCCTCCCCGTCGAATCCGCTGATGTCACCGTTTATTTATTACACGTCGTACGCGCTCCCGGCAACCCAGGGCTGGGACCGCCCGCCCAACACGAACGGAGTAAAAGCGTGAGCGCGGAGAATTCCACCCCCATCAACGGCGAGGCTAACACGGCCCCCGCCGCCATCAACTGGAGCCGGGCGAAGGCGCTCGGGCTGGGGCGCGAGCGCCAGCGCCCCTTGCCGCCCAACCTGTCTCCGCCGTTTCACTACGGACCACTTTTTATCGGTCCCGTCCCGCCGCTGGACCCCGTGCCCAGCGTCGTCGCCTGGCTCCGAGCCCTGCATGCAATCCCACCCGAGCATCGGTCGAAGCGCGCCGATTATCTGCTCCTGACGTTTAACGATCTCGCGATAATAGAGGCCAACCGGGCAAGCATCGTCGCCCGGGCGATCTTGGCCGCCCAACAGCTCGCCGACGACGATTACTGGCGGGAGACGGCCCTGTGGGGGCGCGAATTTAAATCGGGAGACGAACTCGTGCGGGCATTGCTCGAAGAATTCGGCATCGCAATTTCGCCCACCCGGCTCCGCCACCAGCGGTCGGCGGCGCGGCTTTACGAACAGGCCGAATCCATCGGCCTCCCGTGCCCCGGCAGCCTCGGCGCGCTCGAGCCCTTTTGCCGCCATGGGCTCGCCGCCTACCAAGGATTCGTGCAAAAGTTTGGGCGCCCGCCCTCCGAGCGCAGCGCCGCGACGTATTGCAATACCTTGGACGATAAAAATTCAACGAAAACGGCGAAGCTCTCACCCTTGCAGTCCGCCTTTGACTACACCCAGCAGGCGCTCGAGGGCTACCGCGAGCGCGCCCAGACCTCGGCGGATCCCGCATTCCTCAGCTTCTTCCTCGAGCTGGAGGCGTGCCACGAGGCGTGCCAAGAAACGATTAAGCGGCAGAAAAAAACGCCCCGGACCCCGCGCCCCAAGGCACCAGACCTTCCCGTCTACACCGGCCCCACATCTCCCGCGACCTTCGCATTAATCGAGCGCGACGGCGACCGATATATCTCGGTCCAAATGGTGGCACTGCCCGATCCCTGCCCCGCGGTGCTTACCCGCAAGCCACCCGCCACCCGCGGCTGGCATTTGGTCTCGGAAGACGACGGTCGATTCGGCTTCGAACGCCGCCTCCCGGCGAATCCCTCCGAAGCCAACGCCCGCTGGGGCGAGGCGTTCAACTGGGCGGTGAAGGCGTGCACTCAACTGGGTGCCCTCCGGCCGGAGCCGCCCTCCCCGCGCCCATGATCGCCAAAAAATTCAAAGTCAAACTCCTCCGGCAGCTGCGCGCACGCCACGCGTATTGTTTGACCTGGGACAGCCCGTATCACCGCCACCTCACGGGCATCATCGTGCTTCGGTTTGGTTGCAAGAGCATCGCCCACCTCGCCGCGCTGTCGGCCCTC
This sequence comes from uncultured Opitutia bacterium, assembly GCA_903840415.1. Lineage (GTDB taxonomy): Bacteria > Verrucomicrobiota > Verrucomicrobiia > Opitutales > Opitutaceae > CAITWF01. The sequence continues at coordinate 7,536 of CAIMFY010000039.1, read as the reverse complement.
CGGCGCGCCGAGGCCGGCGGCGACGGCACGGACCCGATTGCCGGAGAATTCATGGGCGGCACAAGCCGCGGCGCTGACTTCGCCCGAGAGGAACTCATTACTCTTTTCACCAGGTGGATCCAGGGGCTGAACCTGCCCGCCGGCTACCTCGTCCTGCACGTTTCGCTGTGCGGGCGCGTCGATTTCCACTTGTTCACGCTCAATTACGATGCTGCGGGGCGCACCCTGCGCCAGCGTGCCGTCCTGACACTGATGAAGGATACGGTCCGCCCCCTCATCAGCGAATTAAATGACCAGCGACTCGCCCGCGGACAATTTTCCATCGCAAATACGACCGCTCGCGGCAAACCCTACTTCGCCGAACGGGCGGCCGGCGAACCCACCGTCGAGATTACGCCGGCCACGGCCGCTCCGGCCCAGCCCGTTCTCGAAATCACGCCTGCCGCGCCCCCGCCGACGCCCGCGCCGGCGATTGCCCCAACCCACCCAACACCGGCACCGCCCCGCCCCGCTCCGCTCGAGCCGACGCGAGCCCCCACGCCCAAACCGGTGCCCACGCCCGCGGATTCAACCCCGTCGCCCAAGTCCAACCCGCCGCCGCCACCGGGGCGCGCCCCTGAAGCCGATCAGGAGGAGGACGAGGAGACGCGGAAAAAACGCGAAGCCAAGCGCCGCCGCCGCGAGGAGGATGACGCCGAGCGTGAGAAGATCACGGCTTCGCGACGCGACGGCGAAATCGTCCGGGCCCTCGTGGCCTTATACGATCACCTCGATAATTTGGGCGGGCGCGAACTCCCCCTCGAGTGGCGCGAACAGGAGATTGCCGGTGCCTCCGTCCAATTCCCCGGTGACGATTTTGCAGTGCAGTATTCGTATGCTATAGATAACTACGTCCCAATCAACCTGGCCCAGCTGCTCGCCAACGGCGGCCAGAAGGACAAACACGCTCACCGTCCCGCCAACCACGACCCGGCCGTTCCAGCGTCGCCCCCGGCCCCTGCCCGCCGTCATGAAAAACCGGGCCTCGAAATGTGATCCCGCGATCGCGGCCGCCGCGGCCCCGCGGGTGCGCGTTGACCCGGCCGCCCGACGGGAGGCCGTCCAGCGCGCCCTCCCCGGGGTCCCGCAAACTAAACGGTATAATTATGATAATTACATGGCCCCGCTGACCACTCGGCCCCGGACGCCGGCTCGGTTCTCCTCGCGTCCAAACCAACCGTCACCGGACGTTTCGCGGCTTAAATTGCGCCCAACCCCGGCCCCCGCTCCACCAAGCCCCCCGCTCTTCGTTCCCCGGCTAGCCTCTCGCGTGATCGATAATTTCCTATTTAACTGTTTTCTAGCGTGTTGAGAATGTGCGGATGTCCGCACTTTTAACTGCTTCCTGCCAGCACTCCTCCCCAACTCTCGACCGGCCAACCGTTCCAGCATTGCGGTGAACCGCAACTTCGCTCTCATCTACAGCCTCAGCGCGACCATCCTTTGCCACCAGCGGTCGTGCTCGGGTGATGGGGCGACGGCTGTGGAATTGCCCGAAAGATCGAAGCGGTCGGTGACCGTGAGGCCGGCATCCGCACTTACTCCCGTCGAAGAACGACAACTCTTGCGCGTCGCGCGGAAACACTCCCCACGCGACCACGCCCTCGTGGCGCTGGAGTGGTTCCTCGGGGTCCCGCTCTACAAGATGCTTCGACTCACCGTCGCCGACGTCTGGGAAAACGGAGCCCTCAAAACCGAACTGCACGTCCCCCAGCGCAATCGCCTGCTCCCCGCCAGCAGCCACCTGGTGCTGCCGATGACGCTCGAGGTGACCCGCGCCCTGCATCGGCTGATGGAATCGCGGACAGCGCACTCTCAGCTTGCCCACCCCGTTTGCCTTGTGCCGCGCCCTCGAGATCCCGGTCGCCACGTTCTTCGCCACACTCGCCAAGCAGCATCCCGACGTATGGTTGAGGAAGTGTCACCACGCCGCCCCGGGCGACCGCAGCGATGCGTTGCGCGCCATGAAAATCCTTGTGTCACTGGTTCGATTCCGGTCCGAGCCACCATCTTTGTCACGCCGCCGCAACTCTGTAGCGGCGGCGTTTTCGTTTCAGGTTTACGGCACCAAGTAGAGTTCGACGATCCCGTTGCCGGTGGTCTGGCCCACGCCGGAAACTTGCGCGGTATAAGAGCCCGGCGGGAGCGTGAGCAGCAGGGCGGAATCCTTGCTACCGCTCTTGAAACGGAAGGCGCCGACTTGATCGAAGGTGCCGGCCAGATCAGGGTTCCAGTTGTCGTTCTCGGCGATCTTGGCGCCGTTGTGATAGATTTCGAGTTTGGGGTCCGCCAGAGCACCACTGATCCCGAAAATATCGCTCAGGGCCGGGCCGATGCCGCGAATGAGGACGGTCTTCGGGGCGTCGCCGTCGATGACAAAGCCGGCGACCAGAATATCGCTGCCCGTGCCGATCTGATTGCGCGCGGAGACGTTGATCAATTGGGCGCTGTCGGACTTGGCGGCGTCGTAAACCTCGACCAACAGCAGGCCGGGGCCGGAGCCGTTGACCTGCACGACATGCGCTCCGGCGATGGAGGTCAGTAGGGCCGCATCCTTGCTGCCGGCATCGAGGCCGAAAGCCCCGAGCGAGGCGAACGTGGTGCCCAGAGTGGCGCTCCAGTTGTCATTCTTTCCATCGGTCGCGCCCGTGCCCGGGTTGATCAGCGCGAGGCGAGGGTCGGCGGAGGCGTCACTGATCCCAAAGGAGGTCTTGAGCGTGGGTCCGACGGCGCGCAGCAGAATCTGCTTGGTCCCAGCCGGCACCAAACCGACCGTCAGGGTTTGGCCGGCGGCGAGGTTGGTGAGCACCGACATGTTGGAGATCCGGCTGCTGCTGTCATACTGAACGCGGCTCACGCTGACTTGGGCCGCGGTGCTGCCAAAACTGCCGAGCGCATCAGTCACCAGGCACATGTAACTGCCCGAGGAGGCCGTGGACGGCCCGACCAATTGGAGCACGGCGGATTGCGCCGTGGGATTGATGGACACATCGATGGGTGCGCCGTCGCGCAGCCACTGATAAGACAACGTGCCGGTGCCATTGGCCTGGACCGCCAGAGTCGTCGTGGTGCCGACCGTGGCAGTGACATCGGCCGCCAGCGGGAAGACCGTGGGCCCAGCCGGATTGACGGTGCCGAGATCGCGGCCTTTGCCGGCGATCAGGCTGAAGCCATAACCGCCCGCGTAGGAGACGGCGCTCGTGGCGACCGAGACCGGCGTCGCGCCGGCTTGGGCACCGTAGGAAAGTCCCCACACGACGCCGTCGGTGGTTTGAAACAGGAGGTAGGTGCCGCCGGAGTAAACGGATTTCACGCTGCCGTTGATTCGCGTGATTTTTCCGACGGAATCGAATTTGTTGAGCGAGCCGTCCTGGCCGACGAACCAGCCGGGCACCACGCTCGCCACGCCGGTGGCGATCCGGGTCCGGTTGCCGGTTGACTTCAGGATCTGATCCAGGTTTCCGGCGCTATCGATCGTGAACAGGTTGGCAAAATCATGCGTCGCGGCGGCGATGTTGTCCGCGACTTTGGTCACGTAGGTGGGCAGGTAGATGCCGTTCGCCGGCAGGTAGGAAGTTGGGTCCCACGTGGTGCGCCAGAGGCTGCCGTCGCTCTTGGTCACATAAATTTCCGTGTAGGGACCGCCGACGGCGAAAACGGCCCGGGTCGCATCGGTGCCGAAATTAAGGCGGACGCAGGGACCGTTGAAGGAACCGTGACCCCACACCTCACCGTTGGATTTCCGGTAGCTGACCCAGTCCATGTAACCGTTGCCGGGGAAGAGTTCGCTCACACCAGTGTCCGCCAGGGTCCAATCGCTTTCAGCCGGCTCCGACGAGCCGTCGTGGGGCGTGCCGGAAACAAAAAGTGATCCGGACGTGTCGAGGGCCCACGACAGGCGGCGGCCAGCGGCGACGGCCTTGACGTCGCCAAAAACCCGTGACCAGCCATCCGTCAACTTCGGCAGCGCGGGATCGGGCAGGCTGCCACCGGCGGACCAGAGCGTGCCATCCTTGCACAGATAGACGTTGGCGAAGACGGCGGCGACGTCGGTGGCGACGACCACTGGCAGGTTGCGATTGCGCCCGAGCCCATCGCCGAGTTGCCCAAATTGATCGGACCCGAAAGCGAGGAGTGTGCCGTCATTCCGCAGGAGCATGCTCGCGTTCAGAAAGGCGGAAATGTCCGCGATACCGTCCGCCACCTTCACGGGATCGAGGCGTGGCATCCAAGTGCCGTCACCCAGTTGGCCCTCCTGGTTCCGACCGAACGCCCAGACGCTTCCGTCCTTCTTGAGAATGAGCGTATGCACCCCGCCTGCGGAAACCTTCGCGACGTTGGACTCGAAACCAGCCGGCGTGCCCAGATTCGAGTAGCAATTCTTGCCGTCGCCTTTGAGGCAACCGTCCTTCGTCACGAGGAAATGCTGGTGCGTCGCGGCCGACATCGAGGCCACGCCCGTTGCCACAAGCACCGGGTCCGGCCGGGGCGTGGTGGTGCCGTCGAGCACTTCTCCGAAATAATTGTAGCCCCAGGCCCACAACTCGCCTTTCGAGTTCAGATACGAGGCGGCGGTGGCGCCGCAGGTGACCGCCACCGCATCGTGTCCGATGAGTCGGGCGGGGGTGGTGTCGGTCTGCGAATCGCGATAGGTATAGACCGAGCCATCTTTGCGGACGAAGGCCACCTGCCCGCCATTGGCGACATCGTTGGCGAAGGCCACGATGTCGCTGGGCACGTTGATGAGACGGCCCATGCCTTCATTCCAAGAAGGCAGTCCCGGGTTCGAGACCATCCAGTCGGCACTGATCCGCGTCATCATGTGCCGGGCCACGGCCCAGCGCGAACCGTCGGACTTGGCAAAGATTCCAGGGCTCGTCATGCTGGTGAACCCATCGCCCCATTTCGTCGGCGCGGAGGTCCAAGTCACTTGCGGACCGACCACCACATTTCCTCCGGCGAAGGCTTGGGCGCTCTCGCTGGTCGCGATGCCTTGGGTGACACGATGCGACTGGCCGCCGATGGAAACAGCACCGCTGCGGCTCGTCGTTCCGGTGTTTTCGGATACCGACACCGTCACCACGGCGCCACCGCTGCCCGACGAGGGCGCGACACTCAGCCACGGATCGGATGCGACCACGCTCCAGGCGCCATTCACGGTCACGGCCAGCGGGTAGCGCTGGGCGCTCGCGCCGAGACTGATTGTGGCAGGATCGAGCGCCAACACCGGCGCGATGCGCACCGGATTCGAGACGATTTGCCCGGCGCTGTTGCTCGCCACGCACCGCAGATCCTGGATACCGCGATCGCGGGCGACAGAAATGCCACCGGCGATCGCCGGCACGGCGAGATCGCTGTCGGCCAGGGCCTGCCAGCTCGTCTGGCCGAAGAGTCGTTTCTGCCAGCTGAGCGCGACACCGTTGCCGGTGGCCTTGGCCAGCACGACGATTTTAGCATCCGCCTCCGTGATTTTCGGCACTGCATTGAAGGCCGGCGGGGCGATGCCCGTCTTGGAAACCGCCGGAATCGCGACGGAAAAATCCTCCGTCGCGGTGTTCGCAGCCTGATTTTGGGCGATGGCACTCACCACGGTGCCGGTGGCCAAATCGGAGTAATAGGTTCCGGTGGTCATCAACTGGCTCACGCCATCCGGCGTCTCGACGCTGAGCGTCATCACGTCCAGGTAGCTTGGATTCGAGAGCATGACTTGCGCACCGCTGAGGGCGCCCTGGCTCCGCGGAAACACCCAGATCGTCGTGCCGGTTTGACCGGCCAGCTTGAGGGTCACGGGATGCGTGCCGTCCGTGCCGTTGCCGGTCTGGGCATAGAGCCGCACGGCATCGGCGCTGGCCGCCGGCTGAACGACGGTCGCCGTGGGCAACCAGCCCAGGCGATCCTGAAAGGCCGGGTTGTAGTGGCCATCGCCGTTGCCCATCACGTCCTGAAGATCACCGTAGGGAGCGGCCCCGGAAAGATCCTGCGGCCACTGCGAGGCATCCAGTGAATTGGCATGGCCCAGCCCGAGGTTGTGCCCGAGCTCGTGCGCCAGCACCATGAAGTAGAAATTTTCCCCGCCGTTGATCCACGTCCTCGTGCCGCCGACCTCGGCGAGGCCGCCGAATTCAAAGCTGGTGCCAACGACGGAATTCGAATCGATGCGCGGAAACACCACCATCACCAGATCGAACCCTGCCACCGCGTAGTCGGCGACGGCGGCCGTCGCCGCTTGTTGTTGCAGCGCCGAAGTATCCCCGGAGGCGGCGAAGGCCGCCAGCGTGCCGGGCAAAGTATACAACTTGTCCGTCACCGTGGTCGTGAGCGTAAACCGGCCGAAACTCGTCTTCGCAAAATACGGCTCCACTTCCTGCGAGAAACGTTTCCGGGCATCGGCTGCGGTGACGGGCTCGGTCGTCTGGTCCGGAAAATTCACGCGGACCACCAGGAGCTTTTTCGCACCCAAGGACCAACCCGGCACCACGTCCGCCGACAGGGTGCCGGTGCTGGTCGCGCCGCCCGCGTAAGCTGCCAACCCCAGCGCGTGGTCTGCGGTAGCCTGCAATTTTTGCGCCGACTCCGGACTTGTCGTCGGCAGGGTCGTGGCGCCGTTCGAAAACGCCATCAAACCGCCGGCGGCCCCGGCCTCTTCCGGCTCCAGCGCCCGCAGCGTGCTATCCAGCAGCGCGAGGTCTCCATCGAGCGCGATGCCATGCAGCCCGATGCCATGACGGGTCGTCAACGCCTGATAGGCGCCATAGACGTGCGCCCGATATTTCTTGTCGCCGATCCTCGCATACCGCTCGGGGCTAGAGCGATCGCTTTTCGCGAGATCTCCATAAAGCACCTGAAAGTCGCCCACGCCGTCGATCCGCTGCTCCAGCAACTGCGCCACGCTGGCCGGCAGGGCCAACCTGATGCCCGCCGGCACCGCCGCGGCCAACGCCTTTGCCGGATCGGCGACGACGAGGCGACGGAGTTCATTTCGGCGCGTCGAGGCGAGACTTTCACCCTCAGCCAGCAAATTCCGCCGCGCCAGCGAATCGGACTGAGAATAGCGGGTGCACCATGCTGCAAACCGATCGATCGCGGGCCAACCCGTCCGATCCCATTCAGCGCTGAGGACTAGGCTTGTCCGGCGTGGAGTCGCAGCCGGCTGATTCGCGGCCGAGGCCCGCGCCGTCATGGTTGCAGGGGCGACCGGGCCGGATTGATCGTTCGCATTAGTCGGCCGTGCGTCGCGCGACTCGTTCGTCGACCAGACCAAACCGCACAACACAGCGGCACCAGCCGCGACCAGGGGAATGACAAAACTCAGTTTCATAATAGGGTAACCTGTCAAACCGGGCGTCGGGCCGCCGGGGGAAGCGTCCCTGTAGTCGTTAAAAGTTAGCTGGGTGGATGGTGGTTCCGCTGCCAGTAAAGGCAGAGGGAAGTCGAAAACCCAAAGAAACCACCATCCATGAAGATCAACGACCAGACATCGTCGGCAGCGCAAGCTGT
>CAIMFY010000038.1 GCA_903840415.1 uncultured Opitutia bacterium | reverse complement strand
CAGCCGCATCAATCGCCTCGCACACGGACTTAAATTCCTTCCAGAGGCGCTCCAGCCTCTGCCGCACAGAAGAATCTTTCGGGCGTTTCGCGCTGGCGATCTTGACCATCGCATCCTTCAACGGAAAGCCGGGTGGCTTGTCCAGCCCGCAACAAGAAATCTGCCAACCACGCCATCCCCGGTCATGGCCCGAAACTTTTGCGATGAACTCCGGACTCCGGTCAGGCCCGCCAAGCCGGGCCTTCCCTCCGTCCGGAGTTCATCCCAGTTGCCCATGAACATCGTGGGGTGAGCCATCCGGTAACATTCTTACGTGAGGCAACACAGCCCATCCGACACGGATTCTAGTTGGCGCTGACCTCGAAAGCTAATCCGCGCTGGACAATCATCGGCCGTGGCGCAGAAACAGCTCCACCAACGGCAGCAACTCGTCGGCCCCGGCAGCGCAACGGTGCAAGATGAGCCGGGCGCCTCCGGCGTGGACCAACTCGACCAGGCCGCGCGCTTCGCCGTCGGGCGACAACGCCACCGGCGGCACCTCGACGAACACCGGCGCGGCCAGACTCCCGCGGCGGCACCCTTCACCGTTTTGCAGCCGGCGTTGCAGATCGTAATAATTGATCTTGAGCGCCGCCACCGTCGGATTGATCCCGTGGACCCGTGCCATGGCCGTCGCCGCTTGCCACAGTTCCGGGGGAATGCGCTGCCCCCGTGGCCGGGTCGCTCGCCAAGTCATGAAACGCCGGGCGAGCGAGTGCAGGCCCGCCGGCTTGGAAGCCTGTACCGTTGCCATCGTGGTGGTCGTCATCACCACCCATCGTAGCACGTTCCTGCCGCCGAGTTACGCACGCTTACCGAAGCTACACGCTCTGCCGTTTCGGTTCCCGCACCGTCCTGCAGCTTCCAGCGGTGGTCACCGCTTTTCCCACTCCCTCCGCACCACACCGCGCTTCTTCCCTTCACCGCTAAACGATCGCCTTTCCGATCATTCCGCCTCCCTCGCCGCCACTCCGGTGGCGAGCGCCGCCCTGCGTGTCCGCGGCTATTCCGTTTTCAAACCAGAAAGCCGTGCATGCAGGGCACCGACTGGCGACCCATGGCACTGCGGCGGCTTGAGGCTGCAATCGGTCAATCCATTCCGACGGTGGTCGCACCCCAAAATAGATAACTGCGGAGAACCTCTTCACCGTGGCCGCTGGGTCAGATTTTGACAGGTGGATGCAACAAGTCCTGCACGGCACGCAGTAGAATTTCCGGCTTGAACGGTTTGCGGAGAAACGCGTGCGCCAGTTGCTGGATTTCGCGGAAATCCGCACCGTCGGTTTCATGGCGGGACAAACCGCTCATCGCCAGGATTCGGACTTCGGGACGCAGTTGTAACAAAGCGCGGGACAGCGCCACGCCGCTGAGGCGGGGCATGTCGACATCGGTCAGAACGAGGGCGAAATCGTTGGGATGGGCGCTAAACAAGCTGAAAGCCTCCTCCCCATTGGCACTGGTTAAAATGCGATAGCCATGCTGTTCGAGAATCTCGGAGGTAAGGTCGCGGATAGGGGCATCGTCTTCCACCAGGAGAATGAGTTCACCTGAACCAACCACGATGGTGAAGGGCGAGGCGCTGACGGCTTGGACTGTCCCGCTCTCGACTGCGGGAAAAAAAACGCGAAAAGTCGTGCCGCGACCCACTTCGGATTGCAATTCGACAAAACCATGGTGACTGCTGACGATGCCGCGAATCGTCGAAAGACCCAGTCCCGTGCCCTTGCGGATGTCCTTGGTGGTGAAGAACGGCTCCCAGATGCGATCCAGCAACTCGGGCGGAATGCCACTACCGGTATCCGCAACCTCGATCACAAGCCAGGTGCTAAGCTGGGGTTCTGCGCCCGGAGTGGATTCAGCCGTTTCCAGCCGGCGGTTGGAGGCCGTGACCCGCAGGGTGCCGCCCGAGGGCATGGCGTCGCGGGCGTTCACGCACAGGTTCATGAGCACCTGGTGGATTTGCGTGGCGTTGCCCATCACCGGCCAGAGGTCGGAAGGGATATGGTGCTCCAACTGGATGGATTTGGGAAAGGTCTCCTCGATGACGCTGACGGTTTCGCGGGCGAGGTGCTTCACCTGCGTGGATCGAAATTCGCCGGTGGCGCTTTGCGCAAAACCCAGCACCTGCTTGACGAGCCCGATGCCGCGCGTCGCGCTCCGCTCGAGGGTATCGAGGATCTTCAAGTCGCGCGGGGTGGACAGGCTGCTCCGCAGCATCGGGGCGGCAAACACGATCGGGGCCAGCACATTGTTGAGGTCGTGGGCGATGCCCGAGGCGAGCATGCCGATGCTCTCCAACCGCTGCGCGTGGAGGAATTTTTCCTCAAGCAGTTTCTTTGCCGTCAAGTCGACGATGAAATAAAGGCGGTAGCTGGGCCGGCCGGCTTGGTCCCGCACGAGCCAGAGGCGGCAATCGACCGTGAGTTTCCTGCCGTTGCGATCATTGGTTCGCAGTTCTCCGTTCCAAAACCCGTCCCGCTCGATCGCCGCAAACAGTGCGGGCGCGACTTCGGGATCTTCCATGCCGAGCAATTCCTCGGGCTGGCGGCCCAAGGCCTCGGCTGCGGTCCACCTGAAAATCTCCTCGGCCCCGTGGTTCCAAAACAAGACTTCGTTGGCCAAATTCACGGCCAGCACACCTTCGTGGGCGTTGGAAAGGATATGAAAATCGGGATAGGCAACTGACGAAACCGGGGTTGATTCCGCGGCGCGGCGCTCTCCTGGTTTTGAGTCCGATCCCGGTGGCGGTTTAATAGAGTTCACGAAAAAATTTCATTTCTCGCCCGGCGCACAGCGCCGCGGACGTTTTCCCCTTCACGAAGCAGGTCAAACGGCAGGCCAGGCCACAAGTGACAAGGCCTCGGCGGGCAAGGCGTGTGTGGTTCAGCCATCATTGTGGAATCCAAAATTCGAATTTAGAACCTTTCCCCAGAGTGCTGGTGACCGAAATCTCGCCGCCCATCTTCTCGACCAGCTTGCGGCAGATGGTCAGACCAAGGCCCGTGCCGGCCTGCGCCAGCACCCGGTCGGTTTCCAGCTGCACGAATGGCTTAAAAATGGCCTCCAGGCGATCGGGCGGAATCCCAGTTCCGGAGTCGGTGACCGAGAAATACAGCCGACGCAGGCCCGAAGACGACAGCTCGACACAGCTGGCGATTTCGACCAATCCCTCCAGCGTAAACTTGACGGCATTGCCGGCCAGATTGAGGAGAATTCGACGAAGGTGCTCCGGATCCCCGTGCCATTCCATCTCGGGAGTGTGCTCGATCGTTTGGTGCAGGTCCAGATTAGCTTGTTTGGCCGCAGGCGTCAGGATCAGGATGACATCGGCGATGAGTTCCGCCGGGCGAAAAATACGGGGATGAAGCGTCACGCTGTCCGATTCCAGCTTGGAGTAATCCAGCACCTCCGAGATGACGTTCATCAGCGAATGACTGGATTTCTCAAGGGTCACAAGAGTTCTCGCCTCGCGTTCGGACCAGTTTGATTTGCTGATCCTCAGCAGGCGGACGCCAGTGATGATCGCAGTCAGCGGAGTGCGGAGTTCATGGGTCACCGTGGAAAGGAAAGCATTCTTGGCGTGATCAGCGTTTTTGGCCGCGGCCAAGGCTATCTCCAATTCCTTGGTGCGTTCAACCACCCTCGACTCGAGTTCGGCCAGCAGCAGCCCGCGCTTGTCCTCCTCGGATTCGACCCGTTGGGCCATGACCACCAGATTATCAACCAACAAGCTAAATTCGAGCGGCAATTGTGCCGGCGCCGCGTATTTCAGCAAGGCCGGTTGGAGGTTTGGCGAGTGCGAAAAATCCATCACGCTCTGCCAGAACCGCAGGAAGTTATGAATCGACCATCGGGCGAAAATGGCGGCGCACAACGCAGTGCACAACGCGATCGCCAGAATCCAGGCATACGCGCCCATCACGGGTTGCATCACATCCGCCCATGGGCGCAAAACGGTTAGCGACCAATCCGTGAGCGGCACCGGGACGGTGTGAATCAGGTAAAACTTTTTTTCGGAAGCATCGTCGAGTGCGATGCGGGTGGTTGCCGTTGAATTCCGATCGATCATCTGTCCAACCGGCGTATCCGCGATGGGGCTCAACGTTGGAAAATCCATCCCGTGGGCTGCGATTACATGCTTACTCCTATCGCAGAGCAGCACCACCAAGGAACTCTCCTCGGGACTGGGTAATATGATTTCCGAAAGTTCGCTGGCGAGCAACGAACCTTCAATCACGCCCAACCGCTCCCCGGAGTGGGCCACGACCGGGGCGCTCAGAGCGACCAAAAAATCGCTGCCCAAACCGCGACCGCGAAACAAATTCGAAACATGCGATTGCCCGGTCGCCATGGGTGCGGAAAAATACTCACGGTCATTAATCTGGGCCAATAGGGCCACTGGCGGACTGGGGCCGAAACTCGACCGCGCAGCCGTGGCCAGGATATTGCCCGACGAGTCCGCCGCCAGCATCGTCAGGAAAGCAGGTTGCGCTGCTAAGGTCTCGCTCAGTTCGCCCGACAGTCGCGCGGGGTCCATGAACCACGATTTGTCCGACTGTCTCGCGGCTATTTCCCGAATAGTCTCCAAGCCAACATCCAAGCGGAGGTTCACCGCCACGGTGATTCTTTCGGCGCTGCGACCCAGGTTGGCGCCCACCTCCCCCAGCGTGTGGGACTCGAAACTGCGGGCAGCCACAAACCCGCCGACAATCACCGGAAAAGTGCCAAACGCGAGGTAGCGTTTGAGCAGATAGCTGCGAAAATTATTGGTTGCTGTGACCGGTTCGCGGTCATAGACGTCGGGCAGCACCTCGAGGAAAAAAAACGTGGCCAAAACCGCCACCAAGCCATTCACCGGCTGCAAGATGAGCGCCTGTTCGAAGGAGGGATGGGGAATGACACTGACGTATTTATAAATAAACCAAGAGGCCGGGGTCCCGAAGCATACCCAGAACAAGACATCAACCAAAACCGCGCTGCGCCAGCGACGCCAGGCCAAGCCGACGAGCAAGCCTTCCAAGGCGAAAAGTAATCCGGTGAATGGCTGGCTCCATTTGAGGGTGAGCGTGAGCGTCCCGGCCGCCAGCACAGGCAAGGCTTGCACCGGCCCGATCCGAAGCAAGGCCAGCCAGTAGATGGTCAAGCCAAAAATGAGCCGGTGACTGCCAAACATCACAGGCGCGAACCAGTTTACGTCCACGGCCAGCGCCACCAAGAGCACCGTGACCAACCACATGCTGCGCGACGGGCATGAAATCTGGCCATCGCTGCGCAAGTCGGGGTTGGAGGGTTGAGCCATTGACTCTGGGGCGTTCAAATGGCGTCCGATGTCGGCAGTTCGCGGGCTGTTTCGCGTGACGGCGACCGCAAGAAATCGCTGACCGTCTTGAGCAGAGTGTCTGGGTCGAATGGCTTGGTGATGTAGGTATCTGCGCCCTCCAGCATCGTTGGGTCGATGTCCTTAGCTAGGGTGAGAGCCGACAAAATGATAAACTTGATGTGACGGAGATTGGGCGACGAACGCACATGGTGAAGCAACCACCGCCCGTCTCCATTCGGCATAATCAAATCGGAAATTATGAGATCGATCCTTGTTGTCGCCAGCACCTGGCTGGCCTCTCGCCCGCAGCCCACGGCCAGCACATTTGCACCCGTCAGGGAAAGCAGGTCTGAAGCGGTTTCCCGAATATTCAGGTCGTCTTCAACAAACAGGATGTTGGCCGAGGCGAGGGATTCAGAGTCATGGGGGGCAGTCGGCAGTTGCGGCGCGGATGTGGGCGGGGTGCTCGCGGCGGAGGTCGAAATCAAGCCACTATGGTGGGGTCGTCCGATCAAGCCCGCGAGCATCTGTTGGAGTTTTTCCGGATCAAACGGCTTGATCACATACTCGTCTGCACCGGAAGCCAGGCCTTGTTGCATCTCTGCCCGCGATGACCGGCCGCTCATCAGGACGATCGGCATGTCCGCCCCAGAGGGGTGTTTCCTAATCAGCCCGGCCAAGGAAATGCCATCGATCCCCGGCATCGTGATGTCAGCCATCACGAGGTCCGGGCGGCGGTCGTTGAAAGCTGCGAGGGCAGCCTGACCGTCAGCCACTGCCACGACCGTGTAGCCAAACGACTCCAGCAGATACATGGCGACTTCTCGCAGGTCCGAATTGTCCTCCACGAGTAAAATCTTCGCGGGCGTGGTTTCACTCATATCGATGCCCGATCAGTGCGAGTGAACCCAGGCTGACCCGGATCCGCCATTTGTGACCTCGGCGAGTGTGGGAACTAGGTCTCGAAGTCTGGGTGCGTTCATGCCGATAACGAGGCCGTGGGAAACGCTAGGCATGCCGTCACGCCAGATTGTGGACTGTTTGACAGCAATTGGAATTTCCCGCCGCACAGCTCCACAAAAGAACGGGCCAATGCCAAGCCGACACCTATGCCCTGCTGCTCCTGCTTGTCCCGCCCGAATTGTTGAAACACTCCCATCTGGTTGATTTGTTCGGGGGTCATGCCCCTGCCTTGGTCCGCCACGGTTAATTCGTAGCTCGCTCCGACTGAGCGGCCCGTGACGACCACCGGTTTGCCCGGCAAAGAAAACCGCAAGGAGTTTCTGACCAGGTGCCGTAGCACTCGCGGCAGGCCATCCACGGGCACATGCACGACGGCGTCTTGAGCCGAAACGGTCAAATCGGCAGCCCGCCCATACTCTTAGGCGCACTCGCCGAGGATTCGCGCCAGTTCCACGGCGTTGATCCGCTCGTAGGTTTCGGATTTAATCGGATTCCATTTGGCCGCAGCAGCCATCCGGTCAAGCTCCGCCCAGAGCGAGAAATCCTTCGCCATTTCAAGGAGGCGCAATCCCGAGCGCTGAATGTTGGTGCCATACTCGACCAATTGTTCCGGCAGGAGGGTCCCGCCTTCGCGCCCGGTCATCAGCATCAACTCGGCGTAGCCGAGCACACCGGTCAGAGGGGTGCGCAATTCATGCGGAAGAATGTTGGAGAGAAAACGCTGGTGCGCCTTGATCTTGTCCGAAACTACACTGGCCCGGGTCAGTCGGATGCTTATCGTCTTGAGCAAGTCGGGCGGCAAATAGGGTTTCACGACATAATCGTCGGCCCCCAGCGACATGCCCATCCGATGGTCCGCCCGATCCGCAGCCGCCGAGACAATTACAAAGGGGATGTCCGCCACCAAATTATTGCTGCGGACCCGCTGGAGAAAATCGAAGCCGTTGCACCGCGGCATGCGCACATCACTCAAAATAAGATCAGGGCGGCGCTCCTGCAGTGCCGCCCAAGCCTCGAAACCGTCGCCCGCCTCGGCGACATCGTAGCCGCCGTCCTTGAGGATTTCGGCGGCGATGGTGCGCACCACGATCTCATCCTCAACCAGAAGAATCAAATGCTTCCTTTCAGGGTTGATGACTTTGGTCGGGACTTTGGAGTCAGTCTGCATGGAGTGGGGTAGATTGTGGTGTGACCAGAAATCTGACGGAAACGGTCGTCCCGACGCCGGGTTCGCTCTCGAGGGCGACTGTGCCACCGCAAAATTCTGCGGCACGTTTCACGATGACAAGACCCAAACCGGTGCCTGGAACGGTATCTACATTGCTCGCGCGGTAGAAGGGTGCAAATAATCTGGCCTGATCCTCCTTGGGGATGCCTCTCCCGCGATCGGCCACTCTGAGTTCCCAACCAGCCTCAGCGGGAGACAGCGTGACGACAACCGGTGAAGCAGTAGCCGAATATTTGACGGCGTTCGACACGAGGTTTTCGACGATGGCCCGGAGAAGGCCCGGATCCATGATGGGCGAAAATCCCGGTGGCAACTGTTCGACCAGTTGCACACGGGGCGGCAGCGTCCCGTCATTGAAAATAGCGACCAATTGCGTGATATTGCTGCTGATCGGACAGGGTGCGGCGGCCTTGGCGGACCGGGCCTGATCCATCCGGTTGAGAAACAGCACCTGGTCCACCAATTCCCCCATGGTGGTCAGCGCCTGCGACTGCAACTTGAGCAGGCGATCGAAAATCTTGGCTGTGTCCGGCGGCAGCTTGGCGGCGTGGCGCGAAAAAAGATAGTGCGCACCCTGGATCGCCGTGAGCGGAGTGCGAAATTCGTGAGAAACCATCGAGATAAACTCCCGCTGCATTTCCAGATACTTCTGGTGCTGGTTCTGGCTCGCCTGCAGGGCGCTCCCCAAAGTTTTCTGCGGGGTCACATTCTCGACCAGCGTGATAATGTGGGAAACCGCATCGCCCTTGTCCCTCACCGGAATCTTGACGATGTGCCAGTCGCGGTGCGACCCGTTCCAGTTGACTTCAAATTCGCGATCAAAGCGCTCTCCCGAAATGGCAACCTGCTCATCTAATTTGCGGATCTCGGCAAATATCGCTGGCTCGTTCCCGTCCAGAACGGCCATGCCGTAGATTTCGTCCTGCCCGCGCCCGAGTTCGCGGCAGACCGCTTCATTGGCAAAGACATAGGCTCCGGTGCGCGCCCGAACCAGCACGCCCGTCGGTAGGACGTAGAGCAATTGCCGAAACAGCGAGTCGTCGGTCTGGAGCCGCCTAACCTCATCTATGTCCCCGCTGGAATCACCTGTCACACAAATGACTCGTCCTCCCGGAACAAGCGACAGCGACAGGTTTGAGTCAAAACTTGTCCCGTTCTTGCGCAAGGCGACACAATGGCCCAACCAGCGGCCCTTGGTCTTAAGCGCGATCGCAGCAACAGTGTCCATTAAGCGCCCCGACTCAGGCGCATGGAGTTTGCGCCACGAGAATCCGATCATCTCTTGGGCGGAGTTGTAGCCAAAAAGACGTGCTTGCTCGGCGTTGGCGTAAACCAAGATCCCGTTGGTATCTGCGATGACGACGCCCTTGGCCGCTTCGTCAACCGCACGCTTGAACACATGTTCGTTCAGCAACGTGTCCGCTTCGTTGACGTTGTTGGCCACTAGTCTGACGGTCCCCACGACGACCATGCGACCATCTATCATGCTGAAAAGCGCGGATTCCCGCACGTCCAGCAATGGGCCGTGGGCCGGCTTGAGCTTGAATTCACAGCTGACGCAACCGTTGGAAACAAGTGATTGGAGCAGTCCTGAGTCTCCGAACAGATCGGTTCCCACGACACAATGGGACCAAAGCTCCGGATCGGCATAGAGCTGCTCCGCCTTACAGCCAATCAGCCGCGCAAATTCCTCGGAGCAGTGGACAAACTTACCCGATCCCATCAGGCGGGTATAGACGGCGGCGCTCGCCTCTTTTCCGGAGGCGCCGTTGCCCGATTTAGTCCCTCCTGCGGTCGAGGCAGAGGGCGAACTTGAGTCCACATCTACTGGATAAGTTGAGGCGAACGGATTTTGGACGGGCATATGCGGAGCGAGGGCGGTCGGAATTATCTGATTGTGTTGATGTCAGATGAGGCGACCAGTCCCAGTCTCGCCGCTGTGCCATGGAGATTCTTTTTATCCACAAGACCGCAGCGCTGAAAGATGCGGCTGCGTGACTTGTAAATCCCTGAAAGGGACACACCCGTTTCTAGCGCAACATCCTTAGGATCTACTCCCTCGGCGAGCCGGCGCAAAATCACCAAATCAACTGCGGTAAGCGACTTCAGGGAGCGTGACGAGGCTACGGCCTTCCGAAGAATGGTTGCGACCTCTTCATCCAAAAGAGTTTTGCCGGCAGCCACCGCCTTTAGCGTGGCAATTAGATCCTCCACGCGGCCACTCTTTTTTACGAACGCGTAGGCACCACACCGGAACGCCATTTCTATGGACTCAGGCGTGTCCAATCCGCTGCAGACCAAAATTCGCGCATGCGAGTGCGTCTTGCGGATCCTGTGAATCAGCTCGAGGCCGCCCAAGTCAGGCAGCATCAAATCGACGAGCATGATGTCGACGATCTTGTCAGACAGCATTTCGGTCGCGGCCTTTCCACTCATTGCAACACCGACAACCTCGAAGCCCTCCAATGCGCGGATAATTTCCGCTACGACGTTCGCAAACATCGGATGATCATCGATAATGAAGACCCTGACCGGCTGGGGAAGAGGACTGGTAGGCATGTCATCCATCAAATTGTAATATATCGGCCCCATTCGAACGAAATGCTGTCCGATTTCCCGCGGATTTCATGAGTAAAGATACCTACGCCCTTTGCGATAACAAACCCAGGGCGCAGACAATGCATTTACTGACCAACGGATCAAGTGGCTGAATCTCTCCCGTGTGTGAGATGGACGCTAAGCCACCTTCAACGAAAAACCCACGGCCAATATCGCGTCCTGCCAGAAAATCACCATGGATTCCAACTTTGTTCGAAAGGCGGGCTATTTGTTGGAATGGATCCGGAAATCGGCTGTGCCCCAGCGCTCTTACATCCAAGTGCCGCTGATGGTTGATGAAAGTTGTCCCGCTGAGATATCAGGAGCGGCTTTGTTGTATAAACCAGGTTGATATCCGAAGCGGTTATGCCGCGACGGAGAACGCCTGAGTATTATGGGTCGGCAACGCGACCCTGGTCCCTACTGCTGGGACTAAGCCCGACTGCAGTAGGGCAACTTTCGTAGGGAGCCAACCTCTGGGGGACAGCAGGTTCACGTGCTGCTTCCAGTCCTTGTTCCGGCCCACGACCACCCGCTTTAGCCCTCGGGTCAGGACGTAGGTGACGATCAGGAGGGTCACCTTCTTCATCAGGTCCTCCATCTGGCGGGCGCTGCGCAGGGCCAAGGCCTTGGCCTTGCGATGACCATGGCGGCTCCCCGTGGCGGCCTCGCTCCGCAAGGCGGCGTGCCACTTGGCTCCCGGCTCCCCGTTGCAGGATGGCCTTGGCCACCCCGCCGCAGACAAAGAACGCGAGGAGGTTCCGGTCGTCCAAGCAGGTCACCAACCGGGCCACACCCAGATCCACGTACAGGGTGCCTTCACGGAGTACCAGGGACGCCCTTGGGGCTCGCCTGACGACCAGGTCCAGGATCCACTTGCGGGACCGGCAGGGCTCCAGCCGCACCTCCACCAGGTTGTCTCCGAACTGGAGCAGGGGCGTCCCATCCCGGTTGAGGAGCGGTCGTGCATCCAGACCGAGCGAGTCAGGTAACCGGAGTCGATTCCGCTCTACGGTGAAGTCCTGGTAATCGAACCGCACCCGGGCCCGTCGGCCCAGACGGAAGAAGCCGGGCGGGCGGGGCTGGCCCCGGCCGGCTGTTGTGGTCGGCCACCCAGTCGAAGAAGTTGCTCCGAAAGGTGCGGAAGGAGGCCAGGGCATCCTTGATGGCGTACTGCACCTGCTTGGCCCGACCCAAGGCCTGGCCTGAGGGGGAAGTCTTGTGCTCTTGCCGGAACGCCTGCTCGCTCGGCAGGCGGGTCCGGTTGGCATGGGCCTCCCGGAGTGCAAAAGTAACGTCGTTGCGCAACTGGGCGGTACTTTCCTGCATCATCAGGCTGGCCGCGGAGGACCGGAGCCTGCGCCGGATGGTCTCCGGCGGCACGGAGGATTCCTCCTCCTCAGGCCCGGTGCCGCCCCTGGTTTTGCCTGGTTTGCGCGCTATCATGTGTTTAGATTAACACTACCGTGCCATCCAGGTTCCGCAAGCGCAACCAGTGTTGGTCACGGTATAGCCGTGCGCTCACCCAGCGGGGCAGCCTCACCTTGTACCTGGGTTCCGATGTGGAGCAAAAGTGGGCCGCAGGTTGCAGGAACGGAGCACGCGGGCGGCCGGAGGTCTACCCGGATGCCGTCATCCGCCTCGGGTTGGTGCTCCAGCAGGTTTACCGACTGCCACTGCGCCAAACGGTGGGATTACTTCGCTCGGTCCTCCACCTAGCTGGACTGCTGCTACCAGTTCCAGACCACTCCACGCTCTGCCGACGCCGCAAGGGCTCGACCCTGCCGCGCTGGCCCACGGCGGGTGGCTGCATTGTCGTCGACGCCACCGGCTTGCAGATCCGCGGACCCGGCACCTGGCTTACCACTGTCCCACGGCGACCGGCGTCGCACCTATCGCAAGATTCATCTCGGGGTTGACCCGACGGCCTTGCTGGTTGTGGCCGGGGTCGTCACCTCCTGCCAGTTGCACGACAGTCAGGTGCTCGGGGATGTCCTCGACGTTGCCCAGCCTGAGGACGGGACGACCATCATCGGTGACGGCGCCTACGACCGGCGCCTGTGCTACGCCGCAGCTAAGGGGTCACGTCAGAATAAACTGACTACTTATTCATCCTCTTTGGAAGGAGCGTATAGTTCCAGTCTCCATGGAAATCCGCCCGCTTGAGATTCAAGGCGTCCAGTTCCGAGTCGGTGACCTTGATGCCGGTGGGATACAACCCGGCATCCAATTCGGCCCGGATCTTCAAGCCGGCGGCGGTGCTCGTGTGTCCGATCAGTTGGACGATGACCTCGTGGCTGACCAAGGGCCGCCCGCGCCAGTTCTGGGTAATGTGGGAAAACATACGATGCTCGATCTTATTCCATTTGCTCGTTCCTGGCGGGAAATGACCCACGCGGATGGGAAACTCAAACCGGTTGGCCAACTCCTGCAGGGCGACCTTCCACAAGCGAGAGCGACTGCCGTTGCTGCCGCCGCCATCGGCGGTGATCAACAGTTCCCGGGTCTGCCGATAGCGTTTGGCGCCCATTTTCTTCCACCACCGATGGACCGCTTCGGCGGCGAAGCGGGCGGTGTCGTGATCAATGCCGACACTCACCCAACCCTGATTGGCGCTCACATCGTAGACGCCATAAGGAATCGCTTTGCCCAGCTGTGGATCGAGGAAATCGTGAACCTGCACCGCTTCCGGCTCGCCTTTCGGTCGCCATTCGCGCCCGGCATTCTTGAATGCGCCGACCAGCTCCTTTTTCTTCGTGTCGATCGAGATGACCGGTTCACCACGTTGCTGGAAGGCACGGGCCGTTTTCTGGATATGCTCAAACTGCGCATTGCGGTCGGGATGAGCCGCACCCTCCTTGGTTTTGCGGTTGCTCTGCAGGCTGTAGCCCGCGGCGTTCAGCAGTCGGCCCACCGTCCTCGGACTGGCCGGATGCCCCAGTCGACGCAGTTCCTCAGCCAATCGAGTGGTGCTTTTACAAGTCCAGCGCAACAGCGACTCCGGGTCGCCGCGGCTCCCCGGTTCCACCAGACCTTCCAACTGATCCGCCAGCTCAGGATCGACTTCGGTCTGGCGTTTGCGGCCCCCTCCCGGTTGGCGCAAGCGCGGATCCACCGGCGCATCCGGATTCTCCGCACGGATCGCCAACTCGCCCAAACCCTTCCGGATCGTGTTCGGCGACATGCCCAGCGCCCGACTGACCGCCCGCAGTCCACCCCAGCCACAGGTCTGCACCTCCGTCGCCGCCCAGTTCCTGCGCATCCGTTCATCCATATACGGTGCCAGCAAACGATACTTCGTTTCGATCCGCTCGAGCGTGGCCTCCGACTGCATGGGCGAGCAAATCGCTATACATAAAATAAGTCAACTTATACTGACGCGAGGCCTAAACACCACCAAGCCCGGCTTCTCTCCCCGCCAGGTAAACGCGCAGTCCTCCATGACGGAATGGACTGGCAGACCCGCAACCAAACGATCGAGGAAGTCCGCTTTCTCGGTCTGCCAGACTGGAAGCGGGCCGTAAATTACGGCCGTCGTTCCCTGGCCGAGTCCACCAGGCACCGACTCACAGCAGCCTTCGGCCAACGCCACCGCTCCCGCCACAAAAGGCAATCAGGCCCACGAAGCACTACTGCGGGCCCATCTGCTTAACACTTGGGCTACTCCCACGTGCCTCGCCCTCCTCGCTTCGGACTGAACGGCGGGTTAACAGAAAATTACGCTATTTATGCAACAGGACCTCAGGAGCTATCGAGGCTGCGGCGCATAGGTGCCGGCAAAACTGACTACTCGGCTTGCCGAAGTAGTCTATGTAGACCCGAAAGTTTGGTTACGGGCATGGTTGGCACATGACTGCTCAACAGGCACGCCGCACTGTCCGGCTCGTCAGGCGAGTATCCGTGCATGCCGTGGACAAAACCGCGATTCATGTAAGAGGGAGCAAGGATCGTCCCATTGGAGAGGAGGTAGAAGAGTTCGCCGTATCGCCGATCGGGAAAGAGGCAGCGCCAGCGCGCTAGTTGATCATCGGCGATGATATGACCGCTTTCCGGGCGGGCGCCGAGCCAAGCTTCCACTTCGCGACGCACGGTCGCTCCGCCTGGAAACCAAAACCGGACCATCGTTGAATCCCACACGGCAGCATAATCGCGACCGTAGCTCAGGCCGAGCGCTTCAAACTCCAGCATCATTCGGCTCGAAGCGACCGTGTCAGTCATTCCGTGGTCGCTGAACACGTGGAGCCGGACTTCGGAGTAGTGGCTGTGGCCGAGTTCCCATAATCCGCGCAGCCAGCCTTCGAAGCGGTCGAAGGCAGCGTCAACCGCGGGATGTTTTGTGCCGTGACGGTGCATGATGGCGTCGAGTCCAGCGGTGAACAAATACGCCGCGCGAATTTCCCCGCGCCGAATTTCAGTTCGGAGGTGCTCGACATTCTCGGCGTCGCTCCGTCGCCAGTCGGATCGCGTCCAAGGCAGGCCGGCCCGCGACCATTGCGCAAAGATGGTTTCCTGCCCGCCGATAATTCCACCGGGCTCGTAGAGGTCGCGTTTCTCAGTGTAGTCCAGCCACGGCAACCTAGCGAATGGAACGCTGTAGAGTTGGAAATATCCGGTGTAACCAAGCCGACGCCCAGTGAACTGGCTCACGCGATTACGCACTCGGTGGTGCGCGGCGATCGAGTCCGGCAGCCAGCCCAAGTGACGCGCCCACCCAAAGGGGGACCCCTTGGGATCGAAGACAAAAAAGGAAAAATGTCCGTGTTCATCTGGCTCCGCACCTGTCAGGATGGTCGGGTCGCAGGTGCAGGAGTAGCCCAGCAGGGTCTCCACCTCGGACCTATGCGGAAGAAGCTCCACAAGAAACTGACGGCGTTGCGCAATCTGCCAGCCGAGCGCGTCAGCAAAGACGAAGAGGTTGAGTGGCCGCGGTTTCAAAGGGCCAGAAGCCGGCGGGCCGCGCCGAGTAATTGGGATGGACTGAACGGCTTCATGAAAAATTCCTGCACCCCGGCCTCCTTTGCTTCCGTCGGAAGCGAAGGTCTGCCCAGGCAGGAAAGAAGCACGACGGGGATTTCATGCAGCGCGGAGTCCGCGCGCATCGCCCGGACGATGTCGAAACCGCCAGTGCCAGCCATCATCAGGTCGGTCACCACAAGATCGACCTTTTCGCGCCGCAGAAGGTCGAGGGCGGCCTGGCCTTCGCCGACGGCAATCTGCGCCGCAGGCAAGGATCGCAGGCACACTTCTAGCAGCCGACGAATCGCAAGATCGTCTTCCACGATCAGGATTTTTTTCAGAGCAGCGGGTTTCATGAGAGATAGTGCATGGAGACGAGCGTGCAATCGTCAGGAAGTTCATACGCCGCCTGACCTCGCAGCTGGCGAAGCACGGTCGCGACCACGTCGCCGCTGTCGCCTTCGCTGGCGCTGCGCAGCTCCCGTTCCAATCGTTGCAGGCCGGCAGTAGACCCGCGCTTTCGGTCGATTTCGTAACAGCCATCTGTAAAAGCAAAGAGCGAATTGCCTCGGGTCATCGTGATCTCGGTCGCATCAAAGTGCGCATCGGGATTGATTCCGAGTGGAGGGCCACCGCAGGCGTGGTGGTAATAATCACGGTCCGCCCCTAGGCTCTGCAACAACGCACAGTGGCCGGCATTCGCATACTGCACGCGGGAGTCGTTCGGAGATAGTCGGACCAGCACGGCCGTGATGAACACTTCGAGGGTGGCTAGATCCCGTGCAAGCTGGGCGTTGAGTTCCGTGAGGAGCGCGCTGGGGCTGTCGGTCCGTGTGGCGAGCGCCCGCCACGTGCTCCGCAGCATGGTGGCCACCATGGCTGCGGGCATACCCTTGCCCATCACGTCCGCGACAAGCACAAGACACGAACCGTCACCCCGCACGATCCAGTCAAAATAGTCGCCCCCCATGGCAAGCGATGGCTGACAACTCCCCGTGACGCGCCAACCGGATATTGGCGGCGATGACTGGGGGAAAAGTTGCTGCTGGATGCGGGCGGCCAGTTGCAGCTCCTGCTCCAGCCGGACTTGCTCCGCGCGCTGGTGCCATGATTCCGAAAGGCTCTGGGCGGTGCCGAGGAAATCGGCCACCGATCGCACGAAAGCGATCTGGCCAGCCGTAAACGCCGGCGCGTCTTTCTTCCTCACCAGGGCAAGCGTGCCCCGGGTCTTTTTCGGACAACCCACGGCGACAATCACGACCGGGCCAGCGGCGGCACTCAGCGGATCAGCGGCGGGAATTTCCGCGGGCGAGGCTAGCGCAGCAAAGTTGCGCGCGGTGCCGACCCGAGCCTCAAGCGCGGAGGAGGAGAGGGGAATCGAAATTGGAAAACCGGGCGCCGGTGTGGTGAGCACTAAGGCGTCGTCCTCGAAGAACCGCAGCAGCAGCGATTCATGTTCAATGGACTCCGCGAGCCGCCGCCGCGCGTGGACGAGCAATTCGCCGAAGTCGCTCGTGGTTGCAAGCAGGCTGGCGAACTCCGTGTAGGCTGTAATTGCCTCGTAGGCGTCGCCCAATTGTGCGGCCAGTTGGTCAAGGGTTTGTTCGGCCGCGGAGGTAGCAGCGAGGCCCAGCCGCGTGCGGGGTCGCTGGTTCCAACGCAGCAATAGCGTATGCCCGCGGGCCTCGTTGAGGTGTTCGAAGCTGTCGGTGCCCTGCGCGATCAAAAATCCGCCGCGCCCATGGTCGGCCAGCGGGTCATCATGCAGGCGGCTGGCCTCAGGCGAGGCTTGGTAAAAGCCTGGGTCGCGAACAAGCACCTCCGTGCATTCGGCGCCGACGCGGGCCATGATCGTAACACGGGCACTGGCGTGGTCCCGGCAACCGTGCAGGATCGCATTGGTGACAGCCTCGGTGATCGGTAGGCGCCAGGCTCTGGTATTCTCCAGCGCATGTCCCTGAAGTTGGAGCCAGGCCAGCACGGCCCCGATGGCCTCGCGGCTTGCGGTAAGGTCAGCCGGCATTTCCAGTGTGTAAGTCTCGAGCAGGGCGCTCATGCATTGGAGGTTGCTGGCCGCAAGCGGCAGAGTCGAAAGAGATTTCTCCACACCTCGGCGTTTGCTGCGGGCACCGCAGCCTGGTAAACCGCGTGCACGGATTCTTCCGTGTCGGCCGTCGTGTGAATACCGTGCAAGTCCGACAATGCAAACATGCCGGGCGTAGATTCCTCGAGCAATGATCGGCTGTCCGGCGGAAGATTGGGAACTATCGCGCGAGGCAATACGCCGACGAGCCGCATGTGGCCGGCGATAACGTGCCGGAGCCAGCTGGCACGGCGCGCGAGCAGAGGGCCACGAGAGCGGGTCGAGAGGGCAAGCAGCGCGCCGCCGGGTAGCCGGACCATATCTGTGACAGGGCGACCACATCCCAGTGCAAGCAGGATGGCAGGCACCCAAAGGATGGCCGCGAGCACGCGCTCACGCCAGTCCACACGGCCGGCGCCAGATGTGAGGGCGCTGGCGACGAAGTTGTCCCGCAGTTCGACCCGGGTGCCGGCGACCAGGTCAAGGAGCGTGTTCCCGTCGATGATCTTTGTGCGCACGTCAATGTGACTACCGAGAAACGTGCGTGCCAGGACGAAAGAATTTTCCACGTGAACATCGCTTTCGAGCACGCTGCCCGATCCGATGAAGGCATTGGGTCCAATGCGACACTCGGGTCCGATTTCAGCGCCAGCGCCGATCCAATACGGTGAGACTAGTTTGGCGCTTGCAGAAATCTTCACCCGAGGCCCGATCCAGCCGCCCGCTTCGCGGCACTGGTCGATCGAGACAGCATTAATGTTACGGCCAGCGAGCCAGCGGCAGTTCAGGTCAAACCACCAGCCGAGGAGTTCAAGCGGAGTGGTTGGCGCAACCGGCTTAGGATCGTTCGGCAGCCCAAACATCGGGATGGCATCGGCTGGAGCTCTCTGCGAAGAAACTTCCAGTTCAAGCGACCAATAACCGCCGCCACCCAATGCCGCGCGCACTTCTGCCGGTCGATCCGCGGCGTGGATCACGACACGCTTGCAACCAAGCCGCACTGCGTGATCCAGCCAGTGGGCAGCGAGCGACTGTCCGCCGACAGGCCAGAGGACCGATGGCTCTTTCCTTCTGGCCACCAGATCGAGCGTGGCAAAGTCGGGGGCCGCGAGCACAAGGGTTTCAATTTTCAAAAGGCGCCTTTCCCAAAGAGAACCGCCGGAACTGTCCGCACGAGCAGCTTTACATCAAGCCAGACGCTCGACGAGCGGATGTATTCGACGTCGAGTTGGACCTGCCCGGCGAAGTCGATCGAACTGCGACCGCCGACCTGCCAGAAACAGGTCAGGCCAGGCACCACGAGCAGCCGCTGCCGGTCCTCTGGTGAATAGAGCGCAACCTCGCGCGGCACCGGCGGCCGCGGTCCGACGAGCGACATGTCACCGCGAAGGACATTCCAGAACTGCGGTAATTCATCGATCGAATATTTCCTAATAAAACGACCGACACGGGTCACGCGGGGATCGTTCTTTATCTTAAAAGTCACGCCTCCCTGCATTTCGTTCTGCTGCACGAGTTGGTCTTTCAACTTCTCGGCGTTGATGAACATCGAGCGAAATTTCCACATGCCGAAGAGGCGCCCGCGCAGGCCGACACGCTGCTGGCGGAAGAAGATGGGGCCGCGGTCCTCAAGCTTGATCGCTATTGCAGTGGCGACAAAGAGTGGCGTAAGCACGAGGAGCGCCAGAGCCGAAGCGGCAACATCGATCGCACGCTTCAGAATAAGCGTGCTGTTCACGGTCGCGAACCACAGTGCGCGCTTGCCGCGTTGCCGAAGCTGGCGCCGGGCCCGTCCCAACGGGGTCCCGGCCTCCACCCAGTAATTGATCAGTTCCTGGTCGTTCATGAGACTTCGACCGGGGTTTTAGCGTTTACCTCGGCGTTCACCCGATGAAAGAGCGCCTCGAGGTTGCTGATGTAACGCGCGAAGTCGTAGCGCTCTGTCACAAGGGCCAGCCCGGCTCCGCCCCAACCGCGGGCCTTGGTCTTGTCCTTCAGCAGTTCGTCGATCGCGCCGGCATAGGCCTGCGTGTCGCACCACTTCACGAGCCGGCCGTTGTGCCCGTCGATTAGCCAGTCGCTGATGCCGCCAGCATCGAACGCCACCACCGGCAAACCGTGGCGCATCACTTCGAGACCGATGGTCGCAATCGGTTCTGGCCACACCGAGGAAATGAGGACGGCTGAGGCTTCCTGATAGAAGGACTTGAGCTCGGCCTGAGGCACGAAGCCGGCGAACCGCACGCGATCGGCGAGGCCAAGCTTGCGGGCGAGTTTCTCGCAATTGGCCCGGTCGTTGCCATCGCCAAGAATGATGAGTTCAAACTTACTCTTCACATGGACCAGCGAGCTTAGCAGCATGTCGACGCCCTTGCCGCGGATGATCTGGCCGGCGTAGACGAGGAGATTGCGATCGGAGAACGTCGAACGGACGGCATCGGCAGCACGCGGCACCGGCGGGAAGGTTTCAATTCGCGTCGGATCAAAGCCGTTCAGTTCGAGTTCGTGCCGCATATATTCGGTGACGACGAGAAAACGGTGGAAGCGGTGGTTGAGTTCCATCTCGCGGCGCTTGTCCGGATAGCTCACCCACTTGAGCGGAAAACCGCCGTCGCGGTTGCGCTTGATCGTCGCGAGGCAGGGGAACACGCAAAACGCAGAGGCTTTCCGGTGACACACCTCGCGCGTGAAGACGTTGTAGCGGTAGCTACGCAGGCAATAGAGATCATGATCGTGGATCATACGGATAAGCGGCAGTCCGCTCTCACCCAACGCCGCGAGTGTCGAAAGATGATCCCATTTGTGTACGTAGACGACATCCGGCGCGAACTGCGCGCGGACGACCGCGAGGTCGGCCTGCTCAAGATGCCAGATGTTGTCGCCAAAAGTCTTCGTCCACGATTCCTCGCCGCGGCCGGTGGATCGCTGCGTCCAGAGGCCGACAATGTGCCCACGCTTCCGCATCTCGGTGGCGGTGATGAGGACGTTGGCTTCGGCACCGCCTAGGCTGCCGAACGCCTCGTGGACGTAGAGAAGTTTCAGCGGCTGTGGTAACGAAACGGGCGTTTGGGTCGTAAAGGGTATCATTTATGAATGCACCCGCCTATCGGCGCGAAGGCGCCACCGTTAACCTCACCTTCACAATTAGTCAGCTCGATGCTTCGGCCTCGCAGCACCTGAAACAAAACCTACGCGCGTTGGCGTTTGACGGCGTCCTGCGCGTGGTGATCGATCTTGGCTCTGTAGAATTCATCGACAGCTCCGGTGTCGGCGTGTTGTTGACGCTCTACAAATGGCTGACGCCCGGTGCCGTCGTGCAACTGGCAAAGGTGCAGCCAGAAGTGCGCGCCGTCCTCGAACTCCTGCGACTCCACCGGGTGTTCGAAATAAATTCTTAACCCGCGGTGAGCGGGTCCCGTTATTTTCTCGAGGCCGAGCCGACGCTCGCGGCGAAACTCGAACGGTTTCTAGCACGCCTTGCCGCGGACTTAGGTGCACAATCATTCAGCCAAGGGGTTGCTGCGCTGGTGCTCGGAGGCGGATATGGCCGCGGCGAAGGCGGTGTCTTTCGCGCGACCAAATCTGGTGAAGCACAACTCTACAACGACCTCGAGTTTTTCATCTTTTCCACGAGCCGGGCGATCGCCACTCCCCTGACTGCTTGGTGCCACCGCTGGGAGCACCAAGGAACGCGCGAGTTGGGCATCGACGTGGAGTTTAAACAGCTACCCGCCGGCGTTTTTGCGACCGCGGTGCCGACGATGTTTTACTTCGATTTATTGCAAGGCCACCAACTTGTGTGGGGTGACCCGAAGATACTTTCGAATGCGCCAGCCACCTTACGGCACCCCACGCAGATTCCGCTGAGCGAGCCAGTCCGGCTCCTTTTCAATCGCGGCAGCGGCCTGTTGTTCGCGCGCTGGCGATTAGAGGAGCAACCCGACGATCCGGATGGCTTCGTTGAGCGTAACCATGCGAAAGCACGACTGGCCCTCGCGGACGCCGTGCTGGCCGCGGCGGGACTGCACGACGGCTCTTGCCTTGAACGCTCCCGGCGGATCGCGGCAGCAAATTTCTTTAAGCCGCCATTTTTTGCTCAACTGCAGGAGTGGCACACGCAAGGTGTGCAGTTCAAATTGCAGCCCCGGCACCTGCATCCGGGCGCGGCGGCACTTGCCGATGAGAATCGCGAGCTGACCGCGGTTTGGCTGGAAGTTTTCCTTTGGCTTGAATCCCGCCGGCTCGGGAAGGCGATCAAGAATGGGGCTGACTATCTGGCGCTTAGCGGCCGCCTCTTTCCCCATTCGTCGCGGCTCAGGAACTTTTCTTTGCATGTGCGCGATTTGATGCGACGAGGCTTGGCCTTGCCCGGCTGGCTCGACTACCCGCGCGCGGCGCTGCAAAGAGCATTGGTGGCCGCGCACAGTGTGGACCTCAGCGAAGCTGCCGCGGCGAGATGCGTCAGCGAAAGTCGCCGCTCATGGCGGATTTCCTATCGTCGCTGGTGGGGCCTTTACAACTAGCGAAGACCGCGAGTGCGATTGGCTTCAAATCGCGTGAAATAGCTCGGACTCGTCTGCCAAGATCAAGCCGGCGGGCGCCTTAACTGCAGAACGAAGCAGGTTGGCATGCTTCTCCCAGAAGTCGAGTCGTGCAATGTCCGCGTTAACAAATACGAGCGCCGGGGCGCAGGCTTGGGCAATCGTAGTAACCGGTTCGCGCACCGCACCAGCAAAGCGCACGCAGACCAAAGTGGTCTGGCCTATGGCGGCAAGGCGATCAACCAGCCGCTCTGCATCAGCGACTGAGATCGAGTGGGGATCGACTCTTAGCGATTGCACGCCCAAGATCGGTTCGCCAGAGGCAATCGGCAACGAAGCAAGTTGCGGACTCCACTCCTCGCCGACATCGACGATTAACATGCCGTCAAGAAGGCGTCTGGCCTCATCAATGACTATTTCCCAGAATTGTTCCTCAGTCGGCCCAGGAATAGCGCTCCACATCGCCAAGGGGGCGGCGAAACCATCCCTGGTCGAAATCCATTGCAGCCAGAGACGTTCGACTGCTCCGCGCCAAGCTGAACGCCCGTCGTGCCGGCTTAGGTTTGACCAAACCGGGCTGCGGTAAAGGCGGCTGGCCTCGGCGGAGGTGCGAAGTCGGCTGTCAATCAACTCTGCTCCGATTGCACCGACCGTGCCGAGGGCGGTGGCAACCGCGAGCCCTCCGGCCCCAAAAACGAGCAGCTTAAGCCAGAACGGCCGCACGGCCACTTCGCCGACGTTGGCGTGCGTAAAGACTTGAAAATACCCCGACGCATTTTCCTCGAAATGTTGCGCCTCGCTTAGGCGGGCAGTCATGATGTGCCGAGGCGCTTCTAGGGCCGCGCGCTGTTGCTGTAACTGGGCAAAATGCGCCGCTTTCTCGGGCATCGCGGCGAGCTTTTGCTGAACATCCGCACGCATACGTTCCAGTTCTGGCAGTTCCCGCAGGCCGCTCTCGCGCTGAGATCGCGCCTGCATTACCTGCAGGAATAGGGTCGTTCCGAGGGTGGTCGATGAAGCCGAAGTCGGGTTATACTCTTTTTTCTGCTGGCGACGATAATCCGCCTGCAATTTCGTCATTTGTAGCCGTAGATCCTGGGTGACTGTGCTGGCCTCGCCGGAAGTTGTCTGGGCGTTTATAATTTCACGCTGAAGCTGATCGATTCGCTCGTTGAGCGGAATCAGGTGATCGAGTTCGGCTTCCATGCTCCGCAATTGGAGTTCCGAGGAAGACAAATTGCTGTGCAGTGCTTGGATCTTAAGATCTAGCTCGTTAAGCAAGCGGAGATACGCCTCTATTTGGCGATCGGCGTCGACCACTCCCTCCCGCTGCGACACATCGATCATTTCCCGGTTCAGGCGCCGAATATCGGCATCCGCCAGTTCAATCTGCTTTTGCACATACGTCCGCACTTCGCGACTTTCGCGAACCTGCAACTCGCGTGAAAACTCAACGATTTCCTGGCCCCAGAGATTGGCCAACGCGACCGTGTCCGCGGGACTTGAGTAGCCCGAGACCGTCAACATGACAAAATCGGTTCCCTTTTGCTCATTGGCCTCCACCGATCGGCGCAATAAAGCGAGCGAGACCGCCGGATGCGCCTTGTTCACTACTCGGGTGAGCACGGTTTCCGAAAGGGCGATCCCGATCAGCGTCGCATTGTTAATCACCCTTGGCTTGAAAGCCTCGCCAAAATCGCTGGCGCGGAAGCCACTCGGGATCTCGCGTTTCATCAGCTGAACCGAAACTTCGTATCGGGTTTCCGACCGGAACAGGCCGAGTCCTGCACCAGCTAACAGTCCCACCACCGCTGCGAGCACGATCCAACGCTTGCGTGCAATAAACCCTCCGAGCAGCCGCCGCGGATCGAACGGTAGCTGAACCTCAGGCGCGGCAGTGGGTTGCACCGGAGCCAGCGGAGCGGGAGGAACGACGGTGAGACTCGAAGACATTTTGTGGCTTAATCGGACAAAATCGCGCGGCGGTAGGTGGCGACGGTATTTTTCGCCACTTCCAGCCAATCGAACCGGGCCGCACGGCGCAGCCCTCGTTCCCGCCAGAGTGCACGATTGGCCGGTTGCAGCATTTCGAGCAGGCCAGCCGCAATATCGGTCGGGTTTTCAGGATCGACCAGCCGGGCGGCATCGCCCACGACTTCACCGAGCGAACCCCGGGCAGAGCAGACGACTGGGCAGTCGCACGCCATGGCCTCCACTGGCGGTAAGCCGAAACCTTCGAAAAGCGAGGGATAGACCATCGCCTCCGCTCCAGCATACCAACCGGGCAGCGCCTCCGTTTTCACGAAACCGGGCGCGACGATCCGCGTGCGTGCAGGCGATGCGGCGATGCGAGCATGAATCGTCGGGGCCCCATGCCAGTCGGCGCCAGCCAACACAAGGCGATGGGGCAGATGCGGATGTTCGGTGACCATCTGCTCAAAGGCTTCGATCAACCGCACGTGATTTTTTGCCGGGTGCTCAAACCGCGCCACATAGAGAAAATAGGGCCAGTCGAGCGCCGGTGCATCGGCCGCGGCCGCAGGATTGAATCGTGCGTGATCGATGCCGTTCCAAATGACTTGAATGGCATTGTGGGGGATGCCGTAAAACTGCGCAACATCATCTGCCGTCGTCCCGCTTACCGTGATCAGACCCTTGGCGCGGCGGGCCAGAGGAACCACGACACGTTTCGTGTAGGTCGAGCGGAAAACATCATATTTCCCGCGCAGGCGGAACGAGGCGCAGTCGTGAATCGTAAGGACCTGCGGCCGGCCCGGGCGGGCGAGCACGCGGCGGTAGCTGGGAATGTGCACGAGATCGCAGCGCGCTTCCTGCAAACGCCGCGGGAGGATGAATTGGTGCCAGAACACATCGCGCACTGCGGGACGCCAGTATTCCGGGACTTCCTCCCAGTCACAACGATCAAGCCATTTCGCAAACAACGGCTTGTCGTGGGCGAAGCCGAAGAGAGTAAGGCGGACGTGAGGAGCGGACCGAACAATGCCGTCGATCAACCCAAAAATATAGGTGGCCACGCCGGAGCGGCCGCGCTGGCAGACGCTCGTGCTCAAGCCCACCCGCAGGAGTTTTTCAGGTTCACGCATCTTCGAACTGAAACATCGTGTCGAGCCGTGCCAGCTGGGTGACATTGCGCACATTCGAGCCAGCGCCGCGGATTCGAAGATTGGCACCTGCACGTTGCTTCGCGAGTTTGTGCGCGTGGACGAGCAGGCCAAGACCCGAACTGTCGATGAAGCCGATCTGGGAAAGATCCAGCTGAAGGTGGCATGCTGCCGGCTTGGCGGCCCAAGCATCGTTGAGCCAGTTGAGGTGGCCGGGCACGCGCGGGGCGGTTAGTTCGCCAATAAATTTCACCGACACTGTCTGCTGATCCACCGTATTGGCTGGGCCGACGCGCCGCAGACCGAGCACGGCCGGAACCTCACTGGGTTCATTCGCGGTCGGGATAATCCGATCAAGTTTCAGCGCTGTGAGCAGAGTTCTAACCGGCTCAGACGGATTGATCAGCACCATGCCCGCACCGCTGCGGACGCGCGCCCGGTAAAGGCCAACGAGCTGCCCGACACCAGCGCTGTCCATGAAGGTAACGCCGGACAAGTCCAGTGCGAGAGCTTCTCCAGGAAGCATCGGTGGAACCGGCGCGAAACCGCCGCTGTGGATCGCCGCTGCGTCGATGTCGCCCGACCAGCGGTGCACGGTGATCGATGACGGAGCATTGGTTGGGCGGGGCGGGACGACCAATGGCACATCTCGCTTGCGCAGAATCCGCCGTTCGCGCCGCAGCGCGCGGACAAAGAAGACCAGATCAAGCATGTAACGGTTGAACAACCGGCGCGGCTCCTGAATCAGTCGGAAAATCCATTCGGAGCCGGTGCGCTGCATCCACCGCGGGGCGCGGCGGTATTTGCCGGCAAGAAAATCGATCGTCGCGCCGACCCCAATGCTCACCGGCACGCCAAGCCGGCCGTGGTGCATGTAAATCCATTTCTCCTGCTTCGGACACCCAAAGGCAACCAAGAGAATGTCAGGACGGGCGGCGCGGATTCTTTCAGAAATCTCTAGGTGGTTCAGTTCCAAGAGAGGCGCCAATGCCGGTGAAAAACCATCCACTGCCAGTTTGGGATGGCGCGCCCGGAGGTTGGCGAGTGCGCTTTCCAGACTGTCGGGAGTGCCGCCAAGAATGAAGATGCGCCAATTGTTTCGTTCTGCTTCGGCAGCAAGGCGGGGCACGAGGTCCGAGCCAGCGACGCGTTCGCGCAGCGGAGTGCCAAGCCAGCGGGAAGCCCAGACGAGCGGCGTGCCATCGCAAAGCACGTATTCTGCTTCCAGCAAAATCCGCTGCAATTCAACGTCACGGCTGGCCTGCATGGCGAAGTCGAGATTGGCGGTCGCGAGATAGCGGGGCGTGCGCTGAGCGATTACGTGGCCGATTCGGGTTATGCTTTCATCGAGTGTGAGGTCGTGAAACGGCACGCCGAGGATCACAGCGCTGCGGGGAGGAGGAGTGGCAATATTCATGCGTGGACGGAAACCAAGGATTCGTAGTAGTCGTGGAGGCGCGCCCCGAGTTGGGGCCAGCCATAGAGCTCGAGCACTTGCTGACGGCCGGCGACGCGCAGGCGTTGGCGGAGCCCGGAGTCACCTGCCAGTCGCACCGCGGCGGTGGCGAACTCGAGTGGGGTGTCAGCAAGCAGCAGATGTTCGCCGTGACGCAGTTCGAGCCCCTGCGCGCCGATGGTTGTCGAGATAACAGGGCAACCTATGCTGAGAGATTCGACAATCTTCAGGCGGGTGCCGCCGCCGATACGCAGCGGCACAATTTGGAACATGCTTGATTGGTAATGCGGTCGCACGTCCGGCACTTCACCGGTGACGGTCACGCCCGGCAGGCCCGCTTGGGCGCGGACGCCTGCGGTCGGGCTCTTCCCGACGATCTTGACCCGGCGCCACGGCAGGACCGAGCGCGCCCGTGGATCGACGGTGTCGAAATACCAGCCGATGCCGTCGACGTTGGGCGAATAATCCATCGCCCCGCAAAATAACCAGGTCGGGTCTACCTGTGGAATTGGTGGATGCGTTTCGAGATTGAAGAAGGTGGGGTCGCAGCCGTTCGGCAGAACGAAGATATTCGCGTCCGCGGCGACGTGCTCGCGCAGGAATCGCTCGTCATCTGGGCCGCAGACAACCGTGGCAGCGACGTGACGGGCGGCGTCGCGCTCGAGAAAACCGAGCTTGAACAGGTTTTCGCGCCGATTGAACCGCTCCTGCGAATTGAGCGGCAGGGTGCGCAGTTCGTCGGTTTGAAACATGAGATCGACGCGGCTGCGATCCATTACCCGCGGGCAGTTGTGCGGCAGGCGCTTCGCATAGGGCCACATCACCAGATCGCAAAAAAGGATCAGGTCGTAGTCTTGCCCAGAGGTAAACGCGGCCAACGCCTCGTGGGCCGCCGCGTCGTGCCAGTGGCGAACGGTAGTGGGCATCGGGTGCACGAGCCGGGAGCCGAACATCCTGGGCCATACCGGATGGTGAAAAGTCTGGAGATGCACTCGCTCGCAGAATTCCTCAAATACTCCCACATGGGGCCCACCCCGGCCGCTTTCATCAAGTGCAAAAAAATCGACCGTGTTGCGCTGCGCGAGTTCGCGCAGCAGATGATACGTGCGCTGAAAAGTGCCGCTAACGATGGGGAAAGGGGCGTATGGATAGATGACGAGAATGCGCATGGAAGTGCGGTTTGATCAGGCGCGGCCCGCTTGCTTGCGCCAGCGGTAGAGGGTTGTCGGATGGATGGAGAGTTGGGCGGCCACCCACGCGTAATCGTCCGAATTTTCGTCCATTAACTTGAAAGCCAGTTCGCGTTTTTGCCGTCGGCTCAGCGGACCTGCGGTCGCTACGGACGATGATGCGACGGCAGGCAGCTCGGCGATCGCTGCTGGTGCCGGCGGCTCCCAAGCTCCGGCACCAAGCACGGGGCCACTCAGCAGCACGACCATCCGTTCGATCGCGTTACGTAACTCCCGCACGTTGCCGGGCCAGGACCAGCGCATCATTTTTTCGATCAACGCCGGCTCGATGCCGCTCACCAGCTTGCCATGGCGCTCGGTGGCTTCGGCGAGGAAGCGGCTGCACAGCGCCGGAATATCCTCGAGGTGGGTGCGCAGCGGTGGCACCTCAAGGGTGATCTCGGCGAGCCGGTAATACAAATCGTCGCGAAACCCGCCGACGGCACGAGCACGCAGATCGGCGTTCGTCGCGGCGATGATCCGCACGTCGACCGTGTAGTCGGAGCGACCGCCGACGCGGCGGGCGCGGCGCATTTCGAGAAACCGTAACAGCTTGGACTGAAGGACGCGGTCCATCTCACCGACTTCATCGAAGAAAAGCGTGCCCCCGTCGGCCTGTTCGACTAGGCCGGGCCGGTCTTCCGTGGCGCCGGTGAAAGCGCCGCGCATGCAGCCAAAAAGCTCCGCCTCGAGGAGGTCGCGGGGAATGGCGGCGCAGTTCAGCGCGACAAACTTCTTCCGGCCGGAGGTGGCATGCAGCGCCTCTGCGACGCGCTCCTTGCCAACGCCGGACTCGCCCAGGACGAGCACGGTCGCGCGTGTGCTACCGACGCGCAGGACCAAATCGCGCAGCTTGCCCATGGCCTCGGAACGTCCCGCCAGCAATTCGACCGCCGGCCGATGCGCCTGCGGCGAGCCGGCGAGCCGCTGCCAGAGTTTTTCCGCCTCGATGGTTTGCGCAATGGCGGCGTAGATGCGCTCGCGGGAATCGTCGGAGCTGAATACCTCATACGCCCCGTCACGGAGGGCGCGGACGCAGGTGCCCGAGTCGGCGCGCGGCGTCGCCACGACGAAAAACCGGCCTGATTCCGCCAGTCGCACACGCAGGAAGGGCCAGTTGGAACGGTCGAGTTCAGAGGCCGCGACGACCGGCACCCCCTCAGCGCGCTGCGCAAGTTTGGTCCACTCGGCGGCAGCCATGCGTCGCACGCTGCAGCCGGCGGCAGTCAATGATGTTGCGATCGTCCCTGGCTCATCTCCTAGGGTGATGACAGGAAGCCGCGGCGCGCTTGCATTCAAGGTGCATTGCATAGGTCGTGCAGCGCAATCGGCCAATGCGGCGCAAAATTAGCCGATCAGTTTGATTTATTTGTGGACGAGTTACTTGCCGCATCCGAGCGCTGTGCGGCATGCGCCGTGGTAAGGGGATGCCATGCGCACGCCTGTCCTCGTGTTTCCGGCCCGTCACTCTGGTGACTGCTACCGGAGCAAGTGGACCGGTGCTACGTAATCGTCCCTAACAAAAAATTAACCAACTCGCTCACCGTGCCGTTTGGCACGCGCGGCAACTATTCCTATCATCATCTTGAGAACTCCTCTTCTCCTTCTTCTCGCTCTCGCCTTGTCCAGTGCGGCCATGCGGGCTCAAGTTTATAACAATGTGCAATCGATCGCCCAGCCATTCGGGCTAAGCATCGTGGATAAAGTTCAGACGGCCGGCTCGGACGCCGCAGCCGCGCAATTCCAAGGAACCACCCTTCCGACAGATATAAATTTTCTCCAGAAAAACTTGCCAGAGTATATTGCGTTCGCAAAGGCCAGCCAATACGCACTTGATCCGAGCTTACTCAAGGTAAGCGTGGATTCCACCGCACGGGTTTACTTCCTCAGCGAAGGTGCGGGATATCATAATACACTTGGATATAACACGCTTGCTCCCGGACAAACCCCGACTGGCGGGTTGACCGATTCGGCCAAACTGATCTTCCCGGACGCCTCCAGTTCGGTCTCAAGCTACTACACTCCCGCGACACCCGGAGTGCGGACCGCATCCGAGCCTTTGTTACCCGGCGATTTTGTGGATTTGGGAAAAATCAGCGCTGGTTCAACACTAGACTTCTGGTTGGGCTCAAACAGCGCTTATGGCGGGCAAAATATCTGGACTGACTCGATGTCCCGAAATCCAGACGGGGTCCGGCACATGGCAGCCTTTTCCCTGCCCAACAGCCCGTTCTTGATGATAAGTTTCGAAGATATGGCCGGCGGAGGCGACCGTGATACCAACGATGTCGTAATCGTCGTTCAAATTGAAGCCCTGAAATCTCAGCAGTTGATTTCTGCTCCGGAGCCCTCTGCTTGGCTCAGTCTTCTTGGTTTCGGGCTGGTTGCGCTCATTTGGCGGCGAAGCCGGATGAACATTAAGGACCAGTTTATTGGGACTTGATTTCCTGTTTCATCCATCACTGACAACTCCTGATTGTGAAGCGCCGAATTCTATATTGGGCAATTGGGATGACGGTTGCCGTAGGTGGCCTTTTCGCAGCGATCGCAAATTGGCAAAAATCCACCGCTGCTGCAGCAGGGTTTCGTTCAATTACAGCTGCAGAGCAAGCCGCTGGCAAGGATCGCTGGATTGACGCCCGCGCGATCCTAGAGGATCAGGCACGACGCCACGGCCGCCCAGCTGACCCGATCATTGCTCAGCGTTGGCGGCGGCTGGAATTCCGCGTTGCCGGCGCATTGAAAGACTTTGCCAGCATTGAGGCGCTGGTTCGCTTGGATCCCAGCCTGTATGAGTCGGATGAGACGGCCGCTCTCTGGTTGTGGCGCCTGCGCAGGGTCGCAGGTGATGACGCCGGTGCGGAAATGGTGCGCGCCCATTGGCGAGAGGCTGGCCACGATAAGGTGGGTTGGCTCTGTGCCGAGGTGGACAGCCTCGTGAGCAATCGGCAGCGAGGAGAGGCGATGAAGTTGCTGGCCAAGTTCCAGCCGCAGAGCCCTGCCGACGTGCCGTTATTGCTGCGACGCGGTATGTTGACTGCTGATCCGAAGGAACTGACGGCGGTCTTCAACCAAGCCTACCAGTTGGACCCCAAGAACGCTGATCTTCGTTCCTTGCGGGCGGCAGCCCTTGAATCGGTTGGCCAATTCGGCTACGCCCGGGTTGATTATGTGGCGGCAGTGCTCGCGGACCCGAAAAATCCGCTGCGGCGAGACGAGCTGGCGTCATTCTATCTTCGTCAGGGCAACCTGCTGGATGCCGTTGCCACCTGGCGGGAAGGTCTCGGTCCGACTTCGCCCGATTTCATGTGGGAACGGGCGCTTTTCTGGGGCCGCGTGCTCGGCGTGGTGGCCCCCGCTCCGGGCCTCTTGGGCGATTCGCGAAAAATAGGTTTCGTCGGTTTTTTGGCCAACCTGCCTGCGGGCCGTTTCTGGGATGAAGCGGGTTATGAAAAACTCTACCTGCCGATCACCCACGCCCAGCGCGAGCCGGCTGTAACCTGGCTTAGAGTCCTCGAATTTCTCCGCGTGGGAGACCGCACCAATGCCACGGCGACCCTGAACCAGGCGCCATTGGCCGCGGTTCAGGCGGCGCCTGCTTTGCATGCGGCGCTGCGAGTGACCTTGGCTGTGCGGTCTGGAACCAAGCCGGAAAAAACTGGCATCGTGTGGCCGAATACTCGCGGCAGCGGGCACCGTTGGCGGGATATTCTGGGTGCCGCCGCTCAGGGAGAGGCTGCAGCTGTGGCGGAATTAAGCGCCATGGCCGCCGGCCCCCACGCGGAAGTGGCGGCGCTGATCGCCGCCGGTTGGACCGGGCCCGCGTGCCAATTGGTCAATTGGGACCGGGCGCTAAAAGCGGATACACCGGTTTGGCTTCAATACAGCCTGCTTCAGGCGAGAAGAATGGTGGAAGGACCTACCCCTGCGCTGAAGTGGGCCAATGGATTGCCGGCGGCTCCAGTCATCGAACTGTTGCGTTCTGAGATCCAAATGACCGTGGGAATGGCCTCTGCGGCGCAGCCGACCCTTGCCCGGCTGGCGACCAGGAGCGACGACACGGGTTATGCGGCGAGTTGGAGACTTGCGACGTGGCACATGGAGCAGGGCCATGCGGCTGAGGCCCAGCGAATCGTGATGAATTCGCCCCCGCTGCACGCCACGGTTTTGGGCACGGAGATGTTGGCCCGCTGTGCCCTGGTCCAAGGTCAGCAAGAAACCGCCCGGAAACTCTACGAGTCGATCTTGGATAGTTCCCTTGAGTCCGGAGCCTTTATCGCCCGACATTCGTTTGCCGCGCGGGATTGGAAACGCGCCCGAGAGATTACCGAATACTGGCTGAATCGATTGCCCGATAATCTTCAACTCAGGGCGAATCTGGAGGCGATTTCAGCGGCGGAGCGAACTGGAGCCACTCCATGAGCAATCGTGGGCAGAGGGTGTTAGTGCTCTCCTTGATCTTGGGCTGCGGCTGGCTGGCCGCGGCCGGCGCGGGTATCGCCGTGTGGGAACAGGCTGCGGCCATTGTCGCTACCGGCATGGTGTTTTACCGGATGCGAGGAAGCACTTCTCTGAGTCTCGGCGTGAAGGAAGCATGCGCAGTGGTGGTGGCGGCGGTTGGACTGTCCATGGGATGGACGTGGCCATCGGCGATTGTCGCAGCCATTGTGGTCGGCCGTAACGGAAAAGATGCCGCGTCAAGTCGTCGGCTAGCGCTGTGGGCCCTCCTCGCCGTGCCGTGGCTTGCAGCGGACGCGGGAGTGCTCGGATGGGTTTTCCGTTTGAGCGGAGCCTGGATATCAGCGGGCATTTTTCATATGCTGGGTTTCCCTGTGGAACTACAAGGCACGTGGCTGCGGATCGAAGATCAGCCGCTCGCGGTCGATGCGGCGTGTGCGGGTATCGACACACTACAGGCCACCTTGGTGGTCGGCCTGTGGATGACAGATAGCTTGAAGACCACCCGTGGGTGGATTGCTGGTGTTGCATTGTTGCCGATGCTGGCCTGGTTGGCCAACACCCTCCGCATCTCACTCTTGGGCGCGGTGGCCATGACTTTGGGTCGCGAGGCGGCGACGGGTTGGTTTCACACTTGGGGAGGGTTGGCAGTGATCGTTTGCGTGTTTGCATTCGCCGCGGCTTGGGTGACTTGGGTACGCAAGTGGGAGACGGCCACATGAACGAGGTCGCAGGAGTCAAACGCATCGGCTGGCTCGCCCTGCTTTGGTGTGCAGCGTGGAGCGGTGACCTGATCGCGGCGTGGATCCATGCTCCGTATGACCGACTCGGGGCGGTTGCGGCCCTAGCGTGGAGTCTCGCCTTCGGCTCGGCTGCACGCACGACTCGCGATCTGTCGGGCTTTTGGCTGTTCGCCGGCGGGGTGGCTTCCTTTGTGGGTGTCGCAGGTGAGTTGAACGTCGCCCAACATGCGGCTTTGGCCATGGTGGCGGCGGCAATCGTCGGCGGTCGTTCCAAGGGGTATTGGCTGCTCTTCCTCGCGGTGGGCTGGATGCCGGCGTTGGGCTGGGCCATGCGCTGGGCAGGCCCAGTCGCAACCAACCTGATTCGTTTGCTGGACTCTGGTATCGCTTTGGGATTGGCGTGGCGATGGAGGCGGGCGCTGTGAAAAAAAACATGCCCAAACTATCGTGTGCGCTGGCCGGCTTGGTGGTTCTAGCCTCGCTCGCTTGGAAACTAACTCCCTTGCCCGATGCGCGAGCGCGCCTTGGGATTGTCGCCGCCAGCCAAGGGCAACGATTGCGGGTGCTGCCGCTCGCCCCGTGGGAGCTAGAGTATTTTGGCAAGGCTCAGGCCACGCGGTGGCTCGCTTCTGACAACATTTCCGCGATGGTCGTGACCGTGGTGGACGGCAGCGGAAATCGCGGGGCCGTGCACGATCCGGGTTTTTGTTTTCGGGGGGCGGGCTGGAGTGTGGTCGACGAATCAGAGATGATCTTGCCGCACGGCACCGCCAAGCGGGTCTTACTACGCCGCGAGAAGGAGGACATGGAAGCTTTGTATTGGTTTTCCGACGGCCAGCACGCGCACGGTTCGGCGGTCCGCTACTGGATCGACGCCACAGTTCGGCGCCTGACCTTGGGGACAAGTGGTGCCGAGCCGGTCCTGGTGCTGGTGGTGCCGGCGCAAAGAGTCAGCGGCGACTGGAGTGAATGGCTGAGGCGCTGGCCTGCTCTAACGCGACTTTGAGCCGGTGCGATTCGAGCGGAAGTCGTGAGGAAGTTACTGTTGGGAGCGAATGGGGCCGCTCCGTGATCATCCCCAGCGACCACAGTTAACAAACCGTCCGCCGTGCCGTTTGGAGCGCATACACTTTCCCATGTGATCATGAGGACTGCTCTTCTTCTTCATTTCGCCTCATCGGCTTTATCCAAACTATGACTACCATCACGAACGACGTAACGATCCGTGTGCTCATCGTTACGATGAAGCGCTGGTGGATTGGGGTTTCGCGGCTGCCCATGGGCCTGCGGCAGGCAGGGTTTGAAGTGGCAGCTTGGTGCCCGGAGGAGTCCTTCATCGCCCGTTCAGGTGGACTCACTAAACATTATCCTTGGGATATTCACGCCAATTGGCGCCGCGAATTGTTGCGGATCGTAGAGGATTGGCAGCCGACTGTCATTATCCCCGCCGACGAAACCGTGGCTGCCTTTCTCCGTAAATTGGCTCTTCGGCCGAGTTGGTTCAATCCTGGGCAAAAAAGATTGCGTCGCATTCTACGTGAATCCTTGGGCGATCCCAATCGGACCGCCGCGCTCGATGGCAAGATTCAACTCCAGCGTCTTGCCCGATCGCTCGGCATTCGAACACCCAACGATCAGGCGGCGTCAGACTTGGAATCGGCTGTGGCCCTTGCCGAGGAGATCGGTTACCCAGTGGTGCTCAAGGACGAGTTCGCCGCCGGTGGTGCGGGCGTGAAGATCTGTCCGGACGCAGCAACGCTTCGCGCCGCATGGAAAGATCTCGATGCGAACCAGACCGCGCCGTCCTTAAAGAGCAAAGCCCTGAGTTTCCTGAAGCCTCCATTTCATTGGCATGTCGCCCGGAGATCAGTGCAAAGGTTCATCCAGGGGCGGCCAGCATTTCATGCGGTGGTTGCTTGGAAGGGACGGCGATTGGGTGGGGTTACTGCAGTCGTAGAAACATCCAGTCCGCCCGGAACGGGTCCAAGCTGCGTGGTGCGCCTGACTGAGATCCCCGAGGTCAGCAAAGCCTGTGCTGACTTGATTCGCCGAACAGGCATGACGGGATTCGCCGGTTTCGATTTCATGATCGAGGAGAGCATTGGCCATGCCTACATTCTGGAATGTAATCCGCGACCGACCCCGGTTTCGCACCTCGGGGGCATGGTTGGTTCCGATCTGTGTGAGTTATTTCGCGATGCGTTGCTGGGTCGGCTACCCCCCGAGGCTGGCCACTACTCAGAACGGTTGCTGGCTTTTTTCCCCCAAGAATTATTGCGAGATCCGCGCAGTCCTTATCTTGGTCGCGCCCATCTGGATTTT
The DNA here is from genome assembly GCA_903840415.1 of uncultured Opitutia bacterium. Classification (GTDB taxonomy): domain Bacteria; phylum Verrucomicrobiota; class Verrucomicrobiia; order Opitutales; family Opitutaceae; genus CAITWF01. The sequence continues at coordinate 27,327 of CAIMFY010000038.1, read as the reverse complement.
CCACAGAACGATGCTCCGCTCTTGGCCGCCTTCTTGGAACGATATCCCGAATTGACCGCCGCCATGGCGGTCGCTCGGCCATTTTTGCCTTCGAGCGCAATTCAGTAATTCATGCCGAAAGTGACTGGCCCAACGAATAAGCGGAATCGCCATTGCTTTCGTTGTGCAGCGGCGTCATTCGCCGGAGTTCATAAACCGATCGGGTGTTTGGGAATTCTACTTAGGAGAAATTTGGCGAAGCATCGGTTAACAAGCTCGAAAGCGAGCCGTATGGCTTTTGGAAATTCGCATGAACTCATTCGATGCCTCGATCCTTCGGTTTCTGAATCAGTATTCGCAGGTCTCGTCGTATTTTGATTATGCGGTCGCCACCGTGCAGGAGAACAACCTGCTGAAAGCCGGCGCGCTGATGCCGATCCTCTGGTGGTTTTGGTTTCGTAAGGGAGATGAAACCACCCAACGGGTGTGTCGCTCCCACCTGATCGCCACGATTCTCGGCGCCCTAGTGAGTCTGTTCGTGGGCCGGGCGCTTGCAACCTACCTGCCCTTCCGGGTGCGACCGCTCTACATCGACGCGCTAGCATTCAAGCCGCCCTTCGGCACGGACGTTTCTTTCTTCATGTCGTGGAGTTCGTTCCCTAGCGATCATGCTGCACTGTTGTGTGCGCTCGCGTCCGGCCTGTGGTTTGTTTCCCGTTGGGCGGGATGCGTCTGTTTCTTTTATGTGTTCTTGGGAATTTGCGGGACTAGGGTCTACATGGGCATTCATTATCCAACGGACGTGCTCGCAGGGGCGGCGATTGGCGTGGGGGTCGCGGCTTGGTTCAACACCGAGCGGATGCGTGACTGGTTGGCCCGACATGCGCTACGCTTAATGGAGGCAAAGCCAGCCCTATTCTACACTGGGTTCTTCCTCCTCAGCTACCAGATCTGCGATCTGTTCAATGCGACCCGAGCCGCTGGACAAGCGCTGCTCCACGCATTTTAAAAAACCAGCCGGGCAGAATCGCAAAAGATTGCATTTTAAATTGAGCATGAATGGTGCGCATATCCTGAGAAAATACGAACCGGCGGAATGGGGTGGCACCGAGACCGCGGTCAAACGCCTTCTGAACGGCCTTGGCAATCACGGCGTTCAGTCGACGGTATGGTGCCCGGCCGGCAAACATACGCCCGCCTTCGACCCAATTGCGGACTCGGGGCATAAGGTCCGGCGCTTTCACGCCTTTCTTCCAGTTTCTGGCATCTCCGCGGCTCAGCGGATGCAGTTGGTTGCGCTGGGTGGCAACCTGATGTCGTTTGAACTACTGTGGCGCCTCTGGCGTGAACCTAAGTTAGACTTCATTCATTCCCACGCGCTCAACCGGCTCGCCGGAATCGGACTCCTTGTCGCGCGCTTACGGCGGATACCCTTTGTCGTAACCGTTCACGGTGGCGCCTTCGATTTGCCAGAGAAAACCCGCGCTACCCTCGTCGAACCGCTCAAGGGTGGCTGGGAATGGGGCAAGGTGTTCGGCTGGCTGCTCCAGAGCCGGAGCATCCTGAAAAATGCGGATGCGGTGCTTACCTGCAATCCTCGCGAAGCGGAGTTGCTTTGTTCCCACTACCCACGGCAGCGAATTGTCGTACAACCGCATTCCGTGCCGACCTCGGTTTATGAACGTGATCACCGAGTTGCAGCCCGCGCCGCGTTTCCCCAGATTGTTGGTCGCGAAGTGCTGCTCTCCGTGGCGCGCATCGATCCTGCGAAGAACCAAGACTGGCTCCTCCAGCAACTCCCTGCATTGAAGCGTCGGTTTCCCAACGTGCTCCTTGTAATGGCAGGAGCCAACACGCACGCCGAATATTGGGCTGGATTGCAGGCGACGATTGCCCGGCTGGGATTGAGTGACCACGTCCATCATGTGGGCGGCCTACCGCCCGGCAGCGATGAATTGGTGGGGCTATTCCAAGAAGCGAAGGTGCTCGTGCTGCCTTCCACCAATGAGACTTTTGGTTTGGTTATTCTCGAAGCTTGGGCTGCCGGCACCGCGGCCATCTCGTCCCGCACATCGGGAGCCGCCTCTCTCGTGCGTCATCGCGAAAACGGCTGGCTTTTCGATATCGACAACGAAGCCCAGTTTTTCGCCGCAGCCGAAGAGGCACTCGCCCAACCTGAAACCACCCGTGCCTTCGCTGACGCAGGACGTCAGCTCGCAAAAAAAGAATTCGACGCCGTGGTCCTAGCAAAACGCGTCAAGGAACTTTACCAATCGCTGTCAGCCGAGAAACGCCACCGATGAGATACGTGATCATCCGAGATGACGACACGTGCGCTCTAACACCGGTCGCCTGCCTCGAGGAGCTATACCGTCCTTTTCTGCAGCGCGGGCTACCAGTCAATCTGGCAGCGATCCCACGAGTAAACACGCGCGCCGTCTGGCGCGACGGCAGCCCGGAAGGCTTCCGCGCTTTTGCTTCAGGTAAGGAACCGCCGCATCTCGCGCTGGCTGATAACCCGGACCTCGTCGGTTACCTCAAAGCCAACCCAGGCTTTCGCCTCGCGCTCCACGGCTACGAGCATACCTATATGGAATTTCAGAGGGCGCGCGGCGCCGATTTGGTCCATCGCCTCGACCACGGACTAAAATTTTTCGCCCAAGCTGGTTTTTCTCCACCGACGACTTTTGTCGCGCCATATGATCAGTTGTCGAGGGCCGCCCTGTGCGAGGTGACGCAACGCTTGCCGATTCTTTCGACCGGTTGGTTTGAACTTGGCCGTTTGCCCGTGCGCTGGTGGCCGGTTTATCTCCGCAAGAAGCTTCGCCGCACCCCACACTGGCGCGTCGGCACCACGCGCCTCTTGACGCACCCTGGTTGCCTGTTGTCGCACCAACGAGACTTGAGCCGAATGCTCGACACGATTCGCCGCGCGCTCGAGAACGCTCCGCTCACCGTGCTCGTCACCCACTGGTGGGAGTATTTCCATCGCGGTGTCCGCAATCCCGCCTACATCGACGTCCTGCACCAAACGGCGGCGTTGCTCGCCAGCGAAGCCGATATTCGCGTCATCTCATTCGACGACTTATTGCACCCTGACGCTGCGCTTGGCGAAGCTTTGCGCGCGTCAGGCTTAGGTTGATTTAGGCAACCGCAGCGGGCCACCAGTCCGACAGATTCACCGGCTCGTGGGATGCCAATGCAACGGTCGCCCTTCGATCAAATTGATCATGTTGTTTGCCGCCATGAGGCCGATCCCCAACATCAGCAGCGTCCAAAGAATGAGGGTTAGCCCAATATTCCTTCGCGCGGAGCCATTCGGGCGCAATAGTGCCAATCCCCGCCAGACTCCGGCCAGAAGCAGCACGGCCGTGATTGGCTGGTAGAAATCGAGGACAAACATCCGCAAGCCGACGGGATAACCACCGGAGTTGTGCCAAAAAATCGGCGTCTCGCGCAGCGCGGTCATGATCACCCAGCCAATCGTCGCGCCAATCAGCGTGCAGCCGGTTAGGATTTCGCTGGAATCTTGGCGCCTCTTGCCAAATTCAGCGCTCATTGCGGCTTTGCCCTCAAGGCCCGCAACTGCGGCCAGGCAGCCGCCAACGTGGCAACTCCCACCAGCAGTCCGCGCCAAGCAAGGGCCGGCATTTTGGCGCTCGAGTCAGCCGGAGCCAGCCAGGCAACCACCAGCAGCACAGACAATCCCGCAACCACGGGTTTCCACGCTGGCAGATAAAGTTCGCGAAAAAACCTCCCGACACCGGCGCCCATAAAACTCGCGGTGAGAGGCATGATCCACAGCCAGCCCACTAGGAAGGTGGGAACCAGTGTGCCAACGGCTACGCCAACGACGCCCATCGACCGCACCAGTGACACGCTGAGCAACAGGTTGATGGCGGCATCGACCAAGCTGGCCCGCAGGAGTCGCTGCTCCCAGCCGCACATCATCAGAATCCGCTTCGAGCAACTGCTCGTAACCAGCGAAGTCCACGTCGCCGCCAGCAGGCACCAACCAGTGATCATCGTCTGCTGATCCACCTCTTTCAAACCGGTTAGGATACGGATCAGGGGCTCAAGATATACGGCGCACAAACCGGCCAACGGCGTGACCATGGCGACTGTGATGTGGGTGCTTTGCGCGAGCAGGCGAAGCAGAGCCGTCCGATTGCCTTGGCCATGCAACTGGGCAGCCGCTGGGGTCAATGCGTCCTGCATTTGCACCGAAAAAAGCCCGAACATGTCCGCTACCTTGAAACCGGCCTGGTAGATGGCGACCGCGCCCACGCCGAGCCCGAAGCTGATCACCGCCTGATCGGTGCGACCCATCACAAGATTCGTGAACGTGATCAGATAGGCCACAATTGAGAACGAGAGGACTCCGCGCAAACTTCCCAAATGAAAGTGTCGTGGGTGCAGGCTGAGGCCGGGCAAGTGTCGCCGCACGAGCAAGGCCGCGCCGAGGTTGGGCAGCACGGTTGTGGCGACGCTCACCAGCATGACAAAATGAAATGCCCAGTGACCCAGCAGCGCCCACGCCATCAGCCCGAAATTAGTGAGCAGCGACCCGATCTGGAGCCAATTGGCGAGGTCAAGGCGTTGAACTCCGCGCAGCATTTCCGGGAAAAGTCCGAGGGGAAATCCCAGGGCTAGAAATACGAAAAATACCAGGTAGGCCCGACCAAATTCCGCCTGATCTGCCGCGGCCACATGCGTCCAGTCCAAGAACGTCCCGCGCAACCCAACAGCCAGCACCAAGAGGATCACGGCGATGCCGGTAAACGCCCAGAACACCGTGGCCAGAAGCCGGCTCGCTCCGGAAAAATTGCCTTGGGCGCTGTGGAGGGCGACGGTTTTCTGCACCGTGAAGCCCAGCCCGAAGTCGAGCAGAATGGCATAGCCGAAGAGGGACCACATGAGGGCGTAGAATCCAAACTGCTCGGCCGGCAGCTGCTCGAACGTGAGCCGAAATAGGATCAAGCCCGACAGCAGACGCAGGATCGTGCGCAGATAATTCGTCGCCGTGTTGCGCCAGAAATGATGTTGCCAGTCTTGGTTAGCCATGGCGGTTCACACTTTCTCGAAGATAGGTTTCGATCTGCGTCATGATCACTCCGAGATCGAAGCGCGTTGCGACTTCGGCCTCAGCGGTCACGGCGAGCCGCCGCCGGAGCGCCGGATCGGCTTCGAGGCGCTGCACTTGCGTGGCAAGATCCGTCGCGTCGCCAACCGAATAGGCGAGGGCATTCTCGCCATGGCGGATGAGCTCGGCACTGCCGCCCTCGAGGGTGCTCACCACCGGCAGGTGCGCCGCCATCGCCTCGAGCGGCGTGAGCGCAAACGGCTCAGCCCACGCTGACGTAAACAAGAGCGCGTCGTAGTCCGCGTAGACCCGCTTCATTTCGTCGGCGTTTGCCGACCGGAAGTTCACTCGCTCCTCCACGCCGAGTTCCGCCGCGGTTTGCCGGAGCATTTGCACATAAGCTTCATCGCCTCGCCCGTAGAGGTCGAGCGTGAGCGTCGTGTTGCCGCGGGCGGCGAGCTGGTCGAGTGCGCGAATCGCCGTCAGTGGATCCTTGTCCTCGTTGAGCCGGCCCACCCACAACAGCCGCGCGAAGCGATCGTTCGAGGGGCGATGAGTGAACTTAACGGTTTCGACGCCGCAAAAGATCACTGCCGCATGCGCGAGGGACCAACCTTTCGCCAGCGTCAGTTGTTTCAGTGCATCGCTGCAAAAATAGATCCGATCAAAATGCAGCTCGCTCCATGGCAGCACCGGAGCCTGCCGCATAATTATCCGAGCCAGTCCGGTCGCGCGCAGCAGGATCCGAACGATCCGGGCACTCACTCCGCCGGCGTCGCCGTTCCACCATTTCAGCCACACGTCGGCGCGCAGGCTCCGCGCTATCCAGTGATCGGACACATCGTAGACTACCGGCACGAGCGACTCCTTGAGCGTCACCATCAGGGTCTTGCTGAGACCGCCGAGATTCCAGACGTGGACCACATCGGGTCGAAATTCGACCAGTTCCTCGCGGAGCACCGCGTGGTTGTGTTTCTCGAGCCCGTAGAGTCGCAGGATGCCTAGCCATGGATGACCGAAAAAACCATGGATGCGCAACCGCCGGTGCACGTGACCCTCGCGAGTCTCGCGGCCGACGACATGAGTCGACGTCAGCACGCGCACTTCGTGTCCACGCCCGCGCAGCAGGTCGATGATCTGGCGGCAGCGCTCCTCGTAACCGCCAATGGCGTGCGGAGGATAGAGGTTGGAAATCACGAGGATTTTCAACGCAGGTATCTCCGTTTGAGAATGCGCCCTCCGAAACCGCGGACGCGCGCTTTGGCTTCGAGCGCCAGCGCGATCCCATACGCCGCCGGCCGGCTCGACCTCCGGAGGCTCCATGGCACCGGGGGCGTCCGATAGCCTTGAGCGCGAGTCCAGTCGAGCACATCGAGCACAGGTGCGTTGCAATACCACACGCCGTGGCGCCACTGCTTCCAAGGCTTGGGATTCGCACCAAAGTGCGCAACGTGCCGCGCGGGTTCGAGGTTGGTGCGCATCGCACTGATCGGCGGCGCATTTCTTGCGAATGCCAGCAGCGAGGTGAAAACCGACTCGTCAGTCATGAAATATTCCGGGCGGCTCTTGTCGACGACGCCTGTGTCGCCTGCGGGCAGGACCTTGGCAATCTGGCTCTGCCACTCGCGAATGAAGTCGAGGTGGCGCCGATGAGTCACTATCGCGTTGGTCACGCAGGTCGTGTCGATGCGGGGCTCGCTCAACTGCCCAACGTCTGCGCTCCAGCGTTGCCGGACTTCTCGGGGCAAGCCACCGCGGGCTTCACCTGGCGCATAATGGTGCCGCCACACGCGGGCGTTTTCCGTGCGGTCACGCAGCTGGATCTGAAATTCGCCATTCGTTGGCACGAGCAGTTCGGTGATGTCGCCGATCACGAAGCAGTCGGCGTCAAGCCACGCGACGAATTCGGTGTCGGCCGACAGGATAGCCTCGGCTTTCCGGTTGCAGACGTTGCGGCGGTTGGAGTCGGACATCGGCATTAAACGCACGCCGGGAAATTGTCGAAAGAGCGCGAGATCGGCTTCCGAAAAACCTGTGTGCAGGAGATGCACGGGAACGGTCGGAATTGAGCGCGCGGCGCTCGCGATCAGCAGATAGGCGCCCCAAACGTAATTTCGGTCGCAAGCCGTCACAATGGTCGTGCGTGCGTTCATGCGATGGCGAGAGTGCGGCCGTGATAGTGGCGCCAGCCGGCGCGGAAACCGGCGGTTTTCCCGAGGCGTTGCGCCGCGCGCACCGCGATCGCATGTGGCAGATCGAGCAGCCGGCCGTTGCACAGGCACCACGCGGCGTCGCGCCTGACATCGCCGAGCCACGCGAGGAGGAAACCGAAAAGCCAGTCCTGGGGCCGAGGTGCGCGGCTAGGCTGCGAGGCCGCGACGGCGAACAGGTCGCCGTGGCAGCGCTTGTGGGCCTGTCGCAACGTGTAGTTATGCGAGTGGATCGCGATCGAGTTTTCGGCGAAGGCCACGGCCCAGCCGTGCGCCTTCAATCGGCGCGACCATTCATCGTCCTCGGCATATTGCAGGTCCTCGCGAAACGGCTGCTCTTCCCAGGCCGGACGGTAGACCGCGCAGCTAACCATGCTAAAAAAGTGCTCCCATTGCGCCGATTCGCGCCCGGGACCAAAGCAGCGATCGTAGTCGTGTGCATAAACTGCGTGGCAGTCTGGTCGCGGAATCTGCCGGCTAAATACCGCGGCAGTCCGGGGCGCGGCGTTTGCCGCCGCCAGCAAGTTCGCCAGCCACTCATCGTTGGCCGGCTCGGCATCTGAATTCAGAAACACGACCCAGTCGCCGGTCGTTTCACGCATGCCGCGATTGAGCACCACGCCGGGCACATATTCCTCCGGCCGAATCTGAATGAGTTTCCACGGGCGAAATGTCTTGATCACCTCGACCGTGTTATCGGTTGAGCCAGAGTCGAAGTGCGCAATTCGCACGGACGCCGGATATCTCTGGCGATGAATGCGGCGAAGCACGGCGCCAATGAGGGGACCGTCGTCTTTCGACCGCATGACAATTTCTACGCATTTCTTCATTTGTGCGCTCACCAATCGGCGAATTTGTCCGTTTGTGAGCGGCAACTACCTGAAAAATGACTTCCGCCCCCTTTTAAGACTGGCCTTAAAACGACCCACCTTTTGTTGCGAATGAACTCCACCGATCACCGTGCTATAATTCATGTGCCCCGCCGCTTTGTTGAACACGAGTGGGGCGGGACGGAGTCCGTGATTGTCAACCTAGTGCGCGAACAATTCGCTGCAGGATGGCGGCCCGAAATTTTCACGTCGCTCGCGTTAAGTGACCGACCGCGTGAATCGTTGGGAGCGGTGCCGGTGCGGCGTTTCCCTTATTGCTATCCGTTCTTCGGCTTGAGCGCAAAACAGCGACACGCGATGGATAAGAAAGGCGGCAACCTTCTGTCCTGGTCTTTGCTCCTCGGATTGATGCGTGCTCCAAACGTCCGAATCTATCATGCCCACACGGCGAAACGTCTGGGTGGTATTGTGCGCACGGCCGCCCGCCTGCGCCGCCGACCTTACGTGATCACACTGCACGGCGGCATGTTCGATGTGCCGGCGGAAGAGTATGCCCAATTGATCGAAAATCAGGCCGGCAAAGTCGAGTGGGGCCGAATTGCGGGTGCATTACTCGGTTCGCGCCGAGTGCTCCGCGATGCGGACGCGGTTATTTGCGTCAGCCGCAGTGAAGCGGAGAAGGCCCGGGCGAGCCTCGGACACGATCGAGTTTTTCATCTCCCCAATGGCGTTGATTCGGCTCGTTTTGAGCGAGGCAGCCGCACGGCTTTCCGGGAGAAACATTCCATTCCCGCAGATGCCCGCGTGATCCTGTGCTTGAGCCGAATTGATCCGCAAAAGGACCAACGCTTGCTCGTGGAGGCGTTTGACTACCTCGCCGCAACCGATCCGAAACTGCATCTGGTGTTTGCGGGCCCGGTTACGGCAGCGGACTATTTGGCCACACTTGATCGCAGAATCACAGCCTCGCCGTATGCGAACCGGATTCGCCGATTGAGCTCACTATCGCCGACCGGCACCGACCTGCCGGATGCCCTTCACGCCGCCGACGTGTTTGCACTGGCTTCACGTCACGAGCCATTCGGGATCGTTGTCCTCGAAGCTTGGAGTGCCGGACTCCCAGTGGTTGCCAGCTCGGCGGGTGGACTCCGTGATTTAATCACGCCGGAGGAGACCGGCCTGCTTTTCGAACCTGGCGAAGTGGGCCAATGCGCGAGGGCGATAGGGCGGATGCTGACGACACCGAGTCTGGCTGCGAAATGCGCGGTCGCAGGACGGCGGCTGGCCCGCGAGCATTACGCTTGGCCGTGCATCGCGTCCGCCCTTGAGGCAATCTATCGCGGTGCCGAGACGCATCGGGAGGGGATTCTGCAGGACGTTGGCCACCGAGTGTTCCAATGAAGGAATTTCTGCACAACGATCTTCTCCATTTGCCGGCTGAGCTTTTCGCTTATTTGGTGGTGGCCCCGATGATCGGTTGGCTGCTTGCCCGTAAGCGGCCCTGGCAACGCCTGGTGCTTGGGCTGATGGTCTTCATGACTTCGTGGCACATCGAAAAGCTCACTTTGATGATCATGTCGGTGGAGACCTACCGCGGTCACACGAAGGGCTTTGAGGGTTCCCATATGCAAGTGCTGGCGCTGGCGCTCCTGTGGGCGCGCCGCCGCGAGGTTCCCGGGGAATTTCGCTGGCTGCCCCCCGGAGCCGGACTCTGGTTCCTGCAATGCATCCTGTGTTCGCTTTCGATCTTCACCGCGCCCAATGCGTCTTATGTCCTCATGGCCGCATGGAAATTTACCAGCGCGACGGTGATGCTGGCCGCCGCCTATCACATGGTGCGCGACGCAGAGGATCTGCGCCTGATGCTGCGCGCCGTGACCATCACATTGCTCGTGCAGGTCTTGGTCGTGCTGAAGCTCAAATATGTGGACGGCCATTATCAGATTAGCGGATGGTTCGAGCATCAAAACGCCCTCGCCATCTGGTCCTATATGCTCGGGCTTCCGCTTTTTGCCGCCGCCCTCGGGCCGGGCGATCCGATCGAGACGCGCTGGCAACTGGCCGGGTTTATGGCGTCCGCCGTTCTGGTGGAATGCAGCCTGTCGCGCGCAGCTTTGATGATGTTTGGCGTGGGCGTGATCGCCGTGTCGTTGCTGAGCTTGGCGGACGGCATCAATCTCAAGCGACTGCGCATTCTCTTCGGTGTCGGGTTTGTCGGGACGCTCGGACTGCTCGTCGCGCTGGGCACCATCATTGCGCGTTTTCACGACAATGGAAATGCCTCGAGCCAGGAGACGCGGGACCTGCTCAACGCGGCCTCGCGGGCGATGCTTCATGATCACTGGCTTGGGGTGGGCTGGAACAACTACGGTATCACCATCAACCATCCTTTTCCTTACGGCGATGCCATCGACGATTGGGAGCGCGATCGCGGTCACACCGTAAACGAGGACGCCCCGAAGGGACTTTCCGAGAGCCTCTATTGGCTGCTCTTGTCCGAGAACGGCTATCCCGGAGCAATCGGCTTCTTCGCCTTCGCCGGGTTGACGGCTTGGTGGGCCCTGCGCGGTGCGTGGGCTCACCGCGGCACACTCATCGGCGCATTCCTGATGGGGCTCACCGTCGCCTTCGCCCTGGCCTACGCGCACAGCACGCTGGAGCGCGTTCTCACCCAAACAAAAAATCTCGCGATGTGGCTCTTGTTGCTCGGGGTCGTCGCGCGCATGGAAACTTTACGAAAATGGAAAAAATTGAACCCATGATTCGAACCAAGCGGCAGCGCCGGATCGCGATCGTCGTGCTGCTGCCTTTAGTCGCGGCGCTGGTAATGTGGGCGCTCGAGTCAGGTGACTGGCTAGTGGTCTACAACGACAGCGCCGAGCCGATCACCGAAATTAGCCTTCGGGCCGGCCAGGAGCACTGGACGATGCGCGAACTCGAGCCTCAGGAAAGCCGACGGCTTCGCGTGCATTCCGGTGGAGCCGTCGAGGTCGTCGTCAAGGTGACCGCATGGTCAGAAGAACCGATCCTGCGCGAAAACTTCGACTGGCGTTATTCGCCCATTGTCACCCTTCGCCTCGATTCGTCGGGCGCGATCACTTCAACGAGTGAGCGTGGAATTTGGCAGCGCGCCTTGAATTGGTAGCGGCCATCACAATCTGCCCGAACCGGGAGGTTACTGCTCCCGAGCCACCGACAAACAGTCACGCAGTTCATTGAGAGTTCGCGAATGAACCTGGCTGATCCTCGATGAAGTGACACCAAACACCTTCGCGATTTCGCCGATGCGCATGTTTTCGTAGTAATACATGGCGAGGATCTGTTTTTTCTGGCTGGGAAGCTCTTCGATCTGCTTGGCCAGCAATTCCGCCAGTTCCTCTTTGTCGATCTGATCGCGGCCCGTCTGGTCGTTTTCGTCGGCGATCAAGTCGTGCAGCGATGGACCATCGCCATCCTCGAATCTCGACTGGCGATCAATGGCGACAAAGCCCACCGGTTGCGCCTCATTCACCCACTTTTTGTATTCGCCCCGGCTCAAGCCAAGGGAAGAGCAAACTTCCGCATCCGTGACCTCGCGCCCGAACTTCTGCTCGAGTTCATTGGTCGCGGCTTTGAGCTGGCGGGACCGGGCGCGGGCCCGTCTTGAACAGGTGTCGAGTCGACGCAACTCATCCAGCATGGCGCCCCGAACCCGCATGGCGGCATAGCCCGCGAAAGTCCGGCCTTGGATAGGGTTGAACTTGCGCACCGCGGACACCAAGCCAGCGAGGCCGATGCTGTAAAGATCATCAGCATCGATATGGGCCGGCACGGTCCGCTTGATGCGTGCGACGGCGGAACGCACAAGGTGAAGGTGATTTTCGATCAACTCCTGTTCGTTGACCGGAGCCGCGGAATCGGCGTCGTCCTGCCACGAATCAACGAACGGCGAGTTGGACTCTGAGGTGGAGATGAGGGATTCGATATACATGGAAGTGCGAGTAGTTGACGGAGGGTTTAGAGTGAAAATGAGGTGCCGTCCGCGGATGTGTGGGCGCGCTGGGGAGTGACCGTGCTTCGGCCATTGGAACCGCCAGCCATGCAATTGATCCGGCTGCGGAGTGGGTGCGGCATGCGAATGGAAAGAGGCGTTGAATTCATCGCCGCCATTATCGCTGAGGCAGCAGATTCCCGCTATTGGCGGGAGCCTGATAGATTTGTAGGCTGCGGCGCGTCCGTTTGTAGGATTTTCCCTACAAACCACACCCGCGCCGCCTTTCTAATCGCCCTGAAGCAAGCCGTGCTGCTGCGCGTAACGGACTAACTCCACGTCATTCTTCACACCTAGTTTTTCGAAAACTCTGCTGCGAAAAGTGCTGATCGTCTTGGCGCTCAACGAAAGCTCCGCCGCGATCTCCTTAACCGATTTTCCCGCGGCGGTGAGCTTAAAAACCTGCAACTCCCGATCGGAAAGCAATTCGTGACTTGGGCGATCGCCGCCACGGTGAAACTCCGCCGCGAGTCGCGATGCGAGCGTCGGGGTGATGAAGCGATCTCCGGTTAAGACTGTCTCCACGGCTTCGACAAGTTGCTCGGGTGCCGTTTGCTTGTTGAGGTAGCCCGCGGCACCACCCTTGATGGCCCGCAGGCCAAGCTGATCCTCGGGGGTCGAACTGAGCACCAACACCGGGAGAAAGGGGAAATGGCGTTTAACTTCGTCGAGGACCTCAAAGCCATTTCGCCCGGGCATGTTGATGTCGAGGATCAACACGTCCCAGGTCTGCTTGTGCAGCAGGGCCAGCGCCTGCGTGGCGTCGCCCGCCTCGCCGAACCGAGCGTTGGCAAACTCGTCGACCAGGATCTGCTTTAATCCTTGCCGGAGTATTACGTGATCGTCGGCGATTAAGATGCGTTTCATGGCGAAACCGGCGTGCGTTCGGGTGGAGCGAGCGGCAGTCGGACAGCCACTACGGTGCCGCCGGCGCCAGCCGGTGCAATCTCCATGGTGCCGCCAAACGTTTGGGCGCGTTCGCGCATTCCCATCAGCCCGATCGAGAAGGGATCGGCCAGTTGCTCCGCGGTGATCCCGCGGCCGTCGTCGCGCACCGTCAGCATCACGTAGCCTTCGATCGTCGCGAGTTGAATGTCGATTCGTGACGCTTGGGCATGCCGCGCGATGTTAGTGAGGCTCTCCTGCAAGATGCGGAATAGCGCGGTGGCGCGCTCCCGATCGAGCGAAAATTCGCCGCCGGGCACGGACGCATGGCATTCAATGCCGGCGCGGCGCGAGAAGTCCTCCGCCTGCCACTCGACCGCGGCGGGCAGTCCGAGACTATCGAGGATCACGGGGCGAAGCTCGGTCGCAATGCGCTGAACCGTGGAAATGGCGACATCTGTCTGGGCCAGCGCATCAGTAATGCGGCCACTCACGAGCGGCCGGGTCGTCTCGTCGATCAGCTTGGCCGCGCGTTTCGCCAGCCAAACCAGATCGATCTTCAACCGTGTCAGTTCCTGCGCCAGCACGTCGTGAATTTCCCTGGCTATTCGCGTGCGCTCTTGTTCGCGAATGTTTTCCAGACGCAGCGCCAGAGCGCGCATCTGCTCCGACGCTAAGCGCAGCGCCTGCTCGGCGCGTTTGCGCTCGGTAATATCGCGGAGGATCACCGTGGCGAGTTTGCGGCCAGCAACCTCGACATACGACAGCGATGCCTCGAGGGGAAATTCCGTTCCGTCGGATCGCAGGCCGGCAATGGTGCCGCTGGCCAAAAACTCCTGGCTCGTAGCACTCGCCCCTGGCCACGGCCGTGTGGATCCGCTCGCGCCCCGGCGCAGCCGCTCCGGCAGCAAATCCTCGATCGAACGCCCGATCATTGCGGCCGCGGCAACGCGAAACATGGTTTCCGCTGCCGCATTGAACACCACGATGCAATCGTCTTGGTCGACCGTCACGATGGCATCCATCGCCGAGGCGATGATGCCAGCGGCGCGGGCGCGGCTTTCTTCCAACGCGGTGTTGACGGCGGCCAACTCGACATTTTTCGCCTCCAACTCGCGGGTCTTCTCCTCAAGCTTGTTAATCAGCACCGCATTGTATTCCCGCATGACCGTCTGGTCATCTGACGAGCGTGGCTGCAGCGCCGGCCTCACGGGAGTGTTCAGCACCTCGCTCATGGTTTGCCGCAACGCCGCCAGCGGCGCTGGCTTCATCAGGTAACGGTCGGCCCCGCTGCGAAGCGCAAGCTTTTCATCCTCGGGCGCGATATAGGTGGCGGTGTAGACCACGATCGGCAGATGCCGCAGGCGTTCGTGCCGGCGAATTTCTTGGCACAGTCGATAGCCATCCATCCGGGGCATCAGGATGTCGGAAACGACCCCGTCGACTGCTTGGCGTCCGAGGAGTTCAAGCGCATCCACGCCGTCGTTTGCTTCCAATACCGCATAGTCCAGCGCTTCGAGTTGCATGCGCAACGCGAATCGATTGGTCTCGTTGTCGTCGACGATCAGGATAGTCGCGAGTGGGCGCATACTTAAGCGGGTGGAGTAGACAGCTACGCGAAAATTCCTCCGGCACTCAATCTCATCCTTGGCCACCACCGTCGACGCGGCCAAGGATGACAATGAAGCGGGAGCCTACGCCTCGCTCACTTTCGACTTCGACGCGGCCGCCATGCAGGTCCACCCATTGTTTGACCAAAGCCAGCCCGATTCCTGTGCCATCAAAACGGCGGGTGAGTCGGCCATCGAGTTGCACAAAGGGTTGAAAAAGCTTCGCGACATTCTCCGGATCGATGCCGATCCCGTGGTCCCAAACCTCGAAACGCACTTCGCGCTGCGAAGCGGTCACGCGCAGGCCGAATTCGCCGCCTTCGTCAGTGAACTTGGCGGCATTGTTCAGCAGGTTGGTCAATACTTCGGTCATCCGGCGCGAATCGACCGCCACCCGCGCGCCGGTTGCTTCGTTGGTAAACGTAATGTGCTGCCGACGTGGTAGCGCCAACGCCCGGACCCGCTCGAAGGCCGGAACGCAAAAGCTCTCGATCGGGAAATTTTCCTTCTTCAGTTCCGCGTGCCCGGCACCGACCTTGGCGAGGTCAATGATGTTGTTGATCAACTTCAGCAGGTTGCTGCCGCTGGTGTGAATGATCTTGGCGTCCTGCACTTGCCTCTCGTTCAAAGGGCCGTGCAACTGGGCAGCAAGGATTTCCGACATGCCGAGAATCCCGGTGAGGGGAGTGCGCAATTCGTGGCTGATGCTCGAGAGGAAGACATCCTTTGCCCGCGCCGCTTCGACGACTTGGGTGCTCTGCGCCTTGAGCCGGGCAGTCTGATTTTTCAGATCTTCGGCGACGATTCTTTGCAATTGCAGCACCTGCAGCAAATCAAGCGTCGGGTCATGCACGGCAAAATCATTGAGCGTGAGACCGCGGGCTTCCATTTCTGCACTGTCCGCGAGCCAAGGCGATCCGAGGAAGAACATCTTTTCGTTCAATACCATGAACTGTCCCCGGAGCACCGTGCCAGTGGCACACTCCCGGATGACATAGAGCCGTCTCGCAGCCACCGTCAATCCCTCCCATGCGAAAGGCTCCTCCGGGCGTTTCGGCGCAAACACCTCGGCAAATTTTACTCCGGGCCGCACTCCGTCGGCCAGCTTGCGCAGTGAAAGCCCGACGTCGGCGACCAGGCCATCCCGGCCAAAACTGACGTGAAAGGGGAATACCGCGTCGAACTCGGCCGCGGTAAAACAGGTGGGACTTGGATTAGTTTCGTTTACCATTGGACGAGGAAGATATCATGGTCAGCGCCGGCCGCCTTGGAAGCCTCCAGCGTCACGCGGATCGGCGTGGCGAACATTTTGCCCAGACCGCTGAGCAGGCCCTCCATGAACGCGGTTAAGCCGGTCCGGTGCGAGCGGTAGTGCAGCCGCAGCGAGCGCTCCCCGTCGTCTGCAATTTCGAAGCGGGGCGGAGCGAGATTCGGATAAATCATCGCCACGCGGTCATGAAAATGCGGCAGGTTCGTCAAGAAATCGCGCAGGGTGCGACCACCGGCGGTCATCATCGGGCCATAGCCTTTTTTCGCGGTGTTGAGGACCCAATGCTCGCCGAAAGCGTGCAGGATTTTTTCCGCGGGTGTGCCCATGACCTCACTGGCGGCACCCACCAGCTTGTAGGTGATCTCGTCTGAATAGCCCTCATCGCTGATGAAGATTTCTTCGGTGACGCCGGCGCGGCGTTTGATTTCGACCCAGGCGGCTTCGCCGTGGGCGCTGACCACCATCTCTTCGATGGCTTTATTGACCATTCCATACATGGGCGGATCGGTTTGAGGTTTTCCTACGAGTTTGCCGTTGAGTTGCAGTCGAAGCAGCCAAGCGTCGAACAGTCGGTCAGGGCGCGATGAAGTTCACATCGCTCAACCGGCTTCTCGACAAAATCATCAAAGCCGGCGGCGTCGCAACGTTCCCATATCTCGGCTCGGTGATGGGCCGAAAACGCGATCAAGCGGCACGTGCGCGACGCCTCCATCCCGTGCCACGACCGGACGGTGCACGCAACCTGGAACCCGTCCATTTCCGGCATCTCCAAATCGATGATCGCGATGTCGAAATACTTCTCCTGGAGTGCGCGGATGGCATCCCGCCCGGAGTCCACCAGCTCGAGGTGGCTGAACTGCTGCCCAAGTAGTCCGCGCAAGACCTCGCGGTTGATCGCGTTGTCATCCGCGGCGAGCACCCGTAAATCGGCCAAGGCCGAGAGTTCTGATTCCTCTGGGATGACCGACGATGGCGGCGCGGTGCAAAAAGCCACAATGGTGAAAAAAAACTCCGCCCCTTTTCCGGGCTCGCTGCGCAGCGTCAGCTCGCCGCCGAACAATGCTACGAGCCGCCGGCTGATCGAGAGCCCAAGTCCGGTGCCGTGGTGGCGGTTGGATGCCGCACCAGCAAGCTGGACGTAAGGTTGAAACAGCCGTTTCTGTTCTTCAGGCGAGATGCCTGGCCCGGTGTCGACCACCGCGAAACGCAGTTCCACTTCGGTGTCTCGCTGGTTAATGAGCTCGATGCGCACCGTGATGCCGCCCGTGGGGGTGAATTTGAACGCGTTGCCGATCAGGTTTATCAATACTTGTTGCAGACGCGGTCCATCCGTCTCCAGCCAGCAGGGCAGCGGCGGTGCCACGGCGAATTCAAACCGCAAGCCCTGCTGCGCCGCGCGCAGAGAAAAAAGCGTGCGCAGCTCAGCGCAGAGGGCGCCGAGCTCGACCGGTGCCGGACGCAACTCAAGCTTGCCGGCCTCGGCTCGTGAAAGGTCGAGCAGGTCGTTGACGACACCGAGCAGACGCGCGCCAGAGTCGTGAATCGTGCGCAGCCGTTCCGGAGCCTGCGGGTCGGCGGGATTTGCCGCCACGACCTCAGCCAGTCCCCTCATGGCATTGAGTGGCGTGCGGATTTCATGGCTGGTCATCGCAAGAAAATCGGACTTCGCCTGATTTGCGGCCTCGGCTTCCTCGCGGCTTTTTTCGGCTTCGTGCGTGCGTTCGGCGACCCGGCGGTCGAGTTCCGCATTGTCGCGGTGCAATTGGGCCATCGTTTCATTGAGGCGCTCCGCCAGACGGTTGAAGGTCTCGAACACCTTGGCCACTTCCTGTGGGATGGCTCCGGCGGCCGGCGGAATCAAAGCCGCCGCACCTGCTTCGAACTGGCGCGTCGTGTGTCTAGCGAATCGCTCCAGCGGAGCCGAGAGACGTCGGTGCGCCATCCGCGCAACCAGCGCAGCCGTGCCGACGATGCCGAGCAGAATGGCAGCCAGCATGGCATAGGCCGTTTTCATGCTATCGAGTGCATTGAGGATTGGCCATTGTGCGATGACCAGGATACCCACCGTGCGGCATCGTTCCGCCCGGTTGCTCACCCGCCGTGCCGTGCCATCAGGCTCGATCCGGTCCGAGGTGAACTGCGCCATGCCTGCCCCCGATTTCAGCATGGGTGCAAGGGTCGTGTCCTGCACGCGCTGCAGGGAATGCAGGCCGGTGTCCTTGTCGGCGAAAATCACCCGCCCGGCGGAATCCGCCAACACGAGCTGAATGTTCTGCGGCAGGTTGGAACCGCCGGCCACCTCGGCCAGCCAATCGACTCGCACCGACGCCTCGACAATGCCCAGAAAGTTTCCGCTGCGGGAGAACATGGGAATGCTCATCGCCACCAGAGTGTCATGGCCGAAACCCCGGCCGCGGAACACGCCCGAAACAAACGGCCGGCGGGAATCGCGAGCGGCGCGGAAGTAATCGCGATCCGCCACGCTCGTTCCTCGCAGCCGGGTGAGTTGATCACCTGGAGCTATCTGGGTGATATGCCCGGTGGCGTCGGCGACCAGCATCGTGAGAAATCGCGGATAAGTCCGCTTGGTTTCCTCAAGCAATGACGCGGTGCGGTCAGACGATTGCTCGCACTCGCGCGCGACGCTGACCAGCGCAGATTGGTGCATTTCGAAGAACAGATCGATTTCGCGAACGGCATCATGCGCCGCGTAAAATGCGCGCTCATTTGCTTCGGATTCCACCTCCCGACGCGACACCATGGAAACCCCGAGCACCACAAATGTGAGCGGCACCAGGCTGAGGATGAAGACGGAGTTGAATATCACCTCGCGGACCGTGCTGGCTTTAGTGTCGCCGCCCCTCAACCTCCCGCCGAGGGCGGTATGGTGGAGCACAAAAGATCCGGTCGCAACGGCGGCTATCCCGGTGACCGCTCGAGTTGCGAACATCACGCCCGCAAGGTCGCGTGGAATATAGCCCACCTCCGTATTCCACCACAGCATCAGCAGCAGACCAGCCAGCAACCAAAACGCGCCGTCAACGACGATGGCATGGCGGCGCGAGTAGCGCAAGCCTAGCACCAGCCAGGTCGCCTCGAGACCGGAGAGAAGGAATGCAAATGGCTGCCCCAAAGTCACGATCGTCGGGGCCATCGCCAACATAGCCGCCAAGATCGCCCACACGGGCTCACTCGAAAGCACAAACGGAATGATCACAAAGGTGCCAAGAAAAAACCGCGCGCCACCAATCACATCCGACTCCAGACAATTCAGCGCTGCCGCCAAGCCAATGACCGCAGCGAGGACGCCGACTCGAGCGCGCGATTGTGAGACCGGTGTATGCACATTACCGGTCCGGGGCTTTCCCCTTAGCTTGGTTTCCTTGTTTTTCCAAAAATTCAATCCCGTGGAGTGGTCAAGAGATGGATCATTTTGATGCATGCCTCTAACTCAAAAGGTTTCTTCAGGAAGGCTTGGGGGCGTTCGGGATGATCGCCTTGCTTGATTTGGGCCTCGTCGTATCCGCTGGCCAGAACCACCGGCAGATCAGGTGCGAGTTGCCGCAACGCCGCTTGGGTCGCCCAACCGTCCATCCGGGGCATGACCGCATCGCACAGCACGCAACCGATCTCGTCCTGATGCTGGTGGAACAACTCCACCGATTGAGGCGAGCTTGCCCGGGGTGAATCGGTCGCAACTCCAACAGGAGCGGCGCCGACGCGGTTAGATATATCCTTCATTTTGCGCTACTCTCCATCGGTTGTGCCTACAAATAAAAGCCCCTCCCTTTATTTGCAGTGGATTTCGAGGACAATATTTCTCCCGCCAGCTGAGGGAAGTTTCCTTGCGCATTTGAGCCACGGGAGGATTTAAGCCCGGGCGAGTAGATCCCCCTGCTTGATCGGAGGATGGCATACGCAGGTTGTGCAATGGAAGGAGACGACATGAACGACCGTGTTTACCCGGACGCCAGCGCCATGGCGGGCTCGCTTTGCGGCGCTGGCAATTGCACAAAAAACGTGGCGCCCGCGCCGGGTTTGCTCTCCGCCCAGATGCGACCGCCGTGAGCCTTGACGAGCCGGGAGACGAATGACAACCCGAGCCCCATCCCGTCGGTGCCAGCGGCCGTGGACAGACGGGAGAACTCGTGAAACAGCCGGTCCGTCTCGTTCGGATCGAAGCCGATCCCATTGTCGCGGACGTAGAGCACCGGAGATTTTTCTCCGTCCCTCGCTCCGATTTCGACGCAGGGTGCGTTCTGCGCCGCCGAATATTTCACGGCGTTGATGAGCAGGTTGTAGAAGATACGCTCCAGCACCACCGCGCTGGCGCCAACCGGAGGAAGCTCGCCGATTGCGAAATTAATATGCCGATTTGACATGGAGCCCCGAAGGTAACCGACCAGCCGCTGGACAATGGGCGCGGGATCAACAGCGGTCCCCGGCGCCATCGCGTGGCCGGCGTGTTCGTCGCGCGCGAGTTGCAGGATATTCTGGATCGATTCATCCATCATGGTCGCTGCCGACCAAGCCTCACCGACTAACGGGGCCGCCTCGGCATTGATGGGGACCATGCCTTCCTGGATCAACGCCAGATTTCCCTTCACGACCGTGAGTGGTGATCGGAGGTCGTGCGACACGAAGCTGGCATAGGACATCAGCAGGGTATTTGCCTCCTCCAATTGTCCGGTGCGAGCCCGCACCATTTTTTCCAATCGTGCATTTAGATTTTCCAAGGCTTGGCGTGCTCGCATCTCGGTCGTGATATCATCGAATACCAGCAGGGCGATCTGCCCGTCACCATCCGGCGCGCTTGTGACCCGCAATTGCATGATGCGCTCAGTGGAGCCCGAACCGGTTCTCACTTCACGCGGCTCGGGTATTTTTCCCGCCAGCGCTCCGCTGATTCCCTCCAGCACGGCCGCCGCACCCGCAGTGTTGAAATAGGTGGCGAGTCTTGTGCCGGCGAGATGGCTGACAGGATTGAACGCGAGCAACGAATCCGCCCATGGATTGGCATGCAGCACTCGGCCCTTCGGGTCTGCCAACACAATGGCCATGGGAGCCAGTTCGAATAGTTGCTCAAATCGCGCGCGTGACTCAGCGATGCTCCGAAATCGATTGAGCATCACGATCGTTTTGACGCGGGCCCTCAACTCCCCGCGGTGGCAGGGTTTCGTGACAAACTCGTCGGCGCCAGCCTGCAGGCCTTCGAGCCTAGAAGCGTCGTCGTCCAGTGCGGTTATTAAGATGACCGGTATACGCCCGATGACAGGATCCGCCCGGATCTGACGGCAGACCGAGAATCCGTCTATATCGGGCATCATCACGTCCAGCAGGATCAGATCTGGACGCAGCGCTCTCGCTCGCTCGCAGGCTTGGGAACCTCGCGATTCGAAATGCACCTCATAGCCATCGACGGCCAGAAATGCCTCTAGCGCGAGGCGGTTAACTTCCTCGTCATCCACGATAAGAATCTTGGGCGTCATATGGATTTGATGATCAGATCACCCATCGCTTTACGACCGAGGCGCGGAATCCGTTAGCGGTTCTAGAACGATTTTCGCGAAACAGGGATCAACAGGCTTACCATGGCAGGGCGACGGTTATGTGCCCCAGCCGAAAGGCTGTTCTGGAATTGAGATTGGCCTGATTGGAATAGAACGGGCGAGAAGCTCTGGGCGCGCGCCGATGCCCTAGCGATTTGACGGCCGGCCGGCTGGCTCCGGGGCAAGATGGCTGCCTAGATTCTATCAGGTGGAGCGGGGAAATTATCCAACGCTTATCAAAGTACTGCATGCGATCGGATTGGTGGGTGATATACCCTAACTTACTGTCCGAGAATTGCCCCGTGATTTCGTCGCAATCGCTCCTCCCCTGGAAAATTGGTTGCGAGTTGACCAAATATTTTTCCCAAAACCCTAGACTTGCACCCGTATGATCGACGCGCCGAAAGCGCCCCACAACGGCGGCGCGCACCGTTTCACGTTACCTCTTTTTTTAACAGCAGTCGCCGCGGTGCCGGTGGCTTACATTATTGTCCAAATTGCCGCAGCGTGCCATAACATCGCGTTTTGGGATGAATACGATAGCGTCCTCGCGCCGTTGCTGCAAATCGACGCCGGAATGAACTGGAGGGAATTCGTGGGGTGGTTGTTCAGACTAGAAAACGAACACCGCACTGCGACGAGCCGGCTGATCTTCGCAGCTAGCTATGGCCTGAGTGGCGGCGTGAATTTCGACATCATCAGCGTATTGGGCAATTTTGCGCTGTTCGGGCTGTGTGCGACTTTAATCGCTGCGGTGCGGCCATGGGAGCGGCGCGTCCGGCTCGGCGTGCTGCTAGCCTTTGGCTTGTTTCACCTCGAGCACTATGAACCGTTCCTTTGGTCAGGCGCGTCAATTGATCATTTTCTCGTCTTAGCCCTGGCTGGCGGCGCCGTTGTTGCAATCGCGCGCGAGGGACGATTGGCGTGGGTTGCAGGAGCCATGTGTGCGGTGCTCGCCACCTACAGTCTGGCGCACGGTTGTGTCGTCTGGCTGATTGGAGCAGCGATGCTCTGGAGCGCCAAGCGACAGCGGAGGCTGTTCGCCTGGTGCGCCCTCGCCGGGTTGAACCTCGCCCTTTTTTCCCATGGATTTGAGATTCATGCCTCGCATCACATTCGAGATTTTTCACCCGCTGGTCTCGGCCGGCTCACGCAATTTTGGCTGGCTCTGCTCGGTGGCCCGCTAACATTCGGTGCCCGGAGTCCCGCACCGCTGTTTGGAATGGTTTTGGTCGTCGCGCTTAGTTGGCTCGGCTGGCGGGGAGCGTGGCGGCGCGAGCCCGTGCTTATGCCATTCACGCTTTTTACGGTCGTATCGCTTGCGCTGGTGGCGTTTGGAAGGTATGAGGTCGCCAGCAGTCAGATACAATCGCGCTACCTCATTCTCGGTTCACTGGCCTGGACCCTGACGGTCTTCATGGTGCTCGAACAATGGACGATGCCCACGCACCCGTTCGGCCTCCTTGCCGGTTGCCTGCCGGTGCTCGCGCTGTTTAACGTTGCCGCCAACATCGCGTCCGCCCAAGACGCCGAGACGTTTGCGTTCTCTCGCGTCTACCCCGCCATCCGCTTCGAGCAATACGGTGAGGAAGGTCACGCCGCACCGTTCCGGTTGCACCCAGAACGGGATACCGCCAAGCGGATCCTCGCTCAGGCGGCCGCCCGCGGCATCTACCGGCTTCCGCGTTTTTGCGACCAGTCCAAAGTGCCTGAACCGGTATTCAACCCCCAAATGGTTACCTACATCACCGATCTAACTGCTGACCAACATGCGGTCGGGTTCGAAGGCTGGGCCATGTTTCCGCAGCGCAAATCCAAGTCCGGACAGATCTACGTCGTGCTGCGGTCGGATGCGCAGACCTTGGTGTTTAAGGCGTTTGGAGTCGCGCGCCCAGACGTGGCGAAAGCGTTCCATGAACCACTCTGGCGAGACTGCGGCTATAGTTTTGTGGTGGCGCGGAATCTTTTGCCGACGGGAAACTATCAGATAGGGCTGCTCATCACCGACGGCAAAAGCGCCGAGCTCAAAATGACCGAGCACTGGCTCAATCTCGGGATCAGTCAGCATTCTTGATGAACCGCTTCTGATCAGGATGTGACTTGGCTGCCGAGCCCACCAGCGAACGCATTCAGTGTGGCTTTTGGCTCCGAAAAAACGCCGACTCGGAATTTTCTGCTCGCCTGCCCAGAGCCTTTGCGACCGCGGCGCCTTCATCACAAATTGCAATTCGAGGGCCTTTTTCCACTCTCAAAAAACAGGTCAACCCCCTATGGGCCGGTGTAATTTTTGGCTTC
Source organism: uncultured Opitutia bacterium (assembly GCA_903840415.1). GTDB lineage: Bacteria > Verrucomicrobiota > Verrucomicrobiia > Opitutales > Opitutaceae > CAITWF01. The sequence continues at coordinate 3,586 of CAIMFY010000038.1, read as the reverse complement.
GGAATCTTTTGCCAAGCACGGAGGCCCGTGCAAAGCCTACTAGCAACGACTCGCTCATCCACCGGCAAACGCCAAGCACCGGTGCCAGATGAATCTGCTTCCCAAGAAAATTTTCAACCGCCCTCAGAAGCCCCCACTCATGCACCTACTACCCAGCCACCGGCTTTCTGCTGCATTTTGCGCAGCACTGTTCCTTGTCGCTAGCATCGGACTTCTTCGCGCCCAAACCAACTCGTCCCTCTATGTGTGGACCGGCTCGACGAGCGGTGACTGGAACGTCGCCGCCAATTGGCAGGGCAACGCGGTGCCGCCAACTCAGGGCAACAGCTACATGAAATTGGTGGGGGGCACGCCGAACGACACGCAGAGCGTCAGCCTGCCGTGGTCGGTCACAGAGTTGTTGTTTCCCAGCGGCGCCGTCACGCTCGGTGGCAGCACCTTCCAGTTCAACCTCAGTCCCGTGGCTGGCATTGGCAAGTTTAGCAACAACGCCACGACCGTGATCAACAATCCTCTGATTTTATCGGGACCGACAATGTTTTACACCGACAGCGGCGACATCACGCTCGCTGGTTCCATCAGTGGCCCAGGGCTGTTCACCAAGGATGGCACAGGCACGGTCGTGGTCTCCGGCACCAACACCTACTTTGGTGGCACTATGATCTCCAAGGGTGTGCTTTCGATCGCGAGTGAGTCCAACCTCGGAAATGCTTACGGGCCGGTTTTCCTGAGCGGCGGCACATTGCTCGCCAGCACGACTTTTCCCATTTCCAGCGGGCGTATGTTCAATGTCTTCACCGAGGGCCGCATCTCCGTTGCGGACACCTCCACGCTCACCGTCAGTAGTCCTTTCATGGGCAACGGGCAGTTCGACAAACTCGGCACCGGCACCCTCGCGCTGCGTGGGTTCAACAACCTGACCGGCAATGTCAGCATAGCGGCCGGCATCCTCGATGTGTCCAATCCGGCCTCGTTAGGTTGCGCCATCAACTCGCTCATACTCGACGGCGGCACGCTGCGCGTGAGCGGCAATTTTCTGACCGACCGCAACATTAACGTCACCTCCAATAGCGCGATCGATGTCAAGTCAGTCGATGCGCAAGGTAATTCAATCTACTTTTTCGCTGCTGGGAATCTGACCGGCAACGGCCAACTCGAGAAGGTCGGCCTCGGGACGCTGCTGCTGCACGGCCCCGGCATAAACAATAACAATAACAATATGACGGGGGCAATCCGCATTTCTGAAGGCACGCTCGATGTAACCACCGCCGGCCAACTCGGCCCCAATATCAGTTCCGTCATTCTCAACGGCGGCACGCTGCTTGCCAGCGGCACATTTTCCACCGACCGCACCTTCAGCCTAAATGCCAACAGCACCATTAAAGTAGGCGGAAATAATACGCTTACTGCCTCAGGTAGTCTCTCTGGCTCAGGTGCACTCACGAAGGACGGTTCTGGCACGCTCCTGCTCAATGGCCCCAATAGCAACAGTGGTGGAATCACGATTGCCGGCGGCACGGTTGCTTTCGGTTCCGCGAGTGCCATCGGTGACAGTGGAGCCAATATCACCGTGCAAGGCACCGTGCAAAACGGCGTGCCAGCGATTGCAATTGCGGCGACGAACTATGCCATCGATCAGTCTTTTCTTGGACGCATTAACTCCAGTTCCACCGGCGCCGTGGCCCTTGGCATCGACAGCAGCAACGCCCTCAACTTCACGAGTCTCTCAAGCGTCAGCCTCGGTGCGGCTAGCACAAGCAGCGTCACCTACAGTGGCGTGCTCACTCCCGGAGCCTCCGGTTATCTCTTGGGCGGTGGTTCAAACAAGCTCATCGTATCAAGCAACCTCACTGGCTCAAGTGCGCTGACCGTCGTCAAAGGCGGGAAGGTGGTGCTCTCTGGCACCAACACCTATACCGGCGGCACGACGATCAATTCGGGTGGCATGCTATACTTTCAGACGACCAGCGCGCTCACCAGCGCGCCCAATAGCTCCGGGAGCATCACGGTGCAGAGCGGCGGCGCGGTCGGCACTGATACCGCAATCGATCCGTCATTCCTCAACTACATCAGCACCAATTCCACCGGGGCGGTGGCTCTCGGCGCCACCAGCGCTAGCTCTCTCAACTTTACCAGTCTCCCTAATGTCAGCCTCGGCGCGGCGGGCCAGTTTAGTTACAGCGGCAATGTGACGCCTGGCAGCAGCGGCTACCGCTTCGGCGGCGTGCCGGGCACTTACAGTGTCTTGCCAGGCATCATCCCGGCCACCCCAGGCACCCTCACCCTGACTCAGGGCCTGACCGGCACTAATGATGTAACCATCGCGGCGGGCGGCATAGTCGTGTTCAGTGGAACCAACACTTACAGCGGAAACACGACAATCGCCGGCGGCACACTCAGCATCAGCGGCAACGACGTGCTCGGCGCTGCCAGTGGCCCGCTCGGCGCTGGCACTGGCCCGCTCAGCCTGAACGGCGGCGGGGTCCTCCTCGCCTCGAACAACATCACTTCCAACCGCGCTGTCTCCCTTGGTATCGGTGGTGGCGGCTTTGTCCTCGACAATGCTGCGAACAACATCACTTGGAGCGGTGACATTGGCGGCCCAGGCGGTCTCATCAAGAGCGGTATTGGCACGCTCGTGCTTGGCTCGAGCAACAACACCTACTATGGTGGCACCACCATCACTGGCGGCAACATTGTCGTCGGCGCCGACAGCCAGCTTGGCACGGCGTCTACGCCATTGACTCTCAACGGTGGCACTTTGGCGATTTCCAACTCAATCACGTCCATACGCCCGGTCACGCTCAACAGCGGTGGTGGCACCATCAATACGCCTAACGCCTACCGGCTTGACTTGAACGGCCCCATCACCGGCGTCGGCACACTTTTGAAAATTGGCAGTGGCACACTTGCGTTGGGCGGCAACAACACTTACATGGGCGCCACCTACGTGAAGCAAGGCACGCTCCTGCTCACCGCCGACAACTCGCTGAGCCCATTCACGACACTTCAAATCGACCCCAACGCGACCTTCAACGCCAACGGCCATGCGCAGACGTTTGCCGATCTCTCCGGATCCGGCACCATGAATGTGGGTTCCGGGCTCACTTTTCAACCCTCCGGCTTGAGCACCTACGGCGGTCAGATGCAGGGCGCGGGCGGCTTCACGATGTCAGGCACTGGCATGGTTACCCTCAGCGGAAATAACAGCTACACCGGCACAACCTCCATCCAATCGGGCATGGTCAAGCTCGCGGCGTTGACTCCGGGTGCGCTGCCGCCCAATACCCCCCTTCAGCTGTCTGCCGGCGCGATGCTCGACCTGAACGGCAACCCGGTCACCGTCGGCCAGCTGTCCGGCGCAGGCAACGTCGCCCTGGGCGGCGCCGCGCTGACGATCAACCAGACCGGAAGCTCGACCTTCACCGGCGCGCTGCAGGGCACTGGCGGCTTCACCATGGCGGGCACCGGAATGCTCACGCTTGGCGGCAACAACACCTTCACGGGCAACGCCACGATTCAGGCGGGCACGGTCCAACTCGGCTCGGCGAACGCGTTGCCGCCCGGCACCCCCGTGCAGCTATCT
>CAIMFY010000037.1 GCA_903840415.1 uncultured Opitutia bacterium | reverse complement strand
GCCTCTTCGCCGGCGACGGGCCCCAGCGCCGTTTCGGGCTCACCCACGGGGTGACCGCTTTCTCTGCCGATGAGCTCATTCATCGGCCCGGCAGCCAATCACATCCGGCATTCCTTGTCCCGCTCAACCGCCGTCTTTAGGTTAAGGTGAGGGCGATGCCGACCGCGGGCTGCGCTCAACGCAAGGCCAAGACCAGCCGACTCAGCCAAAGCGGATCGAGGCCCGCAGTCGCGGCCAGCGTGATTCCTCCTGGACAATGGATCGTCACCCCCGCCGTCGCCAGGGTCGGGGCCGAGCTTCCGAGCTGCACCGCGGCAAACTATCCACCGCCACTCGTCGCCACCCGCACCTGCCGCTGGCACCAGCCCGAAAAAGTGCCGGGGGATAATCCCGTGTCCTGGCAAAACTTCGTGGCGGTGGTGCCGCTGGCGGCAAACCGCGCCAGATAATCCGACTTTTGCTCGGCGCTTCAGGCTCGCCGACGGCGTGCGTTGGCCAGCGGAACTGGCGGCGGCATCACGATGGTCTCCGTGGCAGGCGAGGCTGTTGCGACTGGCGTCACCACGTCACAAATGCACGGTTACGCTATAACGGAGCCACGGGTCTTTTTCTTCATCGTATGTGCGTCGTCTGTCTTTCCACTTGTTGAACCGGCTCGCAATCGGCCGGGTCGAATTATTGCGCGCCAATGTCCTGAGGACATCCGTCTGGAACCGATTTAACACCCGCCATTCTGAATTTGCGATAAGGCGTAACCCGCCATTAAAGGTTTTCTCGTCGCCTCGGCCGGGATAGAGCCAGAGCGGTCAACTGAGCACCCGGGAGCGGTCTGCGGGCCGCTCCCCTTTCTAGCGCCGCACAGGTGCGTTGCGCTGGGGCGAGATCGAGCGATCAATCTCCCTGCGACTTTTGCGCTTTTCCAACGGCTTTTTGAATTTGGCCGCCGACCTGTTGAAGATTACCCTTCGCCTTCAGTTCCGGGCTGTTGACGACTTTGCCGGCGATTTCTTTGGTTTTGCCCGCGACGATGTTGCCGTCTCCGCGCGCGATATTGGTGGTGCTAGGTTTCATAGTGAATGTGGGATGGAGGGTTGAGTCCATTGTGACACCGGCGCCGGCGATTCGGTGATAGGGTGAAACCCGACTACGTCGTGTGTGCTTCGCCGTTCTCGATTGATTCGCCTGCTACCCTTTTTTCGGGAGGCGAAGGCTGTCGTCGTCTCCGCCGATCTCGCGCACTGGCTGCGTCCGCGTTTCGACCGGTTGCTCACGCGACTCGATTAGCGCCAGTCCGTCACTTCCTCCCGATTCGAGGCCCGCTTCAAAGTAACCTATTGGGTTAATTTGCCTATGAATAACGGCGGGAGTTCTACGGACGGCATGACAGAGTAATGCAAGCCTGGATGCATCACACTGCCGGGTCTGAGACCGGCCGCTCAAGAGACTTGCCCCCGGGTCCGGGCCGGTGTTGGCTTTTCTGATGAGCGACCTTGCCCCGGCATCCAGCCCAGTGATGTCCAAGCACCGGCTCGAAATGTTGAGCGACGGCGTGTTTGCCGTGGTGATGACGTTGCTCGTCCTCGAACTGAAACCGGAACTTCCGGTACATGGCAACGACGAGGTCGTTGCCCACGCCCTCCGCGAGCTGGTGCGGCCGCTGTTGAGCTACGTGTTCGCTTTCGTCTTGAGCGGCATCTTCTGGTCGCTGCATCATCGGAAATTCGCGTTGGTGCGCCACACTGACGGGCCGCACACGGCGTTCACACTGGCGTTTCTTTTCGCCATCACGCTGCTGCCACTGTCGGTCTCGATCTACCTGAAGGCCCTATCCAGCAACCTCGCGCAGACGGTGTATTTCGGCAATTTTGCCTTCATCGCCCTCGCGCTCCTGACGAGCTGGCTCTATGCGAAGCACGCCGGGCTGGCTGACCTCGCGACGTCGCCGCAGATCGCTGCGACGCTGACGCGTCGTATGACCGCGTTGTGCGTGCTGGGACTCATCGCCTGCGCGTCGTCCTGGTTTGGGCAAACATGGCTCCTTATTTCCGGGTTGCCCGTAATTCTGTGGCTGCGTTACCGCCGTGCGCCCGCCCCGCCCAGCGAAACCTCCGGCGCGTGAACCGTCGCTCCCGCGAGCTGCGACGCGAAAAAGTGAATCTCACGCGCCAAACAAAGCACGGTGATTGCCAGCGCGCCAATGGAAGAGGAACGCGCCAGGCAGCTTCTCGGCTACGAACCGTTCGAAAAACCATAGGCTTTTATCGCAACGAGCCTGTGAAGGCGGGTTGAGATAAAGAGCCAATGAGGCCGCGCGAACAGCGAGTGCGGCCGTTAATCTCCGGGTTTGCACCGGACACAATGAGCACCGCGTCAGT
>CAIMFY010000036.1 GCA_903840415.1 uncultured Opitutia bacterium | reverse complement strand
CCAATCCACCAATCCCTGAAACCAATCCCTATGCTGCCATCCACCCAGCACTTTTAACGACGCCTGGGACATCCCGAGAATCTTTGCCCCGTCTGCCACACTGAAAATGCCAACAAAAAACCCGTAAAGCAATGGTGGCTTACGGGTTACATTATGGCGCCCCCACGGGGAATCGAACCCCGCTTTGAAGATTGAGAATCTCCTGTCCTAACCGATAGACGATGAGGGCGAAAATCAGAGGGGAAAACAGGCCGCTTTTCACTCGGGGCGTCAAGCGTGTTCGCGTTTCCGTTGCGTGCCGATGCTGGTCAACTTCTTGTCGGTTCGAGACTGGGCTGATTTTTCATATCGCCGCCGGAGGTGGGCTGCCGGTCCACATCGGACCTGCTATGGAAAAATATTACTGCGCGGTCGGACTATAGGCGCTGGCCGAACTCAATGAACGATCGAGCAACTCTCGCGCGAGTGAAAGAGCCATCTCGGCGGCAAATGGCTTCGGCAGAAATCGAATGTGCGGACCAAACTTAGTTTCCAATTCCGCGCGCTGACTAAGCACGCCGCTGATCGCGATGATGGGTAGAGTTGGGTTGTGCTGCCGCAACGCCCGGATTGCCTGCATGCCATCCATCACGGGCATCATGATATCCGTGATGACGAGTTTGACCCGTTGGGCGTGCCGGGTAAACAGCGCAAGTCCTTCGGCGCCGTCGCCCGCCACAACAATGTCGTAGTGGTGAGTGGTGAGAACCTGGCCCAACGCGGATCGAATGCTCGCTTCGTCGTCGATCAGGAGCACGAGTTCGCCTTGTCCGTGCAGCGGATTCTGGCCTTGTTCGGCCGCGATTGCCGCGGCAGCGGAGGCGCGGGCAGGGAGGAAGATGGCAAACTCCGTGCCCGCTCCCGGCTGACTCTCAACGGTCACGAAGCCGCCGTGATTGCGCACGATACTGAGCACGGTGGCGAGCCCCAAGCCTGTGCCTTGACCGATTGGTTTAGTAGTGAAGAACGGATCGAAAATCTTTTCCTGGTTTTCCCGGGAAATTCCGCTGCCGGTGTCCTTCACACGGATCGCGACGTGTGGTCCGGGTTTGGCGTCGGCCTGTCGCGCGGCGAAGGCGGGATCGACATGGTGATTTTCGGCGAGGACCGCGAGCTTGCCGCCGGCCGGCATGGCATCGCGCGCGTTGACGCAAAGATTGAGCAGCACCTGATGGACTTGGGTGCGGTCGCCATCGATCATCCACAGGTCGGACGAGGCGCAGGTCGAAATCACGAGGTTCTTCGGAAACGTCTCCCGCATCATTTGCCCCAGATCTTTGATCGCGGTGGCTACGCTCATGGGCGACCGTGGCGAGTCGTTCCCGCGGCCAAACAGCAGCAGTTGCTTCACGATTTCCGCTCCGCGGCGGGCGCTGTCGCCGACCAATTCGATCAATTCGCGTTCGCGCGGCGAGCGGGCAGACGTGGCCAGCAGTCCGGTCGAGAGCAGAATCGGCGCGAGGACGTTGTTCAGATCGTGGGCGACGCCGCTCGCGAGCGAACCAAGGCTTTCTAGCCGCTGGGCCCGGAGGAGCTGCGACTCGAGGTGCTTGGCCTCGGTGATGTCGGTGATGACGAGAAGCGCGGATTTCGCCCCGCCCTGCTCATCGCGGACGAGCGTCGCCCGTTTTTGAACGATGATTTCGCCTCGCTGCCGGGATACATGTCGGCGCTCGACCGACCATTCTCCGTTCGCGAGGAAGCGCCGCCAGTCGAGTTCAAACTCCACCGGCAGTTCGCGGTAGGCAATCGCTTCGTAGCGTTGCCCGAGCGCCTGCTCGCGATTGACACCGTAGAGTTTCTCGGCGCCGCGATTCCAATACTCGATCACCCGCTCCAGATTGAGCACCACGATGGCATCCTGCGTGACTTCCAGCAGGGCCGCTTGCTCCCGAATGCGGTCCGCTGCGACTTTTCGCTCGGTGATGTTTTCTTTCACAGCGAGAAATTGAGTGATGCGGCCCGCTTCGTCCGTGATGGGGGAGATCGTGGCGGCTTCCCAAAACAGTTCGCCGTTTTTTCTGCGGTTGTGAAACTCGCCGCGCCACTCGTGCCCGGTAGTGATCGCTTGCCACATTTCCCGATAGACCTCGGCCGACAAATGTCCCGACCGCAGGATCCGTGGATTTCTGCCCCGTGCCTCTTCGAAAGTGTAGCCGGTCGTGGCGGTGAAACTCGGATTCACGTATTCGATGGCGCCGGTGAGGTCGGTGATGATGACAGTGACGGGGCTCTGCTCGACGGCGTGCGAGAGTTTGCGAAGTTCGGCCTCGGCCCGGACGCGTGCCGTGACGTCGTTATGCACGGAGAAAATCGCCTGTTGGCCATCGAACTCAAGCAGTCGCGCCGAGACTTCCACTCGGAGGGGCGTGCCGCAAGCGCTGCGGAGAGCGACCTCGCGCCGGTCGATCACGTGGCCGGCGATCAACTCTTCCATGAGCTTGGTTCGATCGGGGGGATTCGTCCATAAATCGGGCGCGCCGCTATGCTCATCCAACTCGTAGAATTCCTTCGCGCGTTGGTTGACAAAGAGCAGGCGTCCGGTGGTCAGCGTGGAGACGATGACCGGGAAGGACGAGTTTTCTACCAGCAGTCGGTAGCGTTGCTCGCTATCGGAGAGTGCCAATTCGGCGAGTTTGCGCGCGGTGATATCCTGGATGGTCCCGAGCATCCGCACGGGGAGGTGCTCGGCGTTGAACTCCAGTTGACCCAACCCATGCACCCAGCGCTCTGCGCCATCCTTTTCGCGAACGATGCGGTATTGCTTGTCGAAACGCTGCCCTTTACCGAGGACTTCGAGGGTAAAATAATCCGTCATCATCGACCGGTCGGCCGGAGCGATGAGTGAGAGCCAACTTGAGGTCGTATGATCGAACTGGTCATCGATGCCGAAGATTTCATCGAGGATGACCGAGCTGGTCCAGTGTGCCGCTGCGATATCCAGCGAGTAGCTGCCCAAGGCCGCAACCTTTTGAGACTCCTGCAGCACGTGTTCGCTCTCGCGCAATGCCGCATCAGCAAGTTTGCGCGCCGTGATGTCATGAATGACCCCGATCACCGTATCGCCTTCCGGGCTGAGTTCCGCCACTGAGTGAATATCGAGCACGGCGCCATCCGCGGGTCGCCGGATTTGAATTTCGATGTCGTAGAGAATTCCATGCTCGACCAAGTCCCGCATCGCGCGGTCGAGGGCCGGACGGTATTCCGGGAGTGGGACTTTCTGGATGTCGGCGAGCGTAAACTCACCGTCGCCCAGCCCGTAGATTCGGCGGGCTTCGATCGAGAACCACAGTTTGCTGGTGGCCAGTTCGATGGTCCAGCCGCCCACGCGGCTGATGCGTTGGGTGTGTTCCAGCCAACGGCTGATCCGCCGCAGTTCGTCCTCGGACTGCTTGCGCGCCGTGATGTCGCGGGTCGTGCCCTGCAGGTGTGTCACGCGACCGTCGGTATCGGTGATCAGTGTGGTCACTAACTCCGTATTTACGACCGAACCATCCTTGCGCCGCAGTTGGAGTCCGAAGGTTCGTGTCCGCGCCGATTCATCGCCCGCAGCCAGCGCCTCAAGGCGGGTCGCCAGACGGGCGGTGGCCTCGGCGACCGAGGTCACGGGCATGGTGTCCTGCAAACCCAGCCGCAGGCTTTCGTCCACCGTGTAGCCGGTAAGCTTCACGACGGACGGGCTCACGAACGTAAAATGATTCGCCACAAAGTCGAACAGCCAGATCACGTCGCCCGTGTTGTCCGCGACCAGCCGATACCGCGCCTCGCTTTCGCGCAGCGCATCGTCCGTCTGCTTGCGTTCGGTGATGTCTTGCACGAGCCCGTCGAAGGCAATGAGTTTTCCCTCAACATTGTGTCGAGGCACGAGCGTGGAGCGCACCCAGCGGATGGCACCGTCCTTGTGTCGGATGCGGTGTTCGAGCGGGTCGGTGAGTTCGCCCCGGAGAGCGGCCGCGGAATGGGCGACGACGGCCGCCTGCTCGGCCAGCGGCACCATTTCGATCCAAAGCAGCGGATTGGCCGCATACTCGGCCGCGGTGTAGCCGGTGACGGCGAGACATCCCGGACTGTGCGTCGTCGAGTGGGGCTGACCGTCCACCAATTCCACCGAGTAAACGTAGTTCGTGATCGATGCGAGCAGTTGACGGTAACGCCGCTCGCTCTCCTGCCGCGCGATCTCAATCTGTTTCTGAGCACTGAGATCCTGGTGCGTGCCGATGACGCGCAACGGCCGGCCCTCCGGCGATCGGCTGACCACTCGGCCGCGAGCCAGAATCCATTTGTAGTTCCCGTCCTTGCAGCGCACGCGATGCTCGCTCTGGTAGACCGGCGTCTCGCCCGCGAGATGACGCTCCAAAATCGCCATCGCACCCGAGTGATCCTCGGGATGCACGCGCGATTCCCAGTCGGAGAGTTGGTCGCCAATTTCATTCCCGGCATAGCCGAGCATCGCCTTCCATCGGGGCGATCGGTAAAGGATGTCGGTTTGGGTATTCCAGTCCCAGACGCCATCGCCGGCCGCATCCAAGGCGGAGCGCCAGCGCTCCTCGCTCGCGACGACTTCGGCAAGGAGTTGGGTCCGCTCGCTTCCCCGCAGGAGCATCCGGCGGTGCAACCAAAATGTCCCGACGATCCCTCCCACCCACAGGCAGATTTCGACGGCCAGTTCGCCAGCCGAACCGAAATCAAACTCGTTCGTCTCGCGCCAACCGCGGAGCAAGTGGAACGCGTCCCAAGCGGCCAGACCGACGATTACGACGGACCAGAGTCCAATCAGGAAAAACAATTCGCGTTTGCGCATGGGAAACGGATCGCAAGCTGGATCGGTGTCAGTGAAACACCGTGCGATCAATTGATCGGTATTCGATCGCTTCGAGCAGGTGCGGTGCGGCGATCCTTTCGGTAGCGGCCAGATCGGCGATGGTGCGGGCGACTTTCAGGATGCGATCGTAGGCGCGAGCCGAGAGATGGAGTTGCTCCATCGCCTGCTGCAGTAGATTGCCTAGCGTGGAATCAATCGTGCAGTGTTTGCGGATTTGAGCGTGCGTCATCCGCGCATTGGCGGTGATCGTCGTGCCGTGAAAGCGCGCGTGCTGGTGGGAGCGGGCGGTCTGCACGCGGTCGCGCAGCGGGGCGGAGGATTCGCCGGGCTTTCCCGATCTCCACTCAGCCAACGCCAGCGCGGGCGCTTCGATATGGAGGTCGATGCGATCGAGCAGCGGGCCGCTGATGCGGGCGCGGTAGCGCTGGACTTCCGCCGGCGAGCAGCGGCATTCGTGTTTCGGATCGCCGAGATAGCCGCATTTGCACGGGTTCATCGCCGCCACGAGCATCACCGCGCAGGGCAGGGTGATTTTCCCGGCGCTGCGCGAGATGGAGACGACGCCGTCTTCGAGAGGCTGGCGGAGCGTTTCGAGCGCGGAGCGTTTAAACTCGGGTAACTCGTCGAGAAACAGCACGCCGTGGTGCGCGAGCGAAATTTTATCGGGACCGGGAATGGTGCCGCCGCCGAGGAGGGCTACATCGGATACCGTGTGGTGCGGCGCGCGAAATGGCCGCGTGCCCCACGTCATCTCGCCGCTGATAGTGCGGCCGGCGGCGGAATGGATGCTAAGGATTTCGAGTTGTTCATCAAGGGTGGGCGCGGGCATCATGCTGGGGATGCGTTTCGCGATCATGGATTTTCCCGAGCCGGGCGGTCCGATCATCAGGAGGTTATCTGGCATTTCACCAAGAATGTTGGCTGTGCATTCTTGTGGCATGGTCGACTCGATCAGAAGGCTTCAGCAACATTCGATTCTCCACGCTCGAGCCACGACTTGGCGGCTCACGTCGCCGACCGTTGGCTTCATCTCATCTAAGCCGTAACCATTCAGTTGAAAGGGAGCCACCGATTGGGAACTGATTGATGGTGAATGAAACCTAATCAATCGAAGGGCGGGAGCCCGGTTCACCAAACGGTGGCCGAGAATATTCAATTTGAAAGTGCCGGCCAGTCTATCCAAATCGAGTTCACCGACCAGCAACTCAGCGCGCACGCTGGCACGGCGACCTTTTGGTCGTTCCTGCACGCGAGTG
>CAIMFY010000035.1 GCA_903840415.1 uncultured Opitutia bacterium | reverse complement strand
GGGCGGCCCAGGCCGAGTTGAATGCACACCCCGCGGGTTGACGGATGGACGGCGGGTGCCTAGCAAAATCATCGTGGTGGAAATCATGGCTCATCCTGAAAAACGACTGGGGCACCTGACGCGTAGCGTCGGCCGCGGATGAGTGAAAAACTACACGTTTTCGTCAGCTCGGTGCAGAAGGAGCTGGATTTGGAGCGGACGGCGATCGCGGGGCTCGTTGCGAGCGATCCGTTTCTGGTGCAGCATTGTTTCCCGGTGCTGTTTGAAAAGGAGCCGCCGCCGCCGCATCCCGCGGCGCAGCCTTACCTGGCGGCGCTCCATTGTTGCCAGGTCTATGTGTTGATGGTCGCGGCCGAATATGGCGCGTTGGACGGAGATCTCTCGGCGACGCATCACGAATACCGTCTCGCGCAAAAACTGAAATTGCCGACGCTCGTGTTTCTCAAGGGCCAAGACGAGCCTGGCCGAAAACCGGAGACGCGGGCGTTTCTACAGGAGATCAAGGCGGCCGGCCACACCTACAAGCGTTTCCACGACCGGGAGGATTTGAAGCCTGAGGTGTTGCGGGCGCTGGCGCGAACGCTGGCGGAAGATTTTGGAATCCGTGCGACGGCGGCGGAGGTGGCGGAGGGCGAGCATCTCATCGAGGCCGCTTCGCGGTTCGAGGCGGCGGTCCTGCGGGATGTGCCGGTGGCGGCGCTCGATGAGGCTTTGCTCGCGGCGTTCAACCAACATGCGGCGAGCCGTGAGACGGAGCGGATTTTTCGTTCGGGCGCCGAGGCGCTCCATGCCCGCGGGCTCGCGGTGCGTGGCGAAGGGGCCGAGATTTATTTTGCGACCGGCGGCGCGTTCGTGCTCTTCGCGCCACGGCCGGCCGACCGGTTTCCGCAGTGCGAGATTCTTGCCGATGCCTACGACGACAAGCGCGTCAGCGGCCGGCCGAAGGGGCAGCTCAACGTCAACGCACCGTTGCCGGTGGCGATCGAGCAGGTGCTCAAGTTCATCGACGATCATACGTGTCATCCGCGGCGGGTCGTCCGGCTCAACAATGTCCGGCTGGATGAATACCCGGTGCCCGCGCTCCGCGAGGCGCTGCTCAATGCGGTGGCGCACCGGAGCTACGACGACGCCACGCGCAAGATTGCCGTGCGCATTTTCAGCGATCGGATTGAAATCGCCAGCCCCGGCTATCCGCCGCGCCCGCTGACGCTCGCCAAGCTGCGGCGCGGGGACTACCGGCCTTGTTCGCGCAATCCGCTCGTCGCGCAGGCGCTCTCGACGCTGGACCAGATGGAGCAGCGGGGCAGCGGCTTTGCGCGCATGCGCGATGCGATGCTCAATCACGGACTCGCAGAGCCGCAGATTGGCGAGCAGGATGGGTTCTTCGTCGTGACGTTTCCCGGTCCGGCGGGAGACTACAAAAAGATCAAGGCGCCGATTGTCGCGGCCGGTCCGGTCACGCCGGCGGTCGAGGCCCGGCTCAATGATCGGCAGAAAAAAATCATGCGCGAGGTGCAGAAGAGCGGGTTCGTGACCAGCGGTTGGTGTCGGAAACGTTTCGGCGTGGCCTATCTGACCGTGAATCGGGATTTGAAGGGACTGCTCGCGCTTGAGTTGCTGGACGTCACTGGGCAGGGCCGGAGCACGCGCTACGTGCCCAAGGCGACCCGGTCCTAATCCATCACTTATCTATCACCTTTTCGCGGAAATCTATCACCATACAGTCGTAAGCCTCTTTTCCTGCGATAGAACGGGCGGCTTCTTTTTTGGGCTACTTGAGCTTCCGGAATTTGCGATGCGAACCCCGGTGCCTTCGCCGGCGACCTATCACTAATCTATCACCGGCTCGGCGGAATCTATCACCCGCCGCCGGAAATCCGATCCACCGCATGAGAGTCCGCGGCGGGGCGGGCTCTCCAATTTCATCTGTTGAAAAAAGAGCGGAGGCGTCATC
>CAIMFY010000034.1 GCA_903840415.1 uncultured Opitutia bacterium | reverse complement strand
CGAGCCAGTCGCGCATTGCGAAATTAGAGGCCGCTGAAGCAGATGTATCGCTCGATCTGTTATTCCGGGCGCTTCTTGCCACCGGTGCGAAAATGCGTGAAGTCGGCAAGTTGATCGCCGCCGCTTAGGAAGCCGCCCGCCCTTCCGGTCTTTCCTCACACGTTGGCTCGTCCCGAAATCCTTGCCTTCGGAAACGGCCGTTTTAGGCCGCTCGCTCGCGTAGGCCACTTCTGGGGTCTTTCCGCTTTTGGCTGGTCGGCTCCTCGTTGGCACGTCACTTGTTTCCGACCCACTGACTCATGCCGGACAGCCAGCCAGCATCTGCCAATCGTGCCGTTTTCCTGAGCTACGCGTCCGAAGATGCGGAGGCGGTGGAGCGCATCGCAGTGGCGCTGCGCGCTGCGGGCGTCGAAGTCTGGTTCGACAAAAATGAGCTCACCGGTGGCGATGCGTGGGACCAGAAAATCCGCGGCCAGATCAAATCGTGCGCGCTATTCGTACCGGTGATTTCGGCGGCGACGAACGCCCGCCGCGAAGGCTATTTCCGGCGCGAATGGAAAATCGCCGTCGATCGCACGCACGACATGGACGAGGCGCTGCCGTTTCTCGTGCCCGTCGTGATCGACGCGACGACGGACGCCGGTGCGTTTGTGCCGGAGAAATTCCGCGAGGTGCAATGGACGCGCCTGCCTGGCGGCGAGACGCCGGAGAAATTCTGCGCGCGATTGAAGACGCTGCTCGGCGGATCTGGGTTGGAGGCGGGACGCCCCCGTCCCGCTCAACGTGACGAGGGCGTCGCGTCCCCAACTAAGTTCAGGCCGAGCCGCCCGTGGCTCGTGCCGAAGATCATCGGTTCCGCCGCCATCGTCGCCCTTGCGCTTTGGCAGCCGTGGAAAAAATCGTCCCCACCGCCGGCCACGCCCGCGCCTGGCGCGAACCCGGCGGTTCTAACCGTGTCCGAGGCGGCAGAACTCACCAGCAAAGCCTACGACTTGACGCAACGGGTCGGTTTCACGCGGGATGATCTCGCTCAGGCCGAGGCCTTCGTGCAGCGGGCGACTGAACTCGCGCCCGATTTGGCGCGGGCGCGCAGTGTGCACGCCTGGGTGCGGGCGTGCTATCTCATGCGCAATTGGGACGTGAGCGACCGGCGTCTGCAGGACGTGCAGACCGATGCGAATCGTGCGCTCGGCCTCGACCCGAACGACGCCGATGCGCTCAACGCGCTCTCGCTGGTGTTTGAAAAACAGCGTTTGCCCGTGGAGGCAGAAAAAGTTGCCCTCCGCGCGACGAAGACCGCGCCCGACAACGCTAGGAGCTGGCTTCAACTCGCGCGCGCGTTGCGGGCCGAAGGTCGCCGATCGGAAGCCCGCCAGCTCATGGAAGAGACAGTGCGGCGCTTTCCGAAAAACGTGCTCTGCCATTACGAGCTCGCCAACGATTTCGCCGGTATCGGATTCAACCCCGAGCCGTTTTCACCGGCCAATGTGAATGCGTCGCTCGAGCACCTCGATGCGGCGATCGCCATCCAGCCGTTTGGCTCGGCGGTGCTCCTCAAGGCGATGTGGGAAGCCTCGGGCCGGGGCGATCTGCGGCGGATGCGGGCCGAATTGGATCGTTTGGAGACATTGCCGATCACTGATCGCACGGAGGACCGCGCGGTGTATCTCGCGATGTGGGGCGGCCTGCTGGAGCGCGATTCCGACCGCGTGCTCGCGACCTCCAAGCTGACCGCACGGGCTTATTTCGAGGATACGCTGGTAGCGGGCCCGAAGGGCTGGAGCACCGGGCTGGCCTACCGGATCGCTGGCAAGGAAGGGCTGGCCCGCCAGGAGTGGCTCGCAGCCGAAGCCGTGCAACGCCAACGTCTCGCCGAGCAGCCCGGCAACACCGTCGACCAGGTGCGCTTGGCGATAACCCTCGCGTGGCTTGGAGAGGATACTGCCGCGCAGCAGATCGTGACGCCGATCGAGACGGCTTGGCGGGAGGATACGACGCAGTTACGCGCTCGAGGTCTTTTACTTTATTACGCCGCTCGCGGCGACGCGGGCCGCGCCGTGCCCTATCTGCGGATGACGCTCAACTACAGCTCCTTCGTGACGGATCACCTGCTGCTGCTTGACCCGTGGTGGGACAAACTGCGGGGAGCGCCGGAATTTGAAGCGTTGGTCGCCGAGGCCAAACAACGCCTCGCCTCATCCGCGGCGCCGAACGACAAATCCGTCGCCGTGCTCGCGTTTGCCGACAACAGTCCGGGGCGAGATAGCGAATATTTTTCCGACGGCATCAGCGACGAATTGATCAACGCGCTCGGGAAAGTCCCCGGCCTCAAAGTGCCAGCGCGCACCTCGTCGTTCTATTTCAAGGGCAAGAGCGTGCCCGTGCCGGAAATCGCGAAACAGCTCGGTGTGGCCTATGTGATTGAGGGCAGCGTGCAGCGCGCGGGTGAAAAGGTGAAGATCTCGGCGCGACTCAGCAAAGCGGCGGACGGGTTCCAGGTGTGGGCGGATTCATTCCTGCGCGACGCGAAGGACGTCTTCGCCGTAGAGGAGGAGATTGCCGGGCTCGTCGCGAAACAGCTGTCGCTGAAACTCGGAGTGAGTTCCGCCGCGTCAAAAGCGAGCGTGGACCCGGAAGCGTTCGACCTCTACGTGCAGGCGCGACAAGCGTGGAATCTGCGCACGAGTGATGGCCACAATCGCGCGGAAGAGATGTTGAACCGTGCGCTGGCGCTCGAGCCGAATTTCGCCCGCGCCCACGCGGCGCTGGCTGACGTATGGATAGCCCGCGGGCAGAATACCGGCGATGCCGGCCGATTCGGCGACCGTGACTCTCCGCTACAGCGCCGGGTTGTCGCAAAAATACAGCAGGCTCTGCAGCTCGACCCCGACTCGGCCGAGGCGCATGCCTCACTCGGCAGCGCGAACTGGATTGGTTGGAATTTGCCGGAAGCGGAGCACGAGTTGCGCCATGCGATCAAACTCAATGCCAACTACGCCAGTGCCCACCAGTGGCTCGGCCGGGTATTGATGAGTAGGGGGCTAATTGAAGAAGCGATGGTCGAATTAGCAGTTGCGAGCGAAGTCGACCCCTTATCGTCCCGGATCGCGGACAATCGGGCTCTGGCCTCGCTTGATGCGGGACGTTATTCAGAGGCGCTCGCCCTTTATGATCGGGCGCTCGCACTTCGGCCCGACTCCGTTCAGGCGATTCAGCAAAAAGCGATCACAGAAGCCAGCCTTGGGCGACGTGTGGAAGCGGCGGCGTTACTCAATGCGATTCTCGAAAAAGACTGGCCGGCTCGGGATAATCGTGTGGAAGTGCTGGCACTGTCAGGCCTCCGTACCGAAGCGGAAGCGCATTTTGCCGCTGTCGACCCGCGCCGGCACGACGTCGCTCGGTTGCTCCTGTTTTTGGGCAAGCCTACCGATGCCCTCGGCGCGCTGAATCAGGACTCAGTTACTGCCATGGACGTTGATCAATGGCTCTACCTGCCGGCTATCGATCCCATCCGCAGCGACCCGCGCTTCGCGAAGTTTCTGGCGACCCTCGGCCTGACCGAAGCCCATGCCCGCGCGCAAGCGTGGCGCAAGACGCATCCGCCGGAGAAGCCGGCGGTGAAATAAGGCTCCGCGTCGTTTTGGCGCGTTTCCAAGACAACGGTATCTAGCAAAAGCCTACGTTCAGCGAGTTACCGAAGGACACAAATCCCATAACTTGTTGAAAGCGGCTTCGGCAAAATATGCCGTTTCCGTAAGGTTCCTTAAAGAAACGCACGTTTTCGCGATGCGACGATTGGGCAGGTTCTCGAAAGTGCCCAATTATCGACAAATTCACCAATACAGCAACCAACTCCGTCCTGGGGATCACCGCTGGCGTCCCTGCCAGCCCTCAGGCCGCCTCGATTCCGCTCGACGCTGGTAAACGTTGAGTTCTCGGTGGACGCGAAGTCCCGCGGTGCAATGAAGCCTCTCATCACGTTCTTCTTCCTGACGTTCGCCGGCACGTGGACGTTTTGGCTCGCCGCCTCGTTAGTCGGTTCGCCGTCGGGATCGAGCGAACTGTTGCTGTTGCCCGGCACCATCATGCCCGCCGTGGTCGCGCTCTGGCTCACGAGGCGCGCCGATGGGACAGCGGGCATCCGCGCGCTGCTCGAACGCTTGTTCGCGTGGCACGTGAATGCGCGCTGGTATGTGTTCGCCATCGGCTACCTGGCCGCGATCAAGCTGGCAACCGCACTCGTGCATCGCCTCGCGATGGGCGCGTGGCCGCGCTTCGGAGAGGAGGGCCCGATCGTCATCATCGTGGCAATCATGCTTTCGACACCGGTGCAGGCCGGGGAAGAAACCGGCTGGCGTGGCTACGCCCTTCCGCGCATGGTGGAGTGGTTCGGGCTCGGGTGGTCGAGCATCCTCCTGGGCGTGATCTGGGCCGCGTGGCATCTGCCGCTCTTCCTCCTGCCCGGACCAGACAAGGCGGGCCAGTCGTTCCCCATTTATCTGCTGGGCGTGACCGCGTTGTCGGTGGCCATTGCCTGGCTCTACGCCCAGACCAAGGGCAGTGTCCTTCTCAGCATGCTCATGCATGCCGCGATCAACAACACCACCTCGATTGTGCCGGGCGCGATCGCGGACGCGCCGGGCGTCTTTTCGCTGAAGGCGTCGCCGGTGGGGTGGCTCAGTCTCTTACTGATGTGGATTTGTGCCGGATACTTCCTGCTGCGGATGCCGAAGCTGGACGTGCACTTCGTCCCCCGGCGCCAGAATTCCTAAGAAGAAAGGACGTAAGGCCGGCGCGCCTTGATCTTTGGAGGCCAATCTCAGCGAATAAGTCGTTTCCAATTCCTTCGTTTTGTAGACAACGAAAATTGAGAGTCCGAGAACGGCCGAACAACTCGGAGCAGAGGTTCAGATTCTCAGGGAGCTGGGATTCTGGCGTTTCGGAATAGCTCACTCTAGCGCGGAAACCGGCCGATTCTCCTCAATTTCCGGCAAGCGAGCCGATAGATATACGGTTTATCAGCCGGCCCTCGCACCGCATGATTGAATTCAACCACCTCCGCCATAGTTTCGCGCTCATCACAATTGCCTGCCTCTTGGCCGGGAGGCTTGGGGCGCAGACCGTGATTTACAGCAATCTCGCAGCCTCGTCTTCCAACCCGGTCCAAAATTGGACGGGCGCGCTGATGCTAGGCCAAAGTTTCACAGCTGGCGCCTCAGGCACGATTTCCAGCGTCTCCCTCAATCTAACGATGAGCGGCACCGCCACCCCTGTTTACAGCGTCGAGTTGTGGAGCGACAATGGAGGCTCAACCCACCTGCCTTCGGCCTTGCTCGCGACTTTTGTCTCCGGCCAAAATTGGAGCGACGTTTATTCGGGATCAAACGGTGTCTTCAATGCCTCGAATACGGTCACGTTTTCATCGGCTGGTTTCACCCAAAACTATAGTTTAACCTCCGGCGCTTCCTATTGGCTGGTCGTATCGAGCACGTCCGGATCCGCCAAGGCCTGGGGTGTTAGCTCCACTTTGGACGGCCCCACCGCCAGTTACAGTTCAACCACCAGCACCTGGAACAGCATCTCGCCCGCTGGCGCTCTTGGAGCTGCAGTCTCTGTCAGCGCTATCCCCGAGCCTGGCACCTACGCGGCCTTCGCCGGCCTCGTCGCACTCAGCGTCGCCGTTTATCGCCGCCGCTCCCCGGCCCTGCACTAGTTGCATTTTTAATCAGATTCCTCCCGCACTTCGCCCATCCACCGCGATTGGCGTTGCTCGAAATTCTCGGACGGCCACGCTTTGATTTTCGCCGGATTGGCGCGGGTTCCGTGTTTCTATTCCCACCGATATTGGCACGAATCTCAATTCAACGACTTGTGTATTTTTGGCGGATACGTAAGTCGTTGAACGACGTTTTGGAAAAACGGTCTGTGCCCAAAACGTATGGAGACGGAAACACGAATCCGGCAAGCGATGCGGCTTGGTCACATTTCCCTGGGATCGTGAAAAATCAATGGGCCCTCTCTCGAACCGAGGCACGCCCTCGGTCATTTGCGGGCTTAGGCCGCATGCGGTTGAACTTCGGCTTCGATCCGCTTCGCGTCGGCAGTGCGCAGGTCGTATTCGGCTTGGAGGTTGAGCCAAAATTCAGCGGAATTCTGGAAATAGCGGGCGAGGCGAAGGGCGGTATCGGCCGTGATGCCGCGCCGTCCCTTCACGATGTCGGTTACCCGGCTGTGCGGAATCTTCAACGCCTTCGCGAGTGCGTATTGCGTTAGTCCATAGTCGGACAGGAAGTCTTCCTTGATCATTTCACCAGGGTGGATCGGGGCAATGGAGTGGATTTTTGGCTTCATAGTTAGTGGTAGTCTTCGAATAGGACGTAGGCGGGGCCAGCCTCTGTCCAAGTGAACGTAATGCGCCATTGCAGGTTCACTCTGATCGCATAGCGCCCGGTGCCTTTAAGTGCATGAAAATTATTGGAGGGTGGTTGATAGAGGTCTTCGATGCGTTTGGCGGCGTTGAGATACAAGAGTCGCTTCAGCGCTTGGCGCTGCAAATCGGCCGGGATGCGGCGAACTGCCTGTCCCTTCCATATCTGCTCCGTTATCGTGTCGGCGAAACCCTGAATCATTCTCTCTTCTTAACCACATCAGCTATTAACGGCAAGCAGAAATATTAACGTAAGCCAGACGTTATTCAACCGCCTGTGCCCATGACCTTCCTTTGCGGCACGTTTGAATTTCGTAGTCCAGCGGTGGGGAGTGATGACCGGTTGAATTGAACTCGCCAAGCGCAGCAGCTTGGCCATCGATACGAACATGCAGGCTGCAGGTGAATCCGGTGACAAGTCGTCGCCAGTTCGCTCTCATCTCAACTGCAATTCGATGAGAAGCACAGCGGCCTTGATCGGTCTTTTTCTGGTAGCCGGCATTCATAAATCTCGTGCCGCCGAGTTCCGGCTCGTCGCGGACGTCAGCTACTTGGAGCCGAGTCGCACCGAAAAGCTCGATCTTTATTTGCCATCACGTCGCGCATCGGATCCTCCAACACCGGCGATCATCTGGATTCATGGAAACAGCCACGACAAAGGCGATCCACGGGAGAGAAATATTTGCGGCACCCTTGCTGGCGCAGGTTATGTCTGCGCCAGCATCAACCACGGTCCGTGGACTAATGATCTAAAGGCCAATTGGCAGAACATTGCGGATGCCAAGAACGCTGTGCGCTACCTCAGGGTTCATGCAGCAGAACACCACGTCGATCCCGCGCGGATCGCGATTTTCGGCGGCTCCGCCGGAGCCACCCTCGCTTTGATGGTTGGGTTTACCAGCGGGAAAGCGCCGTTTGAGCCCACGGAGCCGTATCCCGGCACGTCTAGCGAGGTGAACGCCATCGGAGACTTCTACGGCACATTTGACTTTCTGGTAGTCCCCGAGATCAAGAAGCGGTTGGAAGCTGTTCCCGCGTCTATGTTAGCAGAATTGCGGTTATTGCAGCCTGTGACCCATATCTCCTCGAAATCCCCGCCCATTTTTATCGTTCACGGAAAAGATGATCCGTTGCTCGACTACCATCAAGCAGTCGAACTCGACCGAATTTCTACTCAATATAAGGTTCCTCACGAACTCATCTTGATGGAGAATATCGGCCATGGTTTCGATCTGTCATCTTGGAAGGGTCGTCCGCTTCCGTGCGATCTCAGATCGGCCGTCTTGGCATTTTTGGGGAAGTATCTAGGCCCGCCTGCCGTCCAACCATGACGGTCGCGCCGAACGATTGGCGCGTTTCAAGAGGACCGTCTTTGGTGTCAGACCTCGCGCAACGATTTGCGCGAAAACCGTCGTCGCGCAAGCCGTTGAAAAAGACGTCGTGCAAATTGCGCGTGCCGCAGACGTTCCTTTTTGAAACGGCAGATTCTGATCCACCGCGAGCAAACCAAATCGGCAAGAGCAGCGTCCCCGTCACGGCTACCCGGAGCTGCGTCATGCGATCGAGCCGAGGTTGTTTGCCGAACGTTATGGGTGAGCCACGCTGGCGGCGGCACTAGGGGCTGCTCCGCTGCCGACCTGGCAGACATCGGCGTTTGCTCTCGCGCCTTGTTAAGCGTTTTCGCCTAGAACGCTGACCATCCAGCCGAGGCCAAAGCGGTCGGTGACGGTGCCAAAGCAGGGCGACCAAAAAGTCTTCGCGATTGGCAGGCCGACTGTCCCGCCGACTGCGAGCGCTGAAAACAAGCGCCTAGCTTCGGCTTCAGTCGAAACGCTCAAAGAAAGAGTGAAGCCGCTGAACTTTGTGCCCGCCTCGGAACCATCCGAACCCATGAGGACGGAATCGCCGATGCGGAACGTCGTGTGCATGACCTTCCGCTCGAATCCCGGAGGTACCATGCCCGGCTGTGGAGCTTCAGGACTTTCGTCATAGCGCATGATAAAATCGATCTGCGCTCCAAGTGCGCTCCGGTAGAACTCCAACGCCTCGTCGCATCGTCCGCCAAACAATAAGTAGGGCTGAACCAGGGCAGTTTTCATAAAGATTAGGGTGCGCGGATCTCACCCAACGTTAAAGATAACCACACACGTTGGAAGCGTCGAATGGACTCGCTTCTGCGACCACCCGATTCTGACCTGGGACCGCGCTCACCGCTTTGGATAAAACGAGCGGCTGTCTAACTCAAAAGAGCGCGGGCTCCGGCAATTTCACGCCCCCAACCGGATCGCCCAAGGTCTGGCGACTCTGAAAAAGCAGATAGTGAAACGGCTTGCCTGGCTTCGGGCGAAAACCCTCCGGCGATGGAATCGCGTCGGCTGAGATCAGGATGTCGAGGCCCTTGTCCTTCGCGGCGGCGAGCGACGCTGCGATTCCGACCAAGAGTCCAAGGCAAAGACCGAGCGGGATGTCCCAGGCGTCGTTAAAAGTGCTGGGTGGATGGCAGCATAGGGATTGGTTTCAGGGATTGGTGGATTGGCAAGGGTGATATACCTCGGAGAGACAAAGGCGGGTGAGATGTCTTGGCCGGCGCCGAGGACAGT